>NZ_FNBR01000008.1:0-79898 GCF_900102405.1 Dyella sp. 333MFSha | reverse complement strand
CAGCCGACTCGAAAACCCCCAGGCGAAGCCCGACCCGGCCGAAGGCCATTGATACACGGCCGCGGTAGCGGCCCTTCCTTGAGGGGTCGCCGCAGGCGTGGCCTCGAGGGTCACACCCGCCGGCTCCTACCGACCACACCGCACGCCGCGACAAAGCCAAACGCGATGGCGCAAGCCGAGCCCTCAGCTCTCGCGCGCCGCCTCAAAGAGGAACCACACGCGGCGTTCCGTCTGGTCGATCCAGTTTTCGATCAGGCTGGCCGTGGCGACGTCGTTGTATTCGTCGCACAGCGCATGCGTTTCACGCATGAAGCCCGTGAGGCGCTGATTGTCCTCACGCAACTCGGCCAGCATGTCCTGCGGCGTGACGAAGTCGGCGTCGTTGTCGGACAGACGTTGCAGACGGGCGATGTGCCCGATCGAATGCAGCGTGGTGCCGCCGAGCTTGCGCACGCGCTCGGCAAGATCGTCCGTCATGGCGAAGATCTGCTCGCCCTGCTCGTCCAGCAGCAGGTGCAGGTCGCGGAAGCGCGGACCGGACATGTGCCAGTGGAAATTCTTCGTCTTCAGGTACAGCGCGAACGTATCCGCCAGCAGGGCATTCACCTCGGCGGCGATGTCACGTGTCGCGTCGGCACCCAGACCGTTGGGCGTGCGCAGGTCGGCCTTGCGAAGGTTTTTGGTCGCTTGCGGGTTCTTCATCGGAGCGCTCCTTGGACAGGGGCTACGAGTATGCGCCGGGGTTTGTTACGTGAATTGCACGGATATCCTGTCGGTCAGGCCGCCGGCAGCGTCACAACGACGCGCAGGCCTGACCCGCCATCGCGGTCGAGCAGTTCGATGGACGCACCATGGAGTTCCGCGGCGCGCTGCACGATCGACAGGCCCAGGCCATAACCCTCGCCATGCGTGTCCACGCCCCGCTGGAAACGGGTGAACATGGCCGCGCGGCGGTCCGGCGGAATGCCTGGGCCATCGTCGACCACCTCGATGCGCGCCATGCCGTCCACCGAACCGATGGCCAGCTCCACATGACCGCCCTGCGGCACATGGCGGAAGGCATTCTCCAGCAGGTTTCGCAGCAGGGCTCCCAGAGCGACGCCATAGCCCTCGACGAACAGGTGGTCGGGCAGTTCGCGGACACTCATCTCGACACTGCCCTTGCCCACCAGCGGCGCCAGTTCGTCGATCACCTCGAGAGCCAGTTCGCCGAGATCCACGCGACTGCGCGGGCCGGACGCGGCACCCACTTCCAGGCGCGCCAGCGCCAGCAGCTGCTCCGTGCGCCGGGCCAGCGAGACCAGACAGGCGCGTGCGGCCTCCAGCGCGGACCGCGTAGCCTCGTCCGGTTGTGCGGACGCCATAGCATCCTCGAGGTTGATCATGGTCGAGGCGAGTGGCGTACGCAGTTCGTGCGCCACGTCCGCACTGAAGCGGCGTTCGCGATCCAGCGCGCTTTCGAGCCGACTGATCTGGTCGTTGAGAGCCGTCAGCACCGGCTGCAGTTCGGTCGGTGCGTCGGACAGGTGAATGGGCTCGCGACTGCCGGGCTCGCGTCGGGCAAGCGCACTGGCCAACGCCTCCAGCGGTCCCAGACCGCGACGGATGGCCCAGCCCACCAGAATCGCCAGCAGCGGCAGACCGAGCAACGTGGGCAACCCGTGCTCGATCCACAGCGCGCGGGTAATCTCGTGACGGCTGTCGTAGCGCTCGCCGGCACGGATCGTGATGTTTTCGCTTTCCATGATCAGCGTGAAGACGCGCCATTCGTGATGCCCGGTCTCGACATCCTCGAACGCGCCATCGGCGGCGTGCGTGTTGGGCAATCCGGCCAGATTCTCGGTACCCAGCAAAAGATGGCCGTCGCGATCGAAGACCTGGAAGCCCACCTCGGATTCGAACGTGCGCCCCTGTACCGTGAGTTCCTGCGGATGATTCGACACGCTCGGCACCAGCAGCCGCGCGTCGCGCTGGCTGCGCAGCTGCTCGACACCGATGCGGCCCACCAGCACTTCCAGCGTACGGGCCGCCTGCGCGAGACGGCCATCCGATAGCTCGTCCACCTCTTCGAGCGTGCGCTTGGCGCTGAGCACGCCCAGAGGCAGCAGCACGGCCGCCAGAACGATGACGATGAGGATCAGCAGCCGGGCACGGAGGCTCAGGGGTTTCAAAGCGGTTCCCGCGGAATCATGTAACCGAAGCCTCGCACCGTCTGGATCGCCTCGTGGCTGAGCTTGCGGCGCAGGGAATGCACGAGCACCTCGAGTGCGCTGGTGCTCATCGCATTGTCCGGCCCATACAGCGAGGTCTCCAGCGACTCGCGACGGACGATCCGGCCCGCCCGCTCCATCAGCGCCTGTAACAGCGCGAACTCGCGCCGGGTCAGTTCCACCTTCTGTCCGTGCCAGACCACATCGAACGTGCCCAGGTCGAGGCTCAGGGCGCCGGCTTCGAGCTTATTCACCGCCGCGCCACGCACCCGACGGGCCAGCGAACGGATCCGCGCCGCCAGCTCATCGAGATGAAACGGCTTGATCAGGTAATCGTCCGCACCCGCATCGAGCACCTGGATGCGCGAATCGAGGGCATCGCGCGCCGACATGACGATCACCGGGGTGGTGACGCGCAGACGACGCGCCTCGCTGAGCACGTCCATGCCATCGCGCCCGGGCAGGCCCAGATCGAGCAGGACAAGGTCCGCGTCGTGGTCGCGCAGCGCGGACAGCGCCTCGTTGCCGTCGCGGTACCAACTGATGGTGTAGGCCAGTCGTTCCAGCGCGCGGCGGATGGCATCGCCCAGCTGGGCGTCGTCTTCGACGAGGATGATGTGCAAAGGGGAAGCCTCCGTATAAGGACAAATTATCCCTATGTCCCGCTTAGCGCCAGCTTATGGATCCGTTGTCCGGGGGACGGCGGAGCGGGAGGACGCCGTTCGCGCGACCCGCTCACCCCGCGCGAAACCGCTCGATCTCGTCCAGCCGCTCCTGCGCCCGGCGTACCGCGGAACCTTCCGGCTTTCCGTCCAGTCGCGAGACCACGATGAAGACGCCGAGGCATACCACCGCCGTGATCAGCTGCAAGCCGACGAAGGCCGGATTCGCCGCCACCACATCCACGCCCAGCAAGCCAAACGCCCAGATCACCATCGCGACCCACATGAAACACCCGGCCACACCGAACCAGCGGCCCTCGCGGATGCGCCACGCCCGCAGGTCGGCGATCCGCGCCTGCAGCGTCAGCACGGGCGAGGCCTCGTCCACCCGGGCTACGAGGACGAGAGTGCGGACGGCGGCGATGATCATGGCGACGCCATAAAGATGCAGCAGAACGCCGGTCACCAGAAGGCTCGGCTGCGCCCGATGATCGACCCAGAACGACCCGGCCGCTACCGCCAGCATGAGGCCCGCGATCAGCTGTATCAGCTGCCAGGCCACGAGCGCGCGCAGTTCCGCCTTCACGCCTCGGCGCCGGCCCGACACCGCGACGGCCGCCTCGATCCGTTCCAGCCGCCGGTCGAACTCCGCCCATCCCGCCTTCAGTTCGTCGAGTTCCATGATCAAGTTCCTCTCGTGGATGGCCGGCCGGTCATATCCCGGCGCAGGCGTTGCTTCAGGCGCGCGATACGCGTGCCTACGTTGGACTCGCCGATACCCAGCACCGCCGCGATCTCGGCATGCGGCAACTCGTCGAGGTAAAGCATGGCCAGCGCCCGGTCGAGTGGCGCGAGTGCTTCGATGGCCCTGGCCAGCAGGGCGAGTCGCTCGTCCGGCTCGTCAATGGGCGTACCACCGCCCAGGGTGTCGATCAGCGCTTCGTCCAACGGCTGAGGCCGCTCGCGTTCGCGCCGGGCATGCGAAAGTCCGACGTTGAGCGCCACGCGATACATCCACGTGGAAAAAGGACGGGTGGCGTCATAGCTGGCGAACGAGCGCCAGACCTGCAACGCGATCTCCTGAGCGAGGTCGCGCCGGTCCTCCTCGCCGCGGGCGTACACCGCCGCGACCTTGAACAGGATTTTCCGATGGGTATGGAGCAGCGCCTCACACTCGCGCCGCCTCGCCTGATCCGCCATGACGCCTCCTCTTTCCCCCATGATTCGCCGTGACACGGAAAAAATCACACAATGACCCGATTCCCTTTCCGAAGGCTGGCCTGACCGTGACGCTTCAAGCACGACTTCTCCTCGCCCTGATCGCGGTGACCCCGATGACGATCCACGCGAAAGACACCTGGACCACGCCCGCCGAAGCGTCCTCGTTCCGCACCACGCCATCGTATGCGGAGACGCAGGCGTTCCTGCGCCGGCTGGCCCGCGCCGCGCCGGACACGATCCGTCTGGAGACGTTCGGTACCACGCCGGAAGGCCGACCGATGACGGCGGTCATCGCCGGCAAGGATGGCGATCTCACACCCGAGCGCGCGCGCGCCGCGGGCAAGCCCATCGTGCTGCTGCAGGCGGGCATCCACCCGGGCGAGATCGAAGGCAAGGACGCGGGGCTGATGCTGCTGCGCGACTTCGCCACCATGGGCCGCCTGCCCCACCTGCTCGATCACGCCGTGCTGGTCTACATCCCGGTGTACAGCGTGGACGGGCACGAGAACTCCGGCCCGTACTTCCGCATCAATCAGAACGGTCCCGAGGAAATGGGTTTCCGTGGCCAGTCGCAGTACCTCAATCTCAACCGCGACTACGTCAAGGCCGACGCGCCGGAAACCCGCGCGTGGCTGACGCTGTGGAACGCATGGAAGCCCGACCTGCTCATCGACATCCATACGACGGATGGCGCGGACTACCAATACGACCTCACGTGGTACGCGGAGGACGCACATAAGCTGCCACCGTCGATCGCCGCCTGGCAGGCGAAGGCCTTTGCCGGTCAGACCATGCCCCGCTACGAAAAGCTCGGTCATCTGGCTTCGCCCTACCTCGAGTTCCGCGACGGGCGCGATATCACCAAGGGCATCGAAAACTTCGGCTCGGGTCCGCGCTTCTCCACCGGTTACGCGGCGATCCGCAATCGCGCCGGGTTGCTGATCGAGACGCACATGCTGAAGTCGTACGAAGTTCGCGTGCGCGCGACGTACGACGTCGTGCGCAGCATCTTCGAGGTGATCAACGCCGATCCTGCCGCGTTGCTGCAGGCGTCGAAGGATGCGGATCGCTGGGCGTCGTCACTTTCCGCTCAGCCGGGTGCCTCGTTGCCGGTCACGTTCAAGCTCGACCCGACGCCGAAACCGTTCCAGCTTAAGGGTTACGCGTTCACGCAGACGAAGAGCGACATCTCCGGCGACCTCTGGGTTCAGTACGACCCGAAGACCAACAAGACCTACGACATCCAGAGCTGGAACGATCTGCTGCCGGATGTCTCGGCACCGATCCCTGCCGCGTGGGCCATTCCCCCGCAGTGGACCGACATCATCGAGCGGCTGGATGCGCAGGGTATTCCGTATACGCGGACGACCGCCGCGACGAAGGTTGCGGTGACGCGCGACGAGCTGACCCAGCCGAAGTGGGCGGATAAGCCGTTCGAGGGTCATCACATGTTGAAGGACGTCGTGGTGACGCCAGCGAAGGAAACCGTCGAGTTACCCCCGGGTACCGTGATTGTCCGCGCGGATAACGTCGATGCGGTGCTCGCGCTGAACCTTCTGGATGCGCGTGCGCCCGACTCGGTGCTGCGCTGGGGCTATCTCAACGGGATCTTCGAGCAAAAGGAATACGGCGAGCCTCGTGTGCTCGAGGCTCTGGCGCGGAAGATGCTGGCGGAGAATCCTTCGCTGAAGGCGGAGTTCGACGCGAAGGTGAAAAGCGATGCGGCGTTTGCCGCCAGCCCGCGCGCGCGGCTGACCTTCTTCTACGAGCGCAGCCCGTGGTACACGGTGCAGAAGGTGGGTGCTTACCCGGTGTTGCGGCTGGATGCTCCCGCGTTGCAACAACTCGCCCATTGATTGTAGGAGCGCGCCTTGCGCGCGATGCGTCTGATCAGAAGCATCGCGCGCAAGGCGCGCTCCTACACCACCACCTCGAACGGTCGCATCATTTCATTCGCCTCGTGCTCCGCCAGATGGCAATGCCATGCATACCGCCCGGCATAGCCATCGAAGGTCGCCACGATCCGCGTAATCATCCCCGGATAGACCTGCACCACGTCCTTCCAGCCACGTTCATGCGCCGGTGGCTCCTGCGCCGGCCCGACGTAGCGGATCGTCTTCTTTTCCATGTATTCGTCGACGTCATAAGGACGCCGGTCGAGGATCTGGAAACGAACGAGGTGCAGATGGATCGGATGCGTGTCCTCGGTGAGGTTCACCAGATACCACATCTCCGTCGTGCCCAGCTTCACCGTCTCGGTCACCGGATCGTGCCAGCGCTTGCCGTTCAGCAGCATCAACATCGGCGTCGCGACGCAGTCGCTGTATTCGTCGAGCGTGAGCTCGCGTGACTTCGATGCTGTGGTTTCAGTGACACGCGGCAGGTCGCGCAGCACGTCCGGTACCCGACTGTCGTCCCGAACCTCGCCCTGACTCACGGCAAAACGCATCAGCGGCAGCGCATCGTTCATCAGCTCGACGCTGGCGCCGCGCAACGAAGCGAAGTCGACGACGAGGTCCACACGCTCGCCCGGTGCGAGGAAAAGCGACTTCACCGTCGCCGGCGCGGCAAGCAGCCCCTGATCCGATCCGATCACCTGAAACGGTCTGCCGTCGCGAAAGCGCAGATGATAGAACCTGCCATTGGCGGCGTTGAGCACACGCAGACGGTAACGACGCGGCTGCACGTCGGCCCGGGGCAGGATCGCACCGTTGACCAGTGTGAGGTTGCCGAACACCTCGGGCACCCACGGCGCATTCGCATCGCCGGAATCCGGGTAGTACAGCCGCCCGTCCGTACGTAACCATCGGTCGGCGAACACCAGCGGCAACTCCTGCTCGCCCGAAGGCAAGCCAAGCGACAGCTCATGGTCGTCGCGCAACAGGTACAGACCCATCAGCCCGGCATACATGTTCAGCCGGTTGATGCCCATCGCGTGATCGTGGTACCAGAGCGTCGAAGCATCCTGGACGTTGGCGTAATGGTGCTTGCGCGACTTGCCGGGGACGTACCAGTCCTCCGGAAAACCATCGTCCGCGCGCGGCACCCTGGCCCCATGCAGATGCACGATGGCACGCACCTCGGGCTTGTCCGCCTCCGCACCGCAGATCGCGTGATCCACCGGCAGGAAATGCTTCGTCGGCAGCGCGTTCTCCCAGACCACATCCACCGGCTGACCCGTACGGGCTTCGATCGTCGGCCCGGGATAATGGCCGCCGTACGTCCATAGCGTCGTCGGCGGCAGATCGCGGTGCAGCTTCTGCGTCGTCTCGGCCATGCGGACGTGCAGCGGCTTGCCCTTCCCGGCGTGCAACGTCGGTGGCAACGGCAGCGGATCGACAAAGGCGGCGAGCTTGCCCGGATCGACCAGACCCGGCATCCGCGTCGTGTCACCCATGGGATGCATGCACAGGTTGTTGCCCACCTTCGCGGCGGGCGCGGCCTGCATGCCGTGCATGTCATGCGCGAGCAGCCGCGACGGGATCCACCCCGCCGCGGCCGCCCAGCCCGCCGTGGTCAGAAACCGGCGGCGATCAACCATGCCCACCGTTCCCGAACGGCCAGTGCGGCCAGCCACCACCGCCCGCCTGCTTCGGCTGACCGGTCGACTCGTCGAGGATCAGCTTGCGATCGAACAGACGCGGCAGGAAGAAATCGAACATGCCGTCCAGGCGACCGGCCTGTGCGTCGGTGGAACCGCCGCCGATGCGCTTGCCCGACAGCCAGTTGTCTTCGATGAAGCGCGTGATCGAGCTCTGGTCGGTAACGCTGTGATCGACCATGTTCTCGCGCGCCCACGGGGACACCACCAGCAAGGGCAGGCGCGGACCGAAACCGCAACGGCCCTGCGCCGGTGTTCTGCCATCGAGGCCCGGCAGCGTGCCATGGCCCTTGCACACACCGTCGCCGTCCAGCGCGTCGGTGCTGCCGACCGATGCGTTCATGTGCGGCGGCGCCTGGTGGTCGTACCAGCCATCGGAATCGTCATAGGCGATGATGACCGCCGTGTCCTTCCACTCGGCGCTCTGCTGCAGGGTATTGATCACGTGGACGACGAAGGCCTGTTCGTCGAGCGGATCGGAATAACCCGCATGGCCGTCCTGATACGCCGGTGCCTTGAGGAAGCTCACCGCCGGCAGGTTGTTCGCATCGAGCGCGTCGTAGAAGTCTTCGATATCGTACTGATGGTTGGCCGCGTCGGTCTTGCCGATCGTCGCCACCGAGGTCGGACGCGCATGCGTCGGGTTCGCGGTGGACGGGTAGTACTGGAACGGCTCGTGATGCTGGCTGTAATCGTTGGACGTGGTGTGGGTCACACTCGACAGGTGGCGACGCGTGCAGCCCGTGCTGCCGTCGGCGTTGGTCCGGGTGAGGTCGAAGCCGCCCTGGAACCAGCCCCATGTGATGTTGCGCTCGTTGAGCAGGTCGCCGATGTTGCGACCGCCCATCGTCACCTGATTGGCCGTGGGCGACGAGCAGACATCGCCGATCGGATCGGGATCGCCGATCATCGTCATACCGCCGTGCCCGTCGTCGGTCTCGGCACCGGTACCGTTGAGCGTGTCGATCACGCCGGCGGTCTGGCCGGCGATGAGGTTGACCGCACCCGGCGTGGACGGGCCAAACCCGGTGCCGTAGTGGTTGTCGCTCATCGCGAAGTTCTGCGCGTAGTTCCAGTACGCGGTGACCGTGTTGCCATCGTAGTAACCCATGACCTGGCCCTTGCCCTCTTCCGCCGCATCGCCATCAGGCAGCGTTTCGCCGCGACCGGTGTACAGCGGGAACAGGTCCATGCGACCGCCGTGGAAAGCTCGCTGCTCCGATGTGTAACCGTGGTCCTGATCCGCCGTCGCCGCTTGCGCGCGGGTCAGGCGGAACGGATTGATGGCGGCATCCGCGTTGCCTGTGTTGCTGGCATTCGGATTGTCGGTCAGCAGGCGATGCGTCAGACCGTTGACCGGCGGCGTGAACGGGCGCGCGTAGAACGCGGGCTCGCCTTTCGCATTGGCGGCGAACGGATAGGTGCCGAAATAGTGATCGAAGGAGACATTCTCCTGAAAAATCACGACCACGTGCCTGATCGGGGTGGCCGCGCGCGGATCGTTCCCGTGGCCACCGTGACCGAAACCGAAGCCGAGAGCTTCCGTGGCCGAGGTCGCCTCCGCGGGGTCGGTCTGCTGGGCGACGACGATCGACGCAGCGGACAGGGTGAGCACGCAGGCGATGCCCGCGGCCATTAACTTGCGCATGACGTAGCTCCTCGGTGTAGACGTCCGAATTGCGTGGGTGGGCCGCATCCCCTGTCATGCGGTCCTGCCGATTCTGCGAACCGCCTGTGACAGTCCGGGGTCACTGCCTCGCGAGAACTTGCGAAGTTCACTAAACCATGACCTTCGTCACGGTTGGCCCTGCGGCCGCCCTTCAGCCGTTATCCTCGGGGAGTGCGGTGCCCGGGGGCGCCGTTGCAGCCACTTTCACAGAGGGACACCCATGACCCAGCAGTACCTGAAGCCGCTCGCCCTGGCGCTGACCATCGCGCTCGCCGGCACCGCCTGCAGCAAGCACAACGACGCCGATACCGCCGTCCCGGGCGGCAACACCCCGTCCCCGTCGACCACGGCCGCGCCCGCGCCCGCGCCGGCCGCGACGACCGCCGCCGCACCGGCCGGCCCCACGTTCAACGTGGCCGACATCGATACCAGCATCGACGCTTGCGACGACTTCAACGGCTTCGTCAATGCCAAGTGGGTGGCCGCCAACCCGATTCCGGACGACCGCACCCGATGGGGCGCCTTCGACCAGCTGGCCGAGAACAGCCTGAACACGCAGCACGAAATCGTCGATGCGATGGACAAGGGCGCCGCCAGCGCCACCGCCGGCTCGATCGAACAGAAGATCGGCCTGCTGTATCGCTCGGGCATGAACGAGGACGCCATCGAGAAGGCCGGCATCGAGCCGCTCAAGCCGGAACTGGCCAAAATCGACGCGCTGAAGTCGCCGCAGGACATCGCCGACTTCCTCGACGCCAGCTTCAACGATGGCAACAGCTACGTCTTCGGCTTCGGCGCGGGCGCCGACTTCAAGAACGCCAAGACGCAGATCGGTTTCGCGCAGCAGGATGGCCTGGGTCTGCCGACCAAGGACTACTACACCGATCCGAAGCAGGCGGATAACCGTAAGGCTTACGTCGACTACATCGTCAAGACGCTGACCCTCGCCGGCGTCTCCGATGCCGACGCGAAGACCCAGGCCGACGCGATCATGAAGTTCGAAACCCAGCTCGCCGCCGCCTCGCTCGCGCCGGTCGAACTGCGTACCCCGGAAAACCAGTACCACTTCGTGACCGTCGCCGACGCGGACAAGATCACCCCGCACTTCAACTGGGAGAAGTTCTTCGCCGCCCAGGGTGTGACGGTCGACAAGGGCTTCTCGCTGTCGCAGCCGAAGTTCTTCAAGGAGTTCGACAAGATGCTGGCGTCCACGCCGGTGTCGACGTGGCAGGCCTACCTGCGCTTCCACGCCATCGACGGCGCCTCGCCGTACCTGTCCAAGGCCTTCCAGGACAACAAGTTCGACTTCTACGGCAAGACGCTCGCCGGTCAGCCGCAGCAGAAGCCGCGCTGGAAGCGCGTGCTCGGCACGGTCAACTCGTCGATGGGCGAAGGCCTCGGCCAGCTCTATGTGGCCAAGGTGTTCAAGCCGGAAGCCAAGCAGCGCGCCAACGAACTGGTCGACAACGTGCGCAACGCCCTCAAGGCGCGCATCGAGAAGCTCGACTGGATGAGCGACGAAACCAAGCAGAAGGCCATCGCCAAGTGGAATACCTTCCTGCCGAAGATCGGTTACCCGGACAAGTGGCGCGACTGGTCGGGCCTGGACGTGTCCGGCGAGAACTACTTCGGTAACGTCGAAGCCGCCAGCAAGTTCAACTACCACTACGACATCGCCAAGATCGGCAAGCCGACCGACCGCCTCGAGTGGGGCATGACCCCGCAGACGGTCAACGCTTACTACAACCCGACCGACAACACGATCAACTTCCCGGCCGCGATCCTGCAGCCGCCGTTCTTCGACGCCAACGGCGACGACGCGATCAACTACGGCGGTATCGGTGCCGTGATCGGTCACGAAGCCAGCCACGGCTTCGACGACGAAGGCAGCCAGTTCGACGGTGAAGGCAACAACAGCAACTGGTGGACCGCGGCCGACAAGAAGAAGTTCGAAGAGCGCACCGCGAAGCTGGTCAACCAGTTCAATGAGTACGCGCCGATCAAGGACAAGCCGGACCTGCACGTCAACGGCAAGCTGACCCTCGGTGAGAACATCGCCGATCTGGGCGGCACCGCCGTGGCATACGACGCGCTGCAGGAAGCCCTGAAGAAGAACCCGAAGGAAGCCGAGTCCAAGATCGACGGCTACACCCAGGACCAGCGCTTCTTCCTCAACTGGGCCCGCGTGTGGCGCGGCAGCGTCCGCGAGAAGCAGGCGATGCTGTACCTCAACGTCGACCCGCACGCACCGGCCTCGCTGCGCGCCATCGGCGCTCCGTCGAACATGGAATCGTTCGCGACGGCGTTCCAGTGCAAGCCGGGCGCGAAGATGGTCCGCGCCGGCGATAAGCAGGTGAAGATCTGGTAAGTCGGTTCGATTACGCGATCTGAAAACGAAAGCGCCGCACAAGAGTGCGGCGCTTTTTTTATGGCGAACGGCGACGTTGCAGATGCGCCGCCGTTCGCGTCGCCGCGTGTCGCGGACACCCGTCATCACAGGCGATGGCGGCGTTGTTACGCCCGTAAGGCGCATAACGCCCCGGGTAGGTAGGCCCGAATAAACCCACGGTTGTCGCGTTCGTAGCGGCCGCCAGATGCATCACGCCGCAGTCGGCACTGATGTAGGTTCCGGCGGCTTCGATGAAGCTGGCGAGCTTGCGCGGATCGCTCGTGTAATACGTGGGATAGCCACCACCCAGGCGCGACTGACCATCGGCGGATACGAGTTCGACAATGCAGACATCGCCGATGCGTGCCAGCAGTTCGTTCGCAAAATCGCTCCACCAGTAGGTCGGCAGGCGCTTCGAACCGGTCGCGTTCGGGAAGATCGCCATCACCGGCAGGCCGCGTTCGTTGGCATCGCGAAGCACCCGCGTGAGGGCGTCCTGCCCACAGCGACGCTCCGCATCGGTCAGCCTGACATCGAGCAACGGAACCTCGCCCTCACCACGGGCACCCAGCGCCCAGCGCAACGCCTGCACCGGCCGTGCCGCGAGGTGCGTCACCGGACCCTCGTTCGGCATGGCGTCCGTACGTAACTGAAAACGGGCCTTCGCCATGGCACTGGCGATACGCCCGGATGACGACCCCGCCGCCGCGTCGATGACCAGGTCATAGCGACGCGAGCGCAGCTTGCGCAACGCGCCGATCGTGGCGAGGGGGCGCCGCGCCGCGCGTCGATCGAGAGTCATGCAGTCACCGACGATGTCGAACCCGCGAAACACCGAATGCGCCGCGGGACCGGCGGAGAGCAGATCCACTTCAGCGCCCGGGAAACGACGTTCGATTTCGACCAGCAGCGGAGTGAGCAGCAAGGTGTTGCCGAGCCGGTGATTGGGGCGGCAGACCAGAATGCGCTGGATGCCCGCGGCGGGAAGCTGGCCGGCGCCCACGAGGTTTTTCGGCGGAGCGACCAGGTGGCGCGCCAGCCAGGCCGCGACCCGGCGACGCCAGAGCGCGGTGTTGCCGTGCATGGGCGTGCGAGCCGGCTCGTTCGATGTGGTCGATGACAGCGACGCGACAGGAGGCATGGGCGAACTCTCTGGAAGTCTGCCGCCAACGATGCCGCAGCAAGCTTATGCCTTGCTGTCCGTGGGATGACGATTCGACGTCCGTGCGCGCCCTGGCGCATGGGATTGGGAATGCACGATGTCGTGCTGCGAGGGCAGCTTCGCTTTCGCGCACGGCTCGCCGAGGCTCAATGGGGCAAGCCGACCCTGACGAGTAGTCCGGGCCCATCCGGTGGATCGAGCAGATCGACGCTTGCGCCGTGCAGCCGGGCCGCCCGCTGCACGATCGACAGGCCGAGACCAAAGCCATCGCCCAGGCTGGTCGCCTCACGATGAAACCGTTCGAACACCGCTTCACGTCGTTCCGGAGGAATACCCGGACCGTCGTCGCGGACTTCGATCACCGTCGCCTTCGCATCCTGCTTCACGGTCAGGCATACATGTCCGCCCACCGGTGCATGCCGAAGGGCGTTCTCCACAAGATTGCGCATCAACGCGTCGAGTGCGGGTCCATGCGCTACAAGCCAGACAGGCAAGGTCGGTACCGACACGTCGAGATGCCGCGCGTCCACGCGAGCCGTCGCACGCAGCTCGTCGACGACCGCCCGCGCGGCGGCGCAAAGGTCGACCCGGCCACGCGGCATATCGTCCGCATCGTCGAGTCGCGCCAGCAGCAACAGCTGATCGGTGCGTCGAGCGAGCGATTGCAGGCTGGCATAGGCGTCCGGAAGCGAGGCGGCCGCTCTCATGCCTCGCCTTTCCGCGATCGCGCTGTCGAGATTGATCATGGTCGAAGCGAGCGGCGTACGTAGTTCGTGCGCGACGTCGGCGCTGAAACGTCGCTCACGCTCGAGGGCATGACCCATCCGGCGGAACTGTGTGTTCAGAGATTCCACGATGGGCCTTATTTCTTCGGGCGCTCCGGCGAGCAACAGCGTGTCGCGGCTCCATGCCGTGCGGATCGTCAGCAGGGAAGTCAGCGTATCCAGCGGTCGCAGCGCCCGTCGCACCGACCAGCGCACCGCCACTGCCAGCAACGGAATACCCAACAGCAACGGCAAGGCATGCTCGATCCACAGGGCACGCAGCACGTCACGCCGGCTGTCGTAGCGCTCACCCGCCGTGACCGTAATGCCCCGGGCGGAATCCCGATGCGTGTAGAGGCGCCAGTGGCGGCGATCGATGTGCACGTCGCCGAAAGCACCATCGCCTTCCGGCGGCGCACCCAGCGTGCGCATGTTCTCGGTGACCAGCAGCACACGGCCATCGGCACCAAGTACCTGATAGCCCACCTCGACCTCATGGGTCGGCGTCTCTCCGAGATGCCCTGTGACTGGCACATCGGGCAACGACTGACTGTCGTGCGCCACCTCGATATGCGCAAGACCCGTCTGCGCGATCATCGCGTCCATGCCCAGCGCGGCCTGAGCCAGCCGGGCGTCGCATAGCGCGTCGACATCGGCGAGCGTGCGCCGTGCCGCGAACCAGCCCATCGGAATGAGCACCGCCACCGCAAGCAGCCCGATCGACCAGCGCAACCGCGATGCGATGCCGCGTTGGCTCACGTCAGGTCTCGCGGCACCATGTAGCCAAACCCACGCACGGTCTGGATCGCCTCGGGGCTGAGTTTCCGCCGCAGTGAATGCACAAGTACTTCCAGCGCATTGGGGCTGACGTCCGACTCCATCCCGTAGACCGAACTCTCGATCGATTCCCGGCGGACGATCTTGCCGTGCCGCTCCATCAGGATGCGCAGCAGGGCGAACTCGCGGCGGGTGAGTTCGACACGACGCTCCTGAAAGGTGACCTCGAGCGTGCTCAGGTTGAGCGACAACGCACCCGCGTCAAGCTGATTGTCCGCGAGGCCCTGCGCGCGTCGCGCCAGCGAACGGATCCGTGCGGCCAGCTCGTCGAGATGGAACGGCTTGGTCATGTAGTCGTCGGCGCCCGCGTCCAGCCCGCGCACGCGCGATTCCACGCTGTCACGCGCGGTCATGACGAGAATAGGTGTCTTTACCTTCAGCCGGCGGGCCTCGGTGATCACCTCGATGCCGTCTTTTTCCGGCAGCCCGAGGTCGAGCAGGACCAGATCGACGGACTGGCTGCGCAGCGCCTCCAGGCCTTCGGCGCCCGTGCGCAGCCACGTGACCGTATACGCCAGATGCTCCAGCGCGCGCTTGATGGCTGCGCCGAGCCGGGCGTCGTCCTCGACCACGATGATGTTCACGTTGTACGTCCTCGGCAGCGCACTGAGTTTCTGGTATCGCATCCGTGCGCGGCGGGGCACCCACGTTTCCGGCAACCCCGGCGCATTATCCGAAGGGCTACCTTAGGCGTCACTGAGTAGAGGCACCTAAGGCTCAGCTAAGCGGTGCAGGCGACCTTGGTCGCGAAACCAACGGTGTTCACAAAGGTTGTCGCATGAGCTTATTCGTCGAAGGCTTGCGTAGCGTGCACGCTGGCCCCTTCTCGTTCGAGGTGCCGACCGGGCAGTGCCTCGCCATCACCGGCGCCTCGGGGTCGGGAAAAACGCTGCTGTTGCGCATGCTCGCAGATCTCGACCCTCACGAGGGCGCGGTCAGCTTCGAGGGGGTCGAACGGGCGTCGCTGCCGGCGGCTGAGTGGCGGCGGCGAGCGGGATTCGTTCCGGCTCGCAGCGGATGGTGGGCCGACAACGTGAGCGAGCACTTTCCCGCTGGCGCTGATGCGACGTACCGCCGCCTGGCCGAGGAGCTGTTCCTGCCCGAGCGCCTGTTCGACCGCCCCGTCGAGGAGGCATCCACCGGCGAGCGCCAGCGCCTCGCCCTGATCCGTGCACTGGTGGCCGAGCCGCGCCTGCTCCTGCTCGACGAACCCACCGCATCCCTCGACCTCGCGTCCACCCGGGCGGTGGAAACCGTCATCTCGCGACGGATGGCCGACGGGGCTACAGTGATCTGGGTCACCCACGACGCCGCGCAGGCGGCACGTGTGGGCGATCGCGCGTTGAAAATGCAGATCGGCGGGGTGCTCACCGCATGACGTCGTCTCTCTCACTGCATGCCGGCGATATCGCCCTGGCCTCCCTCCTGCTCGTCGTGGACGCGGCCTTGTCCATCGCGTTGCGCCTGCGCTTTCATCGCGCGCTGATCGTCGCCTCCGTGCGCATGGCCGTCCAGCTCGTCGCCGTCGGTTACCTGCTGCGCTATGTGTTCGCGGAACACTCGCCCTGGCTTACTGCGGTGCTGGTGCTGGCGATGTCACTCGTCGCGGTCCGGGAAGTGGCCGTACGACCGGTACGGCGTCTCCGCGGCGGCAACGTCGTGGTCGCCTTGCCTCACGTGCTCGGCGTGGTCCTGATCACGGCGTGCTTCGCCCTGCTCACCGCGATTCGTCCGCACCCGTGGTACGACCCGCGCTACGCGATCCCACTGGTGGGGATCCTGCTCGGCAGCATCCTCAATGCGGCAAGCATCGCGCTGGCCGGGGTGCTGGACAACGTCCGCCATCAGCGCGCCGCGATCGAAGCGCAGCTGATGCTTGGGGCGACGTTTCGCACCGCCAGCGCACCGCTGCTGCGACGATCGATCCGCGCGGCCATGGTGCCGGTGATCAACCAGATGGCCGCGGCGGGCGTCATCACCCTGCCCGGGACGATGACCGGTCAGCTGCTGGCCGGTGCCGATCCGGTGGATGCGGTGAAATACCAGATTCTGCTGCTCATCCTGCTAACCGGAGCCAGTTGCCTTGCCGCGGTGGGTACCGCGTATGGAGCGATGGCCCGACTCCATGACGACAGGATGCGGCTTCGCCTCGATCGACTTGGCTAAAGCTCGCATTAGCATTGCGAATCGTTCTCATTAAGTTTACGATGCGGCGCATACCGGGTTAAGTCCCGCGCACCGCTACCCGATCAGGGGCAACGACCAGCATCTCACGTGAGTCCATGACTCGCGACGGGCGAGTTCGTGTGCGCGACAGGTCCGGACCTCTTTTGTCCAAGCCTCGCAAGGATCCTCATGGCCTTCATCAAGAGCCGCAAGCACGCCGCTCCCGCCGCACGTACCGTCGGCGCCGCCGTTCTCCTCTCGCTCGCCCATGGCGCCATCGCCAGCGACGCTTCCGTGGATGTCGCCCCGCCGCAGCAGGCCAAGGTCAACGACGCCCAGGCGCTTCCCGGCATGCAGGTCGAGGCGGATCGTTCCAGTGACTACCGCGTGGACAAGGTCTCGTCGCCGAAATTCACCCAGTCGTTGCTGGATACGACGCAGACCGTGCAGGTGATCAACCGCGAGCTGATCCAGCAGCAGGGCGCCACCACGCTGACCGAAGCGCTGCGCAACAGTCCGGGCGTGGGCACGTTCTACGTCGGCGAGAACGGCTCGACCAATACGGGCGATTCGATCTACATGCGTGGCTTCGATACGTCCGGCAGCATCTTCGTCGACGGCGTGCGCGACCTCGGCACCGTGTCGCGCGACGTGTTCAATATCGAACAGGTCGAAGTCACCAAGGGTCCGGACGGCACGGAATACGGCCGTACGGCGCCGACCGGTGCGGTGAATCTGGTGACCAAGCAGCCCGTACTCGGTAACGGCGTGTCCGGCTCCGTGCAGATGGGCAGCGGCCAGCGTCGGCGTGGCACGGCCGACCTGAACCAGCAGATGGGCGATACCGGCGCGTTCCGCCTGAACGTCATGGACCAGAAGAGCCACGTGGCGGGTCGCGACCGGATCGAAAACAACCGCTGGGGTATCGCTCCGTCGCTGGCCTTCGGCCTCGGCACCCCCACGCGCGTGTACATCGATTATCTGCACATCAAGCAGAACAACGTTCCCGATGGCGGCGTCCCGACCATCGGCCTGCCCGGTTATACCTCGCCCGATACCCGCGCTTTCCTCACCAGCGCCGGCAAGGTCGACGAGGACAATTACTACGGTACCAATCAGGACCATGACCATGACACGCAGGACATGTTCACGGTCATCGTCGAGCACGACTTCAACGACAAGGTCGCGCTGCACAATACGTCACGCTGGGGCCGCACGACGCAGGATTATCTGCTGACCTCCTTCATGGGCTCGACCGCCAACCTGCTCACGCCGAACGCGGCCGATCCTTCCACCTGGACGCTGGCTCGCAGCACACCGACGTTCAAGCACCAGACCAACCGTATTGCGACCAATCAGACCAACCTGACGGCGACGATCGAATCCGGCGCGATGACACAGGACATCAGCACGGGCATCGAGCTCACCAACGAGGAAGCCCGCACGATCGGCATGGGCGCCCGCGCGGGAAGCGCATGGCCCGCGGCGAACCTGTATAAGCCGTATTCGAACGTCGGTGGCCTTCGCTATGGCGAAACGGGCGCCTCGTCCGGCGGCAAGACCAACACCGCGGCAGCGTATGTCTTTGACACCGTGAAGTTCGGCGAAAGCTGGCAGGTCAACGCAGGCGTCCGCTTCGATCACTACAAGACCGACTTCAGCAGTCTCGTGGTCTGTGGCGGTCGTGGCGGCCCGGTCTGCGGTGCCCTGCCCACCGGCAGTGTCTTGCCGGGCGTCGACACCAGCAAGAGCGACAACCTGGTCAACTACAAGGTCGGTGTGCTCTACAAGCCCGCCGCCAATGGCAGCATCTACGTCAACTTCGCCCAGTCCCAGGAGCCGCCGGGTGGCAACACCCTCACGCTGTCTTCGTCGGCGAACAGTGCGGACAACCCCAACTTCGATCCGCAGAAGGCGCGCACCGCCGAGATCGGCACGAAGTGGGATCTGCTCGACTCTAAGCTGCTGTTGACCGGCGCGCTTTATCGCACCACGGTCACCAACGAACTGGTGCAGGATCCGACCGACCTGCTGTATTACCAGATCGGCAAGAAGCGCGTGCAGGGCATCGAGATCTCCGCCCTCGGCAAGCTGACCGAGAACTGGGCGATCAGTGCCGGCTTCACGACCATGGACGCCACCGTCGAGAAGGGTGCCAACGTCACCCAGAACGGTTCGGACGATCTGGCCTACACCCCGAAGAAAGCCTTCACCTCGTGGACCACCTACCACCTGCCCTTCAACCTGACGATCGGCGGCGGTGCGCGTTACTCCGGCGAACTGCAGCGCGGTACGGACGGTGCGGTCGGCACGCCGCAGTACACCAAGGCCTACTGGGTGTTCGACGCGATGGCCAGCTACCCGGTCAACCGCAACTTCGATTTGCAGCTGAACGTGTACAACCTGTTCGACAAGAACTACGTCGCGGCAATCAACAAGAGCGGCTACCGCTACACTCCGGGTACACCGCGCTCGGCGATGCTCACCGCCAACGTCCGCTTCTGATCGATCGAGGAAACCGTCATGTTGCTGCACATCCCGGAAGTCCTGACCAGGGAACAGGTCGCGGGGATGCGCGCCGCACTGGCGGAAGCCGAATGGACCGACGGTCGCCAGACCGTCGGTCCGCAGGGTGCGAAGGTCAAGCGCAACCTGCAACTGCCCGACGCATCGCCCTTGCGGCGCGAACTGGGCGACCAGGTGGTCGCGGCGCTGACACGGCACCCGCTTTATCATGCGGCGGTCTTGCCGTTGCGCACGATCTCGCCGCGCTTCAATCGCTACGAAGGCGGCGGCGAATACGGTTTTCATATCGATGGCGCGGTGATGTCGACCGGGCGCGGCGAGGAGCATGTCCGCAGCGACATCTCATGCACCCTGTTCCTGGCCGATCCCGATGAATACGACGGTGGCGAGCTGATCGTCAGCGACACATACGGTGAGCATGAGGTCAAACTGCCCGCCGGCGACGCCATCGTGTACCCGTCGTCCAGCCTTCATCGCGTCACCCCGGTGACACGGGGAGCGCGCATCGCATCGTTTTTCTGGATCCAGAGCCTCGTGCGTGACGACAGTGGCCGCCGCTTGCTGCTCGAGATGGACACCGCCATCCGCACCCTCTCCGCCGCGAGCGCGGATCAGGCCGCGATCCTCCAGCTGACAGGCGTTTATCACAACCTTTTGCGGCGCTGGGCCGAGACTTGAGGCGTAAAAGGTAGGCATCGGGGCCCCGGGGGCGGATAATCAACGCCCCCTTGTAGTCCTTGGCTCCCCTAGCATGTTCCAACCCGGTCAACGCTGGATTTCCACCGCCGAGCCCGAGCTCGGCCTCGGCACCATTCTCCGCGTCGAGGGACGCAGTGTGCAGGTCCTGTTCGCCAAAGCGGGCGTCCTGCGCCCCTATGCATCGGACAGCGCACCCCTCATCCGCGCCGAATTCCGCGCCGGCCAACGCGTTTCCGGGAAGGGCATCGCTTTTCTGGTCGAGCGTATCGACGAGCGTGAAGGTCTCTTCGTCTATCGCGGCGAAGGTCGCGAGCTCGAAGAAGGCCAGCTGGATGACGAGCAAGCCCATTCCCAGGCCGACGATCGGCTGATCGGCGGTCGTACCGACACCAACGATCGCTTCGACCTCCGCCTCGAGGCCCTGCGTCGTCGCGCCGACGCGCGCCGCTCGCCCGCCTGGGGCCTGGAATCGGCCCGTATTGGCCTGGTCCCGCATCAGCTGCGCGTGGCCGGTATCGCCGCCGCGCGTCGGCCCCCACGCGTCCTGCTCGCCGACGAAGTCGGCCTGGGCAAGACCATCGAAGCCGGCATGATCCTTTCGCGCCAGCTGGCCGCCGGTCGTGCCGGCCGTGTGCTGGTGCTGCTCCCCGAGACCCTGGTCTACCAGTGGTTCGTCGAGCTGCTGCGCCGCTTCAACCTCTCGTTCTCGATTTTCGACGAGGAGCGCTGCGAGGCCATCGAGCAGTCGAACGACGGACGCAATCCGTTCGAGGACGAGCAACTGGTCATCGCCGACTTCGCCTTCCTCGAGTCGTCACCCAGGCGGGCCGCCCAGCTCACGGAAGCCGGCTGGGACCTCATCGTCGTCGACGAGGCTCACCATCTCGAGTGGACGCCGGAGGGCGCCAGCCCGCGTTATCGCCTGGTCGAGGAGCTGGCCGCCGCGACGCCGGGTGTCATCCTGCTCACCGCGACACCGGAACAGCTGGGCCGCGCCGGGCATTTCGCCCGCCTGCGCCTGCTCGATCCGCAGCGCTACAGCGATCTGGACAGCTACCTTGCCGAAGCCGAGGGCTACGGCGCGCTGTCTGAAATCGCCAACGTGCTCGTCGCGGGTGAGCCGCTGGGCGATGCGCACCGCGACCTGCTCAAGGCCCGCTTCAAGGGCGACCGTGAGTTGCTCGGGCTGGTCGATCGCAACGACGCGAATGAGGAACTCCTTGCCGCGCTGATCGATCGTCACGGCACCGGCCGCGCGATGTTCCGCAACCGCCGCGCCGGCATCGGCGGTTTTCCGCACCGTGTGCCGCAGATCCGCGTGCTCGATCCGGACAGCCTCGACGAAGGCCGACGCGATGCCCTGCTCGCCGAATTCCGGTCGGACCTTCAGCAGCCACCCACCCTGCACGAATTCGACTACCACGACGATCCGCGTCTGGCCGCGCTGCTGAGCCTGCTCGACGCGCATCCCACCGACAAGTTCCTCCTTCTCTGCCGCAGCCAGGCCAAGGTGCTGGCGATCGAAGAGGCACTGCGTACGAAGAGCGGCGTCGGCGTGGCGCGTTTCCACGAAGGCCTCGGCATCGTCCAGCGCGACCGCAACGCCGCGTTCTTCGCCCAGCCCGATGGCGCGCGCCTGCTGATCTGCTCCGAGATCGGTTCCGAAGGCCGCAATTTTCAGTTCGCCCACCGTCTGGTGATGTGGGATCTGCCGCTGGATCCGGACCTGCTCGAACAGCGCATCGGCCGTCTGGACCGTATCGGCCAGAAACACGACATCAGCATCCACGTACCGGTGGTCGAGCAGAGCGCGCAGCACATCCTCGCGCGGTGGTACGACGAGGGGCTCGACGCCTTTCGCTCCAGCCCCGCCGACGGCCGTGAACTGCTGCGCCGCTTCGGCAAGCTGCTGGCCACGCTGGCCGACGAGCATGCCCGCGAAGACGACGCCCGCGACCAGGAGCTCGACGCGCTGATCGCGGAAACGCGTGGCGCGCACGAGGAGCTGTCCGCCCTCATTCACGCCGGTCGCGACCACCTGCTCGAACTCGCGGCCAGCCGCGATCCGCACGCCGACGATCTCGCCGGCAGTTTCGCCGCCGAGGACGATGACGAGGCACGCGACACGTTCATCCAGCGCCTGTTCGAGACCTACGGCGTGCATGCCGAGGAACTCGCCAAGGACATCGTGCTGCTCGACCCGCAGTACCTCTCGACGGATGGCCTCACCGGCTTCGGCGATGGCCCCCTCTCGGTGACCTTCTCGCGTGAGCTCGCTCTCGCCCGCGAAGATCTGCCACTGCTGCGTCTGGATCACCCGATGGTGCTCGCCGCGGTCGACCTGCTGGTCACCGGCGACAACGGCAACGCGGCCTTCCTCGTCGACGACGCCCTGCCCGTGCGTACCGCGCTGCTGCAGACGGTGTTCGTGCTCGAGATCGTCGCCGACCGCACGCTGGATCCGGGCCGTTTCCTGCCGACCACGCCGCTGGCACTCACGGTCGATACGAAGCTCAGCGAGCGCGCCGGCTTCCGCCCCAGCGATGTCGCGATGCGGCGTGCGCCCGACCGTAACATCGAAGTCGCACGCTATCGCAAGTTCCTTTCCAAGCTGGTGCCGCCGATGCTCGAGCGTGCGCAGGATCTCGCCGAGGCACGTGCGGAAGTGATCAAGCTCGAGGCCATGGAAGCGGCGCGACGAGAGCTCGATGGCGAGTACGCACGCCTGGTCGCGCTGCACGCGGTGAATCCGTCGATCACCGACGCGGAGCTGGAAGCGGTCGAGGCCGAACGCGATGCGTTGCTGGCGGCGATTCCCGAAGCACGCTTCCGTCTGGATGCTGTGCGCTTCGTGGTCAGCCCGGACTTCCTCGCGCTGCGTTGAGTGCGTCTGTGCGAGCCCTTCGCAGGTTCACTGCGGGGGGCTCGGCTTCGCCATCGCGTTGGGGCGGGCGCCGTGGGGCGAGGGAGCGGTGGGCTGCCGTTCCTGTCGCTAGGTCCTCCTACGGCCTTCGCCTTCGTGCGGAAGCGCTCCAGGAACGGCAGCCCACCACTCCCTCCCAGCGCGACCGTGTACTTGACGGAAGAGCAGAGCCTGGGCCGCGCAGCGCTCGGCGATCGACAATCCACGCATCCATTGACGCGATGCACCGCTTCGCGCCTAGTGCTCGCGCTTATCGCTTGTGATCCTCGCTCTTCCATACCCCAACCTCAGGAGTCGGAGGGTGCCGTTGGGTGTCGTTCTCGGAGCGATTCCGCACGTAGGCGAAGGCCGGAGGAGGACTTAGCGACGAGAATGGCACCCAACGGCGCCCATGCCTCGACCTAACGGCGCCTATGCCTCGACGCAGCGGAGCACATGCCTCGACGCAACGGAACCCATGCCTCGACCTCAACGACCTAAAAAGCCCGCCGCGGCGGCGGCCTCACTCCCCACGCCCAAAGCAGCACCAGCCCCGCAAAAAGCCCACCCAGATGGGCGAAATGCGCCACACCCGACACCGTGCCGGTCACGCCAAAAATCAGCTCGGCCGCACCGTAAAGCGTGACGAACAGCCACGCCGGAATGCCCACCGGAATCGGAATCAACATCAGTTTCTCGCGCGGGAACAACATCGCAAACGCGCCAAGCAGACCGAACACAGCGCCCGAGGCACCCACCGTCGGGAACATCTTCTCCGGCTCGAAGAAGTACACCACCGCCAGCTGCGCCACGGCCGCCGCGATCAGGCACGTGAAGTAATAGATGACGAAGCGCCGCTTCCCCATCACCCGCTCGATCAGCCCGCCGAACATGTACAAGGCGTACATGTTCAGGACGATGTGCATGACGCTTCCATGCATGAAGCCGTAGGTCACCAGCTGCCACGCACGAAACCCGAGACCGGCGATATCCCCGCCCCCCATGTCCACCGCGATGTCGTGACCGATCGGCCACAGCGCGAACCATCGGCTCACCGCCATGGTGCTGTCGTCGCCGAGCAGCGTCTGCACGATGAAGACGAGGACGTTCGCGATCAGCAGATTGCGGGTGGTGGGTGGCAGGTTCGTCGGCATCGGGGTGTGTTCGTCAGACGGCGAGCGGCGTGGGCTGAAGGATCTCGATCCAGTACTGATCCGGATCGCGGATAAATGCGATATGACGCATGCGGCCGTCGCTCAGGCGCTTCTGGAAGGTGACGCCGAGCTCTTCGAAACGCGCGCATGCGGCGTTGACGTCGGGTACGCTCACGCACAGGTGACCGAAGCCGCGCGGTTCGCTGTTGCCATTGTGGTAGGCGAACTCTGGATCCTTTTCGGTGCCATGGTTATGCGTCAGCTCGAGCACGCCCGGCTGTGCCAGCACCCAGCGCTTGCGCTCTTCGTCGTTATCCGGAATCTGGCTGCGATCGCCGACCAGCACCAGGTAGACGATGGTGAACGCGGCTTCCTCGTAGACGTGCCTGTACACCGGGGTGAAGCCCAGGACGCGCGTATAGAAGTCGAGCGACACGTCGAGGTCGCGCACGCGGATCATCGTGTGGTTGAACACGTAGCCATGGGTGACGGCGTCCGGGGTCGCGGTGACACCGGGGAGCGAAGTCAGGTCGGAGAGGGACATCGGCGTTTTCCTTGG
The DNA here is from genome assembly GCF_900102405.1 of Dyella sp. 333MFSha. Classification (NCBI taxonomy): domain Bacteria; kingdom Pseudomonadati; phylum Pseudomonadota; class Gammaproteobacteria; order Lysobacterales; family Rhodanobacteraceae; genus Dyella; species Dyella sp. 333MFSha. The sequence goes on along the minus strand of NZ_FNBR01000008.1, from coordinate 55,377 downwards.
GACAATACCCAAGGGTGGCTGCCCGCACGGCCCAATTCAAGCGCCTGCGCGGACTTGCCTCGCTATCGGGCGACCGGGCGTGAGGCCGCCTGCTCGCCGCCCAGCGACAGCGCCAACAACACCGCCGCCAGCGCGCCATAGGCCGCCACGAACTGCCATACCAGCGCCCGCGACGCGGCGTCGAGCAGCCACGGGAGGTAGACGGCGCCGATCGGCGCGACGGAATGGATGACGCCGAACGCCGTCAATACACCGCCCAGCGCCACGATGCCTGCGGCCTTGCGCACCTGCCCATCGATCATCGCCACGACGAAACTCGCCCAGACCATCGAGGTGATGATGAAGCCGTTGCCGAGGATCACGATCACCGCCATCGCCGAGATGCCATGGCCGTTATCGGCGAACAGGGCACCGAAATGCGCCGGGTCGACGATGGTCGGATCGCCCAGCTTGATCGCCAGCAGCCTCGCGATCGGCGGAAAGAAGCTGAAGACGACCGCGCCCGCGTACCGCAGCGGAGTCGCTTCGAAGGCCTGCGTGGTGATGCTGATGGAAACGAAAACGAGGATGGGTGCGAGCACCGCGACCGGCAGCAGTTCGACGAGGTTGGACAGGTAGCCGAGCACGCCACCGAGGCCGATGATCACGCCCGTGGCGAGCGTGTAACCCCACCGCGCGCCCATCGCCTTGTAGGCCGGCTGGCCGATATACGGCGTGGTCTGCGCCACGCCACCGCAGATCCCGGCCACGAGCGTCGCCAGGGCTTCCACCAGAAGAATGTCGCGCGTTGCGTAGTCGTCGCCCGCCGCCCGGGCACTTTCGGTCACGTTGATACCGCCGACCACCATCAGCAGGCCGAACGGCAGGATCAACGGAAGGTACGGCACCGTGGCAGGCAGCGCATCGATGAACCCGAGGCTCGGCAGCGGCAGGCCCACGCGCCATGTCCATGGGGCGGGCGCATGGTATCCGCTACCCAGCAGCCCGACCGGGCCGAGCCCGTAATACAGCGCCACACCGACGATAAAGGCACCGAGCACACCCGGCAGACCGAACGGCAGACGGCGCTTCGCGATCAGCGCATAGAGAACGATGCCAAGCCCGGCGAAGCCCACCACCGGCACACGAAGGATCTCAACCAGCGGCAGCAGACCCATCAGCACCAGCGCGATACCGGCGATCGAGCCGAGCAGGCCGGCACGGGGGACCGAACGCTGCACCCAGGCGCCGAAGAACGACAGCACGAACTTCAGCACGCCCATGACGACCAGCGACGCCATGCCCAGGTGCCAGGTAGCCTCACCGGCGGTGGCGACGTCCATACCGGCCTGACGGTAGCCGGCGAAGGCGGGACCGAGCACCAGCAGGGCCATACCGATGGTCGTCGGTGCGTCGATGCCAAGCGGCATCGCGGTGACGTCACTTCGACCCGTGCGAGCCGCGAGCCGCCGCGCCATCCAGGTGTAAGCGAGGTTGCCGAGGAGCACGCCGAAAGCCGTGCCCGGGAACATCTTCCGGAAGACCAGATCCGCCGGCATACCGAAGATGCCGATGAGTGCCGTGGCGAGAAACGCCAGGAGTGAGAGGTTGTCGACGACGAGGCCGAGAACGCCATTGAGGTCGCCGCCACCGAAGCGACGGCGCGGTGCGATCGTGGTGGCCATCAGAACGACACATCCGCAGGCTGGGTGACGCGGAGCACCGACTGGTCACCGGTCTTTGCCTTCCAGGCGCTGCGAATGGCATCCACGGCCTCACGGTGCGCCGGCGTGTCCTGATAGAGCAGCACCAGCAGTTTGGAACGCAGGCGCTCGGGGTGCGACTGCTGCTTCCCCTGCCACTGGCCATAGGCATCGATGACCGTGAGGCCGCTGGGGAAACGTGGGCTCACTTCCTTGTCCAGGAAGGCGCGCCATGCGGCTTCGTCGACGCCGTCGTGTCCGTCCGCCAGCCCGAGACCGAAGTACAACTCGGTGCGAACCCAGCCCGTGGTCGCATCCGGATGGGCCAGGTCACCGCTGAGCGTCGCGCTCGCGTTCGCCGCGACCGGCGCCCGCTGCGCAGGACTGGCACACCCCGCCGTGGACAGCGAAACGGCGAGTAACAGACCGGCGAACAGCTTCATAAGAACCCCTTGCACATGCATTCTGAAACGGACGTCCATACGGCTAGGCGTCCGACCTATTGACACAGCGTACACCGCAATGCAACAAATAGTGAAAGGTTCGCACGTTCCTGCGACCACTGGAACCACCCGCCGTGATCCCGCGCCCGCCCCGTTCCGCCGTCGTCATCCGCCGCCCCGCGGGCGATACGCGATGTCGCCCGGGCCGCGCCGCGCGCGACTGACGCCGCAATCCGTCAGCCCCCTCTGTCGTCCGCCCCTCGGCGGCAACGACCCCGTGTGCCCGCCAGGATCCTTCATGCGCCCGTCCCGTCTCACCTCCGCCGTTCTGATCGCCCTTGCCGCCCTGCCCGTCGCCGCGCAGGAAGCCGATCGCGCCAACGCGTCGACCCTCGACCAGATCGTGGTCACCGGCACCCATGCCAAGGATCGTACCGTGCTCGATTCGCCGGTGCCGATCGATGTGCTCACCCCGGAAGACCTGCGTTCCGCGGGCGCGGTCAACGGGGAACTCGGCCAGGCGCTCGCGACGCTGCTGCCCTCGTTCAACTTCCCGCGCCAGTCGAACTCGGGCGGATCGGACCATGTACGCGCCGCGCAGCTTCGCGGCATGAGCCCGGATCAGGTCCTCGTACTGGTCAACGGCAAGCGTTTCCATACCTCCGCACTGGTCAACAGCGACACCAAGATCGGTCGTGGTACGACACCGGTCGACTTCAACGCGATCCCGATCAGCGCGATCAAGCGCATTGAAGTGCTGCGCGACGGCGCCGGCGCGCAGTACGGCTCCGATGCCATCGCCGGCGTGGTCAACATCATCCTGGACGATTCGCCAGATGGTGGCGAGGTCAACGCCACATACGGCGCGTATCACACGAACTTCCGCCCCGGCGATCGCACCATCACGGACGGCCAGAGCGCCTACGTGAGCGCCAAGGCCGGGACGAAGCTCGGCGGCGACGGTGGCTTTCTGCGGGGAGGTTTCGAGGGCAACGACCGTCAGGCGACCAACCGCGCCGGTCCCGATCAGATCCCCTCGTGGGAGAACCCGTCACCCGCCAATCTGGCGCTCCAGGGCAGGCGTAACTACGCCGCGGGCGACCCGCGCAACGAAAACTACAGTGGCTGGTTCAACGCGGAACTGCCCTTCGGCGACAGCGTGCGTGGCTATGCGTTCGGTACGTACACCCAGCGACGGACGATCGGCGACAACTACTTCCGCTATCCGGACAGCGACGCCAACGTGCCATCGATCTATCCGGATGGGTATCGTCCGGAGTCGCTGGGCTACAACCGCGACGTCAACCTCACCGCCGGCGCGCGTGGCCGCGCGGGCGAATGGGATATCGACGGCAGCCTGACCTGGGGACGCAACACCTTCGACTACGACCTGCGCAACACGGTCAATGTGTCGCTCGGCGATGACAGCCCCACCCGCTTCAACATCGGCAAATACGACAACACCCAGGGGACCGCGAATCTCGATCTCAGTCGATCCGTCGAATGGGGCTCGAAGCTGTTCACCCTGGCGACGGGCGCGGAGTTTCGTCATGAAGGGTTCAAGACGTATGCGGGCGACACTGCCTCATACGCGGTCGGACCCATCGTCGGTGCCCCGACGGGAGCCCAGGCCGGCGGTGGCCTCACGCCACAGGACACGGCGGACCTGCGTCGCAACGTCAGCGCTGCCTACGTCGACCTCTCCGGCGACGTTACCGACCGTTTCTTCGCCGACGCCGCCGCGCGCTACGAGCACTACGACGACTTCGGGTCCGCCTGGACGGGGAAGCTGAGCGGGCGATATGCGATCACCGATGCGGTCGCGATTCGTGGCGCCGCATCGAACAACCTGCGTGCTCCGTCACTGAGCCAGGTGGGTTTCGAGTCGACGTCCACCGGCTACGGCGCCGACGGCACCCTCGTCCAGGGACGGATTCTTTCGGTCAACAATCCGGTGGCCCGCGGCCTCGGCGCGAAGGATCTCAAGCCGGAGAAATCGCGCAACTACAGCCTCGGATTGACGGCGCGCATCGGGGATCGCTTCGACGCGTCGTTCGATGTCTATCGCATCGACGTGGATCACCGCGTCACGCTGTCGGAGACCATCGCACCCGATGGCCTCGAGGACTACATCGCCACGCGCTTCGGCGTCCCCGGCGTACAGAGCGTCGCTTTTTTCACCAATGCGGTAGACACGCGCACGCGCGGCGCGGAACTGGTGACAAACTATCGGCAGCCGGTCTACGGCGGCAACCTGACACTCACCGCGACGTACAGCTACAACCGCACGTCGATCCGCAAAGTACGCGATACGCCGCCGGAGCTCGCCGCACTCGGTGCGGATGCCGTGCTCTTCGGTCTGGAAGAACGCAACACGTTGACCGACGCGGCGCCTCGCCAGCGCGGGTCGTTTACCGCGAAATGGGACAGCGCGCACTGGTCGCTGCTGACGCGTGCCACGCGCCAGGGGACGACGACGCGCGTGTTCGATTTCGGCGATGGCTATGTTTTGAAGCAGACGTACGCCGCGCGCTGGCAGATCGATGCCGAGGCAGAGTGGCATGCGACCGACCGACTGTCGATCGCGCTGGGCGGACAGAACATCACCGATCAGTACCCTGACCGCTCGATCCCGGACATCGCGTATGCGGGCAACTTTCCGTATGACGTGATCTCGCCGATCGGGAGCAATGGTGCCTACTGGTACGGGCGGGTTCGTTACGCCTGGTGAGTGACGTTGACGTAGCGAAGGAGGCTGCTCCTCGCCCTGCTGGGGAAGGTGCCGCTACCGCCGAAGTCGTCTGATGGATATCGCAACTTTCCATACAGCGCACCCGAGTACTGCATCACTCAGCGCAAGCCAGCCTCGGGGATCCACCCACTTATCGAGATTCTCCTGACGACCGAAATAAGGCGGCCCATCGCCGAAGTACTCCTGGTAGATCACGATATTCAGGTACGCCGCGATGGCGATAAGGACGCCAATGATCGCCACCGCGGCCCAGCGCCTCACTTGCGAAACGCCAGGTTGTAGTCGACGGTAAGAATGCAGTACACCGCCTTCGGTTCGCTGATGTGAGTCTTCATGATGCTCAGCGATCCTCCGTTGAACGTCAGGCGGAGGGAGCTGCGAACGTATGCCAGATTAGGCCAGTATCTTTCGCCTGCATAAGATCCCATGGTGGTGCTTCCTATCCGTGGTTGTTGGGAGCGCAACCTTGGCAGGCAGTGGCATGCCCTGTAATGAGAAATCGGACCGATTTCCGCGCCGGATGAATTTGCGTCGAGGACGCGTTTGAGGAATCTGTTTGCGTGCGGCTTGCGGCGTGCAGGGCAAGGCTTCCCCGCCCTGTTGGCTTCGCCAGCAGGGCTGGCTCCTACAGGGGCAACGGCACAAAAAAAGAGCCCGGCTTTCGCCGGGCTCTTTCATGGAACAGTTACCGATCTTGCAAGGATTACTGCTGAACCTGCAGTTCCGTGCGACGGTTACGAGCGCGGCCTTCGGCCGTGTCGTTCGTGTCGATCGGGTTGTTCTCGCCGTGGCCGATCGGGCCTTCCAGACGATCCGCACCGATACCGTGCGAGGTCAGGTAGTCGAACACGATCTTCGCGCGACGCTCGGACAGGCCCTGGTTGTAAGCGTCCTTACCGACGCTATCCGTGTAACCAGCGACCGTGACCTTGACGGCCGGGTAACGCTGCAGGGTGTCGACAGCCTGGTCGAGGACGCCCAGCGATTCGCTGGTCGGCTCCTGCAGGGTCGGACCGATGTTCGTCTCACCCTTCTTCGGGCGATCGAACTTGAAGTTGACGCCGCGCAGGTCGATGACGACCTTCTGCGGGCAACCGTCCGGACCGACGATCGTGCCAGCCGGGGTGGCCGGGCACTTGTCGTCGCAATCGTTCACGCCGTCGCCGTCGCTGTCGAGCGTCGAGCAATCCGGAGCGGTCGGGACAGCAGCGGCGACCGGAGCGGGAGCTGCCGGCGGCTCGCCGAAGCGCGAGACGATCGAGAAGCCGAGGAACCAGTCACCGTAGCCATTCTCGGACTCGACAGTCTTGTCGTCCCAATCGTAGCGGTAGCCGGCTTCGACGCGGAAGTCGGAGCTGTCGGTGATGGTCTTGGACACGCCGACGCCGAGCTCGGCAGCCGGGGACCAGCCGTTGTCAGCCGGGTTGTGGTGGTACGAGCCCATCACGCCAGCCAGCAGGTACGGACGCCAGCTGTCCCACGCGCCAGCGTAGAAACGAGCGGCAACGCCGTAGCTGTTGTTCGACCAGTGGCCGTTGCCATCGTTATCGCGCTTGGTGCGATCGGCAAAGATGTCGATCGACGCGTTGTTCGAGATGAACTTGCCGAAGCCCAGGCCGTAGTAAACCTGGCGGCTGTTGGTGTTGCGGTCGGTGTCGTTGTAGTAACCGCCAACCGTCGGTGCGATGTACCAGCGGCCGTCATAGCCGTTACCCGCCGTGTCAGCGGATTCCTGCGCATGAACGGCACCCACGCCGCCCAGGGCCAAACCGATCAGCAAAAACAAGCCCTTACGTTTCATCGGTGTCTCCTCATTATTGGTATTCGCGTCCGCGCTCCACCCCAGACGGAAATCGCGCGTAAATCTCATATCGAATCCGGGGACTTCATGCCGTCCCTCGCTTTGATACCCCTTCAACGGGCGGCGGCAGTTTAGCAAAAATCAAACAATTGAACACGTGCTAAAAACCGCCGTTCATACTTGAGTCACGGCCATTATCAAGCCGTGAAGAGCGTCATGAACTCGTGAATGGGCATCGCGTCCAGTTTTTCGGCCGACGAAGTGACCTCGAGAACCCGCTCAACCCGCTCCGCAGGCCACTCGGCACGCAGCGCGGACTCGAATTTCTTCAGCAGGACCGGAATGCCTTCGGCGCGACGCTTACGGTGTCCGATCGGGAAGTCGATCGAAACCTTTTCGGTTTTCGACCCATCCTTGAAGAAAACCTGCACCGAATTGCCGATGTAGCGCTTTTCGGGGTCGAAATAATCCTTCGTAAACTGCGGATTCTCGACCACGGTCATTTTGTCGCGCAGCGCGTCGATACGGGGATCGGCGGCGACGGAATCGTTGTAGTCGTCGGCCGTGAGACGGCCGAAAATCAGCGGCACGGCGGTCATGTACTGGATGCAGTGGTCACGGTCGGCGTAGTTGGCCAGAGGGCCCGTCTTGTCGATGATGCGGACCCCGGCTTCCTGGGTTTCGATCACCACCTTCTCGATCTGGTCGATGCGGTCGGCGACCTGACCATGCAGCGCCATGGCGCACTCGACCGCCGTCTGAGCGTGGAACTCGGCCGGGAAACTGATCTTGAACAGCACGTTCTCCATGACGTAGCTGCCGAACGGACGCTCGAACTCGAACGCGTTGCCCTTGAAGGCCACGTCGTAGAAGCCCCAGGTCTTCGCCGTGAGCGCCGACGGGTACCCCACCACGTTGCGGTAAACCGCGTTGATGGCGTGCGTGACGGCGCGGCGGCAGGCATCGCCGGCGGCCCAGCTCTTGCGCGGGCCGGTGTTCGGAGCGTGGCGATACGTGCGCAGGGCGCCGTTGTCGATCCAGCTGTGCGAGACCGCCGTCGTGATCTGCTCCTTGTCGCCGCCCAGCATGGCCGTGGCGACCGCCGTGGACGCCAGGCGCACCAGAATCACGTGGTCCTGGCCGACACGGTTGAAGCTGTTCCTGAGGGCGTAGCAGCCCTGGATCTCGTGCGCCTTGATGGCGTAGCCCAGCACGTCACGCACGGTGAGCGGCTTGCCGCCTTCCTTCACTGCCTTGCGCGACAGGTAGTCGGCAACCGAGAGGATGGCACCGAGGTTGTCCGAGGGGTGGCCCCACTCGGCAGCGAGCCAGGTGTCGTTGAAGTCGAGATAACGGATCTGGGTGCCGATGGCGAACGCCGCCTGCACCGGATCCAGCTCATGCGCGGTGAAGGGCACGCGGGTACCGCCCGGCATCACGGCACCGGGAACCAGCGGGCCGAGGTGCTTGACGCAGTCCGGGAACTTCATCGCGAGCGCCGAGCAGGCCAGCGAGTCGAGAAGCATGTAGCGCGCGGTGTCGTAGGCCTCCTGCGAGTCGATCTGGTAGTCGGCCACGTAGTTGGCGATATCCACCAGCGGCTGGTCCGGATCGGGACGCGTGGCGGAACGGATGTCGTGTGCGCTCATGGATTTCACTCGCGAGGGGTTGGGTTAGCCGCCGATTTTAACCGGTGCCCCCGGGGGAATGTCTTGCCGCAGTGCATCCCAAGCCGCACAATGCACCCCACTACCAACCCGAAGGGGAGTAGTTCCACGGAGTCCCCGGGCTTCGTGCGCGACGGTCGTCAATACGGGTGCCCCACGCACCCCGGTCGTCGCGGTGGCTTCCGTGCCAGGAACGAGACTTTTGTGGTGACGACGGGCGCGCGTACCCGTTGCCGCCGCATTCGATCTCACCACGCGCGAAGGCCACCCAGCATGGATTTCCTCACCCCCGAATTTTTCTCCGGCCTCGCCGCCATCATCCTGCTGGACCTGGTCCTGGCGGGCGACAACGCGATCGTCATCGCCCTGGCGGCGCGCAACCTGCCCAAAGCGCTGCAGAAGAAGGCCGTGTTCTGGGGCACCTTCGGCGCCATCGCCCTGCGCATCCTGCTGACCTTCGCGGTCATCTGGCTGCTGAAGCTGCCCGGCCTGATGCTGGTCGGCGGTGCCTTGCTCATTCCGATCGCGTGGAAGCTGCTCAAGCATGACGACCACGACCCCGAGGTCAGCGCCGCGTCGGGCTTCTGGGCAGCCATCCGCACGATCGTCGTGGCCGATGCCCTGATGGGCCTGGACAACGTCCTGGCGATCGCCGGGGCGGCCAAGGGCCACATGGGTCTGGTCGTGCTCGGTCTGGCCATCAGCGTGCCGCTGGTGGTCTGGGGATCGACACTCATCCTGAAACTGATCGAGCGCTTCCCTGTCGTGATCTACATCGGAGCCGCGGCCATCGCATGGACGGCGGCGCGCATGATCGCCCACGACGGTCTGGTGGCCCCCTGGTTCGATGCACGCCCCTGGGCGCCGTGGCTGCTTGACGCCGTACTGGTCATCGGTATCTGTGGCGGCGGATGGCTCCGGGCTCGTCGCAACGCGGCGAAGCACGCCTGAGCGCTAAAAAAAACGGGCCGCCCGAAGGCGGCCCAGGATTCCCCCCGGCGAGGCGGACGGCATTACGCCGCCCGCCAACCGGCTGGTCAGAAGCGGAAGCGGACGTAAGCAGCCGGTCCGTTGAGCTTCATGTCGAGGTCCAGGTCGTAACGGCTCTTGTCCTGGTTGAGCTTGATGCGGGTATAGGCGTATTCCGCACCGAAGCCGACGTTCTGCCACGGGAACCACTCGAGGCCGAGCGCGACGTCGTAGATGTGGCCGTTGAGCGAGCCACCGTTCTTCTTCACGCCCGACGCATTGAGGTACATGCGGAGCTGATCGCTGAACGCGTGACGCCAGCCGATCTGCAGGTTGGGCGCCCAGGCGTTGGTCTTGGTGGAGTTGCTGCTGGAGAAGTTCTGGCCGAATGCCGACGCGTTCGCGTCGATGCTGGCGTCGATCTTGTAGTACGCCGCACCCAGACCCAGGCCGAACACGTCGTTGCCCGTGCCGAACCACCACTTGTAGGCGGCGCTGCCGAAGGTGAACTTCAGGTCGCCCTTGACCTGCGCGGCGGCGCTGATCGGGTTACCGAGGAAATTGATCTGCTCGTCCAGCGACTTGGAGTGCGAACGATCGACCTCGTAATAGTCGAACGCGAAGCCCTGGTGGGCGCCGATGAGGAAATCGAGGCGGACGCGCGGCACCGTCTTGTGCTTCTTGAAGTCGAGATCGTCTTCGAGATTGACGTCGCCGCTGGTATTCAGGATGCCGGTCTTCGCGCCGATCGTGGTGTCATTGTTGGTGTAGTAACCACCGACCCAGACGCTCACGTTATCGAGAGCCGGCGACTGCGACTTCTTCTCGCTGTCCTGCGCATGCGCGGCCGCACCGAAGGCGGCGAGCGAAGCGATGGCAAGACCCGCAGTGAACTTGCCGTAACGATTGTGACCAGTGCGCATGAACAAAACTCCCTGCAAATGTTTCAAGATTGTTAGTAACCCCCGATTGAAATCTTAACGAACGGTTGTGTGTGCGCGGCGTGCACGGGAACCTTCGCGTGTTTGAAACGCGAGGCTTTTTTTCATGAAATTCAGGTGAAAGTGCGACCGGCGTCACAAGGTGATGGGGAGTCGCACCGTAATCGTCGTGTCCGGCGTATCGCGCGTAATACCCACACCGAGGGTGACATTGAGCGTTTCTCTCGCGTTATAGCGATACGAACCGCCGATCAGCAGCGACCCCAGCGTCGCGCGCGCCGATCCCGGCAACGGATGCCCGTCCTGCTCCGTACGAGCCACGAAGGCCTGGTCGTAGCCGATACTGATCGACGCCTTTTCATTGAGCGACAGACCCATGCCGATGCTGATATCCGCGATATCGCCCGCTTTCACGTCGCCCAGAAACTGCTTGCCGGCAAGCAGGACGTTGCGGCTGACGTTCTTCCGCTCGAAGTTGTGCAAATAGCTGATGTTGCCGAAAAACACGACCGGATCGGACGGATACAGCCACGTCATGCCCAGCTGCGCCGAGTAGAAGCCCGACCCGGTCGGACTCTGCAACGGAAGCCCGGTGCCCGTGACATTTTGTACGCAGCGCGTCACACAGTCGCTGGTGACGTCGAACGGATCGCGACCGGTGCGCGACTTTGCGCGGAACCAGCCGATGTAATACGGCTTGTCCGCACCGCCGTCGTTGATCTGGTAGCGCAACGTGGCTTCCACGTCGCCGATGCCTTTGCCGCTGGTGGTAAAGAGGTTGTCCTGCGCCGTCCCGGTGAAGATTTCCCGGCTGATCGTGTCGGTGTGCGTGTCCACGTAAGGCACGCGCACCTCCAGCTCCATGCGATTCGTCAGGCCGTAGCGAAAGGCCAGCGCTCCGGTCTGCGTGGTCGTCTTGACCTGGCGCACATCGACCAGGCCGATGAGGATCGCGGGAATGACGGTGTAGCCCACCAACGCCACGCGGTCGCTCGATGAATAACCGTACTGGTACGACGGTTCGATGATGAGCTTGCCGCGTGGCGTGAGCACACCCGGCTGGTCGAAGATGGGCGCGACCTCGGGCGGCCTCTCGTCCTCTTCGGGTCGCTTGCCGACCGGCTGCGTCGCTACCGTCTGCGGGGATGTCGCCACCACGGGATTCGACGGCGGAAGTCCGCCGGACCGGTCCTGCGGCAAGGGTGCCTGAGCATCCGGATCAGCGACCGCCAACGATCCGCCGCGTGCGTCCTCCAGGGCGTTCAGGCCGATCGCCTTGCGCAGGTCGTTGTATTGCACCTCCTGCGACGCCAGCTCGCGCTTCATCTGCTCGAGCTCCGCCAGCTGCTCGGCCATGCGGCTGCGCATCGCATCGATCTTCCGTCCCTGCGATTCGATCTTCTCGCGCAGCGCCGGATCCACCGGGGATTCCTGCGCGAGGCACGCGCCGATCCACATCGGCAGAACCGCAAGCACCAGGGCGCCCGCGCACGTTTTTGCCTGCATCACCCTGCCATTGCGATACATGCGTCAGTTCCCCCGAGATTGAATCACCGCATCGTTGACCGATTCCGCCACACGCATGTTCTGCAGCATGCGTGCCGTGTTCACGGACGCATCGATCGTCGTGTTGGCCGTGATCGCCTGGTTGTCGAGCGAGTTCTGGATGACGAGGCCCGGCGTCATCGAGTTCGGCAGGACCGCGGTGACGACCGCCGCGGCGGCTGGCGCAGGCGACACCGCCGACGACTGACTCCCGATGCCACCGGCGCCATTGGTGATGACCATGGTCTGCAGCGCGCTCTGCAGCGCCGCCGCCTGATCGTGGGTGATCGCGGCGACGTCCGGCACCGAGATGGTGGTGCGCAGCGCCTCCATGCCATTGATGAGTACCGTACGCTGGAGCGCGAACGACACCTTGAGGTTGTCCCCGAGGTCGAAACCGCCGCGGATGCGGTCCAGCTCGGCGTCCGCCACGGCGCGGTTTAACGGAAAGTCCACTGCGTGCGCGCCGGCGCAGGCAAGTGCGCACGCGATCGGCAGCAGCCGGAAAAGTCGGGTGTTCATATGTCCCCCGGTCCGCGCTTGGGCATCACGATCGGCGCGAGCCCGTTACGCTCGATACCCCCGGAGATAGGTGCCGCGGGAGCGACCGCCCAGTCACGCGGACTGTTGAAGATGGCGCGGTCGCGTTCGTTGTGAATGACGAAAACGATGTGATTGGTCCACATCGCGTCGAAACGACGCCTGGACATCGAGCGCGTTCCGCGTGCCGGGTCGCCGACGAGAACACGCCCGGCCTTGTACCCTTTCACCACCACGAAATGGTGATACCCGCGCTCGTTGATCAACACGATGGCAGGGATGCCGTCGTCGTCCAGTTTATCGAGCGGGACGTCGAAACCATCCGCCTCGAAGCCGCGCGACGCGAGGAAGCGTTTGATGTCCAGCAGGGAAAATCCCTCGCGCCCGATCTTCGCGCGATCGCCATTCGCGTACATCACGTCGAACGCGGATTGCTCGTCGACCGGATAACCGTACTGATACGTCAGCAACGTCGCCACCGCGGCCGACCCGCAGCTGAAGTCGTATTTCTGTCGGATGGTGTTGCGGAACCGCGCTTCCTTGAGGCTCGTCAGCCGGACCGGATACGACGTACCCTGCCCGGTCTGCACGTCGGCCTTCATCGCGCTGACGGCGGGAGCCGGGAGCATGACGAGCAGGGCCAGCGCGCAGACGATCTTCATGGATTCATCCGCACGTTGACGATCGTGGAATTCTGGATCAACACGTTGTTGCCGGAGTTCTGGATCACCGTGGGCAGGCCCGCCGCGTTGCCGAACGCGCTACCGGACACGATGTTTCCGCCGCTTACGGTGTCCCGCGCCTCCGTGTCACTCATCGTCCCGTTGAGGGTCTGCTGACTGACGTTGTTGGTGACGTTGCTGCCGCCACTCATCGCCTTCAGCGTGTCGGCGGGGACCGCAGCGCCGAAGCCGGGCGGTGGCGCTTTTTCCGCTGGCGCGGCAGCCGCCGCCCCGCCGGTGCACGCGATACCGATGCAAGCCAGCACCGCGCACCTTCGATACAGGTAGTTCCGCCACATGGGTGCTCTCCTGAAGGTCGTTCGATGTCCCTTCGGATCGCCACGGGGCGACATGCGCCCCGTGACTCCCGTTACCCGCCCCATGCCTCAGGGCGAAGAGCCCACGCTGAGATTGGCCTGAACGTTGACACCCTGCTGGATCAGCGACGCCGCGCCGCTGTTCTGCGCAAAGTTCGAGATGCCCGCCGCTGCCGCGCCCGCACTGCCCATGCTGTTGGCCATGCTGAAGCTGCCCGCGTCCGCCATCGACGTGCCGCCGGCACCGCCCGCGCCACCGCCCGCACCCGAACCCGCACCGCCCGTGCCGTCGCCCGCCGCCGCGCCCGCGCCACCGGCACCCGCCGTGGACGTCGCCGTGCCGCCCGCGCCACCCGTTCCGGTCGAGGCGCCGCCAGCCGCCATCGCCGTGGCATCGCCCGAGGTGCCCGCGCCACCGGTACTCGCGCTCGCGCCACCCGTGCCGGCCGTGGAGCCACCTGTGGGCGCACCGCCGCCCGCGCCGCGAGAGCGAGCCGCACCGCCGTCTCCGTTGGAGTTACCGCCATCCCCGGAGGCGTTCCCGCCCGCCGATGCGGTCATGGATCCCGCATCGCCACTGCTGGACGACGCGCTGCCCTCGCCGCCGACCGCGCCGCGCGCACGCGAGTTGCCGCCGCTTCCGCCGGCTCCGCCGTCGCCACCGTACCCCGTGGCCCCGTAGCCGGCGCCGCCGGATCCACCGCGTCCACCTGCCGCGGACCCGTAGTTATAGGCGTTGTTGCCGATGCCACTGACGGTGACGCCGCTGACACTCCCGTTGAGCGTGGTGTCGGAAATGGCATTCGTCGTGTTGTACGAACCCCAGGTGGTGTTCGTCGTCGTGTTGCTGTGAGTCGAACTGTCGGAATAGGTCGAGCTATCCGAGTACTGATACGCCGTCGAGTTACGCTGGGCGGTGGCGCCCGCTGCTCCGGTCTGGCTGCTGTCCTGGGCGACGGCGGGCAAAGCGAATCCGAGAGCGAGGCAGATCGCCGTGGCAATGAAGGTCTTACGCATGGGAAAGTCTCCTGTGAGCGACGCGAAACCCCTGTTTTCGTCGTGATCGCCGGGCGCCCTGCCAACGCGCCGGGTGACAAGAAGGAGCAAGTTGCGTGCCTTGCGTCGTCGCTTGCTCGAGACCCTGTTCCAAGGCGGCTTCGGGCGCTTTTCGCACCTGAACGGACGACGCGATTTGTAACGGCCGCGATACACGCCGTAACGCCCATGGGTTAGCCCGGTCCGCGTCGGTCATTGCTGCGCCCACCCTTGCTCCGCGCCTCCGATCCGGGGATCATTCGAACGATCGTTTGAACCGGATCCGACCGTGTCCTATCCCCACCTGCTCGCCCCGCTCGACCTCGGCTTCACCACCCTGCGCAACCGCGTGCTGATGGGCTCGATGCACACGGGCCTGGAGGACAAGGCGGCCGACTACGACAAGCTGGCGGCTTTTTTCGCCGAGCGTGCCCGCGGCGGCGTCGGCCTGATCGTCACCGGCGGTATCGCGCCCAATATTCAGGGCTGGCTGAAGCCGTTGTCGGGGACGATGTCGATGCCCTGGCACGTGGCGCGCCACCGGAAGGTCACCGCCGCCGTCCACGCGGAGGGCGGCAAGATCTGCATGCAGATTCTCCATGCCGGTCGCTACGCCTATCAGCCGTTGTCGGTCGCGCCATCGAAGATCAAATCGCCGATCACGCCGTTCACGCCGAGGGCGCTCGGCACACGTGGCGTCGAGCGCACCATCGATGCCTTCGTCCGCAGCGCGCAGCTTGCCCGCGACGCCGGCTACGACGGCGTCGAGGTCATGGGCTCCGAGGGCTACCTCATCAACCAGTTCCTGACCGCGCGGACCAACAAGCGCACGGATCGCTGGGGTGGCTCGGCGGAGAATCGCATGCGCTTCCCCATCGAGATCGTTCGGCGTATGCGTGAGGCGGTAGGGAAGGACTTCATCATCATCTACCGGCTCTCGATGCTCGACCTCGTCGACGATGCGCAGCCGTGGGCGGATATCGTCACGCTCGGCAAGGCCATCGAAGCCGCCGGGGCGACCATCATCAACACGGGCATCGGCTGGCACGAGGCGCGCATCCCCACCATCGTGACCAGCGTGCCGCGTGGCGCCTTTTCATGGGTCACGCGCCGCATGAAAGGCGAGGTCGCCATTCCGCTGGTGACCACCAACCGCATCAACATGCCGGATGTCGCCGAAAGGATTATTGCCAACGGCGACGCGGACATGGTGTCGATGGCACGCCCCCTGCTCGCCGACCCGGAGTGGGTCAACAAGGCGCGCGCCTCACGCCCGCAGGCCATCAACACCTGCATCGCCTGCAACCAGGCCTGCCTCGACCACGTGTTCGAGAATCGCCGCGCGTCGTGTCTGGTCAACCCGCGTGCCTGCCATGAAACCGAACTGAAGATTCTCCCCGCAGCGGCCAAAAAACGCGTCGCCGTGGTGGGCGCCGGTCCGGCGGGACTCGCCGCCGCCACGACACTGGCCGAGCGCGGACACGCCGTCACGCTGTTCGATCGCGCCAACGAGATCGGTGGTCAGTTCAACATGGCCAAACGCATTCCGGGCAAGGAAGAATTCCAGGAAACCCTGCGCTACTTCGATCACCGCCTGACGGAAACGGGCGTCACGCGCCAGCTTGGCGCCGAAGCCAGCGTGGACGCGCTGGCGGCCGGAGATTTCGACACCGTGATTCTCGCTACCGGCGTGTTGCCCCGCCCCTTGTCGATTCCCGGAGCCGATCATCGCAAGGTGCTCTCCTACCTCGACGTGCTTCACGGCAATGCGCCGGTCGGCGGCAAAGTGGCCGTGATCGGCGCCGGCGGTATCGGCTTCGACGTCTCCGAATTTCTTACCGAAGAGATCCCCTCCCCCACCACGGACATCGCGCGCTGGACGAAGGAGTGGGGCGTCGACATGACGATCGCGGCACCGGGAGGATTGATGCCGGCGCAGCCGGAGAAGCCCGAACGCGACGTATGGCTCCTGCAGCGTAGTGCGGGACGCCCCGGCGCCCGTCTCAACAAGACCTCCGGCTGGGTGCACCGCGCGACACTGAAGAACAAGCGCGTGAAGATGATCGGCGGCGTGACCTATGAACGCATCGACGATGCCGGATTGCACGTGATCATCGACGGACAGCCGCAGGTGCTCGACGTGGACAACGTCATCGTGTGCGCAGGGCAGGAGCCGAACCGTGCCCTGCGCGATGCGTTGCTGGAGCGCGGTATCGACGTGCGACTCGTCGGTGGCGCGGATGTCGCGGCCGAACTGGATGCCAAGCGGGCGATCGACCGGGCGACGCGGATGGCGGCGGAGATCTGAGGTTGTCCGCGGGGTAGCCGGGGCGCGGCGTCATCGCGCTTTTGGCCTTTCGCGCGCAGGGCGCGCTCCTACCATGCGGCTCTCGTAGGAGCGACAACGCGGCTTTGGTAGGAGCGCGCCCCGCGCACGAATCAATAACGACGTGGCAACGCCGCCTCGATTCAGCGCTTCTCGATCGGCGTATACACCTGGTCTTCCGGCCCCGTGTAATTCGCGCTCGGACGAATGATCTTGCCGTCCTGACGCTGCTCGATCACGTGGGCGCTCCAGCCCGACGTACGCGCGATGACGAACAACGGCGTGAACATCGCCGTCGGCACACCCATCATGTGGTACGCCGACGCCGAGTACCAGTCGAGGTTGGGGAACATCTTTTTCAGATCCCACATCAGTTTCTCGATCTTCTCCGACACCTCGAACAGGCGCGGATTGCCACCGTCGGTGCAGAGCTTGCGCGCGATCTCCTTGATGATCTCGTTGCGCGGATCGGACACGGTGTACACCGGATGCCCGAATCCGATGATGATCTCCTTCCGCTCCACGCGCGCACGGATATCGGCTTCCGCCTCACCGGCATCGCGGTAGCGCGCGATGATTTCCATCGCGACCTCGTTGGCACCGCCGTGCTTGGGACCGCGAAGCGCACCGATGGCGCCGGTGATGGCTGAATACATGTCCGAACCGGTGCCGGCGATGACACGCGCCGCGAACGTGCTGGCGTTGAACTCATGCTCGGCATACAGCACCAGCGAACGGTCGAGCGCGTGCGAGTGCAGATCGCTCGGCTTGCGACCGTGCAGCAGATGCAGGAAGTGCCCGGCGATCGAATCGTCTTCGGTCTCCGTCTCGATGCGCTTGCCGTTGTGGCTGAAGTGGTACCAGTACAGCAGGATCGAACCGAAGCTCGCCATGAGACGATCGGCGATGTCGCGCGCGCCCGTCACATTGTGATCGTCCTTCTCCGGCAGCACGGTGCCGAGCACCGACGCACCGGTGCGCATCACGTCCATCGGATGCGTGGCCGCCGGCAGCAGTTCCAGCGAGGCCTTGACGGGCGCAGGCAAACCGCGCAGGCGCTTCAGCTTGGCCCGGTAGGCGTTGAGCTCCATCCAGTTCGGCAAGACGCCATGGACGAGAAGGTAGGCCACCTCTTCAAACGAGCCCTTCGCGGCGAGGTCATGGATATCGTAACCACGGTAGTGCAGGTCATTGCCGCTGCGGCCGACCGTGCACAGCGCGGTATTGCCGGCGGCGATGCCGGACAATGCGACGGATTTCTTCGGCTTCGGGCCGGTGGTGGTTGCGGTGTCGCTCATGAGTGACTCTCCTTAACCCTTCTTAGAGAACAGCGCGTCGAGGTGACGCTCGTATTCGTGGTAGCCGATGCGGTCGTACAGTTCTTCGCGCGTCTGCATCGTGTCGATGACGTTGCGCTGGTGACCGTCGCGGCGGATGCTGGTGTACACGTTCTCGGCGGCCTTGTTCATGGCGCGGAACGCGGAAAGCGGATACAGGACGATGCCGACGCCGACACTCCCGAGCTCTTCGGTGCTGAACAGCGGCGTCTGGCCGAACTCCGTGATATTGGCCAGCACGGGCACGTTGACCGCATCGACGAAACGCTTGTACGTCGGCAGGTCGTAGGCGGCCTCGGCGAAGATCGCGTCGGCGCCCGCTTCCACGCAGGCGATGGCACGGTCGATGGCGGCATCCACGCCGAGCACGGCGATGGCATCGGTGCGCGCGATCAGGAAGAAGTCCGGATCGGTCTTCGCATCGGCGGCGGCCTTGACGCGATCGGCCATTTCCTCGGTCGTGACGATTTCCTTGCCGGGCCGGTGACCGCAGCGCTTCGCGCCGACCTGGTCTTCGATGTGGCAGGCCGCGGCGCCGAACTTGATCAGGCTTTTGACGGTGCGCGCGATATTGAACGCGCTCGGGCCGAACCCGGTGTCGATATCGACCATCAACGGCAGGTCGCACACGTCGGTGATGCGACGCACGTCGGTGAGTACGTCGTCCAGCGTGTTGATGCCCAGGTCGGGCAGGCCCAGCGAACCCGCCGCCACACCGCCGCCGGAAAGGTAGATCGCGCGAAACCCGGCGCGCTTCGCCAGCAACGCGTGGTTGGCGTTGATCGCGCCAATGACCTGCAGGGGCTGTTCCGCCGCAAGCGCGGCACGGAAGCGGCCGCCGGCCGAGGGAAGCTGCGCCATGAAACTCTCCGGGGCAAAGACCGGCATTTTAGCCCAGCCCTTGGTGAAGGCCTTGCTGCGTCGCGGCGTGACAGGCCTCAACCTCCGGGCTTGCCCTGCCCCGGCCGCGCTACCCCGTACATCTCCCAGGCGATCTTCTTCAGCAGCGCCTGCCGGTCATCCCCTTCGGTATAGAGGTCGAAATGCGTCTTTCCGGGCAGGAACCGGAAATCGCTCTTCGCGTGCAGGCCGTCAAGCGTATCCTTGAGCAACTTCGCCGACCCATCGAGGTAGAACGTGTCGGCCGTGCCGACGATCAGATGGATCTTTCCGTCCAGGTCGGGCCTGAGCGACGGCCACTGTGTGCGCATGCGCTGGGCGATGTCGTAATGGTCGCGCCAGTACGCGACGACATTCGCATCGATCGCGCCGGTATCACGATTGAACATCGGCTGCGGCCGTCCGTCGGCGCCGCGCGGCGAGAACACCCACTCGAACGATGCCAGCTGGCCACCATAGGCGCCGAGCACGCGCTCGAGATGCGCGAAGGTCTCGAACGTGGCGATCACCTTGCCCTTGTCGCGGATCAGCGGGTACGGCGTGCCATCGGCCGCCTTATAGGCGTTGGCGTGGGGCGCGTAGAGGTCGATGCCGGTGAAGTCGTGGAAATCGCTCGGATCCGGAGAGGTCGACCAGGTGCCGCCGAACACCTTCGGATAACGCGTCTGCAGCCACAGCGTGGCCCAGCCGCCGGACGAATGACCATTGAGGAAGCGACCGCTCACCCTGGCGTCCATCTTGTAGCGGGCCTCCAGCCACGGGATGTATTCCGTGGTCAGCGCCTGGCCCCACGGACCGTTGTTCACCGAATCGGCGAATTCGTGCGTACCCGTAGGACCGGATTCATCGAGCAGGACCCAGATCATCGGTGGCATCTGATTGTTGGCCATGGCCGACCATACCGACGCGATGGTCCCCGTGAACCGGTCGAAGCCACCCCCGAAGCCGTGTGTCAGATAGACCGTGGGATAACGTGTCGAGGCTTTGGGGTCGTAGCCGGGCGGCGTGACGACCCAGGCACGGATCGACAGGGGGCGACCGGCGAAAGCCGTCAGAGCGGGACTCTCGAACACCTCCGCATGCGCATGCTTGCGCGCCTCGGGCAGCGCGTCGCGGATGGCCTGCGGTGCCGCCGGCGGCAGGTTCCAGGGGTCCTTCGCGGGCACGGTGGTATCGAGAGTGAGCGTGGGCAGGCTACCGCCCGGCGTCAGCCTGACGGCCGTGACCGGGCTGATCAGATCGCCGGCATGGCGTCCGCTGTAGTTGTAGTCATGCCCCACGTCGAGCACCGCCTGGAAAAGGTAATCGCCTGGCGGAAGGCTCGAAAAGCCCGCGGGGAACGCCTCGCCGTCCGTGTCGAGGTCGACCGTCTGGCCGCCACCGATCCAGCCGACGTCCCTGGCCGCGACCGACACCGCGGTCGGCTGGAACGGGTTGGTGTCCACTTCTTCCGCCTTGCCGTCCTTCGCCGCCGAAGCGGGCATAGCGAACAGGATCAGACGGCCGGAAGTGCCCTGGCTTGCCGCCGGCAGGCCGACGCGCACGATGCGATGCGCCAGCGGCGCGCCGTCGGCATGAACGGCGGAGGCAGCGCCCGCGAGAAGGGCCAGCGCGAGCACCGCGCGAGCCAACGAAACCTTCGACATGTTCATCCCCTTTTCGGGCCGCGAGGTCGCGGCGTGGCAACATGCCCGATCCTGCCATGAGACGAGGAGCGATCGCAGTGCCATTGGATTGGATCAGCCGCCACGCCCTGTCGGTCTGGGCGCTCCTTCTGGTCGCCGCCCTGTTGGGCGCCGACGTGGCGTGGCGCCGCGCCGTGCGGCGGCGGGAAGGACTGGACCCGGCGGCCCGCGCCTTCCTGCGCCCCACGACCGCCATGGTCGTCATCGTCGCCATGCTGGTGATCGCCACGGCGATCGCGGTGGAGGTTCGCGAGCAGGCAGGCCTGACCGTCTTCGACGCCAGCCTCGCCGCCGACCTGCGCGCCAACCTGCCCCTGCCCGTGCTGCGTGCGATCGCCTGGGTCACCCATACGGGCGATCCCGTCGTCGTCGGCGTGGCCACGGGCGTCGTCTTCCTCGCGCTGTTGCTTCGCCGGCACGTGCGCCTCGCCATCACCTGGATCGCCACGCTGGTCGGCACCGCCGCGATCAACAGTGCGCTCAAGGGCTGGTTCCAGCGCGAACGGCCGCTGCACGACCATGGCTTCATCGTCGAACACAGCTACAGCTTTCCCAGCGGCCATGCATCGGGGTCGATGGTGTTCTACGGCATGCTCGCGTATGTCCTGCTGGTGCTTTGCCCACCTCGCTGGCACCGGGTCATCGTGATCGCTGCCGTGGCCATGATCACGGTGGTCGGCATCAGCCGCATTCTGCTCCAGGTGCATTACTTCAGCGACGTGATGGCGGGATACGCCACGGGCCTTGCCTGGGTCACGCTGTGTGTCGGCAGCGCGGAATACCTCCGCCTTCGCGAGGGCCGGCAGGCCAGGACGTAATTTCATGCGGCCGTAACGAGGCGAATGCTTCGATCCAGCGATGTCCAGTCCAGTCTCTTTCGCCATTGTCATGAATGCCGGCTCCGGCCGACAGGACGCCGCGGCGGCACGCGACGAGATCGCCTCGATTCTCGATGCCGCCGGACATCCTCATGCGTTTTTTCTCATCGACGACGAGCACGACATCGTGGACGTCGTCCGCGACGCCGCCGCGTACGCCAGCGAGCAGGGTGGCGCGATCGTGGCCGCGGGCGGCGACGGCACCATCAACTGCGTTGCCGCCGCGGCGTGGCGCGAACAGCTGACCATGGGCATCCTGCCGCAAGGTACCTTCAACTTCGTCGGCCGGACGCACGGCATTCCGACGGACACCCGCGGCGCCGCCGAGGCGCTCGTGCGGTCTACGCCGATCAACGCGCAGATCGGCATGGTCAACGATCGCGTGTTCCTGGTGAATGCGAGCCTCGGTCTCTACCCGCAGGTGCTCGAAGACCGCGAGACGTGGAAACAGCGTTTCGGCCGGCACCGCATCGTAGCGTTGTGGTCGGGCCTGTCGACGCTGATGAAGGGTTTCCGGCCGCTTCGCGTCGAAGTGACCGACGGCACGCGGTCGCGTCAGCTGCGCACGCCGACACTGTTCGTCGGTAACAATGCGCTGCAGCTGGAGAAAATCGGTCTGCCCGAGGCGGTGGACGTGCATCGCAACGATGGCACGCTGGCCGGGCTCGTGCTCAAGCCCATCGGCAAGCTCACCATGCTCCGCCTCATACTCAGCGGCGCCCTGGGCAAGCTCGGCGAAGCGGACGACGTCGTCAGCTTTCCGTTTCGCGAGATCACGGTCAAACCGAAACACCACCGCGCGAAGATCAAGGTGGCCGTCGATGGCGAGATCGTCTGGCTCGATCCGCCTATCGTTTTCCGCGCCGCGCCGCGCCCGCTCGTGCTGCTTACCCATGGGGAGCGCCAGCCAGGGGAGGATCCCGGTTGAGCACGCTGGTACAGATTTCCGATACGCACTTCGGCACCGAGCGTCCCGACGTGGTGTCGGCACTGAGCGAACTGATCATCTCGATGCGGCCGGATCTCGTCATTCTTTCCGGTGACGTGACGCAGCGCGCGCGGCGCAGCCAGTTCGATGCCGCCCGCCGTTTCATCGACGGCTACGGGCGCCCTACCCTTGTGATTCCGGGAAACCACGACGTCCCGCTACTGAACGTCTTCGCGCGCATCTTCGATCCGTTCGGTGGTTTCCGCCGCGTCTTCGGGGCAAACCTGGAGCCCGGGCACACGGACGACGCGTTGCTGGTCATCGGCGTCAACACCGTCCGGGCGCACCGGCACAAGAACGGCGAGGTATCCGATGCGCAGATCGAACGCGTCAGCCAGCGGCTACGCGAGGCCACCGCCGATCAGTTGCGCGTCGTCGTAACGCACCAGCCGGTCCATGTGATACGGGAGAAGGATGTCGAGAACCTTCTGATCAACCATGAGCGCGCGATCGCCGCCTGGGCCGCCGCCGGCGCGGACCTTGTGCTCGGCGGACACATCCACCTGCCTTATGTCAGGCCGCTCAATACCGAAAAGCGTGCACTGTCCAGTGAGTTGTGGTCGGTACAGGCGGGCACGGCGTTATCGACGCGCATTCGCGAAGGAATCAGCAACTCCTTCAATGTCATCCGCCACGACCCGACCACCGATCGCTCGACATGCGTGGTCGAGCAGTGGGATTACAACGAGGCCAACGGGCGATTCGATCCCGGCGGGAAGACGACCGTGCCTCTTCAGCGGCACAGCGGCATGCCATCGTCGGCAGGGCTTCAGACGTAATGCATCTTCCGCGCAACCCCACCGTCGACGGTGAAGTTCTCGCCGGTGATGAACCCCGCGTGCGACGACAACAGGAACACCGCCAGCGCACCGATGTCCGGCGGAATACCCGCCCGCCCGACCGGGTGCTGCGCATGATCCGCCGCTGACAGCTTCGGCTTGTGGCGCGCCGATGGCTTCTTCCAGTCATCCACCACGATCCACCCCGGATTGATCGCATTGACGCGAACCGGTCCCACACTGATCGCGAGCGCGTGCGTCAACGCGACGATGCCGCCCTTGCTCGCCGCATAGGCTTCCGTGTCGGGCTCGGACTGGTGCGCGCGCGACGAGGAAATATTGACGATGGCGCCGTTGCCCTTCTTCAACGCAGGCAAGGCGTGCTTGCTGCAGAGAAAGGTCCCACCGAGGTTCGTATCGATGCGCCGCTTCCATTCGGTCCAGTCGAGCTTCTCGATCGGACCGTTCACAGGGTTGGCGATGCCTGCGTTATTGACCAGGCCATCGATGCGACCGAAGCGTCGCAATGACGAGGCCACGAAACGCCTGACACTCGCTTCCTTCGCGACATCCAGCACGAGAAACGCGGCGCGCTCGCCCGCGTCCCATTCGTCGATACAGGCCTTGCCGGCTTCGGCATCCAGATCGCCGATGACCACGGAGCCACCGGCGGCCAGTACCGCTTCCGCGATGCCCTTGCCCACACCTTGCGCACCGCCGGTCACAAGTACGACCTTGCCGGGCCACTCACTCGTCGCGGCGGAGGGTATAGGCGCGGCTTTCTTTGCTGCCACCATGGGTCATGTCTCTTATGGGAGTTCGCCGCCGATGCTCTGCGTCGCCCCGTGCAGGGAACGTCACGCTGGGCAACGATCAGAGGCGACAGAAAACCGCGAATTCCTGAACGAAACGCTCAGGCGGCTCGCGCTACGCTTGTTGACAGGACTACCTCAGGAACGACTATGCAACCGATTCCCACCGGCCTCATCGGCTATGGCACAGCAGGTGCCTTCTTCCATGCGCCACTGATCGCCGCGGCGGAAGGCCTTCGTCTCGCCGCCATCGGCAGTCGCCGTGCGGAACAGATCGCCCGCGACTTTCCCGAGGCCACGGCGTATGAACATCCTCACGACCTGATCGCGGACCCGTCGCTCGAGCTGATCGTGATCGCTTCGCCCAACGAGAGCCATGCGCCACTGGCGCGCGCCGCGCTGGAAGCAGGCAAGCATGTCGTGGTGGACAAGCCGTTCACGCTGAACGCCGCCGAGGCCGATGCCCTGATCGCGCTGGCCGACCGCGTGGACCGCCGCCTTTCCGTCTTCCAGAACCGTCGCTGGGACAACGATTTCCTGACCGTTCGTCGCCTCGTCGACGACGGCCGCCTCGGCGAGGTCGTCTACTTCGAGGCGCACTTCGATCGCTTCCGCCCCGAGATCAAGCAGGGGTGGCGCGAGACCGAGGTCGCGGGATCCGGCCTGCTCTATGACCTTGGCGCGCACCTGATCGACCAGGCCCTGGTGTTGTTCGGCCTGCCTCAGGCGATCACCGCGGATGTCGCGCGCCAGCGCGCAGCCGCAAAGGTGGATGACTACTTCCATCTCGTGCTCGATTACGGCCATCGGCGCGCGGTGTTGCATGCGTCGGTCATGGTCCGCGACCCGGGCCCGCGCTATCTCGTCCACGGCGATGGCGGCAGCTTCGTGAAGTACGGCATCGACGGCCAGGAAGCCGCGCTTCGTGAGGGCCGCCGCCCGGGCGGCGCGAACTGGGGCGAGGACGAGCCGGCGTCGTTCGGCCGGTTCACCGATGCCGATGGCAGCACCACGGTGATCGATACCCTGCCCGGCCGTTACACGGCGTATTACGAAGGTGTGGCCGCTGCGATTCGCGAGGGTGCGACCTTGCCGGTCGCCGCACGCGAGGCCCGCGATGTCATCCGGGTGATCGAGGCGGCGCAGCTGAGTGCGCGCGAGCGGCGGACGGTGTCGCTCTGACCCATCGCCGGCGAGGAGCCGACCTCAGCCCTCGCCGGTCGCCACACCGCGCGACCGGTCGCTCACCCAGCCACTCCACGACGGCGCATACAGACGCGATCCGCACAGCCCCGCGTACTCCATGGCCAGCAGGTTATGGCATGCGGTCACGCCGGAGCCGCACATGTGTACGACGTCTTCCGCCGGGTGCGGTCCGATCACCCCTTCGAAGGCGCGACGAAGGTCTTCCGGTGAGCGAAACCGGCCCTGCGCGTCGAGGTTGTCGGTAAACGGCCGGTTGCGCGCTCCCGGTACGTGCCCCGCCACGGGATCGAGCGGTTCGACGTCGCCCCGGTAGCGCGGCGCCGCACGCGCATCCAGCAGAACGAAGCGCCCGCTGGCGACACCATCGGCGAGTTCATCCGCACCGACCGTGCCCGCGTCGTCGAAGGCCGCGTGTACCGCCGTCGCATCACGCGAAGCCACCCTCGCATCGACGGGAAGCCTGGCCGCCTCCCAGGCGGCCCAGCCTCCGTCGAGCACCGCGACATTGTCGAGGCCGGCCAGACGGGCCAGCCACCACAGACGTGCCGCCGCCAGTGCGCCGCCTGCCGCGTCGTAAACGACGACCTGCAAATCGGGGCGCCACCCCGCGCGCGACAGCCACGCCGCGAACGACGCCGCGGACGGCAACGGATGTCGCCCCCGGCCGTTCGCCGGCGTGGCCATGTCGGCGAGGTCACGATCGAGGTCGGCACGCACCGCGCCAGGCACGTGCGCCTGTGCGTAGTCCTCATCCCCCTTCGACGGCTGCGCCAGGTCGAAACGCGCATCGACGAAAAGCACATCCTGCGCCGGCAGGTGCGAAGCGGTGATGGCGTCTATCAGCGTGCGCGAGATCAACATGGGTGATGCCCCATTCGCTTGAGCAGGTTGAGAAGAATGGCCGCCGTGACACCCCAGATGCGGTAACCCGCATGGAGAAATTCGACCATGTCGCGGCGGTGGCCACGGAAATCCATCGTATAGCGGCGGAGGTTTTCGGGCTCGAGAAAGAAGGCGAAAGGGACCTCGAAGACCTCGGCCACCTCGCCGGGATCAGGCGTCAGTGTCGCCTCGGCCGCGATACGCGCAACCACCGGCGTGACGGAGTAACCGCTGATCGTCTCGAAGGATTCCAGGAACCCCAACGGCGTTACCATGCGCGCATCGAGCCCGATTTCCTCGTGACTTTCGCGCAAGGCCGTGGCGACCGCGTCCTCGTCGTGATCCTCCACCCGGCCGCCGGGAAAGGCGACCTGACCCGCATGCTGCTGCAGCGTGTCCGTGCGTACGGTGAGCACGACACGCTGCTCACGGTCGTCACGAATACCGATCAGCACCGCCGCGGCACGCCTTGGTGCATCGCCGATCAGCTCGGCCATGTCCTCATGATTCCAGCCGCGCGGTCCCGGGGGCGCCTCCAGGGGAAGCAGCGCGCCGTGCAGCCGGGCGAGCAGGTCATCCATCAGGCGCCCTGCCTGCCTGGCAGGATCCGGTCCATCAACCAGAGCTTCTGCTCGTCGTCCATCGTGGACCAGCGGGCGATTTCGTCACCCGTGCGCAGACAGCCCTCACAGAGGCCGCGCGCGTCGAGCCGGCACACGCCGGTGCAGGGAGTCAGGGGCAGCGAGGAGGAAGAGACGATGGCCATACCGTCGGCCATTCTAGCGCGACGGTCAGGGCTTGACGTCGATGAGCTCGAGGTCGAACAACAACGCCTCGTTGGGCCCGATGCGCGGCAGTTCGCCGCGCTCGCCATAGGCCAGCGCCGGTGGAATCACCACTTTCCACTTGTCACCGACATGCATGCGCGGAATGACGTCCTGCCAACCGGGTATGACGCGGTTGACCGTGAAGGTCACGGGCTTGCCGTGCGCGTACGAGCTGTCGAACTCCGTACCATCGATCAGCGCCCCGCGGTAATTCACCACGACCGTGCTGGTGACCTGCGCCTGTGCGCCGTTGCCCTTGGCGAGCACGGCGTACTGGATGCCGGAGGGCAACGTGGTCACACCGGGGCGGGTGCGATTGCGGGCGAGGAAATCCGCGCTGCGCTTCGCATTGGCGGTGGCGACACGACGGAATTCGACCGCCGAGTCGCGCTGGACCTTGGCATCGAAGTTGACGAGCTGCTGCTGCATCACGTCGATCGGAACGCCTGGCGCACGCTTTGCATAACCATCCTGCAGTGCCTTGACCAGCACGGCGATGTCCACGTCGGGCTGCGCGCTGTTGGCGAACTGCGTGCCGATCTGATAACCGATCGCATACGACAGCTTCGTCTTGTCGATGACCGGAGCACCGGACGCAGGCGCCGTCGACGGTGCCTGTGCCAACGCCGGGAGGGCGGGCAGGCACAGCAGTGCGGCGATCGTGACCAGCAAACGCGAGGATGGCATCCCGTTCTCCATGAACCCGGAACCCTGGGCGTGCGTGGAGGATAATCCATCGGTCGCCGCCCCGTCCGTACGCCATAAGACGCCGCGCAGGGGGTAAAGGTTCCCCTGCTACCATCCGCCTCCTTGCCCAACCGCCAGGAACCGCCATGGCCTTTCGTACGCTTACCACCGCCGACCGCGGCGCCGTGCGCCACATCACGGTCAACCGCCCCGACAAGCTCAACGCGCTCAACCGCGAAACCATCGGCGAGCTGACGCTCGCCTTCCGCCAGGCCGCCCAGGACGATGCCGTCCGTGTGGTGGTCCTCGCCGGCGCTGGCGAGAAAGCCTTCGTCGCCGGTGCGGACATCTCGGAGATGACCGTCTGGTCCCCGGTGAAGGCGCAGGCCGCTTCACGGGCCGGGCAGGACCTCATGCTGACCGTCGAACGGCTCGGCAAGCCGGTGATCGCCAAGATCCAGGGCTACGCACTGGGAGGCGGCATGGAACTGGCCATGGCGTGCCACTTGCGCGTCGCCAGCGACAAGGCGCGCTTCGGTCAGCCGGAAATCGGCCTCGGCCTGATCCCCGGCTTTGGCGGCACGCAGCGTCTCACCCGCCTCGCCGGTCGCGGCATCGCACTGGAGCTGTGTCTGCTCGGCCAGCAGATCGACGCCGCGCGTGCCGAACGCGTCGGGGTCGTCACCCGCGTCGTGGCGGCCGATGAACTGGATGCCGCCGTGGATGCCATGGCCGAACAGCTTGCCGCCGCCGCGCCGCTCGCGCTGAAGGGAATTCTGGAAGCCGTGATCGAGGGTGGTGAGTGCGCGATCGATCAGGGACTGGCTTTCGAGACCCAGGGCTTCGCCATCGCCTTCTCGACGGAAGACATGCAGGAAGGCACCAGCGCGTTCCTGGAGCGGCGCAAGCCGACCTTTAAGGGTGCCTGAGCGCATCCGACTCTGACGCCGGCCTGCCCGCGCGTGGGCGAGCCTGGCGTCAGCCGTGGCCGCCCGCGTACTTCTTCTCGCCCGCCGTCACCCGGACATCCAGCCGGTTTTCGGGCGGTGCCAGTGGGCAGGTGGCGTACGGCGTGAACGCACAGGGCGGATTGCGGGCTTCGTTGAAATCGAGCACGAGTTTGCCGTCCTTCGCCAACGGAGTATCGAGAAAGCGTGCGGCGCCGTACGTCTCCTTACCGCTGGTGCGATCGGCGAAGACGAAGAACAGCGAGTCGGGTTCTTCCTGGATCGGGAAGAGCTCGTAGGTGTGCCCGTCGCGCGTGAACACCGCTTTGCCCGGTACCTTTTCCTTGTCGATCGTGCCAAGCACCGAGCCGATCTCGATCTCATGCGGAGGATCGAACGGTACCCACTCCGCTTCGACGCGCCACGACGGATCGACGGGGAAATAGTCGAGGCCGACGAAGTGCGTGCGGGTCTCCGCCTTTTCGTCCTTTACGCGCAGCGCTTTCTTGCCGTCGCGCGCGATGACGAAGAAATTGGCGGAGCCGAAGCGCACTTCGGTCGCCTTGCCACCGTTGCCGCCGTCGTCCACCAGGGTCGCCCGCTGCACCTCGCGACCGTCGACAAGGACACCGCTGCCCCTGGCGACTTCCAGCGTGACGTTACCGGTGTCGTCCAGCGTGACGACGCCGAGGTGTGCCGGGCCGGCCTTGAGAACGATGTCATTGTCCGCGGCGCTGCCGACGCGATTCGCTCCCGGCTGCAGCCATTCCAGGCCGATCAGGCTGAGCCATCCGGCCGGCGCCTTGAGGGTTTCGAGGCGCGACGCGCGGACTTTTTCCACGGCGGCGGTATAGGCATCGCCGGCAATGACACTGCCGGACGTGACCGCCACGACGGAGGCGAAGGCAAACGAACGGATCATGGCGATACCCCGGTTTGGACGTCTATCCGTCCAGCATACACGGATTCAGCGACCGCGCAGAAACAGCCTGTCCAGCTCCCCCAGCGACAACTGCACCCAGGTCGGCCGGCCGTGATTGCACTGACCGGAGCGCTCGGTGGCTTCCATCTCGCGAAGCAAAGCGTTCATTTCAGGAATGCCCAGGCGTCGGCCAGCCCGTACCGAGCCGTGACACGCCATCGTCGAAAGCAACTCGTTTTCGAGCTCCTCGAGACGACGTGAGCTGCCGTGCTGGGCGAGTTCCCCGAGCACGTCGCGGGTCAGCTGCGCCACATCGGCACCTTCCAGCAGCGAGGGGATACGCCGCACAACGACGCCCGACGGGCCGCTGCGCGACAGCTCCAGGCCCCACTCACCCAGTGCGTCCGCATGCTCTTCGGCAGCGGCGGCTTCGCGCGCGCTGACCGCGATCGACAACGGCACCAGTAGCATCTGCGAGCGCAGGTTGGCGGTGACGCGACCGTTCTTGAGCTTCTCGTAAGTGATTCGCTCGTGCGCCGCGTGCATGTCGACCAGCACCATCCCGTGCTCGTTCTCGGCGAGTACGTAGATGTTCTTCAGCTGCGCGATCGCATACCCCAGCGGCGGGACGTCGCCACCCGACTCCGGCTCGTTGTCGGCTGGCGGCGTCCACGACGTCGAGGGGCGCGGCGCCGATGCGGTGCTGCCGAACAACGTGGCATAGCCGGCGAGCGGCTCGTCGCGGACACCGAGTGTCAGGCGCGACTGACTGCCCGCCTGCGGCCAGGCGGCCATCGGAGGAGCCGACGACTGGGTGGCGGTAAAGCCGGGCTGTACGAAGCCCGAGCCCACCGTGCCCACCATGGCCACGGAGCCTTCGCCCGCCGCTGCGGCGACACCGGCGCGTGTCTGCGCGAGCGCCTCGTGCAAAGTCCGGAAAAGAAAATCGTGGATGAGTCGCTGTTCGCGAAAGCGCACTTCACTCTTGGCCGGATGCACGTTCACATCGACGCCGACCGGATCCAGCGTAAGGAACAGCACGAAGACCGGATGACGACCATGAAACAGCACGTCGGCATACGCCTGGCGTACGGCATGCGCGACGATGCGATCGCGGACGAGGCGCCCGTTGACGTAGAAATATTGCTGGTCGGCCTGGGAACGGGATGCCGTGGGCAACCCTACCCAGCCGGACAGGCGCAGACCGGCCGCCTCGTGATCGACCCGCAGTGACTGGCCCGGAAATTCCGGACCGAGGACCTCGGCGACACGGGCCAGCGCGGCATGTTCGTCGCGGGCCGGCTTCAGCAGCCGCACCGGCTTGCCATTGTGCGACAGGCGGATATCGACGCCTTCGCGCGCCAGTGCCAGCGATTTCAGCAGGTCGTCGATGTGAGCGAACTCGGTGCGCTCGGCGCGGAGAAACTTGCGTCGGGCCGGCACGTTGTAGAACAGGTCGCGCACCTCGATCGTGGTACCCGGCGGATGCTGCGCGGGACGCGCTTCCTGCAGGCGACCGCCATCCACCTCGATACGCCAGGCGGCGTCTTCACCGGTCGAACGGGACGTCAGCGCGAACCGCGCCACCGATGACACGGAGGCCAGGGCTTCACCGCGGAATCCCATGCTCGCGACGCGCTCGAGGTCGTCGAAGCTGCCGATCTTGCTCGTGGCATGCGACGCCACGGCCAGGGCAAGCTCGTCGCGAGGAATGCCGCCGCCGTCGTCGCGCACGCGGATCAGGCGGGAGCCGCCCTGCTCGATATCGACCTCGATGCGGCGGGCGCCTGCGTCGATGCTGTTCTCGACGAGCTCTTTGACCACCGAGGCGGGCCGCTCGATGACTTCGCCGGCCGCGATCTGGTTGATCAGCTCGGGCGGCAGGGGGCGAATGGGCATGGCTTACGACCTGACTGCGTTCAGGTCGAAAGGATAGCCCAAGGCGACTCCGTCAGCTCGACGGAATGACCATCACCGACCCGATGCGGACGTTGTTGTCGTTCATCTTGTTGGCGCTCTTGAGCGCGCCGACCGACACGCCGTACTGCTGGGCGATACCGGTCAGCGTCTCACCGCGGTTGACGCGGTGCAGGTCGCGCACGTTGTCATCGGCGCGGCCGGCGGGCGCCGCCGGCTTCGGCGGGGCGTCGACGGTCTGCACGACGATGGCGTCGGATGGCGGACGTTTGGCCCCGCCCTTGAGGGGCGCGGGTTCTGGTCGGGATGCGGGCGTCGGTGCCCGGCTGGCGGGGGCTTTCGCGACAGGCTCACGACTGGCGACCACCCGGGTCGTCGCCGCCTTGACCGCGTCGGATGCCACGGCCCCGGCGTCCGAGGCCACGGCCGGCGCGGCGGGCGCACTCGCCGCCGTCGAAGCCAGCGACGTGCCGTTGCGCCGCGCGGCCTGCGCGGCAAACCACGTACCCGGGGGCGGCATGGACTCGAAATAGTTGCGCACGCCGCCGAGCACCGCGGTCGCCAGCTCACGACGGTGACCGTCGTCGCGCAGGCGCTTTTCTTCGGTGGGATTCGTGATGAAGGCCGTCTCCACCAGGATCGAGGGGACGTCCGGCGAACGCAGCACCACGAAGTTGGCGCGCTCGACGTAGCCGCGATGGGTCGGGCCCAGGCGGCCTAGGGCCTTCAGCACGTTGCCGGCAATGGATTCGCTGGCCTGCATCGCGTAGCCCTGCTGGAGATCCAGCAGCACGGCGGCGAGGGAATCGTCCTTGTCGTCCAGCGAGACGCCGCCGACCAGGTCGGCGCGGTTTTCACGGTCGGCCAGCCAGCGCGAGGCCTCCGACGTCTTCCCGCGAGGGGAAAGCACCCAGACCGACGAACCCTTGGCGTCGCCGTTCTTGAACGCATCCGCGTGAATCGACACGAACATGTCCGCGTTGTGCTCGCGAGCGATCTGGTAGCGGCGCTTCAGCGGAATGAAGTAATCGCCGTTTCGGGTCAGGACGGCCTGCATGCCGGGCTGGCGGTTGATCTGGTCCGCGAGCTCGCGCGCCACCTGCAGCGTGACGTCCTTCTCGCGCAGACCTGTAGCGCCCCTGGCACCGGGATCTTCGCCGCCGTGGCCCGCATCGATCGCGACGACGACCTTGCGCTCACCGGTCAGCATCGGCGGCGAGCCGGCTGAAATCGTCTTTGCCGTCTTTCCAGCCCTGCCGCGTTTTCCACCGGAGGGCGCAACCGTCGGCGTATCCGCGGCGGCTTCCGCATCGGCCTGCGCGGCAGCCTTCGCAATCGCGGGCGTGTCGTTGTCCGTTGGACTGTTATCGCCGGGGTCGCTCTGCCCGCCCGGATAGAGGTCGAGCACCAGCCGGTACCCGTAGTCCCCGGCCGGCTTCAGAAGGAAACTCTTCGGCTTCGCCCTTGCATCGACGCTGGCGACCAGGCGGGCGCCGCCGCCCTGCCTGCCCGTCGTCATCGACTTGAACAGGCCCTGCGCGCCTGGCGCGGAGAAATCCCCCGTCACCGAGCTGCCGGCGATATCCAGCACCACGCTGCCCGGGGTGTCTCCCTGGGACATCTTGTAGGTCGCCGGACCGGAGAGATCGAAAACGACCCGGGTGTATTCCGGGCCCGCCCAGACGCGGGCTGCCTTCACGTCGGCCGCATTCGAGGCGGCAGGAGCAAACGTCGCGACGGCGGTCACGCACGCAAGCAGGCCTAATTTGTTAGTGATTCCCCTCATATGGCCCGGATTGAACTCCATGCGCCCGACGAATGCAATATCTTTTCCCTTGATAATCCATAACCTGCGAAACCTTCGTCAACGCGCGTACAGGAATGCGCTCCAAACAGCGACAGGAAGGTCAGTCGCCGAGGGCTTCCAGAAGTCGCCGACCCGTGGGAGTCCGCGCCTCGAGCCGAACGGCGCGGCCGCCGTCGGCATGTCGGAAGTACAGCTCCAGATCGACAGGCGGTAATGCCCCAGCGCCGCGCTCAGGCCATTCCACGAGGACGATGGCGCCGGGCTCGGCCAGGCTGTCGAGGCCCAGCCATTCGAGTTCGCCGGGATCCGCGATGCGATACAGATCGAGATGAAAGGCACGACGATCGCCGATGTCGTAACCCTCGACGAGGCTGTACGTCGGGCTCTTTACGCGCTCGCCGACACCGAGCGCGCGAAGAAACGCTCTGGCGAACGTCGTTTTCCCCGCGCCGAGATCGCCATGCAGGAAGGCGACCAGACCGCCGGGAAACGCCCCGGCCACACTGCGGCCGAGGGTGAGGGTTGCTTCCTCGTCAGGGAGAATCCGCTCGGCGCCGCTCATGAGGGTAGCCCGTTGACGAGCCGGCGAAGCGGCTCGAGCAGGTCGCCGGCAAGCAGGCCACGCTCGCCGGCTCGCGCCGCCACATCCGCGGCGCGCGCATGCAGCGCCACGCCGAGGCAAGCGGCTTCATAAGGTCTACATCCCTGCCCCAGCAAGCCAGCGACGATACCGGTCAGGGTATCCCCCATGCCGCCACTCGCCATGCCCGGGTTCCCCCACGGGCACACGGCGACCTCGCCCTCGGGCGAAGCGATCAGGCTGCCATTGCCCTTCAGGACGACGACGGCGCGGTAGCGCCGGGCCAGCTCGCGGGCCGCCGCGAATCGATCGGCCTGAATCGCCGCGGTGTCGACGCCGAGCAGGCGTGCCGCTTCCCCGGGGTGCGGGGTCAGGACAATGTGTTCCGGAAGTGCGCGCGGCTCGGCGTGAAGCAGATTGAGCCCATCGGCATCCAGCACCGTGGGCAAGCCGGCGTCCAGCGCGGTGGTCCAGAGAGCGTGCCCCCAGGCCGCCTGGCCGAGTCCGGGACCGAGGGCCACCACCGATGCCTTGTCGAGCATGGGCTGCAACGCCTGCGGGCCGTTGACGCCATGTGCCATCAACTCCGGGCGCGCGGCATTCATCGCCAGCACGTTCTCCTCGCGGGTGGCCACACTGACCAGTCCCGCGCCCGTTCGGAGCGCAGCCTCGGCAGCCATGCGCACGGCACCGCCGGTACCGTGGTCGCCGCCGATCGCGAGGATATGGCCGTTACTGCCCTTGTGGGAATCCCGCGGACGACGCGGCAACGAGGCTTCGATGAGCAGGCACGCGTCCGGCGACTCCAGGGCGCTGTCCGGCAGGTCGAGTGAATGGAGCTCGATATCGCCCGCCACCTCGGCCCGATGCGTATGCATGCCGCGTTTGTGCACGATGAAGGTCGCCGTGGCGTCGGCGCGGACGACCACACCCGGACAGTCGCCCGTGTCGGCGTTCAGTCCCGAGGGCACGTCCAGCGCGAACACGGCAACCTTCGCGGCATTGAGCGCTTCGATCGCCTTGCAGGCCTCGCCCTCCGGTGCGCGATTGAGTCCCGTCCCGTAGATCGCATCCACGATCAGTTCGGCGGCCGGCAGCGAGGGCCACGCCTCGAAGGCCTCAACGCGGCCGCCCACGGCCTCGAAGGCCTGCCGTGCCTGAGAGGCGTCCGCGCCACTGGGTACGCCGAGTGCCAGGAGGTCGACGGCCAGACCATCTCGCAGCGCATCGCGCGCGACCAGATAGCCGTCGCCACCGTTATTTCCCGGGCCGCACACCACTCTGAGTCGCCGGATTTGCGGCCAGCGCAGCCGGAGCATCCGATAGGCGGCCGCCGCGGCACGCGTCATCAGTTCGAAGCCCGGGATGCCGAGTTCGTCGATCGCGCGCCGGTCGATGGCACGGGCCTGCCCGGACGTGAAGAGGGCGATATCGAGGTTGGGTGCGGTCATCGGAGGATTATAGGAGGGCCAAGTAGAATGCACGTATGCCCGCCACCACCGACACCGACTACGCCGCACTCGCCACCGACATCAAACGTTGGGCGCGCGAGCTCGGCTTTGCGGACGTCGGCATCGCCGGCACGGACCTCGGCCACGACGAGGCGTACCTGGAACGCTGGCTGGCCGATGGTCACCACGGCGAGATGGATTACATGGCGCGCCACGGGACACGTCGCAGCCGCCCGGCTGAACTCGAGCCAGGCACCTTGCGCGTGGTGTCGGTACGCATGGATTACATCCCGCCCGGCACGGCGAACGCCTGGGACGTGATCCATGACGGCGAAAAAGCCTACGTCGCTCGCTACGCACTGGGACGCGACTATCACAAGGTCATGCGCAACCGCCTGCAGAAGCTGGCGGCGAAGATTGGCGAGCGCATCGGCGACTTCGGTTATCGGGCGTATGTGGATTCGGCGCCGGTGCTGGAGAAGGCGCTGGCCCGTAACGCGGGCCTAGGCTGGATCGGCAAGCACACGGTTCTGATCAACAAGCGCGCGGGTTCGTATTTCTTCCTCGGTGAGCTGTACACCGACCTGCCGCTGCCCGTAGACGAACCCGCCAGCGCGCATTGCGGCAGCTGCCGCCGTTGCATCGACATCTGCCCGACCCAGGCGATCGTGGCGCCGTATCGACTCGACGCTCGTAAGTGCATTTCATACCTGACGATCGAGCTCAAGGGCAGTATTCCCGAGGAGCTGCGCGCACCGATCGGCAATCGTGTGTTCGGCTGCGACGACTGTCAGTTGATCTGCCCCTGGAACAAGTTTGCTCAGGAGGCCACGGAGCCCGACTTCGCTCCGAGGCACAGCCTCGATGGCCCCAGGCTGATCGATCTCTTCGCATGGAGCGAGCAGGAATTCCTGTCGCGCACCGAAGGGATGGCGATCCGCCGCACGGGCTATGAGGGCTGGCTGCGTAATCTGGCCGTCGGCCTGGGCAATGCGCCGACTACCGACGAGGTCGTCGCGGCACTTCGCGCGCGCACCGGGGACCCCTCGCCTGTCGTACGCGAGCATGTCGCCTGGGCACTTGGGCGACATGCGTCAGCAACTTGATACTCTCACCACGCAGCCGGCACGAGGCCTCGTTCGAAGTCAAACCGATGGCGTGATCACCCCAGTCGCATAGTCGGGGCGGCATGCTGCTGGCTCGACTGGACATCGATAGACGGCTGCAATTGCGCCTGTTGCCGACTGGCAAGCAGTCCGGACTGCGCAGCGTGTTGAGTCCATTCGCCACTACTTTGGGCGATCGGTGTGTTCAGCGCCTCGGTGGTTTGCAATTGTGCGACCTTACGATCAAGGCCGTGGGAACTTTGCAGATTCCCTTGGACAGCAAAGGTCCTGCTACCGTCATCGCTCAATAGAACGTGGTCCACGCGGTCCAGACCTTGCGCTTTGGCACCCGCCGCAATCGATGCTGCGAAGTCCTTATCGCGATCCGACGACTCCACCCCATGCTTCGCATTTAGTGAATCGACGCCACTGTACGCCTGACGATACATACCGTTGCCCGGATGAAGAGGATCGTCGATACCGCGCTTTTCCTCGCTCAGCATCCACTGAAGCAGGCTCTGGTTCTTTGGCATGGGATTGCTGTGCTGGGAATTGAGGCTACTGCCCGGCACGGGATCTTTGATGCTTTTGAGCCCATCCACGTTATGGGACGGCCTCAGGGCATCCGGACCGTCCTTCTCCACTGACTGCTTGTCCTTGCCTATCTCGGTGCGCTTGATGTTCGCGTGATTCAGCGCCGACCACGTGAAGTCGACACAGTTGTTTCGGGCATCTTTGTAATACGTGTCGAAGCCGTTCTCCTTCGGACGATTGCCGTAGTCGTTCAGCTTGTCATATTGGTCCTTCGATACCTCCATGGTTCTCGAATACAGAGGATCCTTGTAGTTGGCTACGTCGTCCCGGACGACACGTCCCGGACCATCCATAGACCCGTGCTTGACGGGGGCGAACCCGTAGCTCTGCGGCTCTTCCCCGTTTTTTTGCGTGGTGTAATACATGTGGCCAGGGGTGGACGTGGCACCCGGCTCCTTCTCTTGCGTAAGAGGCGTTCCGGGGGCAGCCGCATAAACCGTTACGGTGTACTTATCCTTGTCCATGTACGTCCCTTCGTTATTCGCCGGTATTGTAATAGTCGTCTACACGTACTGTGGTCGCGACGCCCTTGAATGCGGGCATAGCCTCGATGGTCGATATCTCGGCGACGTAATGCCCGTCGCGCCTCGCGTAGAAGCCACAGATCGAAATGTTCGATTCACTATCGATCCCCGCGTAAAGATGCAGACGGCACAGCGTCGGATCTGCGCGAGGGCGTGGCTTACCCGTATTCCCGGCGATGATCGTCTCGGTGTCTTCGGTTTCGATCGGCACATGGGTGCCATGGTCGTCGTACACGACCCGGACGCGGAGCAACCGGACATGAAGTCGGACGTCGTCGACCGCCGGGAAGTCCGATGCATGAGGTACATCCACTCCGATCATAAGGTGCCGCTTCGCATCCGCATTGCCACCATTGACGTCGAATGGAATGGTGATGCTCCTGCCCGCGGTATCCAGCGCGAAAGGCGTCGACACGGGAAAAGTGCCCGGTGCGTTGCGAGGTTCAGACATGGCGCAGGCTCCCGCTCCGATGGTTATCGCACATACGAATAGCAGTCCGGTCACGGCTTTAGCTTTACTCTGCATCCGGCGGTCCCTTTCCTAGTGGCTCATGGTTGGATCTTCGCATGCGCGATACGAGTCCTAAAAAGGCTCCGTTTCCGGAGCCTTTTTCTTTCAGGTCAGGCCATACCGCCCGACTTCCTCACAATCAACATCGCTAGTTCAAGCGACTGTTCATAGTTGAGCCGTGGATCGACCATCGACTTGTAAGCGCGATCGAGGTCCGTCTCGACCAGACCGCGCGCGCCACCGAGACACTCCGTGACGTTTTCGCCGGTGAGTTCGAGATGGACACCGCCAAGACGCGTGCCGGCGGCCGCATGGATGTCGAACGCCTGGTCTAGCTCACCCGCGATATTGGTGAAGCGACGTGTCTTGTAGCCGTTGCTGGTGCTCTCGGTATTGCCATGCATCGGGTCGGCCACCCAGAGGACGCGGCGCCCCTCACGCTTCACCGCCTCGAGCAGCGGCTGCAGCTGCGTACCGATCTTGTCGTTCCCCATCCGATGAATCAGGGTCAGACGGCCCGGCTCCTCCGTCGGATTCAGCACATCGATCAGCCGGATGAGTTCGTCCGGCTGAACGGTGGGGCCGACTTTCACGGCGATCGGGTTGCGGATGCCGCGGAAGTACTCCGTGTGAGCGCCGTCGAGTGCCGCGGTGCGCATACCGATCCACGGGTAGTGCGTCGACAGGTTGAACCAGCCGTCCTGACGCGGGACCTGACGAGTCAGAGCTTCCTCGTAGTGCAGGAGCAGCGCTTCATGCGAGGTGTAGAAGTCCACACGCGAGTAACTGGAGATCGACTGGCCGGCCAGCGTTTCCATGAAACGCAGTGAGTCGCCGATGGTCGCGACCATGCGCTTGTATTCGGCAGCCAGCGGCGAATGGTCGACCCAGGCGAGATCCCAGTATTCCGGGTGATGCAGGTCGGCAAAACCGCCGTCGATCAGGGCGCGGACGAAATTCATCGTCATCGCCGAACGCGCATGCGCCTTGATGAAGCGCTGCGGATCCGGGCGACGCGCCTCCGGAGTGAACTCCGGACTGTTGACCAGATCGCCACGGAACGCCGGCAGCGTGACGCCGTCACGGGTCTCCGTGTCCGCCGAGCGTGGCTTGGCATACTGACCCGCAAAGCGACCCACCCGGAGCACCGGCTTCTTCATGCCGTGCACGAGCACGAGGCTCATCTGCAACAGCACTTTCAGGCGGTTGGAGATGATCGGGCTGTTGCAGTCGGCGAAGCTCTCGGCGCAGTCGCCACCCTGAAGCAGGAATCGCTCGCCGTCCTGCGCCTCGGCAATGCGCTGCTTCAGCGTGAGGATTTCCCACGACGTGACCAGCGGCGGCAGTTCACCCAGCTGGCCCAGGGCACGATTGAGCTCCGCCTGATCTTCATAGGTGGGCTGCTGGAGGGCGGTCCTCGACCGCCACGACCCCGGCGTCCATTCGGCGGACGGGGGAACTACGGCTTTGAGGGAGTGCTGCATGACGGCGGTGCCTTCGTAATGGCGCCTTGGCGGCGCGAGAAAATCAGCGAACGGTGCGGCGAATGGCCAGGAGGGCCCAGACGATCAGAATCACGAACCAGAGCAGGGTCCAGCCCGGCATGGGGATGCCCAGGATAGGTTCGATCCTGGCGCACTCACCCGAGCCGGTGAACGCGAGCTTGAGCATCTTCGTGAACGGAAATGCGTCGAACAGATAGCCCAGGCCGGGACCGCACGCGGGGATCTGATCGGCTGGGAGGGACTGCAGCCAGAGATGGCGTCCCGCCGTAGCGATGCCCCAGAGTCCACCCAGCGTGATGAGCGTCGCATAGACGACACGGCCTGACCGGCTCTTCGGCGAATGAAAGCCACCGATGAGGAAGAACAGACCCATCGTGCAGACGGCGATGCGCTGAAAGATGCACAGCGGGCACGGATCGAGATGCATGACGTACTGTGCGTAGAGCGCGAAGGCCATGAGGCCGGCACACACGACGAAACCCAGCAGGAAACGCGAACGGAGCGACAAGGTAGAGAGGGCCATGGGGGGTTGGTGCGTTGCGGGACACCCACGTTAACCCGATGTGCATGCCCTTGTCAGTAGGCGCGTGAAGTTTCTTTTGTAACCATAGATCAAGCACTTGCGTAGCTGACAGCCCACCGGGCATAAAAAAAGCCCCGGCAGGTTACCCGGCCGGGGCTTCTTCACTTTCAGCCGCGAGGCTTACTCGGCGTCGGCAGCCGAAGCGGCGGCCGGGCGATCCACCAGCTCGACGTACGCCATCGGAGCGTTGTCGCCCGGGCGGAAGCCGCACTTGAGGATGCGCAGGTAGCCACCGGGACGCTGCAGGTAGCGGGGACCAAGCTCGACGAACAGCTTACCGACAGCCTCTTTGTCGCGCAGACGCGCAAACGCGAGACGACGGTTGGCAACGCCATCGGTCTTGGAGAGCGTGATGAGCGGCTCAGCAATACGACGGAGTTCCTTGGCCTTGGGAAGCGTGGTGCGGATAAGCTCGTGCTTGATCAGCGACGCGGCCATGTTCTTGAACATGGCTTCGCGGTGGCTGCTCGTGCGGTTGAGCTTGCGACCGGATTTCTGGTGACGCATGGCGATAACTCTCTATGTCTGTTGTTATGAAAAGCCGGCCAGGATGAGCCGACTTCCCGCGGTTACCCGCTGATGCGAGGCTGTCATAACGCCTCGCTGTAAGAGCACGGCCTCTTTGGACCGCTTTGAATATCCGGAGGAAGTGCGCGACGGCATCCACCGGATGGAGCAAAGAATCGGGGCGATCGAAATGCGATCGCCCCGTTTGAATCAGCCCAGCTGCATACCGTGCGACAAGCCCGGCGGCGGCCAGTTTTCGAGCTTCATGCCCAGTGCGAGACCACGCCCGCCCAGGACATCCTTGATTTCCGTCAGCGACTTCTTGCCAAGGTTCGGCGTCTTCAACAGCTCGACTTCGGTCTTCTGGACCAGGTCGCCGATGTAGTAGATGCTTTCGGCCTTGAGGCAGTTCGCGGAACGGACCGTCAGTTCGAGGTCGTCGATCGGACGCAGCAGAAGCGGGTCGAAGCCGCCCTTCTCCGCCTTGGTCGAATCGCTCTCGCGGCGCGAGAAGTCGCCGAAAACCGACAGCTGATCGTTGATGATTTCAGCCGCCTTGCGGACAGCGTCTTCAGCACCGATCGTGCCGTTCGTTTCGATATCGAGCACGAGCTTATCGAGGTTGGTGCGCTGCTCGACACGAGCAGCGTCCACTTCGTAAGCGACGCGCAGGACCGGCGCGAACGACGCGTCGAGCTGCAGACGGCCGATCGGCCGCGTCTCGTCATCCGGGTGCTGGCGGGCGCTGGCCGGCTGGTAGCCGACACCGCGACGCACCTTCAGACGCATGTTCAGTGCCACATCCTTGGTGAGGTGGCAGATCACGTGATCCGGATTGACGATTTCAACGGAGTGGTCGACGGCGATGTCGCCTGCCGTGACCACGCCCTTGCCCTTCTTCGACAGCGTCAGGGTGACTTCGTCACCGCTGTGCTGACGGATGGCGACATCCTTGAGGTTCAGCAGGACTTCGATCACGTCCTCCTGCAGGCCTTCCAGAGTGGTGTACTCGTGCAGTACGCCGTCGATTTCGACCTCGACGATCGCGCTGCCCGGAATCGAAGAGAGCAGCACGCGACGCAGCGCGTTGCCCAGGGTGTGACCAAAGCCACGCTCGAGCGGCTCGACCACCACCTTAGCGCGGTTCGCTCCAAGCTGCTCGACGCTGAGGCCACGAGGCCGCAGCACACTAGTTGACGAAACTGCCATGCAAGGCTCCGGTGAAGATTACTTCGAGTAAAGCTCGACGATCAGGGCTTCGTTGATGTCGGCCGGCAGATCACCGCGATCCGGCACAGCCTTGAACGTGCCTGCGAACTTCTTGCTGTCGACCTCGACCCAGGACGGACGAAGGTCCATCGTGTCGAAAACCGTCGCTGCTTCCTGGACGCGCAGCTGAGTGCGAGCCTTTTCGGTCAGCGAGACTTCGTCGCCCGGACGGACATGGAAGGAAGGCACGTTGACCTTCTTACCATTGACCGTCACGGCCTTGTGGGCCACGAGCTGACGAGCCTGGGCGCGGGTGACCGCGAAACCCATACGGAACACGACGTTGTCGAGACGGCTTTCCAGGAGGCGCAGCAGGTTTTCACCCGTATTGCCCTTCTGGGTCGAAGCCTTGGTGTAGTAGTTGCTGAACTGACGCTCAAGCACACCGTAGATGCGCTTGACCTTTTGCTTCTCACGCAGCTGCACTGCGTAATCGGAAAGACGGGCGCGCTTGTTGGCGCCATGCTGACCGGGTTTGTTTTCGAGCTTGCACTTGGAATCAAGCGCGCGGGCCGGGCTCTTAAGACCGAGGTCGGCACCTTCACGACGCGCAAGTTTGCAGGTAGCTCCACGA
Organism: Dyella sp. 333MFSha; assembly: GCF_900102405.1. NCBI lineage: Bacteria > Pseudomonadati > Pseudomonadota > Gammaproteobacteria > Lysobacterales > Rhodanobacteraceae > Dyella > Dyella sp. 333MFSha. The sequence continues at coordinate 12,859 of NZ_FNBR01000008.1, read as the reverse complement.
TAACGGGCCATGGGTATGCTCCTTAGACGCGACGCTTCTTGGGGGGACGGCAGCCGTTATGCGGAATCGGCGTGACATCGATAATGTTGAGCACTTTATAGCCCAACGCATTCAGTGAACGCACGGCCGACTCACGGCCCGGGCCGGGGCCCTTGATGCGAACTTCCACAGTCTTCACACCGTAGTCGCCTGCAGCGCGGCCAGCCTTCTCGGCGGCAACCTGGGCAGCGAACGGGGTCGACTTACGGGAGCCGCGGAAACCCGCGCCGCCTGCAGTCGCCCACGACAGGGCGTTGCCCTGACGATCGGTGATCGTGACGATGGTGTTGTTGAAAGAAGCCTGCACGTGTGCCACGGCATCCGTGACGACGCGCTTGATCTTCTTCTTGGTTTTAACCGGCTTAGCCATAATCGGTATCCGTTACTTCTTGATCGGACGACGCGGACCCTTACGGGTACGGGCGTTGGTACGCGTGCGCTGGCCGCGCACCGGCAGGCCACGACGGTGGCGCAGGCCACGGTAGCAACCCAGGTCCATCAGGCGCTTGACCGCCATGCCGACTTCGCGGCGGAGGTCACCTTCGACCGTGTACTTAGCGATTTCAGCTCGGATCTTTTCGACCTCGCCTTCGCTAAGCGACTTGATGGGCGTGGTCGGAACCACGCCTGCATCCACACAAACCTGCTTCGCCCGCGAACGGCCGATTCCGAAAATGCTCTGCAGGCCGACCCAGACATGCTTCTGGACTGGCAAATTGACACCCGCGATGCGCGCCATGATGTACTGTCTCCGATGCGTTTCGTGCGCGGTAAACGCGCAATTTTAACCTGAATTAACCTAAACGGGAAGTCCTGCGGCGCTGGGCGCCAAGGCCTCCCCTACTTGGGGGCTTATCGCCCAATCTCAGCCACGGCGGAGATTGGACTTCTTGAGCAGACTCTCGTACTGGTGGCTGACGAGATGGGCCTGGACCTGAGCCGTGAAGTCCATCACCACCACCACCACGATCAGCAGCGAAGTGCCGCCGAAATAGAACGGTACGTGCCAGGCGTTCTGCATGAACGTGGGCACCAGGCAGACCAGCACGATGTAAATCGCGCCAACACCGGTAAGCCGGGTCATGACGCCATCGATGTAGTCAGCCGTCGCGCGACCCGGACGAATACCCGGAATCAACGCGCCCGAACGCTTGAGGTTATCCGCCGTTTCCTGCGAGTTGAACACGATCGCCGTATAGAAGAAGGCGAATCCGATCACCAGCACCGCGAACACGATGTCGTGGACCGGCTCACCCGGGCTCAGCGCCGTGGTCAGCCACTGCAACCAGCGCGACTGATTGGCTGAGCCAAACCAGGTCGCGGCGGTTGCCGGAAAAAGCAGAAGGCTCGTCGCGAAGATCGGCGGAATGACGCCCGCCATGTTGATCTTCAGCGGCAGGTGCGAGGTCTGGCGCTGGAACTGGCGCTGGCTGCCCTGCTTCGCGTAGTTCACCGTGATGCGCCGCTGGGCGCGCTCCATGAACACCACGAACGCAGTCACCGCCAGGATCAGTGCCGTCACCATGAGCAACTTCAGAACCGACAGCTCACCGTTGTTCGCCATGGTCAGCGTGTGCGCGATGGCACCCGGCAGACCCGCGACGATACCGGCGAAGATCAGCATCGAGATACCGTTGCCGATACCGCGTTCCGTGATCTGCTCACCCAGCCACATCAGGAACATCGTGCCGGCGGTGAGGCCGACGACCGATGCCATGACGAAGCCGGCACCCGGCATGTAGACGACCGGACCGCTGGCGCCGACCTGCTTCTGCAGGGCGACCGCGATACCGAAAGCCTGAAATGCCGCCAGACCGACCGTGCCGAAACGCGTGTACATGGTCATCTTGCGACGACCCGACTCGCCTTCCTTCCGCAGAGCCATGAGCGACGGAATGACCGAGCCCATCATCTGCACCACGATCGATGCCGAGATATACGGCACCACACCAAGCGCGAACACCGAGAAACGCGACAGCGAACCACCGGAGAACATGTTGACCATGTTCAGCAGGCCGCCGCCGCCTTCCACCAGGCTCGTCATCGCCTCAGGATTCACGCCCGGAACCGGGATGAACGAACCGAGGCGGAAGACGATCAGCGCACCGATCAGGAAGAAGATGCGCTGACGCAGTTCCGTCAGTTTGCCCAGCGAGCCGAGCGTTGTGCCCTGCGCTGCAGCCACCTGATTACTCCACGCTGCCGCCGGCGGCTTCGATAGCCGCCTTGGCGCCGGCTGTCGCAAGCACGCCCGAGAGCTTGATCGCGCGATTGATTTCACCCTTCAGGACAATCTTGACCTTCTTCGCGCGGCTGGTCACGAGACCGGCGGCGTGGAGAGCGATCAGATCGATCGTGTCGGCTTCGATGACGGCGAGCTGGTACAGCATGACCTGCTGCGTGTCGGCCTTCTTCAGCGAGCGGAAGCCCACCTTCGGAAGACGACGCTGCAGCGGCATCTGGCCGCCTTCGAAACCCACGCGGTGCGTGTTACCCGCACGGGCGTGCTGACCCTTGTGACCACGGCCGGCCGTCTTGCCGAGGCCGGAGCCGATACCGCGAGCGACGCGGGTACGGGTCTTGCGAGCGCCCTTACCGGGCCTGAGATCGTTAAGACGCATGACTTACTCCTCGACCCGAACCAGGTAGTAGACCTTGTTGATAAGGCCACGGACCTGCGGGCTATCCTTCAGTTCGCGGACGTCGTTGAGCTTGCCGAGGCCGAGGGCCTTGACGCTCAGACGATGACGACCCTGCACGCCGCGCAGACCCTTGACCAGGCGCACGCGGACGGTACCGCCAGCGGCGGTTTCATTCTTCTTAGCCATTGCCGAGAACCTCTTCGATCGTCTTGCCACGCTTGGCGGCGATGCGCTTCGGCGAAGCAACGGCCTGCAGACCCTTGATCGTCGCGCGGACGAGGTTGATCGGGTTGCGCGAGCCGACAGCCTTGGCGAGCACGTCCTTCACGCCAACCACTTCGAGGACAGCGCGCATGGCGCCGCCGGCGATGACGCCGGTACCCTGCGAAGCAGGCTGCATGTAGACGCGAGCCGCACCGTGGTTGGCCTTGATGGCGTACCACAGCGTGCCGTTGTTGAGTTCGATGGACACCATGTTGCGGCGGGCGCGCTCCATGGCCTTGGAGATGGCAACCGGCACTTCACGCGCCTTGCCATAACCAAAACCGACGCGGCCTTCGCCATCGCCGACAACCGTCAGCGCGGTGAAGCTCATCTGGCGGCCACCCTTGACGGTCTTGGCCACGCGGTTGACGGCGATAAGCTTTTCAAGCATGCCGTCCGAATTTTCGCGATCTGTCGAGGACATCTCTTTTCCTGATAGCCCGGCATGGTAGTTAGCCGGGACTTCTGTTTACGGCTCGGTCGCCGCTTGGAGTTGTAGTTACAGCGGGCGGCACCGGCCCCTGAGGACCGATACCGTGGCCTGACGCCTCTTAGAACTTGAGGCCGGCCTCACGAGCCGCATCGGCCAGAGCCTTGATGCGACCGTGATAGCGGAAACCCGAGCGGTCGAACGCGACAGCTTCGATACCGGCGGCCTGGGCGCGCTCGGCAACGATGCGACCCACCGTGGTGGCGGCTTCAATGTTCTTCTTGCTCTTGAGACCTTCGGCAACCGAGCTCTGCACGGTCGAGGCGGCTGCCACGACGGTGCCGTTCGGCGCGAAGACCTGGGCGTAGATGTGCTGACCGGTGCGGTGCACGCTCAGGCGGGCGACGGCGAGCTCACGGATGTGGGCACGGGTCGACTTGGCGCGGCGCAGGCGGGATGTATTCTTGTTCATCGTCTGGTCTCCAGAAAGCGGATAGGCCGATTAGGCCTTCTTGGCTTCCTTCAGGATGATCTTCTCGCCGGCGTAGCGAACGCCCTTGCCCTTGTAGGGCTCCGGCGAACGGAAAGCACGGATCTTGGCGGCCGTCTGGCCCACGAGCTGCTTGTCGGCACCCTTGATAAGGATTTCCGTCTGCGTCGGGACTTCGATGGTGATGCCTTCCGGCGCATCGAACACGACCGGGTGCGAGAAGCCGAGGGAAAGGTTTACGGCCTTGCCTGCCAGCTGCGCGCGGTAACCGACGCCGACGAGCTCGAGCTTCTTCTCGAAGCCGCTGGCCACGCCGGTCACCATGTTGGCGATGATCGCGCGGGCGGTGCCGCCGAACTTGTCGTCTGCACCGTCGGCCAGAACGATCGTAAGGACGCCATTGTCCTGCGAGAGCGAGACGCCCGGCAGCTCGTGGGTCGTCAGGGTGCCCTTCGGGCCCTTGACCGAGACCGTGCCATTGGCGACGGAGACTTCAACGCCCTTCGGGAGGGTGATGGGGAGCTTGGCTACGCGTGACATATCGGGACTCCTTACGCCACCTGGCCGATGACTTCGCCGCCCAGACCCTTCGAACGGGCCTGCGCGTCGGTCAGGAGACCGGCGGAAGTCGAGATGATCGAGATACCCAGGCCACCGAGGACCTTCGGCAGCTCGTCCTTGCCGCGGTAGACGCGGAGACCGGAACGGCTGACACGGGAAATGGTTTCAATGGCCGGACGGCCTTCGAAATACTTGAGCTTGATCTCGAGGACCGGCTTGCCCGCTTCGTCAGCGGTACGGGCGTCGAGGATGTAGCCTTCGTTCTGAAGAAGCTTGGCCAGGGCCAGCTTCACTTTCGACGACGGCATACGTACAACCGCTTTGCCAGACGCCTGGCCGTTGCGGATGCGCGTAAACAGATCGGCGATGGGATCAGTCATGCTCATAAGAAAAACCCTTGAGAGTACCGATATCCGTATGACCGGAAATCTTAAATTGTAGTGCCGACAAATCGTCGGTCTGCATTGCGCAGACCGACGACTATAGCAGCATGAGGCGGCCTGGACAAGTTTTGTCCAGGACCACCCTCCCCCGCCGGAGCGGAGGCTGTTTTTTACCAGCTAGCCTTGCGCAGACCCGGGACGTCACCACGCATGGTGGCTTCGCGGAGCTTGTTGCGGCCGAGGCCGAACTTGCTGTAGACGCCACGCGGGCGGCCAGTCAGTGCGCAGCGGTTACGCTGGCGCGACGGGCTCGCGTCACGGGGAAGCTTCTGCAGCTTCGTCTGGGCTTCCATCTTCTCGTCGTACGAAGCGGTCGCGCTCAGAACGATCGCCTTGTATTCCGCACGCTTGGCAGCGTACTTCTTGACGAGCTTGGTGCGCTTGAGGTCGCGCTCGACCATCGAGGTCTTGGCCATGTTCTACCTGTTGATCAGTTGCGGAACGGGAAGCTGAAAGCTTCCAGCAGCGCCTTGGCTTCTTCGTCGGTCTTGGCGGTCGTGGTGATGGAGATATCCATACCGCGCAGCGCGTCAACCTGATCGAAGTCGATTTCCGGGAAAATGATCTGTTCCTTGACGCCGAAGTTGTAGTTACCACGGCCATCGAAGGCACGGCCCGAGACACCACGGAAGTCGCGCGTACGCGGCAGCGAGATGTTGATCAGGCGGTCCAGGAATTCCCACATCTGGGCACGACGCAGCGTGACCTTGCAACCGATCGGCCAGCCATCGCGGATCTTGAACGAAGCGACCGACACGCGGGCCTTCGTCGTGATCGGCTTCTGACCGGCGATCTTCGTCATGTCGGCAACGGCGTTATCGAGGATCTTCTTGTTACCGGCAGCTTCGCCGACGCCCATGTTGAGCGTGATCTTCGTAATGCGCGGAACCTGCATCACATTCTGGTAACCGAAGCGCTCAGTGAGCTTCTGCATTACCGACTCTTTGTAAAACGTTTCAAGACGGGTCATGACTTCGGTTCCTTACGCGTCGACTACTTCGCCGGAGCGGAACACGCGCACCTTGCGCCCGTCCTCGAGCGTCTTGGTGCCAGCGCGCTCGCCCTTGTTCGTGGCGGAGTTGAAGAGCTGTACATTGGAGATATGGATCGAGGCCTCACGCTCGACGATCCCACCCGGCTGGTTGGCCTGGGGGTTCGGCTTGGTGTGGCGCTTGACCAGGTTGACGTTCGAGACGACAACGCGGTCGCCATCGACGCGCAGCACGTCGCCGCGCTGCCCCTTGTTCTTGCCGGTGATGACGACGACGTTGTCACCCTTGCGGATACGGTTCATGTCTGGCCTCCGCTCAGAGCACTTCGGGCGCGAGCGAGACGATCTTCATGAACTTCTCGTTGCGCAGCTCGCGGGTAACCGGCCCGAAAATACGGGTGCCGATCGGCTCGAGCTTATTGTTGAGGAGGACGGCCGCGTTACCGTCGAAACGGATAACGGAACCGTCAGCGCGGCGCACACCCTTGGCGGTACGAACCACCACGGCGTTGTACACCTCACCCTTCTTGACCTTACCGCGAGGAATGGCGTCCTTGATGGTCACCTTGATCACATCACCGACGCTGGCGTAACGGCGCTTCGAGCCGCCCAGCACCTTGATGCACATCATTTCCTTCGCACCGCTGTTGTCCGCTGCGGAAAGCGAGCTTTGCACCTGAATCATGGCTGCTCTTCTCCTTAGACTTCAGCGCGCGTGACGATTTCGACCACGCGGTGATGTTTGGTCTTCGACAGCGGACGGCATTCCGCGATCCGCACCAGGTCGCCCTCGTTCGCACCGGTCTCGTCATGTGCGTGGAGCTTCGTGGAGCGGCGGATGATCTTGCCGAGCAGCGGATGCTGCACCTGACGCTCGATCAGAACCGTTACGGTATGGTCCATCTTGTTGCTGATGACACGCCCCGTGAGGGTGCGCGCCGTCTTCGTGTTATCACTCATGTCCGCCGTCCTTACTTCTTAGCGCCGAGCACGAACTTCGTGCGGGCGATGTCACGCCGAACGCGGCGCAGCTGGTGCGGCTGAGTGAGCTGACCGGAGCCCTTCTGCATGCGCAGATTGAACTGCTCCTTGCGAAGGTCCAGCAGATCCTGCTTAAGCTCTTCCGCCGACTTCTGGTTGATATCTTTGCTGGCCATTACATCACCGCCCTGGAGACGAACTGGGTCTGGACGGACAGCTTTGCTGCGGCCAGACGGAACGCTTCGCGTGCCGTCGTCTCGTCGACACCTTCGATTTCATAAAGCATGCGACCGGGCTGGATCGGAGCGACCCAGAACTCGACGCTACCCTTACCGGCGCCCATTCGAACTTCGATCGGCTTGCGGGTGATCGGCTTGTCCGGGAAGACCCGGATCCACAGCTTGCCGCCACGCTTGACGAAACGCGTGATGCAACGACGGGCCGCTTCGATCTGACGTGCGGTCAGCTGACCGTGCGTCGTCGCCTTGAGGCCGTACTCGCCGAAGCTCACGAGATTGGAGTTGAACGCCAGGCCGTCATTGCGGCCCTTGAACTGCTTGCGGAACTTAGTGCGCTTAGGTTGCAACATGGCAACGCTCCTTACTTGGCCGTCCGCTCGCGGCGGTTTTCACCACCGTCGCGGCGCGACTGCTGAGGCTGCTGTTCTTCCTTCGACTCGGCCGTAGCTGCCGCCAGATCGAAGATCTCGCCCTTATAGACCCATACCTTGACACCGATGATGCCGTACTGGGTCTTGGCTTCGGCGGTGCCGTAGTCGATGTCCGCACGCAGCGTGTGCAGCGGAACGCGACCTTCACGGGCCCACTCGGAGCGAGCGATCTCGGCGCCATTCAGACGGCCGGAGACGTTGATCTTGATGCCCAGGGCACCGAGGCGCATCGCGTTACCGACCGAGCGCTTCATGGCGCGGCGGAACATGATGCGACGCTCGAGCTGCTGAGCGATCGATTCAGCGACGAGCTGGGCATCGAGCTCCGGCTTACGGACTTCGCTGACGTTGATGTGCGTCGGGACGCCCATCATGTCGGTGACTTCCTTACGCAGCTTCTCGATGTCCTCACCCTTCTTGCCGATCACCACGCCCGGACGGGCGGTGTGGATCGTCACGCGGGCGGTCTTGGCCGGGCGCTCGATCTGGATCTTCGAGATACCCGCGGCGGCGAGCTTCTTGCGGAGCATCTCACGGACCTTCAGGTCCGCTGCGAGATACACAGCATACTCACCCTTGTTTGCGTACCACTTCGAGTTCCAGTCCTTGGCAATGCCGAGGCGGATACCGGTGGGATGAACTTTATGACCCATCGTCTCTTACCCCAGTCAGTTGCCAACAACCACAGTGATGTGGCTGGTGCGCTTCAGGATGCGCGAACCGCGGCCTTTGGCGCGGGCGTACATACGCTTCATCGCCGGACCTTCGTCGACGAAGATGCGTGCGACCTTCAGCTCGTCGACGTCGGCACCGAGATTGTTCTCGGCGTTGGCGACGGCGGAGAGCAGCACCTTGCGAACAAGGTGAGCGGCCTTCTTGTTGGTAAAGGCGAGCACGTCGCTGGCTCGGCCCACGGGCAAACCGCGGACCAGGTCAGCCACCAGGCGTGCCTTCTGCGCCGAGATGCGGGCGCTGCGCAGGATCGCTTTGGCTTCGGTGCTCATCACTTGCCCTTCTTGTCGCCGGCGTGGCCCTTGTACGTGCGGGTCACCGCGAACTCGCCGAGCTTGTGCCCGACCATGTTCTCGTTGATCAACACAGGCACATGCTGGCGGCCGTTGTGGATGGCGATGGTCAGACCGACCATCTCCGGCAGGATCATCGAACGACGCGACCAGGTCTTGATCGGACGCTTGTTATTGGCGGAAACGGCGGCTTCCACCTTTTTCACGAGGTGCAGGTCGACGAACGGACCTTTTTTTAGAGAGCGCGGCATGATCGTTTCCTAATTACTTGCGACGACGCACGATGAACTGTTCGGTGCGCTTGTTGTTGCGCGTCTTGTAGCCCTTGGTCGGCGTGCCCCACGGCGAGACCGGATGACGGCCACCGGAGGTCTTGCCTTCACCACCGCCATGCGGATGGTCGACCGGGTTCATGACGACGCCGCGGACGGTCGGACGAATACCTGCCCAACGCTTCTTACCGGCCTTGCCGAGCTTGCGCAGGCTGTGCTCGGAGTTGCCGACTTCACCGATGGTGGCGCGGCATTCAACCGGGACGCGACGCATTTCGCCGGAGCGAAGACGCAGCGTGGCATAGCCCTGCTCGCGAGCGACCAGCTGGACCGAAGCGCCGGCGGAGCGTGCGATCTGCGCACCCTTGCCCGGCTTCATCTCGATGCAGTGGATCGTGGAACCGACCGGGATCGAACGAAGCGGCAGGCAGTTGCCCGGCTTGATCGGAGAGTCGGAACCCGACACGAGACGATCGCCAACCGCCACGCCCTTCGGCGCGATGATGTAGCGGCGCTCGCCGTCGGCGTAGCACAGCAACGCGATATGCGCGGTGCGGTTCGGATCGTATTCAAGACGCTCGACAACGGCGGCAATGCCTTCCTTGTCGCGCTTGAAGTCGATGATGCGGTACGCCTGCTTGTGACCGCCGCCGCGATGACGGGTGGTGATGCGACCGTAATGGTTGCGACCGCCGGTCTTCGACTGCGATTCGGTCAGGGGCGCGTAGGGAGCGCCCTTGTACAGACCTTCGGTCCGCACGCTGACAGCGTCGCGGCGGCCCGGGGAGGTCGGCTTGTGAGTGATCAGTGCCATCTCAATTCAACTCCTGGCTCAGGCCTTGGCCGACACGTCGATCGTATGACCGTCGGCGAGGCGCACGTAGGCCTTACGCTTGCCCTGGCGGTTGCCAGTGCGAAAGCGGAACGACTTGACCTTGCCCTTCGTGTTAACGAGGTTCACATCCAGGACTTTGACGTCGAAGAGATGTTCCACCGCTGCACGGACATCGGCCTTGGTCGCCTCAGGCGCCACGACGAAAACGTACTGGTTATTCTCAGCAAGGCGAGCCGACTTCTCGGAGATGTGCGGCGCGCGAAGCGTATTAAGCGTGCGTTCGGTGCTCATGCGAGCCACTCCTCGACCTTCTTGACCGCGTCCACCGTCATGACGACATAGTCGCTACCGACCAGGCTGACCGGGTTCAGGGCCAGCACGTCAACGACGTGGATGTACGGAATGTTGCGAGCGGACAGGTACAGCGCTTCAGTGGCGTCTTCCGACACCAGCAGCACGCGACCCTTGACTTCGAGCTCGGCCAGCTTGGCGATCATGCCCTTGGTGCTCGGGGCTTCCATCGACAGCTCGGACACGACCTTCAGGCGATCCTGACGGTTGAGTTCGGCGACGATCGAACGGATCGCGACGCGGTAAGCCTTGCGGTTGACCTTCTGCTCGAAGCTGCGCGGCTTGGCCGCGAACGTCACACCACCGCCGACGAAGATCGGGGCGCGGTAATCGCCGTGGCGTGCGCCGCCACCCTTCTGCTTCTTGAACTTCTTGGTCGTACCGGACATCTGACCGCGAGACAGCTGAGCCTTCGTGCCGGCACGGCCAGCCGCCTGATAGGCGGTGACGACCTGGTGCACGAGGGCCTTCTTGTACTCGCCGCCGAACACGTCGTCCGACACGGTGAGCGCCTTGGCGCCAATAACGTTGAGTTCCATGGCGTCTCTCCTCAGCCCTTGGTCGTCGGGCGGATCACGACATCACCACCCGGCGCGCCCGGGACTGCGCCCTTGACTGCGATGAGGTGACGCTCGGAATCGACCTTGACCACTTCGAGGCCCTGCTGGGTGCGGTTGACCGCGCCCATGTGGCCCGACATCTTCTTACCAGGGAACACGCGGCCCGGCGTCTGACGCTGACCGATCGAGCCAGGGGCGCGATGCGACAGCGAGTTACCGTGCGTGGCGTCGCCCATCTTGAAGTGGTGACGCTTGATGGTGCCCTGGAAACCCTTACCCTTCGACACGCCGGCGACGTCGACCGTCTGACCGACAGTGAACACGTCGTCAGCCTTGATCTCGGTGCCGATCGCGTACTTGCCTGCGTCTTCCGCGGAAACGCGGAACTCCCACAGACCGCGGCCGGGCTCGACCTTGGCGTTAGCGTAGTGACCCTTCAGCGGCGAGGTGAGGAGCGAGGCGCGCTTGGCACCCGTCGTCACCTGCACGGCGCTGTAGCCGTCGTTTTCTTCGGTCTTCACCTGCGTCACACGATTCGGGGTCGCTTCAATCAGCGTCACCGGAATCGAGCGGCCGTCTTCGGTGAAGAGCCGGCTCATGCCGCACTTGCGGCCAACCAGTCCGATACTCATCTTCGTATCCTTTTATCCGCTCAGCCGAGCTTGATCTGCACGTCAACGCCAGCCGCGAGATCGAGCTTCATGAGCGCGTCCACGGTCTTGTCGTTGGGGTCGACGATGTCCAGAACGCGCTTGTGCGTACGGGTCTCGTACTGGTCGCGGGCATCTTTGTCGACGTGCGGCGACACCAGAATGGTGTAGCGCTCAATCTTGGTCGGCAGCGGGATCGGGCCGAGGACCGTAGCGCCGGTGCGCTTGGCCGTCTCGACGATTTCGCTGGCCGAACGATCGATCAGACGATGATCGAACGCCTTGAGCCGGATGCGAATCTTTTGGTTCGCCATAAAAACCGTGTCCTGTTATCGAAAGAACGTTCTTGTGATTCGGAATGGCTTCTCGCCACCCCGCACAACCCTTGTTACTGACCTACGGGTGTCGCAACGGGCCGAACTGGAACGGTGTGGCACCGCCCGGAACGACCCGAAAAAGTCAGGCAGGCCGTATAAACGGCCTGCCCAGACAGAAAAGTATAGAATACACAACGACATCGGTCAACAGAGCTCGCGCCCGTTGGCCTGGCTGGCACTCTATGCGGCATCCATGCCTGCGAACTCGAAGCACATTCCGTGCGCCTCATTTCGCGGTGAGCCCGTCCCGAAGGACTTAGGGCTGATATAACTCGGCGAATATAGCCGGTCTGCCGGAGAAAAGGAAGCCCCTGCTCAAAAAATTACCAAAAAAAAGCGGGAGCTTTCGCTCCCGCCTCTTCAACAGCCGGACAGGTCACCCTGCCCCGGCGATTTCTTACTTGTTGATCTTGGCGACGACGCCGGCGCCGACGGTACGACCGCCTTCGCGGATCGCGAAGCGCAGGCCTTCGTCCATGGCGATCGGGAAGCCCAGGGTCACCGAGATCTTCACGTTGTCGCCCGGCATCACCATCTCGACGCCTTCCGGAAGCTTGATCGAACCGGTCACGTCCGTGGTACGGAAGTAGAACTGCGGACGATAGTTGCTGAAGAACGGCGTGTGACGGCCACCCTCGTCCTTCGACAGGATGTACACCTCACCCTCGAACTCGGTGTGCGGCGTGACCGACTTCGGAGCAGCCAGCACCTGGCCGCGCTCGACGTCTTCACGCTTCAGGCCGCGAACCAGCACGCCGACGTTGTCACCGGCCTGACCCTGGTCCAGCAGCTTGCGGAACATTTCCACGCCCGTGACCGTCGTCTGCTGGGTGTCCTTCAGACCGACCACTTCGGCCGGGTCACCCACCTTGACGATGCCGCGCTCGACGCGACCGGTCAGCACCGTACCGCGACCCGAGATCGAGAACACGTCTTCGACCGGCAGCAGGAACGGCTTGTCGATCACGCGCTCCGGCTCCGGAATCCAGCTGTCCAGCGCATCGACCAGCTTGATGATCGACGGCACGCCGATTTCCGACTGGTCGCCGTCCAGCGCGAGGCGGGCCGAACCGTGAACGATCGGGGTGTCGTCGCCCGGGAACTCGTACTTCGACAGCAGCTCGCGGACTTCCATCTCGACCAGCTCGAGCAGCTCGGCGTCGTCGACCATGTCGGCCTTGTTCAGGAACACGACGATGTACGGCACGCCGACCTGACGCGAGAGCAGGATGTGCTCGCGGGTCTGCGGCATCGGGCCGTCAGCGGCCGAGCACACCA
>NZ_FNBR01000010.1:0-20218 GCF_900102405.1 Dyella sp. 333MFSha | reverse complement strand
CCCCCATTGCGGTCGCCGTGCGGTAGGAGCGAACCCTGTTCGCGAACCCTCAGCCCCACTAGGGCGAACGAGGCCATCCGAAACAGGCAGGCGAGCGGTCCCAACCACGAAGCGAGCCGCCGCTCGACCCCACGTTGCCTCAGTCCCCCAAAGAGCCGGCGGGTGCCACCCTCGCGTCCGGTAGCCGCAGGCGTGGACGCGAGGGTGGCACCCGCCGGCTCTTCCCTTCGACACCACACGCCGCGACAAAGCCAAACGCGAAGGCGACAGCCGAGCCCTAAAAAACGCCACCAGCGGCGCAAAAAAAAAGCCAGAGCGAATGGCGGAACATACGCCGCCATTCGCTCCGACCCTATGTCTCCCCGCGCGCCTCGTTACTTCTTAGGCGTAGCGATCGCGCCGATCAGGTCCTTGCCCTCACCACGCACGAGATGCGGATACTTCAGCCCCTCGTGATAATCGACCTTGATCGTGGCGTAGTCGTCGGTGCTCTTGATCAGGAACTCGATCGGTGTGCTCGTACCCTTCGCCGCGGTCACGGCGTCCTTCAGGACCTGCGCCGAGTAATCCTTGCCGTTGATCGCGACCAGCTGCACGCCCGGCACGAGACCGGCCTTCGCGGCCACGCCGTCCCACTGCGCGTCGGTGACCGAGCCTTTGTCGTTCACGACGATGCCGAGTGAGTAGGCGAGGTTGACCGACTTGCGGATCTTTTCCGCTGTCTTCGCGAACGCGGTCGGCTTGTCGTCGTAGACGAGTTTCCAGCCACCGCCCTCGATGCCGTGCTCGGGCAGGGTGTCGCCCGTGTAATCGAGGCGCTGGCGCAGGAAGCTCGCCCAGTCGAACGGCTGAATGCCGTTGAGTGTCGAGACGACGTCCTCGAACGTATAGGTTTTCGGCGTATAGCTGCCGTTGTCCATGCCGTAGAAGGCCTTCGCGAATTCATCCAGCGTGTGCTTGCCGCCGGACAGGTCGCGCATCTTCGTATCGACGTCCAGCCAGAGCAGCTGGCCTTCCGGATAGTAGTCCGAGCTGCGACGCAGATTGCCCCAGCCCGGGCTGCCGCCGCGCGAGGAGAGCGGGATGCCGTCGGCCGTGTCCTGCAGCGAGCGCCACGAACGGCCCGTGCGTGCGGACATGTCGGCGGCGATACCCGCCAGCGAGTCACGCCACTGGTCGGTGGTCCAGATGCCCGAGCGGGCGGTCAGCACGCCGGCCCAGTAGTCGGTCAGCCCTTCGTAGACCCAGAGCAGGTCGTCCTGCATGGGCTCGGCGAAGGTCGGCGTCCACAGGTCCGCCGGACGACGGAACTTGCCGTTCCACGAATGGATGTACTCGTGCGGAAGCAGGGTGCCCGCGGCCACGTTGACGTCGGCGTCGGTGAGGAAGTTGGCGAAGAGGCGATCGTCGCTGGACTGGTGGTGCTCGAGCCCGAAATGACCCGTGTGATCCGAGGTCACCAGCAGGAAGTCGTAATGACCGTAGTGGTGCGCACCGAACAGCTTGTTTGCCTGCACGATGAGGTTGCGCTGTACTTCGATCTGCTTGTCGGTGGCCTTGACGCCCGCGGCGGTATCGCCGGTGATGTCGAGGTGCACCTGCGTTTCCTGGCCCGGAGCGAGGTCGATGCGGTTGAAGTACTTGCCGCTCATGACCGGCGAGTCGACCAGGTTCTCGTAGCTCACGGTCTTGAAACTGACCGTGTTGCCGCTCTGAGACGCGGTCTCCAGTGCGGATGCGTACTTCCAGCCGGCAGGCAGGGTCACGCTCGGATCGACCTTGATCTGGCTGGCGTAGTAGCCGGCCGGATAGAACGACACTTCATTGAATGAGAGCGGCACGTAGTTCGGCGTTGCCGGAGCGAGATAAACGAACGAAAGCTCGAGCTTGTCGGTGCCTTCGGGTACGTCGACGTGGAAGGCATACATCTCCTGCAGGTCGCGACGCCACGGGATCTTCTTGCCGTTGGCGGTGACCTGGATGCCGGCGACGTTGGACAGCGGGCCCGAAGGGCCGTGCACGCCCGGGATCCACTTCGGGTAGTGCAGCACCACGTGTCCGGCGGTTACCGGAATCGTCTCCTTCACCCGGAAGATGTTCTTCGCGGCGTCGGACAGGTCCACGTTGAGCGTGATATTGCCGGCGTACGGTTTGTCCACGGCGGCGGGAATGGGCGGCGAAACGGCCGGGGCTGCGGATGCGGCGGCGGAGATAGCCATCGCCGACAAGACGGCGGCGGCGAGGGTGGCACGACGAAGCGGCAGGCGCATGGCTCTGGGTTCCCCTTGGCGGACGAGATCGTTATCGCCCGATAGTCGGGGCCGCGTCCCGGAGCGACCTGTGCCAAAGGTCATACCTGTTTTAAACGGGGTACTTCGCCCACCGCTCAGCCGCGGCTAGCATGGCGCCATGAAAGCATCGACCCTGCGCCGCATCTTCAATGCCTGGCCGCCCTTCCTGTTCGCCGGCATCCGCGTGGTGAAGATGGACGACTACCGCTACGTCAGGGTGAAGCTCAGGCTTGCCTGGTACAACCGCAATTACGTGCGCACACACTTTGGCGGCAACCTGTTCTCGATGACCGATCCGTTCTGGATGATCATGGTGCTCAAGTCGCTGGGGAGCGAATACATCGTCTGGGACCAGGCCGGCGAAATCCGCTTCGTCGCGCCCGGTCGGGAAGATGTCTTCGCGGAGTTCCGCGTCGACGACGCGCTGCTCGATGAGATCCGCGAGATGACCGCCGACGGCGAGAAGCACCTGCGCTGGTTCGATACCGATATCCGCACCGCGTCGGGCGAACTGGTCGCTACTGTACGCAAGCAACTGTACGTGCGCCGCAAGCGGCGCTGAGCCGCGCCCGTGTCGATCAGAAGACCAGCGACGCCATCTTCCGCCGGTAGACGCTGACCAGCGCCGCGTCGTCGAGGGTGGCGAAGGCGGCGAGCAGGCGCTTCTTTGCCTGGCCGTCCTGCCAGTCGCGCTGGCGCTTGAGGATGTCGAGGAACTGGTCGAGGCCGGCGGCGCTGTCGCCTTCGATCAGCAGACGCACGCCGAGCAGGTCGCGGGCTTCCCAGTCGTTGTCGTCGGTCTGCACGCGCTCGCGCAGGACTTCGAGCGACGGGGCGCCTTCGAGGGCACGCGCCAGTTCGAGCTGACTGCGCAGGCGGACGGCACGGGCGTCGGTGGCGAGGTTGGCGGGCAGGGCGTCGAGCTCCGCCTGTGCCGGCTGCACCTGGCCGGCCCGCATCAGGGCCAGCGCGAGATCGAGCTTCAGTTCCGCGCGGTCCGGTTCGGCGGCGATCGCCTGCTGCAGGCGGTTGATCGCGTCCTCGGCGGTTTCCGGCGGGGCCACGTCCGCGGCGACGTCGTCATTGGCGGCTTCCGCCGGCTGGACGCCGTGCTTGGTCAGGAATTCGCGAATCTGGCCTTCGGGCAGCGCGCCGGCGAAACCGTCGACGACCTGCCCGCCGCTGATCAGGATCACCGTGGGAATACTGCGCACGCCGAACATGGCGGCCAGCTGCTGCTCGGCGTCCACGTCGATCTTGGCCAGGCGGAAGGCGCCGTTGAACTCGCCCGCCAGCTTTTCGAGGATCGGACCCAGCGACTTGCACGGGCCGCACCACTCGGCCCACAGGTCGACGAGGATCGGCGTTTCGAGCGAGGCCTGGATGACGTCGGTCTCGAAACCGGCGGTGGTCGCGTCGAAGACGTGTTCACTGCGGGTCGGGGCACTGCTCACGGGCTAACTCCTGGGACGGTATGTCGATGCCCCCAAGATCGGGGAAGGGCGGGAGCATATCAAGGTCGCACGCGCTTTTAGGACCAGACCTAGGGCGCTCGTCATGCGCCGTTTACGCGGATTTGCGATCATACGCCGGTGGGCCAGCCGGCCCGGAACCGCCGGGTTGGCATGCGTAAGGGTCAGGACCTCATCATCTGCGAGCATTGCGACTCCGTTTACCGGAAGCGTCCGCTGGCCCGTGGACAGGTTTCCGACTGCGTCGTCTGCGGGGCCGTGCTCGATCGCCATCAGTGGCTGAGCGTGGACGGCCAGTTCGCCCTGATCGTCGCGGCGCTCATCGTCTTCGTCATCGCCAACGTATCGCCGATCGTCACCCTCGGGCTGTCGGGGATGACCGCCGCGACCACCTTATGGGGCGCGGTGATCGCCATGTGGCACGACGGGGCGCAGATCGTCGCGGTGCTGACGGCGCTGACCCTGTTCTTCTTCCCGCTGGCCCAGATCATGATCTTCGGCTGGGTGCTGTTCTTCGCCCGCGACGGTCGGCGGGCGCCGGGGTTCTCCCGGGCCATGTCGTCGCTGGTCCGGGTCAAGCCCTGGAGCATGATCGAGGTTTTCATGCTCGGCACACTGGTCGCCGTGGTCAAGGCGCACACCTATTTCGACGTGGTCACGGGTCCGGGTATCTGGGCGTTTGGCTTCCTTACGCTGCTGATCACGGTCTTCTCCACCCACGATCCGCGCCACCTGTGGGATGTCACGAAGGACGCCAACGCATGAACGCGCCACCCCGGGCCGTGGACATGGGCATCATGTCCTGCCACGTCTGCCGACTGGTCACTGCCTATACCGACGACAAGCACGCCCATTGCCCCCGCTGCGGCAGCCCGTTGCACGGTCGTAAACACGCCAGCGTCTCCCGGTCATGGGCCCTGCTGCTGGCCGCCGCGATGTTCTACATCCCGGCCAACATCTTCCCGATCATGCGCACGCAGAGCCTGTCCTCGAAAGACGACAACACCATCCTCAGCGGCATCCTCGAGCTGTGGCGGGCCGGGTCGCCGGGCCTGGCGGTCATCGTCTTCACGGCGAGCATCATCGTCCCCATGCTCAAGTTCATCATCATGGGCTACCTGCTCGTCTCGGTTCAGCGATCGAGCGACATGGTGGCCCGCCAGCGGTCGAAGCTGTATCGCTTCGTCGAGCTGATCGGGTACTGGTCGATGCTCGACGTCTTCGTCGTCGCGATCCTGTCCGCGCTGGTGCATTTCAAGATACTGAGCCGCGTCGAGCCCCTGCCCGGCGTGGTGTATTTCGGCATCGTCGTCGTGCTGACGATGCTGGCGGCCATGAGTTTCGATCCCAGGCTGATCTGGGACAAAAGGAAATCGCAATGAGCGACACCCACGAGGGAAACACGCCGTCTCCCGACGAACTTCCGCAGCCGGAGGTGCGCAAGTCCAAGCTGGGCTTTTCGCTCATCTGGCTGGTGCCGATCGTGGCCGCTCTGGTCGGTATCTCGCTGCTGGTCAACCACGCGCTGTCCGCCGGACCGCAGATCACCGTGACCTTTCTGACCGCCGAAGGCATCGAGGCGGGCAAGACGCAGGTCAAGTACAAGAACGTGGTGATCGGCAAGGTCACCACGATGCGCCTGTCGAAGGACCGCACGCATATCTCGGTCGTGATCGACCTCGAGAAGGATGCGAAGGCCTTCGCGACCAAGGGCACCCGCTACTGGGTCGTGCGGCCGCGTATCGGCGCCAGCGGTGTGTCGGGCATCGACACGCTGCTTTCCGGCGCGTTCATCGGCGCCGACGCGGGCGACTCCGAAGACGACCAGGCCGACTTCACGGGCCTCGAAACGCCGCCCGCCGTGACCCACGGCGCGCCAGGCCGTCGCTTCGTGCTTCATTCCTCGGATCTGGGCTCGCTGGATATCGGTTCACCTGTCTATTACCGCCGCATCCAGGTCGGCCGCATCGTTTCCTATGAGCTCGACAAGGACGGTAAGGGCGTCTCCCTGCAGTTGTTCATCGACGGTCCCAACGATCGCTTCGTCAGCAAGGATGCCCGTTTCTGGAACGCCAGCGGTGTCGACGTGTCGCTCGGCGCCGACGGGCTCAAGCTCAACACGCAGTCGATCGCCACGGTGATCGCGGGCGGCGTGGCCTTCCAGTCCGCGCCGGGTCCGCACGACGAGACGCCGGCCGACGAGATGGCCGAGTTCACCCTGTTCAACGACCAGCAGACGGCGCTGGCGCCGCCCGACGGCAAGCCGCTCTACATCCGGATGACCTTCCAGCACTCCCTGCGTGGTCTCGCACCGGATGCGCCGGTGGAGTTCCTCGGGGTGAAGGTCGGCCGCGTGGTGTCGGTCAATCTCGACTACGACCCGGTCAACAAGACCTTTCCGGTGGTCGTGGGTGCCCTGGTGTACCCGCAGCGCCTCGGCAAGGCCGACGAGAAACTCCGCGCGGCGGTGGGCGGCAACGAGGAGCAGCAGATGCCGCGCATCCTGCACGGCATGGTCGACCATGGGCTGCGTGCGCAGGCCCGTACGGGCAACCTGCTCACCGGCCAGCTCTATATCGCGATCGACTTCGACAAGAAGGCGCCGAAGGTCGCGTTCAACGAAAGCACCAAGCCGCTCGAAGTACCCACGATGGCGGGCGATTTCGATCACCTGCAGGAGCAGATATCCAGCATCGTCGACAAGGTCGAGAAGATCCCGTTCGACTCGATCGGCAAGAATCTCGACGGCAGCCTGCAGGAGCTGCACGGCACGCTGAAGCAGGTCAACGGCGAGCTGTTGCCCGAGGCGAAGAAGACCCTGCAGGGTGTGAACAAGACGGTCGGCACGGCCAACGACGCGCTGTCCGAAGACTCGCCGCTGCAGCAGAACATTGCCAATACGCTCGAGGAGTTGCAGCGCACGGTACGTTCCGTGGGCGCCCTCACCGACTACCTCGGCCGTCACCCGGAAGCGCTGCTGCGCGGACGCGGTGCCGATGCGCCGCCGAAGGTCATCCTCCCGTCGACTCCGAAGCAGGGCAAGGACGTACAGCCATGATCCGCACATTCCGCCTCGCCACCGCCGTCACCCTGCTGGGCACGCTAGCCGCGTGCTCTTCGGCGCCCACGCATTTCCATACGCTGATCCCGCCGTCCGCGGCGCTGGCGTCCGCCGCCGCACCGTTCGTCATCGACGTACAGGCGGTGGCCGTCCCGCCGCAGGTCGACCAGCCGGCCCTGGTGCTCCGTCAGGGTGCCAGCGGCATCGCCGTGCTCGACGGCGAACGCTGGGCGTCGCCACTGGGCGACGAAATCCGCGGTGCCCTCGCGGCCGACCTGTCGACGCGCCTCGGTACCCACGATGTCCATGGGCTGCCGCGCGCCAAGGACAGCAAGGTCGTCCGCGTGCAGTTCGATGTCCGTCGTTTCGATTCGGAGGTGGGCGGCAATGCCACCCTCGAGGCCAGCTGGTCGGTCCGCGCCGCCGATGCCGCCAGCACCTGCGCTTCCCGCGTCAGCGAGCCGGCCGGCAGCACCTACGACAGCCTGGTCGACGCTCACCAGCGCGCGCTGGCCAAGGCCGCCGACCAGGTTGCAGCGGCCGTCAGGGCCGTGGCGGCGGGGCAGGCGGGGGCTTGCCAGTAACGGGGGGCGGTTAGCCTCGGCTGCGCCGTCGGGCTTGACGCACAGCGCGTCGAGGCATGGGCGCCGCCGGGTGCCATTCTCGTCGCTAAGTCCTCCTCCGGCCTTCGCCTACGTGCGGAAGCGCTCCGAGAACGACACCCGGCGGCACCCTCCGACCGGTGTCGTTTCGTGTTGAAAAGCGGATGTGCGCAAGGTGCTCAGGCGCTCTTAGGATTGCGACAACCTCAGGCCGGAGCCGCGCTCGTCGCCGCCGGGCGAGGCACCCATCGTGCCTTGCTCGCCTCGCAACCTGCTGTAGCGCCGGAAGGGGGGCGTGGGCTGCCGTTCCTGGAGCGCTTCCGCACGAAGGCGAAGGCCGTAGGAGGACCTAGCGACAGGAATGGCAGCCCACGCCCCCCTTGCCTCAGTCCCGCCAGACGCTTTTGCCTTGAACACCCCCCGTAAGCTAGTCTCCCGCGATTGAGCGCCGCGCTTTTTCGTGCGGCCACCTGAGCATCCGACCGGTACCGAACACCATGCAGGACACCCAAGACCAGGGCACGCGCGAGCAGGGCGGTTATACGCCGGCCGCCGTCGAGACCGCCGCCCAGCACTTCTGGAATGAAACGCGTGCCTTCGAAGTCGTCGAAGACGCCGGCAAGCCGAAGTTCTACTGCCTCTCGATGCTGCCGTACCCCTCCGGCGCGCTGCACATGGGCCATGTCCGCAATTACACGATCGGCGACGTGATCAGCCGTTTCCAGCGCCAGCAGGGCAAGAACGTGCTCCAGCCCATGGGCTGGGATGCGTTCGGTCTGCCCGCTGAAAACGCCGCGATCAAGAACAACACCGCGCCGGCGAAGTGGACGTACAAGAACATCGATCACATGCGCGAGCAGCTCAAACGCATGGGCTTCGCGTACGACTGGACTCGCGAGGTCACCACCTGCCGTCCGGAGTACTACCGCTGGGAACAGCAGATGTTCACCCGGCTGATGAAGAAAGGCCTGGTGTATCGCAAGAACAGTGTCGTCAACTGGGACCCGGTCGACCAGACCGTGCTTGCTAACGAGCAGGTCATCGACGGCAAGGGCTGGCGCTCGGGCGCCGTGGTCGAGAAACGCGAGATCCCCCAGTGGTTCCTGAAGATCACCGCTTACGCGCAGGAGCTGCTGGACGGCCTGGACACGCTGCCGGGCTGGCCCGACGCGGTCAAGACGATGCAGCGCAACTGGCTGGGTCGCTCCGAAGGCCTGGAAATCACCTTCGACGTCGACGGTCAGGCTGAGCCGCTGACGGTGTTCACCACGCGTCCGGATACCCTCATGGGCGTCTCGTACCTGGCGGTCGCCGCCGAGCACGCGATCGCCACGCGCGCCGCTGAGGGCAATCCCGGCCTCGCCGAATTCATCGAAAGCTGCAAGGCCGGCGGCGTGTCCGAGGCCGAGCTGGAAACACAGGAAAAGCGCGGCTACTACACCGGCATCGATGCCACGCATCCGCTCACGGGCGAGAAGGTGCCCGTGTGGGTCGCCAACTTCGTTCTGATGGGCTACGGCACCGGCGCCGTGATGGCCGTGCCCGGTCACGACGAGCGCGACTGGGAGTTCGCCCAGAAGTATTCGCTGCCGATCAAGATGGTCGTCGTGGATCGTGGCGTCGTCGACGCCGTCGCCGAGCTCAGGCGCGACCTCGCCGCCGACGGCACCGACACCGTGCAGAACGCACTGGACGGCGGTTCGTCGGACGCGTACCAGTCCTCGGCCGCGGTCGAGACGATCAAGACCTTCGAAACCAACATCCAGACGGCCGGTGCGTATACGGACTACGGCACGCTGATCAACTCGGGCGAGTTCGACGGCCTGGAATTCAGGGAAGCGTTCGAAGCCATCTCGGCGAAGCTGGCTGCGGCGGGTCGTGGCGAGCGCCGGGTCAACTGGCGCATCCGCGACTGGGGCGTCAGCCGCCAGCGCTACTGGGGTTGCCCGATTCCGGTGATCTACTGCCCGAACTGCGACGCCGTGCCGGTCCCCGAGGATCAGTTGCCCGTGGTGCTGCCCGAGGACGTCGCGTTCTCCGGCGTGCAGTCGCCGATCAAGGCGGACCCGGAATGGCGCAAGACCACCTGCCCGAACTGCGGCGGTCCGGCCGAGCGCGAGACGGATACGTTCGATACCTTCATGGAATCCAGCTGGTATCCGGCGCGATACACCAGCCCGGGTGCCGACGCCATGGTCGACGAACGCGTCAATTACTGGATGCCGGTCGACCAGTACATCGGCGGCATCGAGCACGCGATCCTGCATCTGCTGTATTTCCGCTTCTACCACAAGCTCATGCGTGACGAGGGCCTGGTGAACAGCGACGAGCCGGCCACCAACCTGCTCTGCCAGGGCATGGTCATCGCCGAAACCTACTTCCGCAAGGCGGACGACGGTCGCCTGACCTGGTTCAACCCGGCGGACGTGGACGTGCAGCGCGACGAGCGCGCGCGCATCGTGGGCGCGATCCTGCGCACCGATGGCGAGCCGGTGGAGA
This sequence comes from Dyella sp. 333MFSha, assembly GCF_900102405.1. Taxonomy (NCBI): domain Bacteria; kingdom Pseudomonadati; phylum Pseudomonadota; class Gammaproteobacteria; order Lysobacterales; family Rhodanobacteraceae; genus Dyella; species Dyella sp. 333MFSha. The sequence continues at coordinate 10,293 of NZ_FNBR01000010.1, read as the reverse complement.
TCGGCGGCATCGAGAAGATGGCCAAGTCGAAGAACAACGGTGTCGATCCGCAGTCGATGGTGGAGAAGTACGGCGCCGATACGGTGCGTCTGTTCTCGATGTTCGCCGCGCCGCCGGACCAGTCGCTGGAGTGGAACGAGGCGGGCGTGGAAGGTATGGCGCGCTTCCTGCGCCGCCTGTGGCGGGACGTCTCGGCTCACGCCGAGGCCGCCGCTGGCGATCAGGGCGATAACCCGGCCGGCGAGTCGGTGCGCAAGACCGTCCGTCGTCAGCTGCACGAAACGATCCAGAAAGTCACCGACGACATCGCCCGTCGCCAGTCCTTCAACACGGCGATCGCCGCGCTGATGGAGCTGCTCAACGCCCTGAGCAAGTTCGACGATGCCAGTGTCGCCGGTCGCGCGCTGCGCCAGGAAGCCTTCACGGCCATCGTCCAGCTGATCAACCCGTTCACCCCGCATCTGTCGCATGCGCTGTGGCAGGTGCTGGGTCACGGCGAGACCCTGGTTGAGGACGCGGGCTGGCCCGCCGTCGACCCGGCCGCCCTGGTCCGCGACTCCCTGACCTACGCGGTGCAGGTCAACGGCAAACTTCGCGCTACCATCGAGGTGCCGGCTTCGGCCTCGAAGGATGAGGCCGAGACCATGGCCCGCGCCGAGCCCGCCGTGGCGCGGTTGCTGGAAGGGCAGACCGTGCGCAAGGTGATCGTCGTGCCCGGCAAGATCGTCAACATCGTCGCAGGATAATCATGAGCCCGAACCCGCTTCGCTTGCTTCGTGTCGCCGCCCTTGTCGCCATCGTGGGACCGCTCAGTGCCTGCGGTTTCCACCTGCGACAGTCCGCGGCGCTGCCGCCCGGCATGCAGAAGATCCACCTGACGGTGGCCGGTGGCGGCCGACTCGAGCGCGAACTGTCCCGCGCCCTGTCGAACGCCGACGTCACCGTAGTCGACCATGCGGCGGTCGACGCGGCCGAGCTGGCGATCACGTCGAACAACTTCCGCACGGATTCGCTCACTGTCAGCGGCACCGCGCGTGTCACGGAATACGCCGTCCGTTACCACGTCGACTTCAATGCGAAGGCGGGCGACGGCACGGTCATCATCGCGCCGCAGGGTGTCGATATGTCCCGTGAATTCAGCTACGACGCCACCAATACGATCGGTACCGCCAGCCAGACCGAAGAACTGCAGCGCAGCCTGATCGGCGACATGGTCCAGGCCATCCTGTTCCGGCTTGAAGCGGCCACCGTGCATCCGGCGGCGGCAGCCGCGGGTGCGCCGGCCGCGCCCGCATCGTCGAACTGACCGGGTAGCGACGTGCCGTTCAACCCGGCCCAGTGGCAGAAACATCTTGCAGGCGACCGGATGGCTCCGGTCTACCTGCTCGCCGGCGAAGAGCTTCTCGTCCTCGAGGCGGCCGATGCCGTGCGCGCGATGGCGCGCAGGCTGGGCTACAGCGAGCGCGAAGTGCTGGAAGCGGACAGTCGCTTCGACTGGGACGATCTGGCCCGCTCGTCCGCGGGTCTGTCCCTGTTCGCTACGCAGCGTCTGCTCGACCTGCGTCTGGCCGGCGGCCGCGCGGGCAAGGACGGCAGTGCGGCGATCAGCGAATTCGCGGGCCATCCGCCGCCGGATACGACGCTGCTCATCACGGCTACCGAGTGGAGCACCAAGCACGAGGCGGTCTGGACGAAAAACGTGGACCAGGCGGGCATCCAGGTGATCTTCAATGCGCCCCGGCCGAACGAATGGGTGCAATGGGTGGGCCATCGTCTTGCCTCGCGGGGGGTCAAGGCCAGTCCTGACGCCGTCGCGCTGCTTGCCGAGCGTGTCGAGGGGAATCTGCTCGCCGCCGCCCAGGAGATCGACAAGCTGGTCGTGCTCGCCGGCGATCAGCGTCTCGACGCCGCCGCGCTGGAGAGCCTGGTCGCGGACAGCGCTCGTTTCGATGCCTTCAAGCTCACAGATTCGGCGTTCGCGGGCGAGGGAGGGCGCGCACTGCGCATTCTCGCCGGCCTGCATGCCGAGGGCGACGAGCTGATCGCCCTTATGGGCTGGATCGTCAATCAGCTGCAGCTGGCGCTGCGTCTGGCCAATGCCCGCGATTTCGCGGCGCAGGCCAAGGTCGAGCGCCTGTGGCCCGCGCGCGAACAACTGTTCCGCAAGGCGCTGCGTCGTGCGCCGCGCGAGCACTGGATGGCCTGCCTTGCCCGTGCCGCGCGGATCGACCGCATGGCCAAGGGTCGCGAGCAGGGCAATCCCTGGCTCGAGGCCGAGCGGCTCATCGCGGCCATCGCCGAGCCGCGCGCCGCGGTGGCGTTCGCATGAGCGAAGCGCGACCGCTCGCCATTCTCGGAGGCACGTTCGACCCGATCCATAACGGTCACCTGCGTGCCGCCTGGGAGGCCGCCGAAGCCCTGGATGCCGAGGTTCGGCTCGTGCCGGCCCGTACGCCGCCGCACCGTCCGCCGCCGGTAGCCGATGCGGCCGGCCGCGTGGCGCTGTTGCGGGCAGCGCTTTCCGGTCAGGACCGGCTGCGCATCGATACCCGCGAACTCGACCGGGACGGTCCCTCGTACAGCGTGGACACCCTGGCGTCGCTGCGCGCGGAGATCGGCCCGAATCGTCCGCTGGTGTTGCTCGTCGGTGCCGACGCCTTCGCCGGTCTGGCGTCGTGGCACCTCTGGCGCGAGTTGTTCACGCTGGCGCATGTCGGGGTGCTCAACCGGCCGGGCGTCACGCATGAGCCGTCGGCCGAACTTTCGGCGTTCATCGCCGATCGCCGCGCTCCGCGGCCGCATGGGCCCGCGGGACGGGTGCTCGATATCGCCATCACGCCGCTGGATATCGCCGCGACGGCGATCCGGGAGTCGTTCGCGGGCGGGAACGAACCGCGCTTTCTGATGCCGTCGGAGTGTTTTGCCGAAGACGCGTTGCTGGCACCTTACCGTGCCCTCGGGCGCTGATCGCCCGCCAGCTGGGCCCCGCCGGCGCTGCTTTAGCTGCCAAGGCATTTGACGCGCCCCGTGCCCGGCGGAGGTATACTCCGCCCCAGCGCCGGCATTCCGCCGTACGAGGTTTTCGCATCTTGAGTTCGTCCGCATCCCGTAAGGCCAAGTCCACCGTCAGCAACGAGCACCTCCGCCAGCGCGTGGTCGCGGCCCTGGAAGACCTCAAGGCCAAGGACGTCCGCGAAATCGACGTCCGTGGCAAGACCTCCATCGCCGACATCCTGTTCATCGCGTCGGGCACCTCGGCCCGTCACGTCAAGTCGATCGCCGACGAAGTCATCAAGTTCGCCAAGGAAGCGGGCGTCATGCCGCTGGGCGTCGAAGGCCAGACCGAGGCCGAGTGGGTCCTCGTCGACCTGGGCGACATCATCGTCCACGTCATGATGCCGCGTATCCGCGAGTTCTACGGCCTCGAGCGCCTGTGGACCGTCGGCGACGACGGCTACGAAGCCTCGCACCACGCCTGAGTCCGTCGTGCGGGCCCGCCTCATCGCCGTCGGCGAGCGCATGCCGGCCTGGGTGGCGGAGGGCTTCGCCGAATACCGCAAGCGGCTCTCCCACGAGCTGCCCCTGGATCTGACCGAGATCAAACCCGGCACGCGTGGCAAGGGCCGCGATGACGTGCGTGCCACGCTCGACGAAGGCGCGGCGATCCTCGCGGCACTGCCGCGCGACATCCACGTCGTCGCACTCGATGGCCGGGGCAGGACGTGGTCCAGCGAAGACCTCGCCCGGCAGCTCGAACAATGGCGCATGGGCGGTCGCGATCTGGCCTTCCTGATCGGCGGTCCCGACGGCCACGCGCCCGATGTGCTGGCACGGGCCGACCAGCGCTGGTCGCTCGGCCCGCTGACGCTGCCGCACATGCTCGTCCGCCTCGTGCTCGCGGAGCAGCTCTACCGCGCGACCACGCTCGTGGCCGGTCACCCTTACCACCGGGCCTGAAGGAACCGCCGTGCTGTACCTGGCTTCGCAATCCCCGCGCCGTCGGGAACTTCTCGCGCAGATCGGCGAATCCCACCGCACCCTCGACGTCGATGTCGAAGAAATCCGTCAGCCCGGCGAAACGCCCGACGTTTACGTCTCCCGCGTCGCGCTGGACAAGGCCCGTGCCGGTTTCGCGCGGGTGGCCGCGGAGGCGGGCGCCCGTGTCCTGGGCGCCGACACCGAGGTGGTGCTCGGTGACGACGTCTTCGGCAAGCCCCGCGATGCGGCCGACGCGGCCGACATGCTGAGGCGGCTTTCGGGTATCGAGCACCGTGTGGTGTCCGCCGTGTGGCTCGTAGAGGCTGTCGGCGAGCGTCGGGTGGTGTCGGTATCGACGGTGCGCTTCGCGGCGCTCCCGGAGGCCGACATCGCGTCCTACATCGATACGGGCGAGTGCTTCGGCAAAGCCGGCGCGTATGCCATCCAGGGACGTGCCGCCGCTTTCGTGGAACATCTTTCCGGAAGCTACACGGGCGTCATGGGCTTGCCTTTGTTCGAAACGTCCCGACTGCTTCGCGGACCGTGACAGGCGCGGGACGCGCGGGCTATAAAGCACGATGACTCAAGGAAAAGGGCGCGCGGTGAGCGAGGAAATCCTGATTAATGTCACGCCGCGTGAGACGCGCGTGGCCGTTGTCGAAAACGGCATGTTGCAGGAAGTCCACGTCGAACGTGCGACCAAGCGCGGCTATGTGGGCAACGTCTACAAGGGCCGGGTGCAGCGCGTCATGCCCGGCATGCAGGCGGTGTTCGTCGAGATCGGACTGGAGCGCGCGGCGTTCCTGCATGCTTCCGACATCGTCCGTCCGTCGCTGCCGCCGACCGATGCCACCGAAGGCAAGTCCAACGGACACGGTCCGGTGCCGCCGATCAGCGAACTGGTGCACGAAGGCCAGGAAATCGTCGTTCAGGTGGTCAAGGATCCGATCGGCAGCAAGGGCGCGCGGCTGTCCACGCATCTCTCCATCCCGTCGCGTTACCTGGTACTGCTGCCCCATTCACGCACGCTGGGCGTGTCCGTGCGCATCGAGGAAGAAGCCGAGCGCCAGCGGCTGAAGGACATCATCCTTCCGCTGATCGGCGAGAACCACCTCGGTTACATCGTGCGGACGAATGCGGAAGGCCAGTCGGAAGAATCGCTGGCGTTCGACGTGACCTACCTCAGCAAGGTCTGGCGCGTCGTGCAGGAGAACATTCAGAAGGCGAAGGTCGGCGAGCGCGTCTACGAGGAACTCTCGCTGCCGCTGCGTTCACTGCGCGATTCGCTCAACGACGGCATCGAGAAGGTACGCGTCGATTCACGCGAAACCTACGAGAAAACCGTCAAATTCGTGGCCAAGTTCATGCCGGTGCTGTCCGACCGCATCGAGCACTACGCGGGCGAGCGTCCCATCTTCGATCTCTACGGCGTGGAGGACGAGATCCAGCGCGCGCTGCGCAAGGAAGTCCCGCTGAAATCCGGCGGTTACCTGATCGTCGACCAGACCGAAGCGATGACCACCATCGACGTCAATACGGGCGGCTACCTCGGCAGCCGCAACCTCGAGGAAACGGTGTACCGCACCAATCTCGAGGCGGCGCAGGCGGCCTCGCGCCAGCTGCGCCTGCGCAATCTCGGCGGCATCATCATCATCGACTTCATCGACATGATCGACGACGAGCACAAGCGGCAGGTGCTGCGCATGCTCGAAAAGGGCCTGGTCAAAGACCACGCCAAGACCACGGTCTATCCGATGTCGGCGCTGGGTCTGGTCGAGATGACCCGCAAGCGCACCACGGAAAGCCTGGAGCGGCAGCTGTGCGAACCATGCCCCGCATGCAGCGGCCGCGGTACGCTGAAGACGGCCGAGACCGTGATCTACGAGATTTTCCGCGAGATCACCCGCGCCGTGCGCCAGTTCAATGCGCAGAAACTGCTCGTCATGGCCAGCCCGAAAGTCGTCGGCCGCATTCTCGAAGAAGAATCGGCGGCGGTGGCCGAGCTCGAGGAATTCATCGCCAAGAGCATCCGCTTCCAGGCGGAAGAACACTATTCGCAGGAACAGTTCGATGTCGTTCTTCTTTAAGCCCGGCGATCGTCGCCGGAACGTCGGCCGGTGAGTGCCGGCTGGCGCCATCGCCTGAGACGCCTGCGGTTCTTCCTTCTGGGTCTGGTCGCGAGCGTGCTGGTCGTGCTCGCGCTGATCATGGCGCTTGGCCAGCTGTTGCTGCCGCTGGCGGCGCGGTATCCCGATCGTGTCGCGGCGATGCTGAGCGACGCCTTGCACAGGCCGGTTCACTTCGCGTCCCTGGAAGGATTCTGGCGACCTTCCGGGCCGTTGTTCGTGATGCGCGACGTGACTGTGTCGCCCACCGACGGCGGTGAACCGCTGCGTCTGCCCCAGGCGGCGGTCAAACTCGATTTCGGTGCCTTCATCCTTCCGTCGCGTCACCTGATCAACCTGCGGCTCCGCGATCTGCGACTGGGGCTGCGCCGTGCGCCCGACGGTCGCTGGAGCATCGACGGTTTCGCCACCGGCGGCGGCACGCAGAAAGTCTCGCTGGATAACCTTTCAGCGGACCTGTGGCTCAGCAACCTGCGCCTCGACATCAACGACGAGACCACGAAACGACACTACGGGCTGATCGCCGATCAGCTGCGTGTCAGTCTTGAGGACAACGCGTTGCGCATCGGCGGCACCCTGCGCCGTGAAAACGTCAGCACGGTGCTCACGGCCGCGGGGCGGTTCGCCGCCGATGGTTCGCATGGCCGGGTGTATGTGAAGGGCGCGGACGTGGATTTTGCCGCGCTCACCGGCGACTTCGAGGCCGGTGGCTACGCACTCGCCGGCGGCAAAGGAAATATCGAGACCTGGCTGGACTGGCGCGACGCCAGGGTCGTGCGCATGACGTCGCGTATCGATCTCGATGGTCTCGCGGTACGTGGGCCCGCGCGAACGGTAACCACGGCAGGCCTGCACGGTATCGTCAGCCTGCATCGCACCGCCAACGGTCAGCGCGTGGACTGGGCGGGGCGTGACGGTGGCGATCTCGCGCTGCTGCTGAACACGGTCGGCGACCGGACGGATGGCACCCTGGCGGGGCGCCGTGTCGATCTCGCGCCGCTGCTGCCGTGGGCGGGGATCCTTCCGCAGATGTCGCCCTCGCTCGCCCGATGGCTCGGCGAAGGGCACCCGCGCGGTCGCTTCGACGACCTGCGTGCCGACTGGAATTCCATCGACGGTATCGAATTCGTCCGCGCCGGCTTCTCCGGACTGGGCATCGACGCGAGCGGTACGCTGCCCGGCATCGCATCGCTCAAGGGCGAAGTGCTTGGCGACGCCGAGGCGATGTCGCTCAGCCTCCCGACGCAGACGACGACGATCGACGCCACCGGCATCTTCCGCAAGCCCTTCGTCATGAAGTCACTGGGCGGCGACATCGCCGTGTACAAGGACGAGGGCGACTGGCACATCGGTGTCGATCCGCTCGATTTTCGCGGCGAAGGCTTCGGCGGTCAGGCGCGGGGGGAATTCGTTCTGCCCGCCGCCGACACGGGGCCTTTCATGGATATGTACGTCGCGCTGGGCGAAGGCGACGTGGCCGCGGCGAAGCTGTTCTGGCCGATTCACTCGATGTCGGAAGGCTCGCAGAACTGGCTCAACCGCGCGATCGTTTCCGGGCGTATCGAAAGCGGCTCGGCCCTCATTCGCGGCAACCTGCGCGAGTTTCCGTTCAGGAACCACGAGGGGCGCTTCGAAGGTCGCGCCGTCATCGACGACACCGTGCTCGACTACGGCACGGGCTGGCCACGTGCCGAAGGCATTTCCGCGGTCGCGAGCTTTGTCGACAACGGCATGTCGATCGACGCCACGGAAGGCCATTCGCTCGGCAATGCCATCAGCGCGGCATCGGCGGTGATCGCCGACTTCGGTGAGGGCGTGCTCGATCTGAAGCTGAGCGGCGCCGGGACAGGTGGCAGCTACCTCGATTTCGTGAAGAACAGCCCGGTCGGCACCAGCAGCCGCGAAACGCTGGACAAGATGAAACTCGGTGGCACCGGTGAATTCGGATTCAACCTGCTGTTGCCGCTGAAGGATACGAAGGACTTCACCCTCGACGGCAGGGCGACCATCAAGGATGCGGATCTCGTCGCCGACGCGTGGAAGCTGCGCCTGGATAAAATCACCGGCCCCATGAGCTTCGACGGTAAGGGGTTCACGGCGCAGGGTCTGAAGACGCTGTTCCGCGGCCAGCCCGCGAACCTCGACCTCGCCATCGCGGGCGGCACCGGCGATCCGGCGAAGATCGTCGACGCGACGGTCACCGGCGCGTTCACGATGGACGAACTGGTAGGCCAGTACGAAAACCTCAAATGGTTGGCGGACATCGCCAGGGGCCGCGGCACGTTCCGTGTCGGTTTCGACCTCAGCAAGACAGGGCAGGGGGATGCCACCGCGCAGACCCTGACGGTCGACTCCGACCTGCGCGGCGTCGAGCTGCTGATGCCGACGCCGGTGAAGAAAGCCGCCAGCGTGCCCCAGCCGCTATCGGTGCGCGTCGGTCTGCCGGTCGACGGTGCGCGTCTCGATGTCGCCATCGGCGACGTCGTGCGTGGGCGCCTGCGTCTGCCCACCGACAAGGTTCCCATCGCCGCCGCCTTCAATCTCGGCACCAGTGTGCCGGCCGCCCTGCCTGCACAGGGTTACCTCATCGGTGGACATGCCGCGAAGCTCGACGTATCCGGATGGGTGCAGTACGTCGTGGGCCTGTCGACGGGCGGGACAGGGCCGGGACTGAGTTCGCTCGACCTGGTTACCGATGATGCCGAGGTTTTCGGCCAGCATTTCGCCGACATGCATATCGTCGCCAATCCCGGTCCGCAGGCGCTGTCGCTCAAGGTCGAGAGTGAGGCCCTCGCCGGCCAGATGACCGTACCTAACGAAGAAATGCGGCGCCGCGGTATCACGGCGCGGATGGATCGCATCTGGTGGCCATCGGCCGACGATGCCGCGGACGCCGCGAAGAAGGGCAAGGCCGCCGCGGGTGCGGCCGCTACGGTCGCCTCCACGGCGGCCAAAGCCGAAGAAGCAAAAGACAATGCCGCTGCCGCCAGGAAGCCGGCCGATGCGAACGAGGCGGGTGTCGCGCCGTCCAGCCTGCCACCGATGCATCTGCAGGTCAGCGATATGCGTCTGGGTAAGGCGAAGCTCGGCGAAGCCCGGCTGGAAACCTGGCCGACGGACGAAGGCATGCACATCGACCAGCTGCGCGCGCAGTCGAAGAACGTACAGATCACCGCGTCGGGTGACTGGAACGGTGACGAAAAGCGCAGCAGGACGCATCTGGCGATGGATTTCGCCTCCGAGGACGTGGCGCGCATGTTCGACGCGCTCGGTTTCGCAGGCATCCTGCAGGGCGGGCGCACGTCGGCACGGCTCGACGCGACGTGGCCCGGTGGCCCTTCAGCGCTTGCGCTGGCGAACATGGACGGCACGCTGAAGGTCGACGTGGCCAAGGGCCGGATCCTCGAAGTGCAGCCCGGCGTCGGTCGTCTGTTCGGGCTGGTTTCCGTGACCGATCTGCCGCGTCGCATGGCGCTGGACTTCGGTGACGTGCTCGGCAAGGGTTTCGCGTTCGATTCGATCACCGGCGACTTCCGCTTCGCCAACAGTGACGCGAGCACCAGCAACCTCAAGATTCGCGGTCCCGCCGCGGAGATCACCATCACCGGCCGGGCGGGCCTGAAGGCGCGTGATTACGATCAGGAGGTGCTGGTGGTGCCGCACCTCGGCAACAGCCTGCCGGTCGTCGGTGCGCTGGCCGGCGGTCCCGTCGGCGCCGCGGCGGGTCTCGCCGTTCAGGGCATCCTGGGCCGCGGTCTGAACCAGGCGGCGCGCAAGCGGTACCACGTCACGGGCAGCTGGGATAAACCTGTGTTCACCCCGATCGAGAAGGGCGAGCCCTCCACGGCCACCAAGCCGTTGTAGGAGCGCGCCTGTAATGGCCGGGTTTTTCAGGACCACCAAGTAGGAGCAAAATCTCCTGCGAGGTGAATCATGGCTCATAGAAAAATTCCGGCAGCGGTCAAAGCCGAGGCAATACGACTGGTGGTCGAGGTGGGATATACCCCGCCTCAAGCCGCTCAGATGATGGGTCTGGGGCCGACGGCCCTGAGGCGATGGGTGGAGGAATGGCGCGAACGGCAAGCGGCGATACCGGACGATCCGGTGGAGCAGCGACGCCTCATCGCGCAGCTTCAGGGACAGTTGAAAGCCTCTGAAGACGCTCGTGCGGTGTTGGCACAGGAGCGTG
>NZ_FNBR01000007.1:0-92967 GCF_900102405.1 Dyella sp. 333MFSha | reverse complement strand
CCACTGCGCGACAAATGCCAGCCAAGAAGTTCGCGGGTATGGCAATCGATGACCAACGCCAAGCTGAGCCAGCCGTCCTTGCCACCCCAGACCCGGCACAGATCCGTCGACCAGCGCTCGTCCGGCCGGGTGGCGACCGAGGGCAGTGCCTGGATACGTGGACGCTGGCCAATCGGCCGTTTGCGCACCTGCCAGCCCTTGAGCTGAAAGATGCGCTGGACCGTGTTCTTGTTCATGCCAAGCAGGCCTGCGACGGTCCGGTAGCCGAAGGACGGCTCCGCTTCGATGAGGGCTTTCACGGGTGCGGCGATCGCCTCCTGGATCTTCGGCGGCGCCTTGATCGAACGGTAATAGACCGTCCGCCTCGCCACGCCAAACCAGTGGCATAGCTTGACCATGGAGACCTCGAAACCATCGGCAAGCAATCCCTGCTGAAGGGAGACCATCAGGTCTCGTCCTTGCCCAGCAGGGAGCTCAATTTTTTTCGTGCACGCAGCTCCAGCATGGCTTCGCCGTAGGCTTCCTGGAGGTCCTTCAATTGACGCTCGTACTGTTCGCGGACGTATTCTGGTTTGGCCCGCAAGGCGTTTTCCATGCCGCGTTTTGCATCCTCAACCCAGCCTTCGATTTCCGAAGGCGGCAGATCAAACTGGCGACTGGCTTCGGATATGGACGTCTTGCCCTGGATCACTTCCAGGACCAATGCCGACTTGCGGCGGGCCGTCCAGCGCTTAATTTCTTCTTCCATCACGATGCTCATGGGGGTGCTCCCTTGGGAAAGTAACACCTGAGCAGGATTTCAGTGGGTCATTACACACTTGCACTATCTCGTGCGACACAGGAAGCTCCGACTGGAGCAAATCGCCATCGGCTAACCACGCGTATCGCGCAGCGAAGGAATAAAGAGCTCACAGCCTGTCACCTTCAGGACCGACCAGGCACGCCGAAGGTTTGTCGCATCAGAACTGCCATAAAGCTTTATGTACAGTTCTTCCAAAGCGCCGTCCGCTGCGTGGATCGCCGACAACTCGACAAGTCACGCTCCGTACTTCTCGGCTTCGTCATACGAGTCAATGAAATCGAGACCGAGTTCGCGAATCAGGCCTTCTTTGACTTCGGGAGATACAACCCCGTCGTGAAGAAACGTCCATCCATCTGTATCCAGGCGTTTGGTGGATCCACGCGGAATGACAAAAGCTGCGCTGTATCTGCCCTCATCGGGACCGCTCCTTGAATGTACCCATGTGACCAGCGATGTGTCGAAGTCGAGAACACGCAAGATCCGAGTCTTTCTTATTTCCCATTGCCTTATTCAACCCATAGGCTCTTGCGCTCATGCCACAAATGATCAGCGAGCGGCGCTGGCTCAATTCCCGGCTGACTAGGTAGCGCACCAGCTCACGCCCCGGTGCGCTCACTATTTTTTCGCAAAGCGTCTTTAATGACCTCATTTTCCAGAAGCTGCTCGGCCAGCAGCTTCTTCACCCGGCCGTTATTCTCCAGGTCTTTCAGCCGCTTGGCCTCCGGTACGCCTACTCCACCGAACTTGCTGCCGCACAGATAGTACGAGGCTTCGCTTAAACCGTGCTTGCGGCACAGGTCCTTGACCGGCATGCCTGCCTCGACCTCGCGCAGGAAGCCGATGATCTGCATTTCGCAAAACTCTTCTTCACGTCCAATCTCTTTCTCCTAAAGGATTGGACTCGAAACCGGGCCGTTACTCAAATCCGGGGGTACGTCGTCACCACCGCGTTCTTCGAATCGTTCTTGACTGAATGATTCTCCGGCTGGCTCAGCGGATTGCTGTCATGGGCCGCCGCAAGGGAAACGTTGTCGCCCGTAACTACGCTGCCGATGATGTGGAGGACGCCACCGGTCGCGGCGATGGTGAAGCCGCCGTTGCTGCGAATGTCACTGCCTAATGCGGTCTCGTCGTGGCTGATGGTCTTGCTGGTGCTCTTGCTGCTGGCACTATTGCTAGCGACGCCGACCTGCACAAAGTCCGCTAGCTATTGGGTAGATAACAAGCCCTCTACACGACGCTTCTCGCCAGCGAATCCTGTTAAGGCAACAGGATCGCGTTCGAGCAGCCCATCGTAATGCTCGCCATCAGAGATTAAGCGAGGGTAACCCCAAAGCGCCTGTAGGTCTTGGTCCGATGAAAACCGCTCAAACTGCCAGCCGTCAGGCAAGCTTGAATCCGTAAATCGAAAGAGTTCAATGGGGATCCAGCTAGGCAAGTCATTTGAGTCCGATACCAGCAGCAAAAGAATATCGCGCCACAACGCCATCCCAAAGACAACATATTCTTGACCTGTAACAAGAGGGAACCGAGACTTCTCGGTGTAGCCAGAAAGTAAACTGCTGTCTTTTAGATGATCGCCAGTGTTACCTTCGCACCAAACTCTCATACAAACCTCACTTGAACTTAAAATCGTCAGTCTGGCCCGTTACGGTATTTCGCACGTAGTGGACTTCGACGCCATTTATATTCTGTGACATTTTAACCCACCCGTCGGATGACGGCCATCGCACATCTGTCATTCCTTTTTTGATGGGCACAACAATCCCAGCTTCTGGACGAGAAATAGCTTCCTGCATCGCAAGCGATTCGTACAGGTTGTTAGGGATTGTCCGTCCGGTCGAGCCCAATCCTAGAGGAACATTCTGCTGGACCGTTCCTGAGACCACTCCATCCGTTACTGCAGGGTTCTCCCCTGCCCTAATCGTCGTTTCTGCAGGACGCACCTCCGGCTCGCCAACTCGCGATCGCGTACCTTGCCAACTACCTGCGGTAGCCATCGAGAAAAGGTCCACGCCAAAGCTGTTGGCAGCAGATATTTGCTCTGGCGATCCGCCGAATACTGCGGTCGCCGCCCCAGTGCCGCCAAAGATCGGACCGAGCAAACCCACCTCCAGCCGGGCGCGCGCCGCCGCGGTCAAACCGCCATATGCTGCCTGCATGGCTGGATTGCCGTCACTTTCCGTGACCATCTTGTAGACGTTGGTTGCCCCGACATTTCTCTGCCCGAAGCCTGAAACCGACGCAACACCCTCAGCAAGGAGCTGGTCGTACGCCGGAGAATAAGGATTCGTATCGAGTAAGCGCTGGTAGATCTCGGGGTCCATGGCGCTCCCATAACCTTGCGCGAGATCCAGACTCTGTTCAACGCTCTTCTGAGCCCAATATGTCGCCCGTTCTCCCCGACATACGGCGTTGTCTCCACACGCAGCGATTTCAGAGTCACGCTGCACTCGCTGATCGTGGCGAAGATAGTTATACGTCGTAGCGTTCAATGCCGCCGAAGCGCCACCGTCCCCGCCAACCGCCGCCCCCACGGCGATACTTCCCAGCTTCAGTATGGCGTCAAACTCCGGAGTGCCCCTCTTATATCCAGCCGCATCGATAGCATCGGCCATAGCATTAATCGCGAGCTGATTTGCGACCACACCCCTGACGGCCTCTCCAACGCTCCCACTACCCAAGCTCGCCATACCCACAGCGACCGCTGCATGAAGCGCAATCTTCTCCGCGCTCCCCTCCTTGAATCCAAACTTCTCACCGAAGTCACCCGCGGCACGGAATCCCACCTGCCCCGCGATCTGCCCCATTTCCTGCCGGTCAGCGACTCTATCGGCATCGAAGACGTTCTTCAGCGCCTCACTTTTGAGTGTCGGATTTCTATCCAATCCACTCAGATTGACCGACGGATTGTCGCGCACGATGATGGTTCCGGAAGCGATGCCGGACTTCGTGTCGCTGCTTTCGCTCTCGTGTTGCGGTGTCGCTAATCCGATGCCAGCGCCAATCCCGCCGGCGATGTTGCTGCTCATCGAGCTGCCTCCGCTTACGCTGACCTGGCTCGCCTTGTACTTCGATTCGTTATGCAGATCCTCGTAAATCAGATCGCCCGTGCTGAGAATGTTTTTGGATGGATCGGCACTGCTGGCAATCTGCCCACCGATCAAGTGCGTGGTTCCGCCCACTCCCAGCTGGAAGCCGCCATCCCCCGCCTTGATCCCACTGACCTCGTTGACACTCTGATAGTGGCTATCGACCTTGCCCTGGCTGTAATAGCCGCTCGCACTGACAAAACCGCTCTGAGTCAGGCCAAACATCACCTTCGCCCCCGCCTGCATCGTCTTGCTGGAGAAGTCGTCGGTATCCTGCTCGCTGCGGATCGTCAGGTTGTTGCCGATGTTGGCGATAACCTGATTGCCCTTAAGCTGGGCGCCCTGAATCGTAGTGTCTTTGCCACTGATCAGCGTCAGCACATTGTCGGCGTTGATCTTCGTCTCGGCATGCGTGATGCCGTTGCCGCGCGCCTTGCCGCTGCCAATGCTTGCCTCGGCATAGATACCGAAACCGTCCGTGCCGAAGCTGACCCCCACGCCACCGCTGCCGTTCTTCGAATCGTTCTTGAGTGAATGATTCTCCGCCTGGCTTAGCAGATTGATGTCATGGGCGGCCGCGAGGGCGACGTTGTCGCCGGTGACTTCGCTGCCGATGATATTGAGGTCGCCACCGGTCGCGGCGATGGTGACGTCGCCGTTGCTACGGATGTGACTGCCGAACGCCGTCTCGTCGTGGCTGGTGGTCTTGCTACTCGCACTCTTACCGCCGATGCCGACCTGGACGTTGATGCCTTCCTGGCCAGCACCGCCCTTGCCTGCGCCGATGCCCTGCGTCTTATACGTATCGAGGATGTCCTTGCCGTCGTAGTAGGCCTTGGCGGCGTACAGCGCTTTCAGCCGGTCATCGTCGACCTCGCTGCCCCGCTTCACTGAATTCCGCGCGTCCATCGCCAGCTCGACCATGGAGCCGCCGAGACCCACCGTGATACCGCCCTCATTATGCCGCTGAAACTGCGTCGTATCCGACGTATCCACCGCCGCATCGATCGTCACGTTCTTGCCGACGATCGTAGTCGCCTTGTCGCTGATGACGTCGGTGCCGGTCAGGTGCAGGTTATTGCCCGCCGTGAGCGTGACCTGGCCATCCGTCGAGCCGACCAGGCTGCCGGTGTGGGTGACTTCCGTATCGCTCTGGCCCTGGCTGTCCTTGACCTTGCCGTAATGATCGTTGAGACCCTGACGCGAGAAGCCGGTATACGTGACGGACTTGTCCTGGCCCGTGCTGTACGTGTTCTCGGCCGTGGTCAGGGTGAGGTCGTTACCGGCAGCGAGCAGGACGTCGTTGGTCGCGGCAATCTGCACGCCTTCACCGACGATGTTACGACCCGCCGCCGCGGTCACGCTGTCGCCGCTGAGGGTGGTGCCGTGGGCGATGGTTTGGGTCGTCGAGGAATCGCGGTCGGTGGTCTTGCCCTGCTGCATCGGCGCCAGGCCGTGATTCAGTACGAAGCCCGACTTCTTTACCGTCGACTCGTGCGATTCGCTGTAGCTGTCGTGCGTGGCTTCGAGGTTGATGTCACGACCGGCGGCCAGCGCGATCGCGCCGTCGGAGCTGACCTGCGTACCCTGAAGCGTGATATCGCGCGATGCGGCGATGGTGACGCCATCGGCACTCTTGATGCTGCTGGCGATGGCATAGGTATCGTCGGTGGAATCGCTCGTACGCGTCGTCTTGCTCGAGAACGTGCTCGAGGTCTTCTTCTGCGTCGTCTGATCCCAGGTGTGCTGCTCACTACCCGCGTTGAGAATGACGTCATTCTTGGCCGCCAGCGCCACGCCGCCGTTGTCGCTACTCATCGTGACGGCGGTCGCGTTGATGTCATGCCCCGCACTGACGATCACGCCATTCGTCCCGGCAAGGCTGCTGCCGGTCAGGGTCTGATCCATCGTCGAGGTCTGGATCAGCTTCTTGCCGTCCTTGCTGCGGTCGTCGTGACGCTCGGTATCGGTGACCGCGTTGAGGATGACGTCGCGATCCGCGCTGACGACGATCTGATCCCCCGCCTTAACCTTAGCCCCCTCACTCACCACATCCTGACCCGCCGCGAGCACCGCATTCCCGCCCGCGTCGATCGTCGTCACCGTGTGCACGGTGCTCTCGCTGTTCTGCTTTCCACCCTGCACGGCCGTCGTCTGGCCGATGGCATTGAGGCTCAGGTCACGCCCGGCGACCAGCTGTGCATCGCCGCCCGCCTTAACCGATGTCGCCGTGAGCGAGAGATCGCGTTTCGCCGACAACGACAGATCGCCACCCGCGGACACCGGCACCGCGCCCAGCGTCAGGTCGCGACCCGCGCTTGCGGACAGGTTGCCCGTCGCGCTGATCGCACCACCCGAGGCCAGGCCCAGGCGCGCGGCGTCCACTGGCGCGATCGCGTCGCCCAGCTTCAGGCCACCCAGATCGACGCGGCCGATATCCGCACCGCTGACAATGTCATTGCCCGCAGTCAGGCTGACATTGCCGCCCTTGATGCTGCCCGCGTTGAGGATGTCCTGCGCGGCGGTCACGCTTAGGTTCCCGCCCGCGCTGAGGTTGCCGCCGTTGAGCAACGTGCCGGCCTTGAGGCTGGCGTTTTCACTCGCGGCGATCGTGCCCGTGTTGGTCAGCGTGCCGGAGGCGTCGAGGATGACCGTCTTGCCTGAGAGGATCGCGCCGTTCTGCGCGACTTCCTGCGCGTGCGCGGCGGACAGGTAGACCACCGGCACGAGCACCTTCTCGCCGTTGACCTCCTGGCTCACCATCCAGACGATGTCCTGGGTAAGGCTGGCCATCTGGCTGGCGGTGAGCGCGATACCGACCGAGAGCTGGAACTCGCCTGACGCCGACACGCCTGCGTCCATCAGCGCGCGGTACTGCGCCATGGCGTCGGTGTTGTCGGTGAGGTAGCGACGACCGGTGAGCGAGGTGATCTGGTCAAGCACCATGCGCTGCTCGTAGAAGCCATCGCCCAGGCGCTTCATCGTGCTCTCACCGTTGAAACCGAGGCGATCCATCAGGTAGTCGCTACCGAGGAAACCCGCCTGACTGGCGAAGCGCGGATCGGTCTCGATCAGGTACGGGCTCGCGCTGCCCGGGTGCGTCGTATACAGGCCGCTGGTCGGCAGGCGGATCTGGCCGGCCGGGGCGTCGGGCGAACCGATGCTCTGCGAGCCCGGACGCGGACCCGCATTGCGCGTGTCGCCGCTGGTGGTGCCGACGGCACCGACGCTGTTCGCATCCGGAGCGTTGCCCAGGCCACCGACACCGCCGAGATCGACGTTGCCGCCCGCCGCGCCGACATGCCCCGCGCCTGTGCCGGATACGTTGCTGCCGCCGCTATTCGCACCGAGCTGCACGCCACTGATCGGGCTACCGTCGGCGCCGACCGTGGTGTTCTCGATGGTCTGGCCGTGGAATTCCAGCGTGCCGCCCGCGGTCATCCTCGAGACGAGGCCCTGACCCGGATCGATCCCGATCCATGCGGGGCGCTGCCCGTCGCCGAGGGCGATGGTCGCAATGCTGCTGCCGTTGCCGTAGATCCTGAAGCCGTTCGGCACCCATCGATGGGGATCGTGCACCACCGACTCCCAACCAACGCCATAGGACGCGTCGGTACGCACGGTGCCGGTGGGATTCCATGCAATGTTGCGAATGGTCTCGCCACCGATGTTTACATCACCGGGCCCGACCGCACTCTGCCCGCCACCATTGATGACGAGATTGCTTCCTGCCGCGACGGTGGACTTGTCGTTGGTGACTGAGCCCGACAACGTAATGTCTTTCCCGGCGACAAGGCGTCCCTCGGCGCTTGCACGTGAAAGGCGCACGTAGGACAACAACGTATCGGTGAACGAAGCCTGGAAGCTGACCGGCGTGCCGTCGCCGTTACGGAAACCGATACAGCGGTTGTCGTCGTAGCCCGCGCCCTGGCAATACGTCCGCGCCCGCTGAATTTCTTCCGCACTGACGACCTGGCTCGGATCGATATTCGGCGGCTGGTGGTTCGGATCCGGATCGTTATACGCATAGCGCACGATGGGACCACCCACCTGCTGCACCGCGCCGTCGGCCAGGTTGACCGTCTGCGTTTCGAAGATGCGGCGCTGATTGGTGATCTGGTTGGCGGCGAGCGTGATCGAGCCGTCGGCTTCGATGTCACCGGACAGGTTGGTGATCGCCCCGGCACGGCTGCCACCGTCGTTGGCGGCGATGAAGATGTCGCCCAGCGCGAACACCATTGCATCGCGGTTGAGGAACGTGCCACCGATTAGCAGACGGACGTTGTCCGTCGCGGCGATCAGGGCCGACTGATACGCCGTGTTGTCCGCGACACCGCCCAGATCCGCGCCGTTGGTGAAGTTGTTCGCGCGAACGGTGATGTTGTCGCCGATCAGCGAACCGGTGTTGTCGATATCCGTACCGTTGACGTTGAGCGTGTCGCCTTCGAGGCGACCGCGGTTGACTACGGCTCCACGCGAGTTGAGCGTGGTCGTCGCGCTGCTTATGCGCGCGCCGTTGCCGTTGGTGATGCTGGCGGCATCGACGGTCAATGCGCCGACGCTTTCAAGCGCCGCGCCGTCGCTGTTGTAGAGCGAGCCACCCAGGTGCAGACCGAAGTTGCGGTTGGCCTTGAACTGACCGCCCGCGCCGTTGGTGAAATCGCCCGGCAGCGTGACATCGAGATCACGACCCGCGATGACGCGCCCGTTGCCCTGAATACCGCCGAGCAGGTTGAGCGCTACGTCGCCGTTGGACGACGTATTGCCGCCGGCGTTGTTGAGCCACGCCAGCGTCAGCGCAAGACGCGTACCGGCACCAAACTGGCCGTTGGTATTGATCAGCGTCGCACCGCCGTTGTTCCAGTCCAGGGTACCCGCCGCATACACGTTACCGCTGGTGTTCTCGAAACCACCGATACCGAGTGACAGATCGCCGCCGGAAACCACCCGGCCGCCGGTGTCGTTCAGCGAGGTCGCATTGATTGCCACGCCACCCTGACCGCCAAGCGTGCCGCTGGTGTTGTTGATGGCTCCGCCCGAGGCAAGGCGGGTCGTGCCCGTGCCCGTATTGGCGATACGGCCATTGATGTTGGAGAAGCCACCGCCCATGACGGTCAGCGTGGCCGCCGCATCCCCGCTGCCGCTCTCGATACGACCGTTGTCGTTGATCAGCGAGCCGTTGGCGACCACCGTCGATGAACCCATCGACTGGACGGCGCCACGATTCACCAGGTTACCCGTGGCGGCGATATCCGCCGTCGTATTGGCGTACAACTGCCCCGCGTTATCGACTGAGACGGCATGCAGCCACAGGCCACCGTTGCCGCCGATGAAGCCGCCGACACCATTGCTCAGCGCCTGCGCGATGCTCAGGCGCATCAGCTCACCGGACAGCCCCTTGATCTGACCGCTGCCGTTGGCCAGCGAGCCTGCCGTGATCGACGTCGCGCCACCCGACTGAAGCGTGCCTGCGCTATTGCCCAGCGCACCCGCCGTCGTGATCGTGAGCGCACTGGCGACCAGCGTGCCGTTGTCGTTGACTATGCTGGCCGCGTCGATCGCCGCTCCGTCGGTCAGGCTGATCGTGCCGCCAGTGGAATCCAGCGCACCGCGCGTGTCCAGATCGAGCGCCCCGTTACCGACAATGCGCCCACCGCGATTGGCGATGCCGTTATAGCCGTCGATCGTCAGCGTGCCTGTACCCGCGTGCTCGATCGCACCGTTGTTGTTAGTGATCGAGGACGCGCGCACGGTGAGGTTGCCGCCGTTGCCGGCGATACGACCGTTGGTGTTATCCAGGGCACCGGCAAAGTCCAGCGCCTGATCGGTCGTACCCGTCTGGACAAGCGTGCCACCGGTGTTGTCGAGGCTGACGGCCGTGACGTCGAGCGTGCCACCCTGCAACGTGCCGGCACGGTTCTTCAGCGCGCCGCTCGCCTGAAGCGCCAGCATGCCGTCCGTCGCGATGTTCGCGTTACCGGTATCGATGTCACCCGCCGTGGCGATCAGCGCGATGTCGCCGCCAGTACGCAGGCGCGAGGCGGCCAGGTCGAGGGACGCGGCACGCAACGCCAGGCGGCTGGCCGCCAGCGTGTTGCCATGCACCGCCAGCGCGCCGGCCACCGTGGCGTCGAGCACGCCCGACGCGCCGAGACTGCCGTCAGCCTGCACGCCCGCGCCGAGGACGCCGGTGGAGACGAGAGTGCCGGCGACCACGGTCAGATCGCCCTGAGCGACGAGGGTGCCGGTATTGCTCAATTGCTGGGCAAGGGTCCAGCTGGCTTTGCCGCCCGTATAGATGCTGCCGTCGTTGCTGGCCGTGGTCGCGTTGACGGTCAGGTCGCCGCCCGTGCGCAGGCTGCCGCTATTTGTCAGCGAGCGCGTCGACAGCGTGGCATCGCTGCCGGCGTAGACCGAGCCGGCGTTGTCGATAGCGTCCGTCGCCGCCACGTCGACATGCGCGGTCGCGTAGAGGCTGCCGGTCGCCGCGTTCTCGAGACGCGTCAGGGCCTTTGCGGACAGATCCGTTCCCGCCTGCAGCGTGCCCGCGTTGGTGAGCGTACCGGTGTTGTCGAGGCGGAGCGCGCCGTCGGCAACGGTCATCGCGTCCGCGGCATGGTTGACATCACGACCGCGGAGGGTCGCGTCGCGTTTCGCGTAGATCACGCCCTGCTGCGTCAGCGTGCCCGCGTCAATGGCCACGTCGCGGCCCGCTTGCAGATGGCCGCTGTTGGTTACCGCAACCGCTGCGACGGACAGATCGCGATCCGCCACCGTCGTGCCCGTGTGGGTCAGGTTTTGCGAGGCCGTCAGGCTGATGTCGCCCACGGCGCTGACCGTGCCGCGCTGGGCGATGTCCGTCGCGATCAGCGTCGCATTGCCGGTGTCGGCAAGCAGCTTGCCGCTGTTGTCGACCGTGGTGTTCGCCGCTACAGCGACCGAACCCACCGCTTCCGCCGTACCCGCATTGCTTACCGAGCCGCCACGAAGCGAGACATCGGTCTGCGCGTAGATATCGCCCGAAGCCGCGTTGTTGAGAGCCTGACCGGCCGTCGCTTCCAGTGCACCGCCGATCGCGTACAGCTTGCCGCTGTTGGTCAGCGCACCCGACGCGTCCAGCGCCAGCTTCTGCGCCGCCTGCATGGCGCCGGTATTGACGATGTCGCCGGCCACGTCGACGACAAGGTTGCCGTCGGCACGCAGGAGGTTGCCGTTGTCCAGCGAACCCGCATGCAAGGATGCATTCGTCGTCGCGTAGATCTGACCGGCATTGCTCACCTTGCCGTCGACATCGATCGTCAACGCGTGACCGGCATACAGCACCCCTTGCGCACCCAGCGTCAGCGCAGCCGTCGATACGACCAGGTCACCGCCCGACTGAATCTGGCTGTTATTGGTGACGTTGGCGGAATGGATCGCCGTGTCGCCGCCGGCGACGATGTTGCCGCTATTGGTCAGCGCGCGCGACGCATGCAGCGACGCCTGTCCGGCAAGGCTGATGCGGCCGCTGTTGTCGAGGGTGGCGGCATCGAGACCGGCCGCCCCGCCGGCGATGATGGTTCCGGTATTGCCGAGACGATCGTTCGCCTGCAGGCTCAGTTCGGTACCCGACTCGACCGAGGCGGCGTTGTCGATACTCCCCGCGCGCAGCGTGACGCGCTTGCCTGCGTAGACGTCACCCGCACCGCTGTTGGTGATAGCGGAGGCGTTGACGCCGAGCGAGCCGCCGACGGCATAGAGCTTGCCGCTGTTGGTCAGCGCGCCAGCGGCGTCGATCGATGTGTCGCTGGTTCCGTAGATGGTGCCGCTGTTATCGAGCGCTCCCGTGGTCGTTACCGCCACGTTGCTGCCCGCCGCCAGCGTGCCGCTGTTCGACAGCGCCGCACCCTGTATCGCCAGCTGCCCCGTCGACGTCGTCCTGCCGGTCAGCTCGAGACGGCCTTCCTGCGTGATCGTGAAGTCACCGCCCTGCGTCGCGAGTTCGCCCGCATTGCGTACGCCGACACCGGCTTCGGTACCGACGAGGCGGATCTTATTCGCATACATGCCGCCCAGTGCGGCCACGTCCAGGCTCACGCCATCCGTGGCGCCCTCGCCTGCGATCGCCTGCGCCGACAGGTCGCCGTAGTTCACCTGGTTCGCACCGGTGACCACGTTCAGCTCATTGGCCCAGACCTTCGCGTTGGCCGCGACGGTACGCGCGATCAGGTCGAGCCGGTCCGTGCCGGTGCCATTAAGACCCGCGCCGTTGATGGCCAGCGTACCGCGCGTCACACGGAAGGCCGCGAGGCTCCCATCGCCACCGAATACCGGCGTACCCGTGACCAGCGTGCCGCGCGAGGTGTTGATGAAGCCGCAGCCGTCGCAGCTGATCCCGTTCGGGTTGGCGATGATCACTTCGGCGCGGTTGCCCGCCACCTCGGTAAAGCCGCGCAGGCTCGATGCATTCTGTGAGGTCACCTCGTTGACGATGATCCGCGCCGACTGACCGGTGGCGAGATTCGCGTTGCCGACGATGTAGCCCGCCTGTTGCGTCTGACTGACCGCGGCGCCGTTATTGAGGATCAGGCCCTTCGGGTCGACGTTGAAGTGCTCGTACTGGTTATGCGACACGCCGCCCTGCGTGGGCGCGACGATGTTGACCACCGGCGTGCCGTTGGCCGCCGTATCCACGGTCGGCCGGTGGGCCGGGTTCGCGGCGCCGGCCACCTGGGCCTGCGAGGCGACAGGCGCGCCAACGAAGGCGACGAGCAGCGCGAGGGCCAGCGTATGCGTCATGCGGCGGGCAAAGTGAGGGCGCAGTGTCATCGTGCAGTCCTTGTCAGTACTGGTAAACGAGCTGGAAGCCCGTCGCCGGTCGCATCGTGTTGAGGGCGCGACCGCCCTTGTCCGCCCAGCCGGCGAACGCGTCGAAGCTGAAACGCCCGAAGCTGCCGCGCAGGCCGACGAATTCGCCACGCAGGGTTTTCTCGGGCAGCGTGCGAATGCTCGGCCCGCCGACGTGGCCGCCGTCGATACCGGCGTAGGCCGCGATGGGCAGGTTGCCCAGCGGCACGCTGAAGGTGTTGCGCCAGTACCAGCCACGCTCGCCCGCCAGCGTCTCTTCACCATCGAACCCACGGACGGAATAGCGTCCGCCCAGCGTGATGAATTCCGAAGCGTAGAGCGTGTCGCTACTGCGCTGGGCACGCAGTTCCGTCGTCCACTGCACCGGCACACGGCCGAGCTTGAACGGCACGTTGAGTGAGGCATCGAGCAGGTTCAGGCCGTACTGGAAGGTCGGCGCGTCTTTCGACAGGCCCGCCGCATCCTGCTGGCCGCCGAACCAGGTGACACCGCGGCGATGGGCAAGGCGCAGATCCAGCTGGGCGTTACCCAGGTACTGGCGCTGCACCAGCGCGAGCTCGGCCGTGGTGACGTCACGCTTCTGCGTCAGCAGCTCGGAGTCCTCGATAAAGCTGTGCGCCCAGCGTTTGCCGATGCGCAGTTCCAGCGAGGTCTTGCCGTACTTCGTGCGATGGAGCATGCGCTGCACGGTGATGTCCGTCGTGCGCGACTTGCCGCTGGAGGTGAAGGTCTGCTGCGAGCCTTCCACCGTCTGGTGGTACTTGTAGTCATACAGCGAAGCGGTGAACAGCCAGTCGCCATAAGGCACCGCATAGTTCGCCGTGTTGCCGCGCGTGCCGTGCCCGTCGCTGTGATAGACGTCGTGGTTGTAACCCAGCGACAGCACGTCGTTGATGCGCAGAGGATTGTCGAGTCCGAGGTTGATACCGCCCTGCAGGCGGCCGGTTGCGCGCGACCCGCTGTCGTCGAGCGACGCGACCACATGCCAGGGTCGCGAGCGCTTCGCGGTGATGACCAGATCCGACTCGCCCGGTTGTTCGCCCGGGGCGATGTCGATAGTGACGTCCTGCGAAGGCACGCGCTTGAACTGCTCCAGCCCCTGCTCGATGTCGCGCAGGTTGAGCAGGTCGCCCGGCCGGGCGGCGAGCGCGGTCTGCCAGGCACCCACGGCCGTATTATCGGCGAAGCGCACCGCACGAATCGTCCCCGGCACCAGCGTGAGCCTCAGCGTGCCGCTCGACAAGTCCTGCGGCGCGAGCCCCACACGAGTAGTCACGAATCCACGATCGATGATCATGTCCGATACACGGCGGACAATGGCGTTGACGCCCTCGTGGCCGACGCATTTACCGGCGTAGCGGTCGAGATAGCGCTGCGCGAAGACGAAGCCCTCCACGCGCTGGCCTTCGAGCACGACATTGGCGAGTCGGAAGCATTCCGCTTCAACCGGCACATCCGTGCGACGGAAATCCGTCACGGGGACGGAATTCCGTCGCACATCCGGCTGTTGTTGCTGCTCCAGACGAGCCTGTGCCTCGCGCTGGGCGCGATCGCGTTGCTCTTGCTGGTCAAGCGTCTGGACTTGTTGCGCCTGTGCGACGCCCGTCACAGTTAGCAGAATGCCGGCCACACGCATGGCCGTCGAGACGCCCTGCCCGCGCCTTCCTGAGGTGATGCTCACGTTTTCCCCTGTTTCTGGCCGGTCCGGGCCGTGCTGCTCCGAGGTGGGGAATTTTAGAGCCTGCGCATCTCAGGGGCTGAGCTTTAGTCGTAGGATATTGCCGACACGTCGTGTAGGGGAATTCCTACAAGAATTTCACCTGCACGGACATCAGGTCCTGATCGCCCTGACGGAACTGGCATAGGCGACCCACTTCGGTACTCAGCATTTTCATGGCGAGATCGTGAGCTTGCTCAGACGTGACGTCCGGCCTCGCCGCCATCGACTTTGCCATGGACGCGACCATAGGGTCATCTGCTGCCGGTGGCTTGCTCTGAGGTTCACAGGTCAGAGACACCGGGGAGCCCTTATACATACCGGCGATGCCCTTGGTCGTTTCGTCATCGATACCTTCGACCACCGTGGACCAGCCAATTTTCACTACGTACTTATCGTGGCTCATGCTGCCCTCGGTGACGCAGAGCTTGGCATCTACCTGCTTGCCGCCGATCGCGACCGGCCGGGCCTGACACACCGTGCGTCCGGGCACCGCGGTAAGCGGTTCGCCATCCGTATCGGCGGCCAGGGCGGGTATCGACATGGCCGTAGCGATCGTGAGCAGCACGAGTTGTTTTTTCATCTGAATCATCATGACTCCAAGCAAAGTTAATCCATAAACGCGTGAGCGGCTGCGGGCTCGACTCCGCTCGACGCCACGTGTGACGTTCTGGCTATACGCTGCTGATGTGCCAGTCATCCGGGCCGCGCCATGCCATGGTACGGAATTGCAGCGAGGGATCCACGTCATCTCGGTATGCCCGCGCGAACTCTGCGGGCGACCAACCTTGGCCATCGACGAACACGGCGTCCAGGTCAATCAAATCGAGGAGAACCTGCCGTCGATGGTCGCCCGATGCGACGACAGACCGACTGATCCCCTCTTCGATCAGGATGCGCACCGACTCCCTATCCATGTGCAGACGCTCCAGATAGACACACACCGACAGCAAAACCCAACCACCCGGCGACGGTCACGGTGCCGCTACTCAGCAGCCCGAACGCGATCGGGTAAGCCAGCAGGATGGTCGCGAGAATCGCCAGTAAGCCCCTCACGGCTGCCGTCTACCTCAACGATACCCACGATTGAGCTTGCTGTTCCGCACGCCATACGTGAAATACACGATCAGGCCCAGCACCATCCAGATCGCAAACCGCTCGAAGGTGATCGCCGGCAGCCCCCAGATCAGCGCCAGCGAGAACAAAATGCCCAGCGGCGCCACGAACCACACGGCCGGCGTCTTGAACTTCCGCTCCAGGTGCGGCTTGCGTACGCGAAGCACCAGCACCGAGGCGCAGATCAGGATGAACGCGCTCAGCGTACCGATGTTTACAAGCTCCGCCACTTCGCCGATAGGCAGCAGACCCGCTACGACGGCGGTGAAGATGCCCAGGATCATCGTCGGGCGTGCCGGCGTACCGAAGCGCGGATGCACTTGCGCGAACCATGCTGGCAACAGCCCATCACGCGACAGCGCGAACCAGATGCGCGCCGCGCCGAGCATGAAGGCGAACAGCACGCTGATCACACCGATCACCGCCGCGACGGCGATCACGTTGCTAAGCCACGGCAGGCCGATGGCGTTGAAGGCGTCGGACACTGAGGCTTCGCCGCTTAGCGTCCCGTAAGGAACGATGCCGGTGAGCACCAGCGACACGGCGATATAAAGCACCATCGCGACCGCCAGCGAGAGCAGCACCGCGCGTGGCAGGTCGCGCTGCGGGTTCTTCGCTTCCTCGGCCGCCGTGGTCAGCGTGTCGTAGCCGAACACCGCGAAGAAGACGACGCTCGCGCCCGTCAGCACGCCCTGCCAGCCGAAGTGGCCCATGCCCTTGGCGTCGAATACACGCGCCGGGATGAACGGGTGCCAGTTGGCGGTGTTGATGAAAAACGCGCCAACGCCGATCACCAGCGCTACGCCGATCACCTTGATACCGACGATCACGGTGTTGAGGCGCGCACCCCACTCCGTCTTGATCGACAAAAGAATGGCGACGAACAGCGAGATACCGGCGGCGATGATGTTGAAGCGGTGAGCGTCGGTCGGGCCCGGCAGCGGATTCGCGACGCTGAGACCGACGCCCAGCTTCGCCTGCTGCCAGTAATAGTTCATGGTATCGGCACTCATGCTCTTCTGCGCCCATTCCGGCAGATGCACCCCCGCCGTCGCGAGCAACACCTGCACGTACCCGGACCAGCCGATGGCGACCACCGCCACCACCAGGGCGTATTCGAGCAGGAGATCCCAGCCGATGATCCAGGCCGCGCCCTCGCCGAGCACGGCGTAGCCGTAGGTATAGGCGCTGCCGGTCACAGGGATCAGCCCCGCGAACTCCGCGTAGCAGAGCGCCGCGCAGGCGCTGCCGAAGCCGGCGATGATGAAGCTGAGCGCCACGGCGGGGCCTGCGTTGAGGGCGGCCTGCTGGCCGGCGAGCACGAAGATGCCCACGCCGATGATCCCGCCGATACCGATGGCCGTGAGCTGCCAGAGGCCGAGGACCCGGCGGAAGTCCGTACGCAGGCCGACCTCCGCCTGCAACTGCTCGACGGACTTGTGGCGGAGAAACTTGGCTAACGACATCGGGGCGACCCCTGGAGCTGGCAGAGCCCGGGATCATAGCGGGGCAAGGGCCAGGGTGTCGTCAGAAAAGCCCGACACCCCGCAGGATCAGGGGCCATCGAGCGCCTTGCGCCCCAGCGCCGGGTCGTCGGTAAAGAACGCATCGATCCCGGTCGCCAGATAGGCCCGGATCTCAGCCACCGAACCGGCTTCGTTCCGCGCCGCATCCCCCGCGCCGTCGCGGAAATCTGCCGCCAGGAAGTGATTCTCCGGCCGGAACGTATACGAATGCACCTCCAGCCCGGCGGCGTGCGCGTCGTGCACCAGCGGCGCGACCGGCGCCAGCTTTCCGTCTCCGGTCAGCGGAATGATGCTGCGCGTGGACGGCCCGATGGCGTCGGCGTAGGTGGCGATGGCCTTGAGACCTTTCGGGGTCATCATCGCGCCGTAGGTGGTCGACGGCTGGTCGGCCGGGTGCTGGTCGGCCAGATCCATCAGCTGGAGCAGACGGATGTTCGGGTGATCCTTGCCCAGCTTGCCGCGCAGGTACTTCAGATTGCCGATCTCGAACGACTGGATCTCCACGGGTGCGGTGCGCGTATAGGCGTGCGCCGCCAGCGTCGCCAGCACCTTGTCTTCCATCGGCAGGCCGACGCCATGGAAATACGTCGAGTGCTTGATCTCCGGAATGATGCCGATGACCCGATGCCTGGCCGACGCTTCCGCGGCGACAAACTCGATCATCTCGTCGAAGGTCGGCACGGTGAACTGGCCGTCGTAGGCCGTGTTGGCTTTGCGGATATCCGCAAGGCGCTCTCGGGCGCGCAGCGTCTTCAGCTCGGCGAGGGTGAAGTCTTCGGTAAACCACCCCGTGATCGACTCGCCATCGACGGTCTTGGTCACCCGGCGGCTGGCGAACTCCGGATGCGAGGCCACATCGGTCGTCCCCCCGATCTCGTTTTCGTGACGCACGACCAGCACACCGTCCCTGGTGGAGACCAGATCCGGCTCGACGAAGTCGGCACCATCCTCGATGGCCACGGCGTACGAGGCCAGCGTGTGCTCCGGACGCAGCGCGCTGGCGCCGCGGTGACCGATGACGAGGACCTTCGCGGCAATCGGCTTACCGGGAGCCGGGGCGGCGGACGTGGGCATCGAGAACACTCCAAGGGCCAGGGCCAGAGCGCATGAGGATAAAGCAATCGCCTTCATCAGAAATCCGCCGACAGGGTAACGAAGCTCTGGCGTGGCGCGCTGGCATGAAACGCCAGTGCGCGGCCGTTCGGATCGGTCGCGCCGAACGCGGTCAGATTGGTCGCGTAACGATGGTCGGTGAGGTTGGTGATGTTCAGCGCCAGCGTCAGCGACTTGAGGTAGCCGATCGTACCGAAATCGTAGCCCGCGCCGAAGTCGAACGAGGTGGCGCCGGCCACACTCTGATCGTTGGTATAGGTGTAGTAGCGCTTGCCGGTGTACTTGCCACGCAGGCTGGCCGACCAGGGGCCGTAGGTGTAGCTGATCTCGCTCGAGTACATGCGCTTGGGCGTATCCACCGTGGTCTTGCCCTTCACCGGGACGACCACACCGCTGGCGACGTAGTTGTCGTCGTAGCGCGAGCGGTTGAACGAGGCGGAGTTGTACCACTCGAAGCCACGGACCGGCTTCCAGATGAAGGTGAATTCCGCGCCGCGACTGGACACCGAGCCGACGTTGACGAAGGCGGTGTTGCACTCCGGACGCGTGCCCTGCTCGATGCTCGGGCAGGGGTTGAGGGAGAGCAGACGATTGTCGAACTTCACGTCATACAACGCCACCGACGCTTCGTACGATTGACCGACGCTGCGGAAGCCACCATCGATGGAGCGCGACTGTTCGGGCTTGAGGTTGGCCTTGGTACCGTCGAACGCGCTCTGCGACACGGAGAGCGGGCCACCGGCACCGCCGCCCTGGAACGCCGCGATGTTCTTTGCATACGACAGGAACACCTCCTGGCCGGGCGCCAGCTGGAAGGCAAGACCGGCCTGCGGCAACAGCGACTTGCCCGCCTTGAGCGTGCCGTTGGCATACGGGCTTTCCACGCCCGGCGCTTCGACCGCCTTCATGGTCGTGTGCGGGCTCTTCACACCGACGTCGATGGTCAGACGATCGTCCATCGCCTTGAAGCTGTCCTGCAGGTACGCCTGTTTGGTGGTGATCGTATAGTCCTGCGAGAACAGACGACGATCCGGGTCGGACAGATAGAAATCGTCGTTGAACGGACCGTCCACGTAGTAGAAGTTGCGCTCCACGTGATGGTTGTTCTTCTCGTACCACACGCCGCCCTCGACATGATGATTGCCGAGGTCCCACGACAGCGACGCGATCGCGCCATTGCGGTTGATCGTGTAATTGGTGCTGCGCAGGGAGATCGGCAGCTCCCCGGCGGTGCCGGGGTTGGACTTCTGACCCGGCGCCCACCAGTGGCCCTGGCCCGCGTTCTCATGGTGATAAACCTGGGTATGCAGCGTCGCGCCATCGGCCACGGCGAAGTCACCCGCCACGTAGTACAGATCGTCGCGACGCAACGCGCGGCTCAGGTAGTAGGCATCGTCGGTGTTGTCGACGCCGCCGGAGTAGCCGCAACGCGAGTCGCGCACCCCACCGACCGTGTAAGCCGGCGTGCAATAGGCCGCCGCCAGGGCGCGGTTCCAGTCCGGTGCGTAGAGATTCCAGTCCCAGCCGAGGCCGCGCCTCATGCCGCTCCTGGACAGATAGGCGTAGTCGGCCTGCGCGGTCCGCGAAGTGTCCGCGAAGCCGGTGATCCGGTTGCCGTCACCGAACTCATAGACGGCCTTGCCGTTGAACTGCCTGGTCGTGGTCTTCGAGCCCGGCTGGGCCCACATGTCCGCGTCGGCCTTGATGCCGGACAGGTACATCGAAAAACCCTTGTAGTCACCCGTGTCGATGCGCGCATAGGTGCGACGGTTGTGGTCGCTGCCGAAGGTCTGCGCCGCCTTGCCACCGAAGGTCTTCGCCGGATCGGACGAGAAATACTGAATGGCGCCTCCGAGGTTGCTGGTCGACGCCGTCCCGAGCGCGCCGATGCCCTCTGACAGCTCCACCGTCGCCATGTTCTCGGCGATCAGGGCGCGCGAGATATTGAGGCCGTTGTAGTTGCCGTAGGCGTTGTCGCCCAGCGGCAGACCGTCGAGGGTGTAGCCGAGGCGCGTGGTATTGAAACCGCGCAACGTGATCGACTGGGACTCCTCGTTGGCGCCGAACGCGTCATTGGACTGCACCGAGACGCCCGGCAGGCGATTCAGGATCTTCTGAGGGCTGGTACCCGGCGGGAGAACCTTCTGATCCTGGGGCACGATGCGCTGCACCTGGCGGGTCTCGCCCTGGCCGATCACCGAGACCGCGTCCAGGTCCTGCGTCTTCGGGGGCGGCGCGTCTTCGGCGTGAGCCTGCAAGGCGATGGCGGCGGCGAGGGCGAGAAACAGGGCGCTGCGGTTGTGCTTCATCGAAAGGAAACTCGTAAAACGTAAGAAGCCTTCGAGCGTGGCCGCCCAGTGTTTAGGTTTTCTTACGAAGAGAAGAACATGTGACGCGGAGTGACGCAGGTCGCAGTTCGGCCGCGTCCCCGTACTGCAACACGCACGCCTCACCATGGCGTCCTTTAATCTCACGCGGAACCGATCCATGCGCCGACTCGCCCGCTTTGCCGCCCTGCTTCTGGTGATCCTGGCCGTGGACGCGCACGCCTCCCGCCGCGTCATCGTTTTCGTCTGGGACGGCATGCGACCGGATGCCATCAGCGAAGACGACACGCCGAATCTGGCGGCGCTGGCCAGGCAGGGCACGTATTTCGCGGACAACCACTCGACCTATCCGACCTTCACCATGGTCAATGCGTCGAGTTTCGCCACGGGCTCGTTCCCGGGGACGATCGGTTTTTACGGCAACCGCTTCTGGGCGCCGGGCGCCAGCGGTTTCGATGCGAAAGGCGCACCCAGCGA
Source organism: Dyella sp. 333MFSha (assembly GCF_900102405.1). Taxonomy (NCBI): domain Bacteria; kingdom Pseudomonadati; phylum Pseudomonadota; class Gammaproteobacteria; order Lysobacterales; family Rhodanobacteraceae; genus Dyella; species Dyella sp. 333MFSha. Next base: position 71,950 of record NZ_FNBR01000007.1, on the reverse strand, counting down.
CTTCGCCTCGCCGGTCTACACCGAGGACTATGCGGTACTGCGCGCGCTGGACGATCACTGGCACCACGATCTGCTCGAAGCGCCCACGTTGCTGGAGCGCGCACGCAAAGCGGGGCTGAAGACCGCTGTGGTGGGCAAATCGGGCCCGGCCTTCCTCCAGGACATCCACGAAGGCGGCGTGATCCTCGATGAGAACGTGGCGCTGCCGCTGGCCTTCGCGCAGCGACTGACGAAGGCCGGCTATCCGCTGCCGGCCAATACCGTACACGCCTACGATCCAGATCATTTCCACCTGGAGCCGGACAACGGCACGCCCACCGCGCCGTTGCCGCTGGTCACGATGAAAGACGGCTCGACCACGGACGCCTCCGATGGCGCCGGTGCACCGGCCACACCGTCCAATGCGTTCCTGATGAAGGCCTTCCTCGACTACGTTCTGCCGGTCGAGAAGCCCGATATCAGCTTCGTCTGGCTGCGCAATCCCGACGGCACCGAGCACAGTTATGGTGTGGGTTCACCGAACTTCCATCTCGCCCTGCGCGCACAGGACGAACTCCTGGGCCAGCTCCAGGCGAAGCTGAAGTCGCTGGGCATGGACGCGGATACCGATCTGGTGATCGTCTCCGACCACGCGCACAGCAACGTCGCCGGTCCTGCCGACCTGTTCCCCTTGCGTCAGATCGCCGATGGCCGTGTCGGTCGCGTCGATGCGGAATGGGGCTTCTCCACGTCGGGCGCGATTCGTCTCGCCGATGAGATGACCCACGCCGGCTTCAAGGCGTTCGACGGTTTCGGCTGCATCTACGCGCCGGTGATGTCCGGCCTCAAAGCGGATGGCGCGCAGCTGCATCCGACCCGCTTCGACGATGACGGCCGCGTTTGCGGCAAGCCCGGCCCGTATACGACGCCGTCGTACAAAGTACCGGCCGACCTGCCGAACGATGCCTTCGTCATCGCGCCGAATGGCGGCAGCGAATACCTCTACCTGCCCTCGCACGATCGCGCACGCATCGTGGAAGCCGTACGCTTCCTGCAGAGCCGCGAGATGTTCGGCGCGATTTTCGTCGACGCCCGCTACGGCAAGATCCCCGGCACACTCCCGCTGGCGGCCGTGCACCTTGAGAACACCCGTTCACCCGACATCATCGTCAGCTACGACTTCAATGCCGACGCGACCGTGCAGGGTTTCAAGGGTACGGTCTATACCAGCATGTCCAACGAGCGCGGCATGCACGGCAGCTTCAGCCCGATCGACGTGCACAACATGCTGCTGGCCAGCGGTCCGGATTTCCGCAGGAACCTGCGCAGCGAACTGCCGAGCGGCAACGTGGACGTCGCGCCGACCATCGCGGCCGTGCTGAAAATCGACCTCGGCAAGCCGGACGGGCGCGTGCTGCGCGAGGCGCTGGAAGGGCACTCGCCCGAAGGTCTGAGCGTGAAGCCCGCCGATATCGCGACCGACACCGCGACGGGCCTGGACGTGCGCCGCGTGGACGGCACGCCGATGAATCGTTCGACGTACCGCTTCGTCCTCAAGACCAGACAACTGAGCGATAACGGCAAGACCTACACCTACTTCGACCAGGCCAAGGCGGAACGCCTCCCGTAAAAGCGCGCCCCACCCCCGCGTGTAGGAGCGCGCCCCGCGCGCGAAAAGCCAACGAAGCGGCGACGCGGCACACGAGCGGCACACCCGCAACACACCCATCGCGCGCAAGGCGCGCTCCTACATGACCTTTTCTGCTAGTTTTCCGCCCCGAATCTCCTTGTTCCCACCCGGATACCCTTCGATGTTCAGATCTCTCGCGATGGCCACGCTTTCGGCCGCCCTTTTCGCTGCGTGCGCCAGCGCGCCGACCGCGGACAAGTCCGGCAAAACCGGCAGCGTGAAAGATGGCGCCACGCTCGACCTCGCCATCCTCGAGACCACCGACGTCCATTCGAACATCCTCTCGTACGACTACTACAAGCAGAAGGACGACCCAAGCTTCGGCTACGAGCGTCTCGCCACGCTGATCCGTCAGGCGCGCAAGGAGTTTCCGAACACCGTGCTGTTCGATAGCGGCGACACCATCCAGGGCTCGGTACTCGCCGATTATCAGGCACTGGTCAAGCCGGTCGGTTGCGATACCGAGCTCGGCATCTACGCCGCGATGGACGCGATCGGTTACGACGGCGGCACCGCCGGCAATCACGAGTTCAACTACGGCCTGCCGTTCCTTGCGCAGGTCACCAACACCGCGATGAACGTCGACGGCGTGAAGCCGCGGCAGTGTGCCGGCCCGAAGTTTCCGCTGGTGTTGTCCAACGTCTACAGCGTTCGTGACAAGCAGCCGATCTTCAAGCCGTGGACGATCGTGACCAAAACCGTCGAGGTGAAGAACGCCGACGGCAGCACCACGCCGACCGCGCTTCGCATCGGCATCATCGGCTTCACGCCGCCGCCGATCCTCGACTGGGACAAGCGCAACCTGCAGGGCAAGGTCACCGTCGACGGCGTCGTCGAAGCGGCCAACCGTTACATGCCGGAGGTGCTCGCGCAGAAGCCGGACCTCGTGGTCGCCATCCTGCACGGTGGCCTCAACACCGCGCCGTACACGCCGCAGATGGAGAACGGCGGGTGGTACCTCGCCGGTGTGCCGGGCATCGATGCGCTGCTGCTCGGCCATTCGCATACCGAGTTTCCGGGGCCGCGCTACATGGACATGAAAGACGTCGACGCGAAGCGCGGCATCGTCCGCGGCGTGCCTGCGGTCATGGGCGGCTTCTTCGGCAAGGATCTCGGTGTCATCAACATGACCATGACCCGCGAGAACGGTCGCTGGGTGGTGCAGAAGGACAAGAGCCACAGCCAGGTCCGTCCGATCTGCCCGAAGAAGAACGAGTGCGTGCCTGCGGATCCGGCCATCGCGCCGATCGTGAAGGAAGCGCACGACGCCGCGGTCGCGTACGTCAACACGCCGATCGGCGCGACCGATCACGACCTCACCAGCTACTTCGCCGACGAAGGCAACATGAGCGCACTGGCGGTGGTCAACGCGGCTCAGGCCGACTACGCGCGCGACGAGATCGCGCGTGAGCATCCGGAGTGGAAGGACATCCCAGTGATTTCCGCGGCCTCCGCCTTTCGTACGGGCTTCGGCGGTCCGGACGATTACACCGATGTCGCCAGGGGACCGATGACGATCCGTAACGCCGCGGATCTTTACTTCTATCCGAACACGCTGGCGGCGGTGAAGATCGACACGGCAGGGGTGAAGGCCTGGCTCGAGAAGTCGGCGACGCGCTTCAACCAGATCGATCCGTCGAAGGAAGGCGAACAGCCGCTCACCGGCAAGCTGGTGCCGTATAACTTCGACCAGATGCAGGGCGGCATCACGTACACCATCGACATCACGAAGCCGGAAGGCCAGCGTATCGGCAATCTTCGGTACAAGGGCAAGGCGATCCGGGATGGCCAGACCTTCATCGTCGTGACCAACAGCTATCGTGCGAACGGTGGTGGTGAGTTCCCCGGCATGAACGGTGAGTCCGTCGTGCTCAACGCGCCGGACGGCAACCGCGAAGTCGTGATCAAGTGGGTCGAGGCGAAGAAGACCGTGACCGCGAAGGACGTGGACAAGCGTTCGTGGAGCTTCGTGCCGGTGAAGATCAGGGGGCCGGTGACGTTTACGGCGGCGTCCGGGAAGGAAGGCGTAGCCAAGGCGCAGGGACTGGCGATCAGGCAGCTGCGCGACAATGGCGACGGTACGGCGGTTTACGCGCTGGATCTTTCGAAGCGTTGAGGTAGTCCGCGTCGCCCGCGGGGCGGGCTCCTACCGAGGCTGCGATGGACGGGGTCGCCCGCGGGGCGGGCTCCTACAAAATTACGCAGACTTGTAGGAGCCCGCCTTGCGGGCGATTCAACCTTGCCCCGCCCCCCCGGCAGCAAACCCAGATCCTCCATAGGCCATCCGGCCACGTCCGACACGCTTGACAGCCCCCATCACCCGGGCATAACGTCGGGCACATGTATCCCATCACGCCAGCGCTGCGTTTCACCACGGTCTCCACGACCGGCACGCTTGCGTCCGTGACCACCACCGCGACCACATCCACTACGACCATTACCATGGTCGGAGGATCGGAGTTCGCGCGCGCCTAGTTCCTTGTCGCTGCCGGCCCCGACCTCCCGCAGGACGGGATCGGCGCCGGAACTCCCAGCCAAGATCCCCACCTGACGTGACCACGGGCCTCTCACCGGAGGCTTTGATCGTGTCCATCGCTGTCGCATTACCCCGCTCACCCTTACGCGCCGCGCCCGTGCGCGCCGCCGTCCAGCCTCTCGTGGTGCATGTCGGCGTCGTCGGACCCGGCAAGGTCGGCAGTGCGCTGCTGAACCAGCTGCGCCTTGCGGCTCCGCGTCTGCTGCGTGACTGCAACCTCGAACTCAGCCTGCGCGCCGTAAGCGACAGCCGGCACATGTGGCTCGACTGCGACGACGACGCCCTCAACGGCCGCCAGCACGGCGCGCAGACCTGGCGCCCGGCCGAACTCGATGAGTTTGCCGCCTATGTCGCCGGGGACGGCCACCATGTCGCCGTCATCGCCGACTGCAGTGCCAGCGACCTGGTCGCCGACCACTATGCCGGCTGGCTCGGCGCCGGTATCCACGTCGTCACCCCGAACAAGCGCGCGGCCAGCGGCCCGCTCGAACGCTGGCGCAAGATCGCCGCCGCGGCCGATGCCAGCGGTGCGCACCTGTACTACGAAGGCACGGTCGGTGCCGGCCTGCCCGTCGTGCAGACCCTGCGCGACATGATCGATACGGGCGATGAGCTCACGGCCGTCGAAGGCATGCTTTCCGGCACGCTGGCCTGGCTTTTCAACCGCTTCGATGGCTCCGTACCGTTCTCGGCACTGGTCCGCGAGGCCCACGCCATGGGCTACACCGAACCCGACCCGCGCGACGACCTGTCCGGCATGGACGTGGCCCGCAAGGTTGTGATCCTCGCCCGCGAGGCCGGCGTTGCCCTGTCTCTGGACGATGTGGCCGTTCGCAGCCTGATCCCCGCCGAGCTCGCCGGGTCCTCGCGCGACGAGTTCATGGACAACCTCGAAGCGATGGATGCGCCCATGGCCGCCCTGCTCGCCGATGCCCGTATCGCGGGAGGTGTACTGCGCCACGTCGCGCGGCTCGATGGCCACCGTGCCTCGGTCGGCGTGCAGGTGGTCGACGCCGACCATGCCTTCGCCCATTCGAAGCTCACGGACAACGTGCTGCGTTTCGCCACCCGCCGATACTGCGACAATGCGCTGGTCGTCCAGGGGCCGGGTGCCGGTCCCGAGGTCACGGCCGCGGCGGTATTTACGGATCTGCTGCGCGTGGCCGGTGCCATGGGAGTAAAACGGTGCGCATGCTGAAAGAAGAATCCTCACCCCTGATCCGCGCGGATGTCGCTGTCGCCGAGGCGTATGCGAGTGTCGGCAACGTCGGCGTCGGTTTCGACATCCTGGGCCACTGCGTCGCCGGCGCGGGCGATCGCGCCGAAGTGCGCCGCATCCCCGAACGGGAGGTGCGCATCGCCGCCATCCATGGCGTGATCACCGACCTGCCGCTGGCCGCCGTGGACAACACCGCCGGCGCCGCACTGCTGTCGATGGTGCGTGCGCTCGACCTGCCCTTCGGCTTCGAACTCACCCTGCACAAGGGCATCGCGCTGGGCTCCGGTATGGGCGGCTCCGCCGCGTCCTGCGTGGCCGCCGTCGTCGCCGCCAACGCGTTGCTCGACGAGCCGCTGCCGCGCGAGGCGCTCTATCCGTTCGCGCTGGACGGCGAAGCCGTCGCCAGCGGCAGCCGTCACGGTGACAACCTCGGCCCCATGCTGCTCGGCGGACTGGTGCTGGCCACCGACAAGCGCCTCGTGCGCATCCCGGTACCGGCGGCATGGCATTGCGCCCTGGTCCATCCGCATGTGGTGCTGGAGACCCGCCGGGCGCGCGCCGCACTCGCGGGCCATTACGCGCTGGGTGAATTCGTGGCGCAAAGCGCCAACCTCGCCCTCGTGCTCGCGGGTTGCTATCGCGGCGAAGCGGCGCTGGTACGCGAGGGTCTTTCGGACGTACTGGTCGAGCCGCGACGTGCACCGCTCATTCCGGGCTTTGCCGACGTCAAGCGGGCCGCGCTGGATCACGGTGCCTTCGGCGCCAGCATTTCCGGCGCGGGGCCCAGTGTGTTCGGCTGGTTCGAAGACCGCGCCTCGGCTGACGCCGCGTCGCACGACATGCGCGCCGCGTTCGCCGCGGCTGGCCACGACAGCGACATACTGGTCGCTCCCATCGACGGCCCTGCCGCCAGGGTTCTCTGAGCATGCGCTACGTCAGTACGCGCGGCGGTGCCGCGCCCACGCGCCTTTCCGATGCCATCGCCGCGGGCATCGCCCCGGACGGCGGGCTCTACGTTCCCGAACGGATGCCGACGGTGTCGCTGCCTTTTCGCCAGGGTGACCTCGCCGGCACCGCGCTGCGGATGCTGGAACCGTTCTTCGCAGGCGATCCGCTCGAGGATGAACTGCCTGCCATCTGTGCGGAAGCCTTCGCCCATCCGACGCCCCGTCGTCAGCTGCCCGTCCACGGCGCACATGTGCTCGAGCTGTTCCATGGCCCCACGGCGGCGTTCAAGGATTTCGGGGCGCGCTTTCTCGCCGCGTGCCTCAGCCGGCTGCGTCGCGACAACGACCGGCCGCTGACCATTCTCGTCGCGACCTCCGGCGATACCGGTGCCGCGGTGGGAGCCGCCTTCCACCATCTGCCGGGCGTGCGCGTCGCCATTCTCTACCCGGACAACCGGGTATCGCCGCGACAGGCGCATCAGCTCGGCAGCTTCGGCGGCAATGTGCGTGCGCTGCGCGTGGAGGGCAGCTTCGACGACTGCCAGCGTCTCGTGAAGGCGGCGCTCGGCGACCCAGCCCTGCAATCCGACGTACCGATGTCCTCGGCGAACAGCATCAGCCTTGGCCGCCTGCTGCCACAGATGGCCTACTTCGGCCATGCCTCGCTGGAGGCCGACGAAGCGATGCACACGATCGTGCCGACGGGGAATCTCGGTAACGCGGTAGCCGCCTTGTGGGCGCGCGCGATCGGGTTACCGATCGGGGATGTGATGTTTGCCTGCAATGCCAACGATACGCTGCCGGAATTCTTCGGCGGACAGCCTTATCGCGCGCGCGATGCGGTGGCCACGATCGCCAACGCGATGGATGTCGGCGCGCCAAGCAACTTCGAGCGGCTCTGCCATTTGTTCGGCGGTGAGGAAGCGGCGCGACGCGGCGGGCACGCCGAAAGCGTCGACGACGCGGAGATCCGCGATGTTATTCGTCGCCATGCGAGTAACGACGGCGAGATCTTCTGTCCGCATACCGCGACGGCTGTCCGCGTGTTCGAGCGACATCGGCATGCCGGCGATCGACGCGCATGGACGATCGCGGCGACGGCACATCCCGCGAAGTTCGATACGGTGGTGGAGCCGTTGATAGGACGTACGGTCGCGGTGCCCGAAGCGCTGGGTGCCATGCTGTCGCGCAGGGCGATCGCGGAGCCGATGGCGGCGGACGGACGGATGTTCGCGGAGTGGTTGCGGGGCTGGTAACCAGCCCCTGCCGGCGATGCGTCCGATCAGAACTGGTAAGCGATCATCAGGCGGTTGCTCGTCCACGGCAGGTTGCCGGGATTGAGATTGTTGGTACCGCCCACCGGGTGCTCCCAGCGATCACGGATCTGCAGACCCTTCAGCACGTCGTCGAGCTTGTAGACGATGTCGACGTACAGATTGTGGCTGGTACCACGCAGATTGGTGTCGTAGTGCGCATAGGCCGCCGTGAGGCTCAGCGCGTCGTGCAGCATCAGGTAGGTCGCCTTCGCCTTCCAGGCATGTCCCGGCCCCTGCTCGACCAGGCCACGCAGCATCGACGTGGTGTACAGCGGATCGGCCGAATAGCTGTTGCTGTACGGCGAGATGATCGCGCCACCGCCCACCGCGTCGTGCTGACGCTCGAGCTTGTTGTACGCCACGTCGAACCTGGCCTTGCCGACCGACGCACCCGCATCCACGCCCCATGCCTGCGCATCGACGCGGTCGCCGGCGGCACCGGTGAGCCTGGTGTGCGTCTCGACGAGCACATTGTCAGAGCCACTGGTCTGGCGAACGATCTGCGCGCCGACGAACGGCGTGATACCGCTGTCGTTCCTGAACGTGTACATGCCGTCCACGTAGCTCATCCGGCCGAAGTGCTCGAAGTCGTAGAACCACGCCTGCGCCTTAAGGCCGCCGGTCGCGTAAGTCGTACCGATCGCCGTGGTGCCGTCCATTTCCTGCGCGGTGCGCGGCAATGCGCCGTTGTTCCCGTACATCGAGTCGTGATGGTACGTCGACGGGTAATACAGGTTGTCGTCGTTGTAGCCGCTGGAGGTTCGGCTTTTCCAGCGGAGCGTGCGGATGGCGAAAATGTCCCAGCCCCTGGCCGGTTTGAAGTCGAACATGGCCGCCTGATAGGAAGCGGGGATCGCCCGCGAGTCGAACTGCCCCATCCACGGCGTGTTGAGATACTGGTCACCGGCCCGTGCCACGAGCCAGTCGTTCGCATACTCGGCATAGGCCTGGGTAAACCCGCTGACCGCGTGGTTCGGTCCCATCAGCGAGGTATCGACCCGGCCCGGGTTATCGGCACGCGTGCCGAGCGACTGCGCCGAGAACGCGGTGGCGGCGAGACTGAAGCCACCGACCTTGCCGCTCTTCACGGTGAACAGCCCTGCCAGTGACGTGGCTCGCGTGTTGTACTGCGTGTCGGCGTCGTAATGACGAGCGAAGCTGTACAGGCGCAGTTCGCCGTTGAACGAACCGTCGCGGAAGAAATCATCGGCCTGGACGCCGGCGGCCGTGCATGCGAGTGCGACGGCGATCAGATAACGGGCGCGCATCAGTGCACCGCACCGGCGTAAAACGAGCTGACCACGGTTGTATCCCCTGCTTTGCGTTTCAAGCGCAATTTCAATTCAAGACCGGGGACGTCGCGGAAGAAGTACTTCGCTCGTCACCCACGCTTTTCGCAACTTCATGCGATTCGACTTGCAACAGCGCGGATGACGCGACGGGTTGCCCGCCCATTATCGGCAACCCTGTAACAAACTTGAAACAAAAATGACATTTCCGAGTTGAGGAAAATGCATGGCGGGACCCGGTTCGTGGGAGCGGCGGATGCCGCTCCCACGAGCTCCAGCCTCGACGTCAGGGCTCGTCCCGGTCCTCCGAGCGGGCCAGCAGTGCGCGAATCGCATCGCCCGTCTTCGCCACCACTCCCAGCGGCCCCGGCGAACCGACCTCAGGCAACTGGGCCGTGATCGACGCAAGCAGTAGGCCAAGCCTTGCTTCCGGATCGTATTTTCCTTGCGCATCGATCGACGTGCCGTCGCTGCCCTGCACCCGTCGCAGCGAACCGTCGGCGGCGTAGATCAGGGTGACCCGATCACCGATGGTGACCACGCGATCGTCATTGATGAGAAATTCGGACACCGACTCTCGGGAGACGCCGCGCACCCTGATGCCGGCATCCTCCTCATTCACGGTCCAGCGCACGCTCCGCCCGCCCTCGGTCACCTCGCGCAAGGCGAGCTTCCCGTCCTGGTAGGCATCCGAGACATCACGCTTCCCGGCAACCGCCGAAGCGCGCCCGGCCGCCTGACAGAACACGGGGAACATGTTGTCCACATCGAGCTCCCGGTTCGCGAAGGGCCCCATCGGCATGCCTAAGGCCATCATGTAGACCGAAAATCCCGGCGCGCAGGACATGTAGCCGTAGCCGCCATCGCCGCTGCTGTGCCATTCGCTGTCGCCGCCCGGCCGGTCATAGCGGAACTGATAGGTGTACGCGTAGCCGATGTCGCTGGTTCTCGCCGAGATGAGCTGGCAGTCGGGTTCGTTGAAGTGTTCGCAGCGCGCCTGCATGGCCCGGAGGCTCACCTGCATCAGGTCGGTGAAATACTCACCGGCGGCTTCGTACTCGATAAAGGGAGGGGGCGCGTCAGCCGCATGGGCGAGAGGGGTGAACGCGAGGAAGGTGCATGCCGTGAGCCGCGCAAACATGCGCGCTCCGGCCGTCCGTTGCTTGGCCATGAATCGTCCTTTGGGATACGTCGACTGGAACGTGACCAGTTTAGGTGGCGCAAAAAAACACGGTCAACGTGACCAAGTGCGACCTCCGTCACACTCCCACTAACTGTCCATTTTTCTCATTCCATGAGGGCCATACCACTTGGCCGCAAGCCGCATTCCAGCGCGGCCTGCGTAGGAAAACCACGACATCGGGCGTCTAGCCGTCCAAACGTCCTAGGAAAAAAGTTTCGCGCGAAAGTGTTGACACACGTCGACGAAGTGACATACGTTCGATGACATGACGCAGCGCACCACCCATGGCCGCTTTGACCTGAACCGCCTTCCGGCGGTCGGCAAGCTGCGTCTCGGTGGCGGCCTCCTTCTTCTTAGCCTTGTACTTATTACCTGCGGAGGTGCGGGCTGAGGGCAAGTGTCCAGGTGAATAAGCAACAAACCTGAAGACTCCTGAAGAACCCCGCACCCGGCAACGGATGCGGGGTTTTTTATTGCCCCGGGCCCGCCTCATTCACGAGCGGAGCCAGACATGAATCCAGCAAACCAGGGCAGCACCGAATCCGTCGAGAGCGACGTAGGCGGCCGCGTGCGTATCTTCGACACCACCTTGCGCGACGGCGAACAGGCCCCTGGATTCTCCATGGACCGACGAGCCAAGCTGCGCATGGCGCATGCCCTGGAAGAACTGGGTGTCGACATCATCGAGGCCGGATTCCCCCAGGCCTCACCCGACGATTTCGCCGCCGTAGCCGAGATCGCGAGATCGCTGAAGACGCCCACGGTCGCCGCGCTGGCCCGATGCCAGCCAGGCGATATCGACAGCGCGGGCAGAGCATTGCAAGGCGCGCATCACTCACGGATCCACCTGTTTCTGTCCACCAGCCCGCTGCATCGCGAACACAAGCTGGGCAAGAGCAAGCAGCAAGTCATCGACATCGCCGCCGAAGCCATCCACCGGGCGAAAGCCCTGGCCCACGAAGTCGAATTCTCCGCCGAAGATGCCCTGCGCACCGAACCGGACTACCTCGCCGAGATCTTCTCGGTCGCCGTTGAAGCCGGCGCCAGCGTCCTGAACGCTCCCGACACTGTCGGCTACGTCACCCCTGACGAAATCACCCGGATGTTCACCTACCTGTGCACCCACGTGAGAAACGCGGACAAAGTCGTGTTTTCGGCCCACTGTCATGACGATCTCGGCCTGGCCGTCGCCAACTCGCTGGCCGCCGTCGCCGCCGGTGCACGCCAGGTGGAATGCACCATCAACGGCATCGGCGAACGCGCCGGCAACGCCGCCATGGAGGAGATCGTCATGGCGCTGCACACGCGCCGCCCACTGTTCAAGGTCGATACCGGCATCGTCACCCGGCACTTCTATCCGACCTCTCGCCTGCTGGCCGAAGTGACCGGGCAGGCCGTGCCGCGCAACAAGGCGATCGTCGGCGACAACGCCTTCGCGCACGAGTCCGGCATCCACCAGCACGGGATGATCAAGCATCGGGGCACGTACGAAATCATGCGGCCACAGGACGTCGGGGCGAAAACCTCGCTGGTCCTGGGCAAGCACTCCGGTCGCCACGCGCTGCGGCAGCGCCTGGAAGAACTGGATTACGACATCGACGAAACGACGCTGGACGCCGTCTTCGATCGCTTCAAGGCGCTGGCCGACAGGCAGCGCTCGGTAACCAACGACGATCTCACCGCTCTGATGAGCGCTTACGAATTCGATACCCAGGCCGCGCCCGTCGCGGTCCAGTCCTGAGGAGGATCCATGGAAGCCCCGAAACATCTCTGGCACAACGGCCGCATCACGTCTTGGCAGGACGCCACCGTCCATGTCGGCGCACACGCGCTGCATTACGGCTCCTCCGTCTTCGAAGGCATTCGCGTGTACTCCACGCCGGATGGCCCGCGCTATTTCCGACTGGAAGAGCACACCGAGCGGCTGTTCCATTCCGCGCGTGTGTACGACCTGGTGATGCCGTACGACGCCAGGCAGATCAATCAGGCCTGTCGCGATGTCATCACCGCGAACGGACTGCAGTCCGCTTACGCGCGTCCCATCGTCTTCCGTAGCGGATTCACCTTCAGCCTGGCGCCGTCGCTCGACACCAGGGTCGACGTGTCGATCATCGCCTTGCCCTGGGGCGCTTACCATGGCGCCGACGCGATCGAGAAGGGTGTCGACGTCTGCGTCTCCTCGTGGAACCGCGCCGCGCCCAATACCTATCCCAGCGGCGCCAAGGCCGGCGGCAACTACCTCAACAGCCAGCTGATCGCGCGCGAAGCGATCAATGGCGGCTTCGCCGAGGGCATCGCGCTGGGCACCGACGGGCTGCTGAGCGAAGGCGCGGGCGAGAACCTGTTCATCGTGCGCAAGGGCGTGATCTACACGCCGCCCGCCGCCTCGTCGATCCTGTGCGGCATCACGCGGGACTCCGTACTGACGCTGGCGCGCGCGCGCGGCTTCCAGGTCATCGAACAGCCGCTGCCGCGTGAAATGCTCTACTTCGCCGACGAAGTGTTCATGACCGGTACGGCCGCCGAAGTCACCGCCGTGCGTTCGGTCGACCGCAAGCCGGTCGGCAGCGGTCGTCCGGGGCCGATCACCCGTCAGTTGCAGGACGACTTCTTCGGGCTGTTCGACGGCCGCACCGAAGACCAGTGGGGCTGGCTGTCGCCCATCGGGGAAACCGCGGACGGGAGGGTCGCGGCATGAGCGCGCGTACCCTGTTCGACAAGCTGTGGGACAGCCACCAGGTAAAAGCCGAAACGGAAAGCACGCCCGGCGTGCTCTACATCGACCTGCACCTGGTGCATGAAGTCACGTCGCCGCAGGCCTTCGACGAGTTGCGCGCACGCGGGCTGAAGGTGCGCCGCCCCGATCGCACACTCGCCACGCTGGACCATTCCACGCCGACGCTGCCCGCCGATGCGGACGGCAGGCGCCCGTATTACACGAGGGAGGCGGAAGCCCAGGTCGCGAAGCTGGAGTCCAACGTCGCCGAGTTCGGCATCGACCTCATGGGCTGGGACAGCCCGCAACGCGGCATCGTGCATGTGGCCGGACCCGAAGTGGGCGCCACGCAGCCGGGTATGACCATCGTCTGCGGCGACAGCCACACCGCCACGCACGGCGCCTTCGGCGCCCTGGCCTTCGGGATCGGCACCACGGAAGTCGGCCATGTGCTGGCCACGCAGTGCCTGCTGCAGCGGAAGCCGAAGTCCTTCGCGATCCATGTCGACGGCGCGTTGCAGCGAGGCGTCACCGCGAAAGATCTGATCCTGCACATCATCGGCCAGATCGGCATCGGTGGCGGCACCGGTTACGTGCTCGAGTACACCGGCGAAGCCATCCGCGCGCTGTCGATGGAGGAGCGCATGACGGTGTGCAACATGTCGATCGAGGCTGGCGCACGCGCAGGCCTGATCGCGCCGGACGAGACCACCTTCGACTGGCTGAAGGGCCGCGAGCGCGCGCCGTGCGGCGAAGCCTGGGACCGTGCCGTTACCGCGTGGCGTGCGCTGCCCACCGACGCAGGCGCCACCTACGACCGCGAAGTCCGCATCGACGCGTCGGCGATCCAGCCGTCGGTCACTTACGGCACCCATCCCGGCATGGTCGTGCCGATCCACGGCAACGTGCCCGCCGCCGCCGACGCGCAGGAACAGCGTGCGCTCGACTACATGAAGGTCACCGCGGGCAAGCCGATCACGGGCGAGACGGTCGACGTCGTCTTCGTCGGCAGCTGCACCAACGGTCGTCTGTCCGACCTGCGCGCCGCCGCGGAAATCCTGCGCGGCCGCACCGTCGCCGCCGGCGTGCGCATGCTGGTGGTGCCGGGCTCCGAGCAGGTACGGCGCGATGCCGAGCGCGAAGGGCTGCACGAGGTGTTCCGCGCCGCCGGTGCCGAGTGGCGCGAACCGGGCTGCTCCATGTGCATCGCCATGAACGGCGACCTCGCCCAGCCGGGCCAGCTGGTCGTCGCCACCAGCAACCGCAATTTCGAAGGTCGTCAGGGCAAGGGCGCACGCACGGTACTGGCCAGCCCGCTGGTCGCCGCCGCGTCGGCGATCGCCGGCCGAGTCGCCGACCCCCGCGATTACATGAACCAGGAAGTCGCCGCATGAGCCAGACCAGCCGCCCGCTCGCCTACGTGCATTCCCGCACGGCGGTGCTGCGTAACGAAAACATCGACACCGACCGGATCATCCCGGCGCGCTTTCTGACCACCACCGAACGTACGGGCCTGGGCAAGCATTGCTTCGAAGACTGGCGCTACGCCGCCGACGGCAGTGACGACCCCGCGTTCCCGCTGAATCAGCCTGCGGCGCGCGGTTGCTCGATCCTCGTCGCCGGCCACAACTTCGGTTGCGGCTCCTCGCGCGAACATGCGCCCTGGGCGCTGCTGGACTACGGCATCCAGGCGGTGATCTCCAGCGAGATCGCGGATATCTTCCGCGGCAATTCGCTGAAGAACGGCCTGCTGGCGATCGTGGTGAGCGAGGCCGAGCACCGCTGGCTGCTCGACAATCCCGGCGTCGAACTGCGCATCGATATCGCCGAAGGCAGCATCCGCCTGCCGGACGGCGGCACCATTCGTTTCAATCTGGACGCGTTCTCGCGTCATTGCCTGCTCAACGGCGTCGACCAGATGGGTTTCCTGCTGCAGCAGGAGGCCGACATCGCGGCGTTCGAAGCACGCATGGAGGAAGCCGCATGAAGGCCTCGATCGTCGTATTGCCGGGTGACGGTATCGGCCCGGAAGTCGCTGAGGCCGGCGTCGCCGTGCTGAGCGCCATCGCCGAACGTTTCGGCCACGAGTTCACGTTCGCCGAGCACGCCATCGGCGGGGATGCGATCGATCGCTTCGGCGATCCGCTGCCGCCGAGGACGCGTGACGCCTTGCTGGCTTCCGACGCGATCCTGCTGGGTGCCGTCGGTGGTCCGAAGTGGTCCGATCCGGCTGCGAAGGTCCGTCCCGAGCAGGGCCTGCTGGCCATGCGCAAGCTGCTGGGTGTGTTCGCCAACGTGCGCCCGCTGAAGCTGCATCCGCGCACCGCGGCGCTGTCACCGCTGAAAGCGGAGCGGACGAAGGGTGTCGACCTGGTCTTCATCCGCGAACTCACCGGTGGCATCTACTTCGGTGCGAAAACGCGCAGCGAGACCGATGCGACGGATGAATGCCGCTACAGCGTCGAAGAAGTGGAACGCGTGGTCCGCCATGCCTTCGAGCTGGCACGTACACGCCGCGGGAAGGTGACCTCGGTCGACAAGGCCAATGTGCTCGAGACATCGCGCCTGTGGCGCTCGGTGGCAACGCGCGTCGCCGCCGATTACCCCGATGTCGAGCTGGAACATCAGCTGGTCGACTCCATGGCGATGCATCTGCTGACGCGTCCCGCCGACTACGACGTCATCGTGACCGAGAACATGTTTGGCGACATCCTGACCGACGAAGCCTCGGTGCTCGCCGGCTCGCTGGGTCTGTCCCCTTCCGCGTCCATCGGCGGTCCCGGCGCGGGCGTCTACGAGCCGATCCACGGTTCCGCACCGGATATCGCCGGCCAGTCGCTGGCGAACCCGCTCGGCACGATTCTCTCCGCCGCGATGTTGCTGCGTCACTCGCTCGGTCTGGCCGACGAGGCCGCCGTGATCGAAGCCGCGGTGGATCACGTCCTGGAGCACGCCAACCTCACCCGCGACCTGGGCGGCAGCGCGAGCACGCATGACGTGACCCGCGCCGTCCTGGAAGCCTGTCACGCCAACGCGGAGGCCGCATGAACGACAAGAAGATCCCCATCCGCACGCTGCGCAGCGATGCGATCAAGACCGGTCCCGACCGCGCGCCGGCACGTGCCATGCTGCGCGCCACCGGTCTCGACGACGACGCCATCGCGCGGCCGATGGTCGCCATCGTGCACAGCTGGTCCAACGTGTCGCCGTGCAACCTCAACCTGCGTGAACTGGCGGAAGCCGCTGCCGAAGGCGTCCGCGCGGCAGGCGGCACGCCGGTCGAGTTCAACACCATCGCCGTCACCGACGGCATCGCGATGGGCACCGCCGGCATGCGTTCGTCGCTGGTCAGCCGTGAGGTGATCACCGACTCGATCGAGCTGGCTGTCGACGGTCACTGTCTGGATGCCATGGTGGTGCTGTGTGGCTGCGACAAGACCATTCCCGCCGCCGCCATGGCCCTGGCCCGCCTGAACATCCCCGGCGTCGCGCTGTACGGCGGCAGCATCGATCACGGCACGCGCAACGGCTGCGCCATCACGGTACAGCAGGTGTTCGAAGCGGTGGGCGCTCATGGCGCGGGCAAGATCGACGATGCCGAACTGGAAGACGTCGAGCGTCACGCCTGCCCCGGCGCGGGTGCCTGCGGCGGGCAGTACACCGCCAACACCATGGCGATGGTGCTGACCACGCTGGGTCTGTCGCCGGTCGGTCTCAACGATATCCCGGCGACACATCCGTCGAAGCGCGACGCCGCCTTCCGCTGTGGCGAGCTGGCGATGGAATGCCTCAACGCCGATCGCAAGCCGCGCGACATCATGACCCGCAGCGCGTTCGACAATGCCGCGCGCATGGTCGCCGGCACGGCCGGCTCCACGAACGCGGTACTGCACCTGCTCGCCATCGCCAACGAAGCGCGCGTTCCGCTGTCGATCGAAGACTTCGAGCCGGCCTCCGCGCATACGCCGGTCATCGCCGACCTCATGCCCGGCGGCCGTTACAGCGCCGTCGAACTGACCGCCGCCGGCGGCACGACCATCGTCGCCCGCGAACTGCGCAAGGGCGGCATGCTCAATGACACGCAGACCGTCACCGGCCGCAACCTGTTCGCCGAACTCGACGCCGCACCCGCGGCCACCGAGGGCCAGGAGGTCGTTCGCTCCGTCGACAGCCCCTTCAAGCCGCGTGGCGGCTACAGCATCCTCTACGGCAACCTGTCGCCCGAGGGCTGCATCCTGAAACTCGCGGGCCACGGCCGCAGCAGTCACGCCGGACCGGCCCGTGTCTTCGAGAGCGAAGAGGAAGCGTTCGCCGCCGTGAAGGCCGGACGTATCCGTGCCGGTGACGTGATGGTCATCCGCAACGAAGGACCCGCCGGCGGTCCGGGCATGCGCGAGATGCTGGCGGTGACGGCCGCCCTGATCGGTCGCGGGCTCGGCAACGATGTGGCGCTGATCACCGATGGTCGCTTCAGCGGCGCGACGCACGGATTCATGGTCGGGCACATCGCACCGGAGGCCGCGCGCGGCGGCCCGATCGGCCTGATCCGCGAGGGCGATGCGATCTTCATCGATGCCTCGACGCGGGAGCTCCGCACCGACGCGGACCTGGCATCGCGCCGCGCGGCATGGCGACCGGAGCCGCCGAAGGTCACCCGTGGCGTGCTTGCCAAGTACGCACGCCTGGTCGGCTCCGCCGCCGAGGGTGCCGTGACGCAGGCCTTCGACGACGCGCCCGCTACCGCCATCGCTAACCCGCCACGCCGCGAATACGCCGAAGACGACTGCACGCAGGAGCTCATCGGCAACTGATCGTTCCGACGACTCATCAACGGGAATCGCCAACCGATCTGGCTCCCACTCAGACAACGACGCATCAAGGAGAACACCGTGACCGACAAGCAAGCCACCACCGCCCCACTGCAGAACGCCCGTATCGCCGTCCTCGGCTACGGCAGCCAGGGCCGCGCGCATGCCCTCAACCTGAAGGACTCCGGGCTCGACGTCGTCGTCGGCCTGCGCGCCGGCGGCCCGTCCTGGAGCCGCGCCTATAACGACGGCTTCGCGGTCGCCGAGCCCGCCGACGCCGTGCGCGGCGCCGACCTGATCGCCGTGCTGACTCCGGACATGACCCAGCCTGGCATCTACAAGAACGCTATCGAAGCCAACATCAAGGCGGGTGCCACGTTGCTGTTCGCGCACGGCTTCAACATCCACTTCGGCCAGATCGAACCGCGCAAGGACATCGATGTGGTGCTGGTCGCGCCGAAGGGTCCCGGCGCACTCGTCCGTCGCGAGTACGAGATCGGTCGCGGCGTCCCGTGCCTGTACGCCGTGCACCAGGATGCGACCGGTCACGCGACCGAGCGTGCCACCGCCTATGCGGCCGGCATCGGCGGCGCCCGCGCCATGCTGATCGAGACCGACTTCAAGGAAGAAACCGAGACCGATCTGTTCGGCGAGCAGGCCGTCCTTTGCGGTGGTGCGACCGAGCTGGTGATCAAGGGTTTCGAGACCCTGACCGAAGCCGGCTACCGCCCGGAGATCGCCTATTACGAAGTGATGCATGAGCTGAAGCTGATCGTCGACCTGTTCTACGAGGGCGGCATCGCGCGCATGCTCGAGTTCATCTCGGAGACGGCCCAGTACGGCGATTACACCCGCGGTCCGCGCGTGATCGACGCCAGCACCAAGGAGCGCATGAAGGCCGTGCTCAAGGACATCCAGGACGGCACCTTCGCGCGTGAGTGGACAGCCGAATACAAGGCGGGCCTGCCGAACTACAAGAAGTTCAAACAGGCGGATCTGGATCACCCGATCGAGAAGGTCGGCGCCCAGTTGCGTGCCCGTATGCCGTGGCTGCAGGCGAATCAGCCGAAGGCCCCCGCCGAAGCGGCCAAAACCGCGGAATAACCGAGAAACCCTGTAGGAGAGCGCGCTGCGCGCGATGTCCCTCAGTCGCGCGCACGGCGCGCTCCTACACGCCGCCAAAGGAATCGATATCAACGTGAACGCGCAACTGGATACCGTCGGCGAAACCCGCCGCATCGCATCGAATCACCCGCTCGCCGGTCAGGCCATGACCGGTGCCGACATCGTCGTGCAAGTGCTTGCCGACGAGGGCCTCGACGTACTCTTCGGTTACTCCGGCGGCGCGATCCTTCCCGTATACGATGCGGTGTTCCGTTACAACGCGGAGCATACGAAAGACAACGGCAACGAACCGATGCCGCTCATCGTCCCCGCCAACGAACAAGGGGCCTGCTTCATGGCCGCCGGCTATGCCCGTGCCTCCGGGCGGGTGGGTGTGGCCCTGGTCACCTCCGGCCCCGGTGCGACCAACGCCGTGACTCCGGTGCGCGACTGCATGGCCGACTCCATTCCCGTCGTCGTGATCTGCGGCCAGGTGCCAACGGGCGCCATCGGCACCGATGCCTTTCAGGAGGCGCCGATCAGCACGATCATGGGCGCGTGCGCCAAGCACGTCTTCCTGGTCACGGACGCCTCCACGCTCGAAGCCACGTTGCGTACCGCGTTCCATATCGCGCGCAGCGGCCGTCCCGGCCCCGTGGTGATCGATATCCCCAAGGACGTGCAGAACGCACCCCTCATTTTCGAAGGCCGCCGCGAATTACCCGTGCGCGGCTATCGCTCGCGGCTGCGCGCCGTGGAGTCGGCGACTATCGCCGACGCCCATTGCGCGAGCTTCTTCGACGCCCTGGCCAGGGCCGAACGCCCCCTGATTTACGCGGGCGGCGGCATCATCGCGGCGGGCGCGTCATCCATCCTCCGTGAGTTCGCACACGCCTTCGGCATTCCGGTGGTCACCACACTCATGGGCATCGGCGGCTTCGACACCACCGACCCGCTCGCGCTGCACATGCTGGGCATGCACGGCGCGGCGTATGCCAACTATGCGATGGACGACAGCGACTTCGTCTTCGCCCTCGGCGCGCGCTTCGACGACCGCGTCGTGGGCGTGCCGACGAAGTTCGCACCGAGCGCACGCGCCATCGCGCAGATCGACATCGATCCCGCCGAGATCGGCAAGGTCAAGTCGGTGGACTGGCACCACGTCGGCTCGCTCGACGTGTCGCTCCAGCGACTGCTGGATTACGGCAGGCGCATCGGATTCAAACCCGACTACACGGCATGGCACGACCATGTCGGCGCATTGAAGACCACACACGCGATGAATTTTTGCCGGGACGGCGAGACCATCCAGCCTTGCGCGGTCATCCAGGCGATCAATCGCATCACGGACGGCCGCGCCATCATCAGTACGGGCGTGGGCCAGCACCAGATGTGGGCCGCGCAGTATTTCGATTTTCGCGAGCCCAGACACTGGCTCACCTCGGGCTCGATGGGCACCATGGGCTTTGGTTTGCCCGCCGCCATCGGCGCCCAGTTCGCGCGGCGCGACCTGACCGTCATCGACATCGATGGCGACGCCAGCATCCGCATGAACATCGGCGAGATGGAGACGGTCACCACCTATGGCCTGCCGGTAAAGGTCGTCGTGCTCAACAACAGCGGCGACGGCATGGTTCGTCAGTGGCAAAAGCTGTTCTTCAAGGGCCGCTTCTCCGCATCTGACAAGAGCCTGCACAAGAAGGATTTCGTGCGCGCCGCGCAGGCGGATGGCTTCGAATGGGCGCAGCGCCTCGACGACCCTGCCGCCATCGACGCGACGATCGCCGATTTCCTTGCCTTCGACGGCCCCGCGTTCCTGGAAGTCGTGATCGATGCCGACGCCGGCGTCTATCCGATGGTCGGCCCGGGCGCCACCTACGCCGAGATGATCACCGGCGACTGGATCGCCAGCCGCAACCCGCCGATCGCCTCCACCGCCGAACCTACAGGGATGTTCTGACCATGCGCCACCTGATCTCCATGCTGTTGCAGAACGAAGCCGGCGCCCTGGCGCGTGTGGCGGGCCTGTTCGCATCGCGTGGCTACAACATCGAATCGCTGACGGTAGCCGCCACGCACGACGTGGACGCCTCGCGACTCACGCTGGTGATCTTCGGCGACGACGACGTGGTCGAGCAGATCATCAAGCAGTCGGCCAAACTGATCGACGTGATCGAGATCGCCGAACTCACGCGCCGCGAACACGTGGAACGCGAGCTGCTGGTGGCGCGCATCGAGGCCAGCCACGCCGCGGTCGATCTCTGCCTCGCGCAGTTCGGCGGGCGCATGCTGCAACGCGCGGCGGGTCAGTCGGTGGTCGAGTACACGGGGCGCGCCGACGAAGTGGATGCGTTTCTTGTCGCACTGCGTGTCGCGGGCGAGATCGTCGATCATGCGCGGAGCGGGATCGCCGCGATCGAAAGACCGCTGGCGATCGCCTGACGTTCGGGCGGGATGGTCTACCAGACCTTGTAGATCTTTCCCGTCTCCCGCCCCTCGACCGACCGCGAAAACGCCAGCGCCGCCCGCGCCGCGCTGACGGGCTCGAAGCCCCGGAAATACGGTCCGTACGATGCCATGGCCTCCGACAGGACACTGGGGCTGACGACGTTGATGCGGATACCGCGCGGCAGCTCGATGGCGGCGCCACGCACATAACCCTCGACCGCGCCGTTGACCATGCTTGCGCACGCGCCGGCCAGGATCGGCTGCTCGGTGAGAATGCCGGTGATCAGCGTGAATGAGCCGCCGTCGTTAAGGGAGTCGACGCCGAGCTGGACGAGGCGGACCTGCCCCAGCAGTTTGTCCTGCAGGCCCGCGACGTATTTTGCCTCGGTCAACTCGGCCAGAGGCGCGAACGGTACTTTGCCCGCCGCACAAACCACGGCGTCGAGCTTGCCCAGTTCACGGTACATGGCCTCGATGCTTTCGCTGTCACGAAGATCCACGCGGAGATCGCCACCCGAGCGCCCCGCCGTGACGATCTCATGGCGCTCGCCGAGTTCGGCCGCCACGGCGCGGCCCAGCGTGCCACTGGCACCGACGATGAGAACCTTCATTGCACTGCTCCTTGGAGATTGCCAGCGGGAGAGGGTACTCTCGGCCGCATGAATCGTCGCGCCGCCCTTTCGCTGCCGCCACCCATGGCCGATACGTCGGCACTCGGTCGTGAGCAGGATCTGCTGGGTCTGTCCGACGAACCGTCGATTCATTACCTCGAGCACGGCTCGCGCAGCCGGCTGATCCGCTGGCATTACCACCCCGCGTACGAGCTGCACCTGATCGTATCGACCGAGGGCACGGCTTATGTCGGCGACTACGAAGGCCGCTTCGCGCCTTATACGTTGATGCTCACCGGGCCCAACGTTCCGCACAACTGGGTCACCGATGCAGAATGCGAGCCCTCGCCGCTGCGTGACAGGGTGATCCTTTTCTCAGAAGCCTTCGTCCGTCGCTGTACGGAATTTTTCCCATCCGCCCGCCACGTGAAGTCCCTGCTGCTCGAGGAAGCCCGCTACGGCATCCAGTTTTCTTCGGAACTGGGCAGGCAGCTCGAACCGCTGTTCCGCCGCGTCTCCGATCATCCGGGACTTCGCCGGGTAGCCAGCTTCTTCGAGATGGTGGAGGCCCTGGCCGAAGACACCGCGCGCCGGCCACTCAGCAGCCGGCCCTTTCAGGCTTCGGCCGACCCCAGCCAGTCGATGAAGCTCCACCGCGCCGTGGCCTTCATCGACCGGCATTACACCGGGGACGTATCGCTCAGGGCGGTGGCGGACCGCCTTGGCATGTCGGAATCGGCGTTCTCGCGCTTTTTCCATCAGCACACGGGCTACCGCTTTATCGACTACGTCAACCAGACGCGCGTGCAGCACGCCTGCGAGAAGCTGGTCAGCTCACCGGCCTCGATCACCGACATCTGCTATGAGGTCGGTTTCAGCAATCTCTCCAACTTCAATCGCCGCTTCCTGAGCCTCACCGGGATGACCCCGCGCGAATATCGGATACGTCATCGGCTGCCCGTCGCCGACCTGTAATGTCGCGACGCGTCACGCGTCCGTTTCTGCCGAATCCTCATCCTCGCGTTTTTACGTACTTTATTGTCACGTATCGGGAATGCTGCATCGCAGCATAAAGCTCGTCGCGTCGCCGTTTTCTGGCACCGCCGCCGGGGCCTTTTCGCAAGAAAGTATGTATTTTCACCGGAAAACCACGTTGCGCGTATTGGTGAGCCGTCCTCGATAAAACCTATAAACGCACATCCATTTCGACGCGACGGCAGATACGTCACCGCGCGAAAGCCCGCCGCCCAGGGAGGCACGATGAGCGATTACCGGAACCGGCTCGGCGCCCTAGCCGCCTCCGCGCTGTTCGCAGCGCTGGGGATTTCCGCCGCCCACGCCGACACGACACTGACGATCGGTACCGTGAACAACGCGGACATGGTGCGCATGCAGGCCCTGTCCCCCGAGTACGAGCGCACGCATCCCGGCGTGCATCTGAACTGGGTGGTGCTCGAAGAAAACACGCTGCGTCAGCGCCTGACCACGGACATCGCCACCCATGGCGGGCAGTTCGATGTCATCACCATCGGTGCGTACGAGGCGCCGCTATGGGGCAAGCAGCAGTGGCTGAAACCGCTGGATAACCTGCCGGCCGACTACGACGTCAACGACGTCATGAAGAACGTGCGCGAGCAGCTGACGGTGGATAACCACCTGTATGCCGTGCCTTTCTACGCCGAAGCCAGCGTTACGTACTTCCGCACGGATCTGTTCGCCAGGGCCAACCTGACCATGCCGGCCGAGCCGACCTGGGACCAGATCAAGGGCTTTGCGCAGAAACTGCATGACCCGGCCAACGGCGTGTACGGCATCTGCCTGCGCGGCAAGGCCGGCTGGGGCGAGAACATGGCCCTGCTCGGCACCATCGTCAACAGCTATGGCGGACGCTGGTTCGACGAGCAGTGGCATCCGCAGATCGACACGCCCGAGTGGCACAAGGCGGTCAATTTCTACGTCGATCTGCTCAAGAACTACGGACCGCCCGGCCCGTCGGATAACGGGTTCA
This sequence comes from Dyella sp. 333MFSha, assembly GCF_900102405.1. Lineage (NCBI taxonomy): Bacteria > Pseudomonadati > Pseudomonadota > Gammaproteobacteria > Lysobacterales > Rhodanobacteraceae > Dyella > Dyella sp. 333MFSha. The sequence continues at coordinate 48,096 of NZ_FNBR01000007.1, read as the reverse complement.
ACGAAAACCTCGCGCTCTTCGCCGAAGGCAAATGCGCCATGTGGGTCGACGCCAGCGTCGGCGGCGGCACGGTCACCGATCCGAAGGAAAGCAAGGTGGTCGGCAACGTCGGCTTTACGCGCTCGCCGCACCAGATCACCGATCGCGGTTCGTCGTGGCTGTGGGTCTGGTCGCTGGCGATCCCGGCCAGCACGCGCCAGCCCGATGCGGCGCGTGACTTCATCCTCTGGGCGACGTCCAAACCGTATCTGAAGCTGGTCGCGGACAAGTACGGCGCGCAGGCGACGCCACCGGGTACCCGTGAGTCGACGTATGCGAACGCGGGCTACATCGAAGCGGCACCCTTCGCGAAGGTCACCTACGACTCGCTGAAAGCCGTCGATCCCTCGCACCCCACGCTCAAGCCCGTGCCGTACAAGGGTATTCAGATCGTTTCCATTCCCGAGTTCCAGGCGGTGGCGACGCTGGTCGGCCGCCAGATCGCCGGTGCGCTCGCCGGCCGCGGCAACATCGATGAATTGCTGCACACGGCCCAGGGCGCGGTCAGCCGCACCATGAAACGTGCCGGCTACTACGACAACAAGCCGGTCATCCAGAAGGAGTCGCCGTAATGAGCGCGCGCATCCGTAAACGTCCGGAACGGCTGCTCGCCCAGCCCGCGATCATCATGCTGCTGGTATGGATGATCGTGCCACTGGCGATGACACTGTATTTCTCGACCCAGTATTACAACCTGCTCTACCCGGGTAAGTCGGCCTTCGTCGGGCTGGAAAACTTCGCTTACTTCTTCACCTACCCGAGCTTCTGGACCTCGATCCTCAACACGATCCTGCTCGTGGGCAGTGTGCTGGTGATCACCGTGGTCGGCGGCGTGCTGATATCGGTCCTGGTGGACGAGACCTTTCCGGGCCAGGGCATCGTCCGCATGCTGCTGATCTCGCCGTTCTTCATCATGCCCACCGTGGCGGCGCTGGTCTGGAAAAACCTGCTGATGAATCCGGTATCGGGATTTCTCGCGTGGGTGTGGAAAGCCTTCGGGGCCACACCCGTGAACTGGTTCGCCGACTGGCCGTTACTTTCCGTGATCACCGTGGTGTCGTGGGAATGGCTTCCGTTCGCCATCCTGATCTTCGTCACCGCGCTGCAGTCACTGGATCGCGAGCAGATGGAAGCCGCACGCATGGACGGTGCGCGGGGCTTCGCGATCTTCCGTTATCTGACGCTGCCCCACCTGGCGCGCCCCATCGCCGTGGTGGTGATGGTCGAGGCGATCTTCCTGCTCAACATCTTCGCCGAGATCTTCGTCACCACCAACGGCGGTCCGGGCGATGCGACGACCAACATTCCGTACCTGGTGTACACGCAGGCGCTGCTCGAATTCGACGTGGGTGCCGCGTCGGCCGGCGGTCTGGTCGCCGTGGTACTGGCCAACATCATGGCGGTGTTCCTCATCCGCCTGATCGGCAAGTCGTTGACCGAGAAGGCGTGAGGAGACAGCCATGGCCAAGAAGACCCGCAACCCCCTCGCCCGCACGCTACGCATCGTCGCTTCATGGATCGTCGCGTTCGTCATGTTCTTTCCGATCCTCTGGATGGTGCTGACCAGCTTCAAGTCCGAGCTGGATGCCTTCAGCATGCCGCCGCACTTCCTGTTCGCGCCGACCCTGGAGAACTACGAGCAGATCCTGGCCCGTGCGAACTATCTGCACTACGCGTGGAATTCCATCGTGACGGCGGGCGGCGCCACCATCCTCGGCATGATCGTTGCGGTGCCGGCGGCGTACGCCTTCGCGTACCACCCGACGATGAAGACCAAGAGCGTGCTGCTGTGGATGCTCTCGACCAAGATGCTGCCGAGCGTGGGCGTACTGGTGCCGATCTACCTGATCTGCCGCGATCTGAACATGCTCGATTCGAAAACCGCGCTGGTGATCATCTTCGCGCTGATCAACCTGCCGATCATGGTCTGGATGATCTACACGTACTTCCGCGACATTCCGTACGACATCCTCGAAGCGGCCCGCATGGATGGCGCCAGCACCACGCAGACGATGTTCCGGGTGCTGATCCCGGTGAGCCGCGGCGGCCTCGCCTCGACCGCGCTGCTCTGCCTGATCCTCTCGTGGAACGAAGCGTTCTGGTCGCTCAACCTCACCACCGCCAGCGCCGCGCCACTGACCGCGCTGGTGGCCTCGTTCTCCAGTCCCGAGGGGCTGTTCTGGGCGAAGTTGTCCGCCGTGTCGACCCTGGCCTGCGCACCCATCCTGGTGCTCGGCTGGCTGTCGCAGCGACAGCTCGTCCGCGGTCTCACCTTCGGCGCAGTCAAATAAGGAGCCACCCATGTCCCGTCTGGAAATCCGTCAGCTGCGCAAGTCGTTCGAGGGCGTCGACGTCATCAAGGGCATCGACCTCGTCGTGGAGGATCGCGAATTCTGCGTCTTCCTCGGGCCTTCGGGCTGCGGCAAGTCCACCACATTGCGTCTGATCGCCGGCCTCGAAGAAGCCGACGACGGGCAGATCCTGCTCGACAAGGACGACATCACCGATAAGCCGGTGGACAAGCGCGACCTTGCCATGGTGTTCCAGAGCTACGCGCTCTATCCGCACATGACCGTGCGCGAGAACATGTCGTTCGCGCTGAAGCTGGCGAAGATGGACCAGCGCGCGATCGACGAGAAGGTGGCCAGGGCGACGAAGATCCTCGCCCTGGAGCCTTACCTCGACCGCAAGCCGTCCGCACTCTCCGGCGGTCAGCGCCAGCGTGTCGCGATCGGTCGCGCCATTACCCGCGAACCGCGCGTGTTCCTGTTCGACGAACCGCTGTCCAACCTCGATGCCGCGCTGCGTGCGGCGACGCGCCTCGAGATCGCCCGGCTGCACACCGAACTCAACGCGACGATGATCTACGTCACCCACGATCAGGTCGAAGCCATGACGCTGGCGGATCGCATCGCGATCTTCAGCCACGGGCGTATCGAGCAGATCGGCAAACCGATGGCGCTGTATCACAAGCCGGTGAACAAGTTCGTCGCCGGGTTCCTCGGCATGCCGCAGATGAACTTCCTCGAAGCGACAGCCGAAGGCGGTACGTTCCGCCTCGCCAATGGCAATACCGTCAGCGTGGCCGGCGTCGAAGCCACCGGCAAGGTCACCATCGGCATTCGCCCGGAACACCTTCGCGTGTGTGACGGCGACGGTAGCGGCGAGACGATCAACGGCAAGCTCAGCGTCGTCGAGCGGCTTGGCAGCGAAACCTATGCGTACGTCGACGTGCCGCAGGTCGGCTCGATCACGGTGCGCGCTGAGGGCGACTTCGAGCGCCGCGCCGGTCGCGACATCTGCATCCGCCTCGACCTGACGCACGCTCACGTCTTCGATGCCAACGACGTCGCCATTCATCATCCTCCACGAGTCTGACCATGGCCTTCCCCCTCCGTAACGACTCGCTCGACCGCCTTCCCCAGGGCGTCGACGCACCGCCTTTCGACCGCACGAAGGTCACCGCCGGCATCGCGCATATCGGCGTCGGCGCGTTTCATCGTGCGCACCTGGCGATCTATACCCATCACACGCTGTCCGATCCCGCGATGCATACGTGGGGCATTCTGGGCATCAACCTGCTCGAGCACGACCGTCCGCTGGCGGAGGCGTTCAAGGCCCAGCAGGGCCTGTATTCAGTCAGCGAATACGATCCACGCGGCGAGCGGAAGACGCACGTCGTCGGCGCCATGGTCGACTACCTGTATGCGCCCGATGACGGCACCAGGGTGCTCGACCGCCTCGCCGACCCGGCCATCCGTATCGTCTCGCTGACGATCACGGAAGGTGGCTACCTGATCGATGAGCACGGGACGTTCCGGCTCGACGATGAGACGGTGGCCTATGACCTGAAGCATCCGGACACGCCGAAGGGCGTATTCGGCTTCATCGTCGGCGCGCTGGAAAAGCGCCGTGCCGCCGGCGTGGATGCGTTCACCGTGATGTCGTGCGACAACCTTCGTCACAACGGTGCGCAGGCAAAGCGCGCCGTGCTCGCGTTCGCGAAGGCACGGTCGGACGAACTGGCGGACTGGATCGACCGGGAGGTCGACTTCCCGAACGCCATGGTCGATCGCATCACGCCGGCGACCACGTCGACGGTGCGCGACGAGCTCAATGCCGCGACCGGCCTCGACGATCAGGCGCCCGTGGTCTGCGAAGACTTCATCCAGTGGGTGCTCGAAGACAAGTTCCGCCACGGTCGGCCATCGTGGGAGAAGCACGGCGTGCAGATCGTCGACGACGTCTCGCCGTACGAGGATGCCAAGATCCGGCTGCTCAACGGCTCCCACCAGATGCTGGCGTATCCGGCCTTCCTGGCCGGCCACCGTCGGGTCGATATCGCCGTGAAGGATCCGCTGTTCAACGCGTACCTCACCGCCTTTCTCGACGACGACGCGGGCGTCTGGCTGAAGTCGCTGCCAGGCATGGATCTCGGGCCCTACAAGAAGAAGCTGCTCGACCGGTTCAGCAACGCGTCGATCGCGGACCAGCTGGACCGGCTGTGCCTCGATGGCGGATCGAAGATCCCCGGATTCCTGGGGCCGACGATTACCGCGTGTCTGGAAGAAGGCAGGGATGCCCGCCGCGTGGCCTTCCTGCTGGCGACCTTCGACCGCTATGTACGTGTCGGCAAGGACGACAACGGTGAGACGTATCCGTTGCGCGAACCGAATGCGATGCGTCTCGTCCAGCCGCTGATCGACAGCGGTTCGAAAGACACGCTGATCGAAAGCGTCGAACTGGTGGGTCCGTTGCCCGCCAGCGACAAGCGATTCCGCAGGCAGTACGACATCTACGTGGAATCGCTGGAAAAGCAGGGCGTCCGCAAAACGTTGGAGAACCTCGACTCCCTCGTCGACTGAGGTTTCATGGGGCGATCTCAGGGACTTCACTTACCCGATCCTACGGTGGTCCCCCGACCTCGTAGCAAGTGGAGTCCCCACCATGCCCTACAACCCGACCAACCCGCAGCCGCCCTTTGCCGAACCGGGCAAGAACCGCCCGGAAGATGAGATCCGCCAGCCCGGCAGCTACAAGCCGGAGCGCGACGCGGACCCCGAGCCGCCAGTCAACGATGATCCCATCGAGCCGCTGGAACCTTGATCGACCCCGGGCGCCGAGAGGCGCCCTTTTTTTTGGACTCGCTTCTGTATGACGCAGTCCCGCCGGCGAATCCCGGCGAAGCGATGACGCGGTCACCGCTTCAGCCGCTAGACTTCACGGCATGAGTCCGACACCGAAGAAGCCCGCCCCGCGACGCAAGGCGCCCACCACCGCGCGCAAGGCAGTGGCGCCCGCGCCCGACGTAGCCGCACGCCCCGCCGACGCGTCCACCAGCGCCGAACGCGTGCTTGCCTTCCTGCTCAAGGGTTTGCCTGCGGCCCGTCGCGAGAAGATCCACGCCTATCTCGTCCTCACCCGCATGGACCGCCCCATCGGTGCGCTGCTGCTCCTGTGGCCAACCTGGTGGGCACTCTGGCTCGCCGCGAAAGACTTCCCGCCGGTCGGCCCGTTGATCATCTTCACCCTCGGCGTGTTCGCCATGCGCTCCGCCGGCTGCGCGATCAACGACTACGCCGACCGCAAGCTCGACCCTCAGGTTGCGCGGACGGCCGGACGGCCGATCGCCAGCGGGCGAGTGACGCCGCGCGAAGCGCTCTGTGTGTTCGCCGGGCTTCTCGTTTTTTCTTTCGTGCTGGTCCTGTTTACCAACACGCTGACCATCCTGCTGTCATTCGCCGGCGCGGCGCTCGCGGCGGTGTACCCTTTCTCCAAGCGCTACACCAACCTCCCCCAGGTGGTGCTCGGCGCGGCCTTCGGCTGGTCGATCCCGATGGCGTTCGCCGCCGTGACCGACACGGTGCCGCCGGTCGCGTGGCTGCTCTTCATCGCCAACATTATCTGGTCGGTGATTTACGACACCGAGTACGCCATGGTCGACCGCGAGGACGACATCAAGGCCGGCGCGAAATCCACGGCCATCCTGTTCGCCGATGCGGACCTCGTCATCATCGGCATCCTGATGGGCACGTTCCTGCTCGCCATGCTGCTGGTGGGCACACGTTCGGGGCTGGGCTGGCCGTACTGGCTCGCGCTCGCCGCCACGACGGGGCTCTTCGCCTGGCAGCAATGGATCATGCGCGACCGCGATCGCCAGGCCTGCCTTACGGCGTTCCGCCAGAACAACTGGGTGGGCCTGGCGTTGTGGGTGGGGATCGTGGTGGCGCTGGCCCTGTAAGCGGCATGCCCGGCGCCGGCGTGCGCGCCAGGGCCCACACATCCACCCGAGGGATGCCGGCTTCGATCAGCAACTGCGCGCATTCGCCCAGCGTCGCGCCCGTGGTCATGACGTCATCGAGCAACGCCACGTGGCGTTGCGGCGGCATACGCCGTACGTCGAAGGCGCCGCGTACGTTACGCGCGCGCGTGACCGCGTCGAGTTCGGTCTGCGCCGCGGTCCGCTTCACCCGCCTGAGCACGTCGTGCCTGACCGGAATACCGAGATGCCTGCCCAGCGGACGGGCGAGTTCGAGCGCCTGGTTGTAGCCACGGGAGCGCAGACGGGACGTGTGCAACGGCACGGGCAGGATGAGCTCGGGCATCGTCGGCGGCTGGCCGGCGGTTAGCCACGCGTCGGCGAGCACCCGGCCGGCGACAAGACTTCCCGCGAACTTAAAACGGGCCTCCAGCGCGTCGATCGGCCAGGTGTAGACGAACGGCACCCAGAGATCGGCCCACGGCCTCTCGCGCTGGCAGCACGCATCGCATTCGGCCACGGCTACCGGGAGCGGAACGGCACACCGGCCGCAGCAGACGTCATTACGGACGAGGCCGGAACGGCACGCTCCGCAAAGGGCCCGGCCATCCAGCCCGTCGGCCTCGCAGACCAGACAACGCGGCGACAGGAGGAATCGCGTCGCCGCGTTCAGCCACGGACGGTACCGGGACGCATCCATGCGTCGCAGGCCGCGTCAGTCGCGCCGCCGGAACATCGCGGCGTCGACGATCGACCACAGGTGGATGATCCAGCCCAGCCAGACGATCCAGAGGAGGGCCGCCAGCACGAACATGATCAGCGCCTTGAAGACGCGGCCCTGGACCAGCTGACCCAGGCCCGGGATAAAGAAACTGCAAACGGCGGCGATGACGTTGCCGCTGCTGCCTTGTCCAGTGCTCATAGATGGTCTCCGCGAAGGTCGTTGTCCCCATCGTACGGCGGCACGCGTCGTTCGCCCGTAAACCTGCGTATAGCCGTTAAGGTTGACAGTGTGATCCGACCTTTCCACACTGCGCTCCTTCGTCCCCGGGATCCCCTCCATGACCGCAGCCCTACGCCACGACTGGTCCCGCGAAGAGGTCGAGCACCTTTTCGCCCTGCCGTTCAACGACCTGCTCTTCCAGGCGCAGAGCGTGCACCGTGCGTATCACGACCCCAACGCCGTGCAGGTTTCGACCCTGCTCTCCATCAAGACGGGCGGCTGCCCCGAGGATTGCGCCTACTGTCCGCAGGCGGCGCGCTACGCCACCGGCGTCAAGGCCGAGAAGCTGATGAGCGTCGAGGCCGTCGTCGCCAGGGCGCAGGCGGCCAAGGATGCGGGGGCCAGCCGCTTCTGCATGGGCGCCGCGTGGCGCTCGCCGAAGGATCGGGATGTGGCCAAAGTCGCCGAAATCGTCGGCGCGGTGAAGGCCCTGGGCCTGCAGACCTGCGCCACGCTGGGCATGCTGACCCAGCCACAGGCCGATACGCTGAAGTCCGCCGGCCTCGATTTCTACAACCACAACCTGGACACGTCGCCGGACTTCTACGGCGAAATCATCCACACCCGCGAGTACCAGGACCGCCTGGACACGCTGGAGCATGTGCGCCACGCCGGCATGAAGACCTGCTGCGGCGGTATCGTCGGCATGGGTGAATCGCGCGCCCAGCGCGCCGGCCTGCTGATGACCCTGGCCAACCTGCCCGAACATCCGGAGTCCGTGCCGATCAATCGCCTGGTGCAGGTCGCCGGTACGCCGCTGGCGGGTACCGAGGCACTGGATCCGTTCGAGTTCGTGCGCAGCATCGCTGTCGCCCGCATCCTCATGCCGGCCTCGGTCGTCCGCCTCTCGGCCGGCCGTGAGTCGATGGACGACGCTCTCCAGGCGCTGTGCTTTGCCGCGGGCGCCAATTCCATCTTCTATGGCGAGAAGCTGCTGACGACCGGCAATCCCGATGTGGAGCACGACCGTCGGCTGTTCGAGCGCCTCGGTCTGAAGCCGATGGAAGTCGAGATCGAGCCGGGCACCGTGCACGCGGACATTGTCGAACGCGCCGACGCGGCGTGAACCGGCCGGGCCTCCTCGTCCGACTGGAGGCCGCGCGCGCGGCGCGCGAGCAGACCGGCCTGCTGCGACGCGCGCGAACCTGCGAAAGCCTGGGCGGCGCCCGTCGCATGATCGACGGGCGCGTGCTCATCGATTTCTGTGGCAACGACTATCTCGGGCTGGCCGGACATCGCGACCTGATCGCCGCGATGTCCCGCAGCGCCTTCGCCGAAGGCGTCGGCACCGGAGCCGCGCACCTCGTCTCGGGGCATCGCGGCGAACATGCCGCGCTGGAAGAGGAACTGGCCGACTGGACGGGCCGCGAACGCGCCGTGCTCTTCTCGACCGGCGTCATGGCCAACCTCGGCGCCCTGCAGGCCCTGCTCGGGGCCGGCGCGATGCCCTCGCCGGGCAAACCGGCGGCCCTCTGCGTCCAGGACCGCCTCAACCACGCCAGCCTGCTGGACGGCGCCCATCTCGCCGGCGCCGAGCTGCGCCGCTATCTCCATGGCGACGCGCAGGCCGCCGCACGGCAACTCGATACACGCCCGGACCTGCCCGCCCTCGTGGCGACCGATGGCGTGTTCAGCATGGACGGCGATATCGCCCCGCTGGCCGAACTGGCCCGGGTCTGTCGCGAGCGCCAGGCCACGCTTTATGTGGATGACGCGCACGGCCTGGGCGTGCTCGGCCCGGAGGGCGCGGGCTCGGTGGCGGCGGCGGGGCTCGATGCGAGCGCGGTGCCCGTCCTGATGGGCACGCTGGGAAAAGCCCTCGGCAGCGCCGGGGCTTTCGTCGCCGGCGACGCCGCGGTCATCGAGGCGATCGTTCAGTTCGCCCGGTCTTACATCTACACGACGGCGATGCCCGCGGCGCTCGCGGCCAGCACGCGCGCCGCACTGCGACTGGTCCGCAAGGATCCGGAAGGCCGGCGCGAGCGCCTCCGGGAGAACATCGCCCGTTTCCGGGCGGGAGCGACCCAGATCGGGCTGTCGCTCATGCCCTCCCCCACGGCGATCCAGCCCCTGCTGATCGGCGGGGCGGACGACGCGATGGCCGCCGCGCGCGCGCTCGAGGCCGCCGGCTTCCTCGTGGTGGCGATTCGCCCGCCGACGGTGCCTCGCGGAGCGGCGCGCCTGCGCATTACGCTGTCCGCGACACATACGCCCGACCGCATCGACGGCTTGCTGGGCGCCCTGGCGGCGCTGCCCCGCCCCCGGCAGGACGTGGTCGTATAATGGACGACCGCACGCCCCACGCCATGCCCATGTCGATCCTCAATATTTCCGCCTACAAGTTCGTCGCCCTGGACGACCTGGACGACCTGCGTGCGCGCTTTGTCGCGCGCTGCGACGCCCTTGCGCTGAAGGGCACGATCCTGCTGGCACCGGAAGGAATCAACCTGTTTCTGGCCGCGCCGCGTGAGGCCATCGCGTCGTTCATGGCCTGGCTGCACGAGGACACGCGCTTCGCGGATATCGCACCGAAGGAGAGCCTCTCGGACGACGTGCCGTTCAGCCGCATGCGCGTACGCCTGAAGAAGGAAATCATCACCATGCGCTCGCCTGCGATCCGCCCCGGGGCGGGCCGCGCGCCGCATGTCCTGCCGACCGATCTGCGCCGCTGGCTCGATCAGGGCCATGACGATGACGGCCGTGAAGTGGTGCTGGTCGATACGCGCAACGATTACGAAGTGGCGGCCGGCACGTTCGAGAACACGGTGGAGTACGGCATCGCCAGCTTCACGGCGTTTCCCGACGCCGTCGCCGCCGACCGCGCGCGCTTCGATGGCAAGACGGTGGTGTCGTTCTGCACGGGCGGCATCCGCTGCGAGAAGGCGGCCATCCACATGGCGGGGATCGGTATCGATCGCGTCTTCCAGCTCGAAGGCGGCATCCTCAAATACTTCGAGGAAGTCGGAGGCGCGCACTGGCGCGGCGACTGCTTCGTCTTCGACGATCGTGGCGCGGTCGACCCGGGCCTGGCGCCGAGCCCCGCCGCATGACCGGCCTGCATATCGAGACGCATGGTACCGGCCCGACGCCGCTGGTGATGATCCATGGCTGGGCCATGCACGGCGGCATCCTCGCGCCACTGATCGAAGCGCTTGCCGACCGTTTCACGATGTATGTCGTGGATCTGCCGGGCCACGGTTATTCCCGCGACTCCGACATCCCGCTCGAGCCGCTGGCATGCGCGCGCGCCATCGCCGAAGTCACCCCGCCCGCCGTGTGGCTGGGCTGGTCGATGGGCGGACTGGTCGCGCTCGTGGCGGCACTCGACCTGCCTGACCACGTCCGCGCGGTGGTGCCGATGTGCTCCACGCCGTCCTTCGTTAAAGACGAGAACTGGCCGCATGGCAACGACGCGGCGATGGTGCGGAAGCTGGCGGCGGACCTCGATGCGGACTATCGCGCGACGGTCGAACGCTTCATCGCACTGGAGGCCATGGGCAGCGCCGACCCGCGTGCGGAGGCGCGACGCCTGAAGGACGAGGCGTTCTCGCGCGGCGAGCCCGATCCGCGGGTGCTGATGGAAGGCCTGCGACTCCTCGAGGCCACCGACCTGCGACCGCGCCTGCACGAGATCGCTCGCCCCAGCCTCTGGATCGCCGGTCGTCGCGACCGCATCGTCCATCCCGACACGATGCGCTGGTCCGCGGAAGCGGCCGGCGGACGGTTCGAAGAAATCGCCCATGCCGGGCACGCCCCCTTTATCGGACACGCCGCCGCCGTGGCGGAAGTCCTCACGCAGTTCACCGACGCGAATCCATGAGCGACTTCCATTTCGATCGACGCCAGGTCCGACGTAACTTCGGCCGTGCCGCGGGTACCTACGAAAAACACGACGCGCTACAGCGTGAAGTGCAGTCGACACTGGTCGAGCGCCTTGAGATATTCGAACAGGTGCCCGAGGTCGTACTCGACGTGGGCGCCGGAACGGGACGCGGCAGCGCCGCCCTGAAGAAGCGTTACCCGAAGGCACAGGTGATCGCGGTCGACCTCGCGCTGCCGATGCTGAAGCAGGCGAAGCAGCATGCCAGCTGGCTGAAGCCATTCGGCCGCGTCGTCGCCGATGCGTACACACTGCCGGTGCCGGATCGGAGCGTCGATATCCTCTTCTCCAATCTTTGTTTTCAGTGGTGCGAGGACCTGTCGCGGCTTTTCGCCGAATGCGCGCGCGTGCTCAAGCCCGGTGGCCTGCTCACCTTCTCGACGTTTGGCCCGGACACGCTGACCGAATTGCGTGCCGCCTGGGCCGAAGCCGATCAGCACGCCCATGTGGCACGCTTTCTCGACATGCACGATGTCGGCGACGCGATGCTCGCGCAGGGACTGAAGGACCCGGTGCTGTTCGCCGAGCGCTACACCCTGACATACCCGACGCCGCGCGCCGTACTCGACGAGCTGAAGGGCCTGGGTGCCAACAACGCCGATGCCGACCGTGCGCGCGGCCTCACCGGCAAACAGCACTACAAGCGCATGATCGACGCGTACGAAGCCATGCGAAGCGACGGCGTCATTCCGTCGACCTGGGAAGTCGTCACCGCGCACGCATGGGGTCCGCCCGCGGGTCAGTCGCGCCGCGAAGGCGGCGGTGAGATCGCAAGCTTCCCCATCGAAAACCTGCGTGGCTCACGGCGCAAGACGCCGTTCTGATCGCGAGCACTCGCACCGCGCCAGGTGGTCGTTGACCATGCCGGCGGATTGCATCAGCGCGTAGCAGAGCGCGGTACCCGCGAAGCGAAACCCACGCTGGTGCAACGCGGCGCTCATCCGGTCCGACGCTTCACTGCGACAGGGGACGTCGCCCGCCCGCTGCCATGCATGGATCACCGGCGCGCCGCCGACAAAGTCCCACAGGTAAGCCGACAGCGAGCCGGTGTCCTCGACAATACGCTGGCATCCACGCGCGTTGCCGCGCACGGATGCGAGCTTCAGGCGATGTCGTATCAGTCCGCGGTCGAGCGCGAGGGCCGCAAGCTCGCCGTCGCTCATCGCGGCCACCCGCCCGATGTCGAAACCATGGAAAGCGCGGCGGTAATTCTCACGCTTATCCAGCACCAGACGCAGGGCGAGACCCGCGCGCGCGCCATGAAGCGTCAGATGCTCGAAGAGGCGCGTGTCGTCATACAGCGGCACGCCCCACTCGGTGTCGTGGAACCGACGCTCCACCTCGCTTCGCTCCGCCCAGTCGCAGCGCATGTCCCCACCTCACGGTTTGTCCGAAGGGGGACAAGCATATGAAGCCGGACGCACACGACGATGTCCGCGAACGCAGGCTGGGAACGTGCGAATGCGGGGAACACCATCGAAGTGCATCCGCCCGCACCGACACGGGGCGTCTCCGTCAGTCTGTGGGCAGGACGGCGGTAGTTACCAGGGCAGTGCGTCGAGATCGACATTGCCGCCGCTAAGCACGACGCCCACACGACGTCCGGCGAAACGGTCGGGATAACGCAGCATGGCGGCGAGCACCGTGGCGCTCGATACTTCCACAACGATGCGCAGCTCCGTCCACAGCAGCTTCATGGCGTCGATCGCTTCGCCGTCGCTGACGCGCAGTACGCTGACGCCATGCTCGCGAAGAACGTGAAAGTTCGGTTCGCCGATCAGCGTGCGCAAGCCGTCGCATACCGTCTCCGGAGTGAACGGCCCGACCCGCCGTCCGCTCTCGAGCGAACGCGCCGCGTCGTCGGCACCTTCCGGTTCGGCACCGAACAAGGCGATGCCTGGATCGATGCCGTGCGCGGCGATCGAACATCCGGAAGCCAGACCGCCACCGCCGACGGGAAACAGGATGGTGTCGAGGCCAGGTGCCTGACGGAGCAGTTCGGGCAGCAGCGTTCCCTGGCCCGCCATCACGCGCGGATCGGCATACGGGTGCACCAGTTCGGCGCCGGTCCGCGCCTGTATCTCGGCGGCCGCCGCTTCGCGCGCCGCGGTCGTCGGCGCACAACGGTGAATGATCGCGCCCGCTGCGGCGATCGCATCCACCTTGGCTTTCACCGCGCCCTCAGGCACGACGACGTGGGCGGCAATGCCCCGGGTGCGTGCCGCCATCGCCAGCGCATTGCCGTGGTTACCGGACGAATGCGTCACCACGCCGCGCGCTGCTTCCTCGTCACCGAGTGACCAGACGGCGTTCGTGGCGCCACGAAATTTGAACGCACCGCCGCGCTGCAGGTTTTCGCACTTGAACACGATCGATGCACCAACCAGCGCGTCGATGCGGTCGCTGCGCAGCACCGGTGTCACGAGGGCATACGGCGCGATACGCGCGGCGGCATCACGCACATCCGCGAAGGTCGACCCTGTCACGCGTCGAACTCCACACCGCAGATGAAGCGACGTTCCTCGCCCGGCGCCAGCGTGATCAACGGCGCGCAGTCATCGCGATTGAAGGCATCGGGCATGCACTCCATCGGTTCGAGGGCGACGGACTTACGCGCGTCGCGCTCCGCCGTATCCGAGGTGAAGACGAGCATGACGCCCTTCTCCTGCCAGACCGCGATCGCCGCGCCCGTCGCCGGATCGCGCAGGCGCGTACGCGCCTTGCCGTCGGTGCCGAGCTGAAGGTCTGCATAGGTATGATTCAGCGCCGTCGCGCCGATGGCCCGCGGTTTGCGGAAGTCGAACTGACGATCCGCCTTGTCCACGGACTGCCACGCACGCGTACCCGGCAATGGAATGAAGCCTTCGTCCGTCGCGATGATCTTGTCGGCGGGCACTTCGAGCTCCCAGCCTTCGATCGGGTTGTCCGAGAGGCGGAAGTACGGGTGCCAGCCGAAAAAGGTCGGCGCCGCGTTGTCACCGACGTTGCGCGTACGCGCATCGACCGTCAGGCCGTGCTCGTCGAGCGTAAAGGTCACGCTGAAGTCGAGCGAGAACGGATAGCCAGGCTGCAGGTCCGGACGGATCACCGGGGTGGCGAACGTGACCGACGCTTTATCGTCGTCACCCTGCTCGTTCTGCACGTCGAAAAGAACGCCGCGCAGAAAGCCGTGACGAGCCGCACGGTCGGCACCGACGGCACCGGGCTGCAAATCGTAAGATTTTCCTTCAAAGGTGTAGCGCGAGTCGTTCACGCGATTCGCGAAGGGCGTCATGATCGCGAAGCGCGAGCCCTTGTGGCCCACCAGCTCGTTCTCGTCCCGAAAGCCATCGGCGATGTTGCGCTGCACGCCGCCTGCGCGCGTGGTGATCGACAGCACGGTGGCGCCACGGCGCGCGATGCGGACTTCGCGATCCGCGTCGGCATCGACCAGCACAACCAGTTCGTTGGCGCCCAGGGTGGAGCGCGTCACGGTGAAACGGGACATGGGTAGGCTTCCTTTTGACGGATCTGGCCGCATGTTAGCCTGCCTGTCAGACAAGAAGATGTGTTGTGCCAGCCATGAGCGATCGTTCGGACGCCCCCACCACTGTCATCCGCCTGGCCGACTACCGGGCACCCGCCTGGACGGTCGAGCACACCGCGCTGACCTTCGATCTCGGTATCGACCGGAGTGAGGTCACCGCGACGCTCGAGCTCCGGCGCCGCGCCGACGAACCGGTCCGCCTCAATGGCGAAGGCCTCGAACTGCTCGAACTGACGGTCGACGGACGCCGTCTGGTCGAGGGTGAGTACATCCTCGCCAACGGCCTGCTGGAGATCGCAATCGAAGGCGATCGCTGCACGATCGGCACACGGGTCGCCGTGCGGCCGGCCGAGAACACGGCCTTCGAGGGTCTCTACCTTTCCGGTAGCCGCGAGAAGGGTTTTCTTCTCACTCAGTGCGAAGCCGAGGGGTTCCGGCATATCACCTTCTTCCCGGACCGCCCCGACGTCCAGTCGAAGTACACGGTGGAACTGCGCGCGGACAAGGCCCGTTTCCCCGTACTGCTCGCCGGCGGCAATCCCGATGGTGCCGGTGATCTGCCCGACGGGCGGCACTGGGCACGCTTCGTCGATCCGCATCCGAAGCCGAGCTATCTGTTCGCGCTCGTGGCCGGGCATCTGGAGCGGATCAGCCACGACTACACCACCGCGGACGGCCGTGCCGTCGCGCTGCACATCTGGGCCGAGGCCGATGTCATCGACCGCTGCGACTACGCGATGGATTCGCTGATTCGCTGCATGAAATGGGATGAGCAGACGTACGGTCGCAATTACGATCTGGACGTGTTCCACGTCGTCGCCACGCATGACTTCAACATGGGCGCGATGGAGAACAAGGGCCTCAACATCTTCAACGCGAAATACCTGCTGGCCGATCCGGATTCGAGCACCGACGACGAGTACCGTCACGTCGAGGCCGTGGTCGCCCACGAGTATTTCCATAACTGGAGCGGCAATCGCGTCACCTGCCGCGACTGGTTCCAGCTCAGCCTGAAAGAGGGCCTGACGGTCTTCCGCGAGCAGAACTTCTCCGCCGACATGAACTCGGCGCCGCTCAAGCGCATCGAAGACGTCGCCCTGTTACGCCGCGCGCAGTTCCCGGAAGACGCCGGCCCCTTGTCGCATCCGGTACGCCCCTCGCAGTACAGCGAGATCAACAACTTTTACACCGCGACGGTGTACGAGAAGGGCTCGGAACTCGTGCGCATGCTCGCCGGGCATCTCGGCGCGGCCGGCTTCCGCCGGGGTATGGATCTGTACTTCGACCGGCATGACGGTCACGCCGCGACCATCGAGGATTTCCTCGCCGCGCTGGGCGAGGCGAACGACACGGATCTCTCGCCCTATCTTGCCTGGTACGGCCAGGCCGGCACGCCGCGCCTGACCGCCGAGGGCCGCTACGACGCGGCACAGCGACGCTACCGCCTGACGCTTCGTCAGCGTACGCCGGCGAGCGCGGGTCAGCCGACCAAGCAGCCGCTTCCCGTGCCTGTCCGCCTGTCGCTGTTCGATCGCTCGGGCAAGGCCTTGCCGCTCCGCCTGGAGGGGGAAGATGCCACCGGCGAGACCGAGCGTACGCTGGTGCTGCGGGACGCGGAGCATGCCTTCGTCTTCGAGGACATCGACGCCGTTCCGGTGCCCTCCCTGCTGCGCGGCTTTTCCGCCCCGGTCATCCTGGAATTCGATTACGCGCCGGATGAACTGGCCGTGCTGCTTCGTCACGATGTGGACGGCTTCAATCGCTGGGAGGCGGGCCAGCAGTTGGCCGGCCTGGCCTATGACGACGTCCGTGACGGTCGAACCGCCGGCGCCGCCATCGGGGCGTGGACAGCGGCGCTGGCCGACCTGTTCGCCGACCCGGCGATGGACGATGCGCTGCTCGCCGAACTGCTCACCCCGCCCGGTGAGATCGAGCTGGTGGAGCGTCAGGCCGAACGTGACCCCGACCGGATTCGCGAGGCCCGTCAGGGCATGCTGCGCGCACTGGCGACGCGCATCGGCGCATCGACGCTGCGGACCCGCTACGACACCCTGCGCGCGGCGACCAGCGCCAGTCTCGATTCAGTCAGTCAGGCCCGACGCCAGCTCAAACGGCGCGTACTCGACCTGCTCGGCCTGGTCGACAAGGACACCGCCGCAAAACTGGCACGCGCTCAGTACGACGAGGCGCCGGGCATGACCGACCGTCTTGCCGCCCTGAGCACGCTGGCGACCCTGGACCCGGCGGCAGCCGCGTCCGCCATCGCCCACTTCCGTCAGCGCTATGAGGGCAATGCCCTTGCACTGGATAAGTGGTTTGCCGTGCAGGCGCAGTGGCCCGGCGATGGCGCGTTCGCCCGCGTTCAGGCCATCGAGCACGATGTCGCCTTTACGCTGAAGAACCCCAACCGGGTGCAGTCGCTGATCGGAACGTTTGCCCGCGCCAATCCCAGCGGCTTCCATCGCGCCGATGGTGCCGCGTACCGCTGGCTGGGCGATCGCCTGGTAGCCATCGACGCGCTCAACCCGCAGGTTGCCGCTCGCGTGGCGACGGCATTCAATGGCTGGAAGCGGCTGGAGCCCGTACGACGGGAGGCTGCCCATGCGGTCGTGGCCGAACTCGCGGCGCGCAAGGATTTGTCGCGGGATCTCACCGACATCCTGGCACGGGTGGCCATGGGCTGACGCGGCGCCACGTAAAAAACTGACGCACCGCGTCACCAATTGCCGAAACAGAGCACTTGGTTGACGAAAAAGTCACACACAGTTCATTCGAACGGTGTAGATTCTCACCCAACGAAGAAAGCCGCAGCTGATGCCGCGGCTCTTTGTGCCAGTCATACGGTTTCTGGCGCCCGGCAGCACGGTCATCCTGGATTCCCCCTGTTCCTGAGACCGCCGGGCGCCAGATCTCATTCGATAAGTCGAATGGGGCATCCTTGCCCACATCCCGCTTCCTCCCTCCGGCACACGACCAAACCCCTGTCGTTCGGTCTCGGCGCGCGTGTTATCGCGCAGCGTCTGCCCAGGTGAAGTGCCTGACTTAGAAAGCATAACGCGTGCCAACCTACACGGTCTTGCTGGCGTAAAATGCGGGCAGGCCTCGCGCGAACCATTCCCATGCTGCATACAGAAACCTACGACGTCATCGTGGTCGGTGGCGGACACGCCGGCACCGAGGCGGCGCTTGCGTCCGCACGCGCCGGCGCACGAACCCTGCTGCTCAGCCACAACATCGAAACGATCGGGCAGATGAGCTGCAATCCCGCCATCGGCGGCATCGGCAAAGGGCATCTGGTCAAGGAAATCGATGCTCTCGGCGGCGCCATGGGGCATGCGGCGGATCGGGCCGGTATCCAGTGGCGGACACTCAACGCGTCCAAGGGACCCGCCGTACGGGCGACGCGCTGCCAGGCCGACCGCGCGCTTTACCGCGCCGCCATTCGCTCCATCGTCGAGACGCAGCCCAATCTGGTGCTGTTCCAGCAGGCGGTCGACGACCTGATCCTGATAGATGGCCGGGTGGCCGGCGTACGTACGCAGATGGGCCTGGACTTCCACGCGCCCGCCGTCGTGCTTACCGCGGGCACGTTCCTCGCCGGCAAGATTCACATCGGCAGCGCGCAGTACGCCGGTGGCCGTGCGGGCGATCCGCCAGCCTCGACGCTGGCCGCGAAGCTTCGCGAGTTGCCGGTCGCCGCCGACCGCCTGAAGACCGGTACCCCGCCGCGCATCGACAGCCGCAGCATCGACTTCTCGCTGCTGGCCGAGCAGCCGGGCGACGATCCGATGCCGCACTTCTCGTACATGGGTTCGGCGGCGGAACATCCGCGTCAGGTCAGCTGCTGGATCACGCACACGACCGAGGCGACGCACGACCTGATCCGTGGCTCGCTGGACCGGTCGCCGCTGTACAGCGGACAGATCGAGGGCGTAGGCCCGCGGTACTGCCCGTCGATCGAGGACAAGGTCGTTCGCTTCGCGGACAAGACCTCCCACCAGATCTTCGTCGAACCCGAGGGCCTCGACACGTTCGAGATCTATCCGAACGGCATTTCCACGTCACTGCCCTTCGATGTGCAGTACGCACTGGTCCGTTCGCTTCCCGGTTTCGCGAATGCCCACATCACGCGCCCGGGCTATGCGATCGAATACGACTACTTCGACCCGCGCGGCCTGCATCC
The DNA here is from genome assembly GCF_900102405.1 of Dyella sp. 333MFSha. Taxonomy (NCBI): domain Bacteria; kingdom Pseudomonadati; phylum Pseudomonadota; class Gammaproteobacteria; order Lysobacterales; family Rhodanobacteraceae; genus Dyella; species Dyella sp. 333MFSha. Next base: position 29,206 of record NZ_FNBR01000007.1, on the reverse strand, counting down.
GTGGCTGGAAACCCGGGCCATTCCCGGCCTCTGGTTCGCCGGCCAGATCAACGGCACCACGGGTTACGAGGAAGCGGGGGCTCAGGGCCTGATCGCCGGCATGAATGCCGCACTGAGCGTACGCGGCGACGCGCCGTGGTATCCGCGCCGCGACGAGGCTTACATGGGCGTGCTGATCGACGACCTGACGACCAACGGCACGATCGAGCCGTACCGCATGTTCACCTCGCGGGCCGAATATCGCCTGCATCTGCGCGAAGACAACGCCGACCTGCGCCTGACCGCGCAAGGCTACGCGAAGGGCGTCGTGTCGGAAGACCGCTTCCGCCGTCTGGAAGCCAAGCGTGACGCCGCCGAGCTCGAAACCGCCCGCCTGCGTGGACTCTGGGCCGCACCCGCCAACGCGCTTGGCGCGGCCGTGCAGCGCTCGCTGGGCATCGCCGTGAGTCGCGAGACACACGCACTGGACCTGCTTCGTCGGCCGGAGATGGACTACGCGGCGCTGACCGCCGTTCCCGAACTGGGTCCGGCGGTAGACGACGCCGAGGTGGCGACCCAGGTGGAGGTCCAGGCCAAATACTCGGGTTACCTCGAGCGCCAGCGTGAGGAGATCGAGCGCCAGCGCCGTCATGAGTCGACCAGCATCCCCGAGAGCTTCGACTACGACCGCGTGCGTGGCCTGTCGGCTGAGGTACTGCTCAAGCTGAAGCGCTCGCTGCCGGCGACCATCGGCCAGGCCTCCCGTATCAGCGGCGTCACTCCCGCGGCGATTTCGCTGCTGCTGGTACACCTGAAACGACGAGCCGCCTGAGCCCGGGCGAGACCACCGTGGCTTTCAGCAGGCGGCGGATGACGCACCCATCTGGCATCATCGCCTCATCGGCTAAGGCGGGAAGACAGCAGCATGCAAGTGTGGATCGGACGAAACGGCGAGCGGTTCGGGCCTTACGCGGACGACGAGATCCGTCAGTGGCTGCGGGACGGCACCTGCCGTCCTGAGGAACTCGGCTGGTACGAGGGCATGAGCGACTGGCGCCCCCTGGGCGAGCTCTTTCCCGACGACCGCCCCGCGCCCGGCGTCGTGCCGCCCCCGCCGCCGCCCTTCATGGGAATCAACGAGGCCGCCGTGGAGCCGGAGTACGCCGGCTTCTGGCTGCGCTTCGGCGCCTGGGTGATCGACTACATCATCCTGATGGTCCCCTTCACCGTTATCAGCCTGATGATGGGGCTGGGCAGTCTGATGGCGTCGATGATGGCGCAGTTCGAACACGATCAGGCCGGCGCGATCAAGGCGTACGCCGAGGCCGTGCAACCCATCTCCTATGTGCTGCTGGTGATCGGTTTCGCTTACTACGCCTTCTTCGAAAGCTCGAAGTGGCAGGCCACGCCCGGCAAGCTCGCGTGCGGCATCCGCGTGACCGACGCCAGCGGCCAGCGCCTGACGATCGGTCGCGCCGCCGCCCGCAACGTGGTTCGCCTGTTCAATGCCGTGACGCTGCTGGTACCCATGGTGTTCTACGTCGTCGCCGCCTTCACCGAGCGCAAGCAGGGGGTCCATGACCTCCTGGCCAGCACCTACGTCGTACTGGGTCGCGCGGACAAGGCCGCCGTGCAAGCCCCACGTACCGGGACGAACGGCAGCTTCGACGCCTGATTGCCCGACCTGCCCCGGCCCGACGGCCGGGGTGCCACCTGTGCTTGCTATCATCGGCGGCCCGGCCCGACATGCCGGCCGGCTGAGTCAAAGCACAGGAAAGTCATGCAGAGCATCGAACAACGTATTGCCCAGGACATCGCCGCGAAGCCCGAACAGGTGCGCGCGGCGGTGGAACTGCTCGACGGTGGCGCCACGGTGCCGTTTATCGCCCGCTACCGCAAGGAAGTCACCGGCGGTCTCGACGACATCCAGCTTCGCCTGCTCGAAGAGCGCCTGCGCTACCTGCGCGAGCTGGAAGACCGTCGTGCCGCGATCCTCGACAGCGTCGCCGAACAGGGCAAGATGACCGACGCCCTCAAGGCCGACATCCTCAGCGCCGACACCAAGGCCCGCCTGGAGGATCTCTACCTTCCGTACAAACCCAAACGCCGTACCAAGGCACAGATCGCTCGCGAAGCCGGCCTCGAGCCCCTCGCGCTCGGCCTGCGTGACGATCCCACGCAGGACCCGGAAACCGTCGCCGCGGCCTTCGTGGACGCCGACAAGGGCGTTGCCGACGTAAAGGCCGCACTGGACGGCGCGCGCGCCATCCTGATGGAAGCCATCGCTGAAGACGCCACCCTCGTGGGCGAACTGCGCGACTGGCTCTGGGAGAACGGCCAGATCCGCGCCACCGTCGTGCCCGGCAAGGAGAACGAAGGCGCGAAGTTCCGCGACTATTTCGATCATGCCGAGTCGGTCTCGAAGATTCCGTCGCACCGCCTGCTCGCGCTGATGCGCGCCCGCAACGAAGGCGTGCTCGAGATCGACCTCAACCCCGCCGTCGATGCCGATCAGGGCCATGCCGAGGGCGAGGGCCGTGTGGCCGCACGCGCCGGCATCGTCAACCAGGGCCGCGCGGCCGACGCCTGGCTGCGCGAGACCGTGCGCCTGACCTGGCGCGTCAAGCTGCATCTGCACCTGACGCTCGACCTGTTCGGTCGCGTACGTGAAGGCGCCGAGGACGAGGCTATCCGCGTCTTCGGTGAAAACCTCAAGGACCTGTTGCTGGCCGCTCCGGCCGGCGGCAAGACCGTGATGGGCCTCGATCCGGGCATCCGGACCGGCTGCAAGCTCGCCATCGTCGACGCCACGGGCAAGCTGCTCGCGTACGACACCATTTATCCGCACGAGCCGCGCAACCAGTGGGATCAGTCGGTCGCGCGCATCGCGCAGCTCAGCAAGCAGCACGGCGTCAACCTGATCGCCATCGGCAACGGAACCGCCTCGCGCGAGACCGACAAGCTGACCGGTGAAGTGATGCGCAAGCACGCCGACCTCAATCTGTCGAAGGTCGTCGTCAGCGAAGCCGGCGCGTCGGTGTACTCCGCGTCGGAGCTCGCATCGAAGGAATTCCCCGAACTCGACGTGTCGATCCGCGGCGCCGTGTCGATCGCACGCCGACTGCAGGATCCTCTGGCGGAACTGGTCAAGATCGAGCCGAAGGCCATCGGTGTCGGCCAGTATCAGCACGACGTCAACCAGGTGAAGCTGGCGCGCGCACTCGACGCACGCGTCGAAGACTGCGTCAACGCCGTAGGCGTCGACGTGAACACCGCGTCCGCCCCGCTGCTCGCGCGTGTCGCCGGCTTGTCCAGCAGCGTCGCCGAGAACGTCGTCAAGCATCGCGATGCGAACGGCCCCTTCCCCAGCCGCAAGGACCTGCTCAAGGTACCGCGCCTCGGCGACAAGGCCTTCGAACAGTGCGCCGGCTTCCTCCGCATCAGCGCGGGCAGCAACCCGCTCGACGCCAGCTCCGTGCATCCCGAGGCGTACCCCGTCGTCGAGCGCATCCTCAAGCAGTGCGGTCGCGAGGTAAAGCAGGTGATCGGCGATACGTCGTTCCTGCGCAGCCTGAAGGCGGAAGACTTCACCGATGAGAAGTTCGGTGTACCGACCGTGCGCGACATCCTCAGGGAACTGGAAAAGCCCGGCCGCGATCCGCGTCCCGAGTTCGTCGCGCCGAGCTTTGCCGAGGGTGTGGAAGACCTGAAGGATCTCACCGTCGGCATGGTGCTCGAAGGACGCGTGACCAATGTCGCCGCCTTCGGCGCGTTCGTAGACATCGGTGTGCATCAGGACGGCCTGGTCCACGTGTCGGCGCTGTCGCATACCTTCGTCAAGGATCCGCGCGATGCGGTGAAAGCGGGCGACATCGTCAAGGTGAAGGTCATGGAGATCGACCTGCCGCGCAAGCGCATCGCGCTCAGCATGCGCCTGGACGATGTGCCGGGCGAAGCGCGCGGTGGTCGCCCCGGTCAGCGCGACGACGCCCCTGCGGGTGGCGGCAATCGTCGCGGCGGGCAGGGTGGCGGTGCCCGTGCGCCCCAGCCACCGAAGCAGGCTGCCGCCCCGTCCAACAGCGCGTTCGCCGACGCTTTCTCGCGCGCGCTTAAGAAATAACGCAACACCGCTCCGCGCCTCGTCCGAGGCGCGGAGTCAGGGGACCACCCATCCGCAAGATCCTAGTGCGCCGCAGCATGCGCTGGCGTATGGCTTCGATTACCGTAACGTTTCTCTAACGCCCCACACACGGAGTGATTCCACATGCGTATTCGTCATCTTGCCGGTGCCATCGGCGCCGCCCTTCTCTTCAGTGCCGGGGCGCACGCCGACGGTTTCACGCAGGTGGTGTCCTTCGGTGACAGCCTAAGCGACAACGGTAATGTCTCCACGCTGATCCGCTCGCCTGTCGCGCTGCGCTTCACGACGAACCCGGGCACGGTCGCGGTCGAGAACATCGCGTCGTACTACGGCCTCTCGCTCACCCCGTCACTCAAGGGCGGCACCGACTACGCGTACGGCAACGCGCGTGCCGCCACGGTCAACCCGGTCACCGGCACGCCGCTGACCGTCCCGCCGACCTCGACACAGATTCAGACGTATCTCGCGTCCACCGGCGGCAAGGCCGACCCGAACGCGCTGTACACCATGTGGATCGGCGCCAACGACCTGCTGGCGGCACTGAACAACCCGGCCACGGCCCAGGTGACCGTCGCCACGGCCGCCACGAACGAAGTCGGCCAGATCAAGGCACTGCAGGCGGCGGGCGCGAAGACCATCGTCGTCTTCAACCTGCCCGACGTCGGCAAGACCCCCGCCGCGCTGGCTCAGGGCGCAACGGCGGCCGGCCAGATCAGCCAGCTGTCGCAGGTCTACAACGGCATCCTATCCGGCGGTCTGGCCCAGGCCAACCGCGGCATCGTGCCGATCGACACCTACGCGCTGCTCAACGAAGTCATCGCAAGCCCGAGCACCTACGGCTTCACCAACGTCACCGTGCCGGCCTGCACCACGGCCAGCTCGCTGACCTGCACGCCGGCCACCCTGCGCGACCCGAACGCGGCATCGACCTACCTGTTCGCCGACGGCATTCATCCGACCACGGCGGCTCACGCGATCCTCGGCCAGTATGCGATTTCGGTGATTACCGCCCCGCAGAAGATCTCGCTGCTCGGCGAAGCCGGTCTCGCCTCCGACGCCGCGCATGTCCGTGTGCTGCGTAACCAGATGCTCGCCGATAACTTCGGCGCCGACTCCCGCGTGTTCGCGGCCGTCGACTACGGCCAGCAGAAGTTCAAGACGACCGACACCTCGCCGAAGACCGACAGCGACAACGTCAACCTGACGGTCGGTGCGGATGCCAAGGTCAACGAGAACGTCTCCGTCGGTGTCGCTCTTGGCCTGTCCCAGAACAACGCCGACTTCCAGGGCGGTGGCGGCTACAAGATGCAGGACGTCGCCGGTTCGGGTTACGCCTTCTATCACCAGGGCGGCGGTTACGGCGGCGCGTTCGTCACCTTCGGCCAGCTCAGCTTCACCGACATCGATCGTCGCATCGACCTCGGCGCCGCACGTCGCACCGAGACGGGCAAGACCGACGGCTCGCACGTGGGCGCAGGCCTGCAGGGCGGCTGGTGGTTCGGTAGCGACACGCTCAAGACCGGCCCGTTCGTCAGCGTGGAATTCGAGCAGCTGCGTGTGTTCGGTTACACCGAGCGCAGCGACACCAGCACCGCGATGACCTTCGGCAAGCAGACGCGTAACGCTCGTATCGAAACGGCCGGCTGGCGCCTGCAGGGTTCGATGCAGGCCGGCAGCACCATGCTCCACCCGTTCGCCGAGGTGTCCTACAACCACGACGGCCGCGCCGACGATCGTTACGTCACCGCGGGTCTCAACAGCATGGCCGGCAAGTTCGAAGTCCAGGGCTTCACCCCGGACAAGACATGGGCCACGGCCGACCTCGGCGTCACCGCCGACTTCAGCCAGACCTGGAGCGGCTGGGCGAGCTACAGCGGTCGCTTCGCTGACGACACGCAGCGTTACAACAGCCTCAACCTCGGACTGAAGATGTCGTTCTGATCGAGCGACGTTGGTAAGAATGAACAAAAACGCCGGCCCTTGGGTCGGCGTTTTTTGTCGAGAGGATTACGGGTTAGTCCAAGTCCAACCCTTATCTTCCAGCATTCGCGGCTCTGCGACGCCGACCGGTTCGCACTCCGCGATGCTGCACGCGGTAGCAATCGGCAGAGAACCCGGCAACGTGTAAGCCGTGATGATCGTGTTGGCCACGATATAGCGAGGCTTACGGTCGGATCCGCAATTCACTTCTTCGGTAATCGAATAAGCGGTGTGGGTATTACCGGCCTGGTATGTCAGGGCTTCACACGTACGGATATCCTGACCGACCAGAGCCCCGGTTTCATCGAAGTACTTGTGAGAACTCGCGGTAAGGGCAAGCGCCTGGGCCGTACCGACAAATCCGAGGAGAGGCAGCGCGAAAACGGCGAGCTTGGGGAGGAGGTGCTTCATCTTTCGTATCTCCGTGAGGCGGAAAAAGATTCCGCGTTTCATGCAGTACGGCCTAGGCCGGACATCAGCCGTCCGTAGCCGTAAGCCGACGATCCCGTCGTTGGGACTCACCAAAAATGCGCCGGTACTCGCCTCAAGTCTGTAGGAAAAACCTTACACGGCAGCTTTTAGCGCCTTCGTTGCCGAATATCGCCATCTTTTCGCAAAAAAAAAACGCCGGCACTAGGCCGGCGTTTTTTTACATCCGAGTGGACGTCTTACTTCTTGCCGCCAGCCTTCGCGTACATCGCTTCGGCCTGGCTCTTCAGCGCGGCCGCCGCGTCGTCGCCAAGGACGTCGACCTTGCCGCCAGCCTCGTTCTGCTTGAGGACGAGTTCGCCGGCATCGTTCCAGCCAGCACGCTGAGTGGAGGTCGGCTTGCCGTCCTTGCTCGGCTTCTTCTCCTGGACAATCACCCACGGCTTACCGTTCTTGTAAGCGTAGTTCGTCGAGGTGAAGCCCTTATCGCCGTAATCGACCAGCTCGATAACGAACTGCACGTCGTTACCCTTCTTGAAGATCTGCCAGCCGCGCGACTCGCCTTCCTTCAACGCGGTGCCCTGCGTCATCTTCAGGCCGCCGATGTTCTTCTTCAGCGAGTTGTAGCCGCTGAGCTCTTTCTCGCCCGGCGTCGCTTCGCCGACCAGCTGAATGTTGGCGACGTTCTTCGCGCCCTTGGTCAGCACGGGGGTCTTCAGCGGAGCCGAATAGTGACGCTCGCCGTCCTGCAGGGACGCTTCGACGATGTACATGTCGTTGGGATTGAGGTCGGCGGCATTGAAGTCCAGCTGGAACTGCTGCGGCAGGGTCACCGGCTGCACCGTCTTGGTGGCCAGCGGCTGCGAACCCTGGGCGCTGACGTCGACCAGCTTGAGGTCGAGCTTGGCGTCCGGCGACAGCTGGGCGCCGGCGTCACGCAGGGTGATGGTGCCGGTCACGGCGTTGGCGGGAGCGGCATTGTCGCTGCCACCGGCGGCGGCCTGCTGGCCGTTGTTGTCGGAGCCGCCACCGCAACCGGCGAGCGCCAGGGCGGAGACAGAAGCGAGCGACAAGAGGATCCTGCGCATGGTCAAACCTCGTATGGAACGGAATGGTTTTGGGGTCACGGACAATACGCGCGCGCATGGCGCTGCAACATGTCCGGGGGGACCTTGGAGCATACCGAGAAATGCGCCGATGTAAAAGTCAAGGGTGAAACTACCCGACTTGGCGGAAACGGGAGCGGGTTGGCAAGCTGACGGTCAGGTTTGCCGGAAAGCGGCACCCGTGCGACTTGCATGGAAAGCAACAACTTGCGTGACCCGTCGTAAAGTCCGCGCAAGCGGGTTGCCAGACCGGATCATGGGCGCTGCCAACTGACGGAATACCAGTCGGCGTTCCACACGAAAAAAACGCCACGATAAGTGGCGTTTCTCAGAGCACCAGCTTAAAGATTGCTTGCTGCCTGTCCATCCAGGACGGGCAGCGTCGACTTAACTACCCCAGCCGCTCAACCAGGGACCAATGGTCGAGATTTCCTGAGGCGCAGGGAATGCGCAGTCCGACCGACCGACAAACTCGGTGGCATGGTTGTAGTTTCCGTCGCAGTAGTCCTGAATCGTGTAGCCCGTTGCCGACAGAAAGTACGGCACGCGGGTGGCGTAATCCGGATCGTACGAGCAGAACGTGTTGCCGTTCGATGTTTCGCAGTCTACGAGTACGGGGTTACCACATCCGAAATCCATCTCCATGTGATATGGGTTGCTAGTGTCGATGACACCTGCATGGAACGCACGGTTGTCGCACTGGATAAACTGCTGTCCTACGATCTTGTTATTCGCATCGAAGTAAACGATGTTGCGCGCATTGTTGATAGCGGCCAGCGTTTGGCCACTGCAGACAATGATCAAAGCGACGAATGCCTGACGAATTACTTTCTTCACAGCATGCATATCAAATCCTTTGCAGATTGACACAAAACCCGTGTGCCATTCGGACTCACCCCGAGACCGATGCAGAGCAATTTACGTGACGATGGCGCCCCCACAGCGCCTCCTACACTCAGTGCGGAGGCAGACCCGAATGGACATCGGCCGACGACCAACGGAATGGGTCATAGAACGGTGGAGTTCCGCACTGTGACATGTCGCACGATTGCTCCAGCGTCATCCCTGGCGGCAGGTGGCCGACCTGGAATCCCGGTGTAGGTAATTCCCCCTGCGACGTCCGCGTGGTGCAGACCGTACCGCCTTGAGGATCCGTCGAACCCGGGTCTGGTCCACCGCTAGGAAGCGATGTAATACAAGATGTGCCGCTAATCGAAACCCCACGCGTACAGCCATAGGTATCTGTGCGGTAGAACTCGCTCCAGACGCCGACATATGTGCGCGGATTAGCATTGAAACACGTGTTGATCGATTGACCGACGACATTTCCTTGCGAGTCGAAATAGACGTAAGACACTGCGTCATTCTGCATCGCGAACGCGGAAGATGATGCCAGCGCGAGAAAGACCAGTGCGCTCCATAACAATGCCTTCATTCAAGACCCCCGTTAATTGATATACGTCGACGACTATCGTCGTGACAATGTTACGCCGCAAGCTTCGGAAGCTCTGTAGGGCAAAGCCTACAAGCGGGATACGAGGACATATCACTATGTGACTCACGTCGCAGATTCCGAATAACGGGAAGCTCGGTCGTAACGGCAACTGCAGGAAGAAAAACTCAGCAAAAAAAAACGCCACCCGAGGGTGGCGTTTTTCGATCATCGACTGCTCGCGCGGCCGATGATCATCAACTACCTAAAATCAGAAGTCGTACGTCGCACCCAAGCGGATGTAACGCGGTGTCTGAGTGGCGAGCGGCAGGTTGTACTCGTTGTTCGGGCTCGAAGAGACGCCGTAGTACGGGGACACCTGGGTGTTCTTCTGCTCGTTGGTGACATTGAAGACTTCGAGGCTGAGCGCCAGCTTGTGGTCGGCAAAAGCCGGACGGTACTGAGTGCTCAGGGTGAGCGACTTCGTCCACGGCGTGCGGCCAGCATCACCTGGGGGCGACGGCAGACCACCGCAGAAGTGGTAAGACTCGACACCGTAGTTAGCATTAGCTTCGATCTGATCCGGACCGTACCCACCGTAGCAGTTACGCGGCGCGCCAGACAGGATCTGCAGGTTGCCAGCAACCGACCATTCCGGAGTGAACTGGTATGAGCCGAAAAGCTTCAACTGATGCTTGTGATCGTTCGGCAGCAAACCGTTCGAGTAAGCCATAACTTCCGGATTGTCCCATGCCTGCGTCACCGAAGGAGCGCTACGGGTGCCTGCGTCTGAATCGACCTGGCCTTCGCTGTTGCCGTAGCTCTTCGAGTAGACGTAGTCGATACGACCCCACCAGTTGCCGTTACCCTGCGGATGCTCCATATGGAGATTCACAGCGTAATACGACCGCTTCAGGTGCGGGAAGCCAAGGTCGGCATTCGATGTCTTGATCTGGTCCAGACCACCCGTAGCCAGGTTCGGAACCTGGAACGTGTTCGAGCGACCCGGGTTGAACAGGTAGCAGCTGATTGCGTCCCAGTTTTCGTTAGCGACGTCGTTGCCGATGGCAGCGGACTTGGCGATAACACGATCCGTAGCGCAGAAGTCGTCGATCGCGTTCTTCAGCTTGCGATAGGTGAGCTTAGCGCCGTAAACCCAGTCGTCGCCGAGGGTCTTGTCGAAGCCGAGGATGTATTCATCCTGATACTCCGGCTTGATGCCCTTAGCAGTGACTGTGCGCGGATCCGGCGACTGGCCGAATTCGTTGTTGGCCGAGTACTCGCCATTCGGACCCTTGCTACCAGCCAGCGGCTGCGGATTGATCGGATAACCGGTGGTCGGATCGACCCCGTCATACGAGTAGTAAGAGCGGGTGTAATACGAGCCCGAAGCGCCGCGAAGGGCGGGCTGATTCGGGAGGGCAAGATAATAACGGCCCGCGTTACCGTAAACCTTGAACGTGCTGTCACCAAACACGTCCCACGTACCGCCGAGGCGAGGGGCCCACTGCGGAGCGTGCTGCGTGATGTAAGCCTGACCGCTGCCGTTGTAGTTACGGAACTGGTCGTTACGCAGACCAAGGCTCAGAAGAACGCGATCGGTGACCTGCCACTTGTCTTCGATGTACTGAGCGCGCTGTTTGACTGCAACGGAGGCAACCGTGCTGTAACGGTACTTGTCAACGTAGTAGCCGCTGGGGGTGCCCACGACTTCACCACCGGCAAGCGCGGCACCTGGCTGAGCGATAGCGTATTCCCACGCATAGCCAGAATTCGAGTAGATCGAGTCGCCGTCGTTATTGTCCTGCGTCGACTGATTGTCGATACCGGCCGAAATTTCGTGGTTACCGATCTTGTAGTTCAGGTCGACGCGATAGTTCGAGCCCTTGCTGTTCTTACGCGGATCGCCGACGGTCGTGTAGCCCAGCGCGTTCGAATAGCCGCCCGGATTTCCACCCTTATACAACGGATTCTGACGCGACGGCTGAATGATGTGGATGAGGTTCGCATCACCATCCGCATGCGTGTAGAAGTCGGTGTTCTGGCGGCCGTACTGGGCCGTCAAGGTCAAGTCGTCGGTGATGTAGCTGGTGAATTTACCAACCCACATGGTCTGCTTGGTCGACTCAGCGGTATCGCGGCTGACGTAATCACCCCTGCTCAGGGTGTCGTAGTCATAGTCGTAAAGGGTACCCGCGTAATCGTTCTTATACGACGCGTGAGTGAACTCGAGCAGGTTGTTATCGTTGATATTCCAGTCGAGCTTCACGTACGTCTTCGGATCTTTGTACGTGTAGTTCGCCTGCTGCCCGGTGTTCACGCTATAGACATTGGTACCTTCGCGCTTCTCAGCTTCAACAGCCGCGAAGATGAACAGCTTATCTTTGATCAGCGCACCGCCGCCGTAGGCCGAGACGATGGCGTCCCAATCCTTATTGTTCTTGCGATAACGGTTGAGCTCGCCGGCGTTAACCGAATCGGCAGCGTAACGCCAGTTTTTCGGATCTGCCTTGCCCCACCTCGGGGTGTAAAGGATCTGGCCACCGAACTTCCAATCGTTCGTACCGCGGCGACCAACGATGCTGATCACGCCACCATCCGAGCGACCGTAGGCGGCGCCGTAGCCGCCGGTCAGCACTTCCTGCTGATCGATTGCACCGTACGGGAGAACGATGCCGCCGTAACCCGAGATGGGATCGGTGGTGTTCATGCCGTTGACGTAGTAGGCGTTCTCGGTAATCGACGAGCCGCCAAACGACACGAGTGCCTGGCCGGTCGGGCTGGCGAAGCCAGTGCCTGTTGCACCAGGCGTAACGCCCGGGGCGAGCAGGGCGATCGACTCGGCAGAGCGCCCGAGCGGGAGCTGATCGAGCTGCGAGCGCGTGATGACCGTGCGCGAGTCAACCGAGCTGACGTCGATAGCCGGCAGGGCGGTACCCGTGACGGTGACGGCATCCAGATTCTGAGCGCCGCTAGCGTTTGCTGCGGAGTTGAACGACACGTCCGTGCCGGCGTTGACGCGGAGCTCGACCTTGTCCCGCGAATCCACGGTGGTGCCGCCCTTGATCAGGCTCACCTTGTAGACGCCGAGCGGAAGGTTGTTGAAGTTGTAACGGCCGTTTTCGCCGACCGTGGTGGAACGGGTAACGCCCGTGCCGCTGGTGATCTGAACGGTATCGCCGGCTTCAGCCGAACCGAACAGGCTACCCGTGGTCGCCTGGGCGAACACGTTGCCGGTAAGGCCCATGCCCATGGCCAGCGCGAGCGCCAACGACGAACGACGCAGGACGGAAGCCTGCCGGATGCTGCGAGAACTCATTGCAAATCTCCCCAGATCGACCCCAACGGGCCAAAAAAAACGAGCAAAACCGACCAAAGGCCGGAAAAAATGGCCTTGCCGTTGCTCGGATCCGAGGGGTGGTGTTCTGGCGCCAACTCCTCCCAGAGTCGACTGCCTCCCCCGACCTGCTCCCGACAAGCCCTGACTAGTACCAAACCGAGACGCCTTCGCAGTTCACGAAAGGCTCAGTCGGGTGTCGCCGATGCCGAACATAGGCGTGACCTTACTGCCGTGTCAACAAATTATTTACACGGTGTAGGCGTTTTTCCTAGTGCGGTGCTCGTTCAGGATTCCCGGCCAACTCCCGGAAATCAGGGGATTTTTGCTTGAGAAATAAATGCTTCCGAAAAAAAAGCCCTCGTCCGCGGGACGGAAGAAGGCGATCTGGGGAGCACATTTCGTGACCGTCGGGGGGCAGATCCCTGCCCCCCTCGGCTTTTTCTTGTTGTGCGATACGCGACGCGCTATCAGAAGTCGTACGTGATACCGAAGCGGGCGTAGCGCGGCTGGGTCTGGTAGAGCGGAACGTCGTAACGCGGGTTGAGGCTCGCCGCGCTGCCGTGGATCGGATAAACCTGCGTTTCCTTGCGCTGGTTCAGCAGGTTGAACACGGTGACGTTGAAGGCCAGCTTCTTGTCGGCCCACTCCGGACGGTACTCGACGCTACCCGTGACGATGTAGGTCCACGGATTGTGGCCTGCCTCACCCGGGGGCGACGGCTGACCATCGCACCAGTGGTAGTACGAGCCGTAGCCGAGGTTCGGGTTGGTCTCGTTCGGGCCGTAGAAGCCCAGGCAGCTCCTCGGCGCACCCGAAGCGATGTTGATGTTGCCCGAGACCAGCCACTCCGAAGCCAGCTGATAGGAGCCGTAGATCTTGAAGTTGTGCTTGCGGCTGTTGGCGAGCTCGCCGTTCGAGTACTGCATGACTTCCGCGTAATCCCAGTCCACCGTCGCCGAGACGTTGTCCTGACGGATGTCCGAACGGACCTGACCTTCCGAGTTGCCGTAGCTCTTCGAGTAGACGTAGTCGAAGCGGACCTGGTACTTGCCGTCCCACGCATGATCCAGGTACAGCTCGAGGCCGTAGTAGTTACGCTTGGAGTGCGGGAAGCCGAAGTCCTGATTGTTCATGTCGACGCTGTAGTAGCCGCCGTTGGTGTTCGGGATCAGGAAGGTGTTGGCACGACCCGGGTTGAACAGGTAGCTGCCCTGGATGTCGCCGATGGTGTCCGGATCGATACCCGAGCGTTCCATCTTGCGCAGGATCGCACCGCTGTCGCCGACGTCGTCGATCGCGTTACGCAGCTTGCGCACCGTGGCCTTCGCACCGTAGGTCCACTTGTCGGTCAGCGCCGCATCGAAACCGAGGATGAACTCATCCTGGTATTCCGACTTGATGTTGGTGGCGGCGGCGGTCTTCGGATCACGCGGGATGCCGTACTCGCTGTTCGCCGAGATCGGACCGCCGGTGCTGCTGAAGATCGGGGTCAGGCCCTGCGGAATACCGTTGGCGTCGATACCGGTGTAGTTGAAGTACTCGCGGGTGTAGAGCGAAGCACCGGCGGAACGCAGCGCGACGGTCGCCGGCAGCGCGAGGTAGTAACGACCCGCGTTGGCGTAGATCTTCAGGCTGGAGTCGCCGTTGACGTCCCAGGTGGCGCCCAGACGCGGGGCCCACTGCGGCGTGGTCAGCCTCAGGTACGGCTCGCCGTCCTGGTTGTAGTTGGTGAACTGGTCGTTGCGCAGACCCACCTTCACCATCCAGCGGTCATTCACCTGCCAGGTGTCTTCGATGTACTGAGCGCGCTGCGTGGTGCGGACCGACGCGGCGGTGCCGTAGACGTAGCGGGCGACGTAGTAGCCACGGCCACCCGGCGGGGCGACATAGGACGCGTCCGTCGGCGCTTCGCCGATGATCGGCGTGCCGGCGTCGGTCTTGTTGTACTCCCACGCGTAACCCGGACCGGTCGTGCTGTCGCCGTCGTTCTTGTCGAGCACCTTCTGGTTATCGATACCGGCCACGATCGTGTGGTCGCCGATGTGATAGCTCAGGTCGACACGGAAGTTGGTGTTGGTCGAGGTGTGCTTCGGATCCGCGGTGGTGGCCGACGGGTTGGCGTTGGTGATCGGGTTGCCGCCATTGAGCAGCGGATCCTGATTCGTCGCGGTGAGGATGGACGGCAACGACTGGTCACCGCCGGTGGCGGTGTAGTACGTGCCCTTCATCTTGCCGTAGAGGGCCGTCAGGGTCAGGTCGTCGGTGATGTAGCTGGTGAACTTGGCGCTGTAGAGATCCGCGCCCGACTTGTTGTTGACCGAGTTGTCCTTGCCGACGTAGTCGCCACGGGTCTTGGTCGGATAGTCATACTCGTAGATCGAAGCGTCGTAATCCTGCTTGTTCGACGCGCCGGTGATTTCGAGGATGTTGCTGTCGGTGATGTTCCAGTCGACCTTGCCGTAGAACTTCGGGTTGCGGTACGACTGCTTGTAGACGAACGGCGCCGCGACGCTGGTCGTCTGCTCGCCCGAGCGACGCTCCTGCTCAGCGGCGACGAACACGTACAGGGTGTCCTTGATCAGCGGACCACCGGCGTACACGGAGTACGTGGTGCGGTCGAGCTTGTCCTTCTTGTTGTCGTCGTACAGCTGACCGGCCTGTGCGCCGACCTGACGGTAGTAATTGATCTGGTTGGCCTTGGTGCCGTTCGGCTCCCACAGGACCTGCGCACCGAAGTGCCATTCGTTCGTACCGCGCTTACCGACCTGGCTGATCACGCCGCCCGAGGAACGGCCATAAGCAGCGCCGTAACCGCCGGCGAGGATTTCCTGCTGGTCGATGGCGCCGTACGGCAGGGTGATACCGCCGAAGCCGCTGAGCGGATCCGTCGTGTTGAAACCGTTGATGTAGTACGCGTTCTCGGTGACGGCGCTGCCGGCGATCGAGACCAGCGGGTTACCGGTCGGGCCGGTGAAGAACGAGCTACCGGCCACGGCGCCCGGCGCCAGCAGTGCGATGGCTTCAGCGGTGCGCGCCAGCGGCAGCTTGGACAGCTGCTCGGAGGTGATGACGGTGCGCGAGTCGACCGCGCTGACGTCGATCGAGGGCAGCGCATTGGCCGAGACGGTCACGCCTTCGAGGCTGGAGGCGGCCGTGGCCGACGCGGCGGCGTCAAAGGCCACTTCCGTACCGGCGCCGACGCGCAGGCTCACGTTGGAACGCGAATCGACGGCGGCACCGTCCTTGTTCAGCGTGACCTTGTAGCTGCCGAGCGGCAGCGACGTGATGGAGTAGCGACCGGCGGCATCGACGTTGACGGTGCGGCTGACGCCCGTCTCGTTGGTCGCGGTCACGGTCTGGCCCGCACCTGCCGGCACCTGGCCGAAGATGGAACCGGTGGTGGACTGTGCGAAGGCGGCACCGGACACAGTACCCAGGCCAATGGCCAGGGCCAGTGCGGTGCGACGGCCCAGCATGGCGGCGCGGTTGTGGCGCGAATTCATCTTGCATCTCCCCGATTAAAATTCCGCCGACGCAAAAACCTGCGCCGAGCGGCAAGCCGACCCCGGCCCGGCTAGCGCCAGGCTTCTTAGAGATCGGAGTTTAAAAATCCCCTTTAAACAGCAGGATCCGTGAAAGGATCCCGCGCCCCGAAACGCCACTGCGTGTGACGTGGAACACATATATCCGCAGGAGTCATCGGACTGCAATACGAAATTCTCACGGTAATTTTACAAATCTAGGCAATTACTTCCGAAGCAAGTGCCGAGCCGCGGAAAAATAGCCGACTGCACAAGAAGTTACAGATGTGACTTTTGGCATTTGCCAGCGTCCTATGACTCGCTCCTAGGAATCATTCCTAGAAAAAAATGCCCCCGTCCGGGGGGACGAGGGCGATCTGGGGAGACACTTTTTGTCGCCCCGTGGCGAATCCTTTCACCCGGGACTCTTGTTGTTGGAAAGTTTTTGCCGGTACGGCGGATCAGAAGTCGTAGCGGGCGGTGAAACGGACCGTACGCGGATCGGTGAAGTTGAGTTCGCGGTCGTAAAGCGGGCTGACGGTGGAGCGCGACGACGCATAACGGGGGTTGTACGAGGTCGGCGTCTGCTTGTTGAACGCGTTGAGCACGTCGACCTGCAGCGTCAGGTTCTTGTCCAGCCAGCTCGGGGTGTATGCCGCATTGAGGTTGACGATATAGGTCCACGGCGTGTTGCCGTGCGAGCCACGCGGTGAGCGCTCGTAACCCGCCGTGCCCGGCAGACCGCACCAGTAGTAGAACGCACCGTTGTACAGACCCGCGTCGGCGGTCGGGTAGAAGCTCGTGCAGTTCTTCGGACGACCCGATGCGATGTTCAGGTTGGCACCGAAGCGCAGATCGTCGGTGGCCTGGAAGTAACCGAAGGCCTTGATCTGATGCGTACGGTTGTTCGGCAGCTTGCCGTTCGCGCCAACCATCAGCTGCGGCAGATCCCAGTCCTGGGTCACCGAGACGTCAGCCTGACCGCCGTTGCCCGTGTCCAGGTCGGATGCCAGCTGACCTTCCGTGTTGCCGTAGCTGCGCGACCACGTGTAGTCGATGCGGCCGTACCACTTGTCGGCGAACGGATGCTCCAGGTACAGATCGACGGCGTAGTACTTACGCTTCAGGTCGGGAAGCTGCAGGGCGTCCTTCGAGTAATGCACGGCGACGAACGAGCCGTCGTCCTGCTCCTGCAGGAAGGTGTTGCCGGTACCCGGGTTGAACAGGAAGCACGCACCGCCCAGTGCGGGAGTGCAGGTATCGTCGATCGCGCTGCGCAGCTGACGCCAGGTCAGCTTGGCACCCCAGTTCAGGGTGGGCGTGATCGCCTGATCGAGACCGGCGATGTATTCGTCCTGATAGTGGGACTTCAGGCCCTTCGCGGCGACGGTGCGCGGATCCGGAGCCACGCCGCACTCGAGGTTGGCCGAGACCGCGTTGGTGCCGCCGCAGGTGTAGCCGGCGGCCTGGTTGACCGGCACCGGTACGAGACCCGTCGGCGCGCCGGTGACCGGATCGGTTCCCGTGTACGTGAAGTACTCGGAGGTGCCCAGCGAGCCGGACGCCGCACGCACGGCGACGTTGTTCGGCATGGCCAGGTGGTAACGACCGGCGTTGGCGTAGACCTTGAGGGTCGAATCACCCATCACGTCCCACGACACGCCCAGACGCGGCGCCAGCTGGTGACGCTGCTTCGCGTACACCTGGTTATTGCCGTTGAAGTTCTTGAACTGCTCGTTGCGCAGACCCGCGTAGACCAGCCAGCGATCGGTGACCTGCCAGTGATCTTCGAGGTACTGCGATTCCTGCACCGTTTTCACGGTCGCGGAGGTGGTCGTGTAAGCGCGGGTCACGTAGTAACCCTGCGTACCGAGACCACCCGCCGAGGCGGGCGAGCCGACGCCGTGACCGGCGTCGATCGCCTGGGCCGCATTGTTCTGCTGGTTGTACGTCCAGCTGTAGCCGCCCGGCAGGGACGTGCCCGTGAACGACTTGGCCTGCTGACGATCGGCACCGAACTTAATGTCGTGATCGCCCAGGCGGTACTCGAGATCGAGGCGCCAGCCGTCGGTCGCATCGTTCGCGCCCGGTACGCGTACCGACGTCGCGGTGGTCTGGCAGCTGCCGTAATTGATGCCCGGCGCCCGGGAAGCGGCACTGGCGATCGAGATCAGGGGGCAGTTCGCGTTGTAGCCGAACGGCGTCTGCACGTGATCGACGCGTTGCTGGCCATACAACGCCGAGACCGTGAAGTTATCGGTGATGTAACCGGTGTACTTACCGACGTAGAGGTCGCCGCCGTCCTTCGTGTACGAGCCGCCGTTCTGCACGGCGCCGTGGGTCTTGCTGGCGTAGTTGAAGCCGTAGGTGGCGGACGTGTATTCCGTCTTGTCGGACACACCGGTCAGCTCGATGTGGTGATCGTCGGTGATGTTCCAGTCGAGCTTGGCCAGCCAGCGCGGGATCTTGTACTGGTAGTCGTTCCAGCCGTTACGGCCGACGGTGGCGGAGGTGACGGCGCCCGCTGTCGTGCTGGACTGCACGCCGGCACCTTCGCGGCGGTTCATTTCGGCGTCGACGTAGAAGAACAGCTTGTCCTTGATCAGCGGGCCGCTGGCGTAGGCGCCGACGGTCGAGCGCCAGTATTCGTTCTTCTTGAAGTACTGATAGACCGTGCCGTCGGTCGTCGGATAAAACCCGGTATCCGGATAGTTCGAGTTACGCGGCGAGGCGCGCGTCCCCGAGGGCTCCCAGATCGTGTACACGCCCGCGTGCCATTCGTTGGTACCGCGCTTGGTCACGATATTGATGACACCGCCGGTCGAGCGGCCGAATTCCGCGCCATAGCCGCCGGTGAGCACCTGCTGCTGGTCGATGGCGTCGAAAGGAAGCTGGGTCAGGCCGATCGACGTCAGCGGATTGGTCACCGCGTAGCCGTTGATGAAGTAAGCATTCTCGGACGACGCGGAGCCACCGAAGCTGGGCACCGGATTGCCGAGCGCGTCCTTGTAGCTGGAGTTCCCGATCACGCCAGGCGCAAGCAATGCCGCGGCGAGCACGTCCCGGGTAATCGGAAGCTTGTTGAGCTGCTCGGCGGTGAGCACCGTGCGGGTGTCGACCGACGACACATCGATCGACGGCATCGCCGATGCGGAGACCGAGACGCCCTCGAGCGTGGCGGCTTCGGTGGTCGATGCCGACGAGCCGAACGAGACGTCGGAACCGCCCGAGATGGTCACGGTCACGTTGTCGCGCGTGCTGACCACCGCGCCATTGTTTTCCAGCGAAACCTTGTAGTTGCCGGGTGGCAGCGCGCTGAAGCGGTAGCGGCCGTTCGAATCGACATTGATCGTGCGCGAGAAGCCGGTGTCGGCGCTGGACACGGTCACCGAGGTGCCCTGCTGATTCACCGAACCGAAAATGGAACCGGTCACGTTGGACTGTGCCAATGCGGCGCCGGAGACGGTGCCCAGACCGATAGCCAGGGCAAGCGCGGTGCGGCGACCCAGCGACGCGGCGTGATGATGACGCAAATTCATGTATTGCCTCTCCCCTAGAAAGCCCGAACCGTACGTTGTTGCGATTCGGAGCAAGCCGATCCCGCCCCGGCTGTGGCCAGGTTTGCTTGGGTCATCGACGACGTTGTTATCCCTTATGCCACGCCGCGTGATGCCAGCGGCGCGCCCCCGGAGTCGCCCTGCTGAGCGACCCGGGACCAGATATAGCGAAACTAATTGCGAATTCGCAACATGATTTTTTCACCTGAGCTTTACATGTCGCGGCGTCTGAAGAGCCGTTTCGTCATGACCTGTGCAAAAAATCACGTCGACACAAACCGTTACGATTTCGAGACACGTGACTTATGGCCTATATAGGACTTGAGCCTAGGAAACATTCTTAGCCAGAACATCGATTTAGATGCGCCCGTCGCATGTTCTGGATCGCTTTTGGACGACTCGTTTACGAAACTTCTCAACGGAAAGGCTTTCGAAGGGAAGTTGCTGTACACCGAATGCAGGCTCCGCGCGTTGGATCGCGGGATGGCCGGGGGGCGATCTACTTAGAAACGAGGTTCCAAGCGCATGAATTACAACTCAAGGGGCTCCGTTATGGCCGATGCATCTGGCGATAGCCTGGAGTCCGCACGAATCGACTCGACGCCTATCGCGTCATCCTTCGCCACTCGCGTACGGGCAGTCATCAAGATGTCGGGGAGCGTGAGCGAAATCGCTCGCCGGTGCGGCTTCTCCGAAGGCGTGGTGCGCAGCTGGCGCGATGGCAACACCGATCCTTCGCGGGGCCGTTGCGTCACGATGGCCAAGACGCTGGGCCTTTCGCTGGTCTGGCTCGCCGCCGGCGAAGGCCCGATGATGCTGGACGGATCGGGCGACGACGCCGTGGCCCGTACCGAAACCACCGAGACCGCGCGCGGTCGCGACGGGCGCGAGGGTACGGTGTCGTCCGCACTCGACGCATCCCGCCTCGCGGCGGCGATGAAGCTGCTGCAGTCGGACATCGAGTTGACCGGTAGCCGGTTCTCGCCGGTGCGTCACGCCGATCTGGTGGCCGAGATGTATTCGATCCTCGGACGCTCAGGCGAGTCGGATTACGCGGACCGGATGATCGCGTTCCGTCACACGCTGATGTCGCGCGTCGCGGACGACCAGTCCAGCGCCGCGGCCTGACCGGACCGAACGCCTCGCCAACCGGCCGGCGTCCTCCCATCAGCTCGGCCGCCAGTGGCCCTGGCTGATGGGAGTCGATCCATTGGGCGATCGACCGCGCGGGGACGCCGCGCGGTATCGGTTAAAGCCGCGAGATGTCCGCGATGGCGCCAAACGCCGCCTTGAGCTGCGCAAGCAGCGCGAGACGATTGGCGCGCACCGCCGGATTTTCCGCGTTGACCAGCACGTCGTCGAAGAACGTGTCGACCGGCCCCTGCAGCGCCGAGAGGCGCGCCAGCGTTCCGGTGTAGTCACCGGAGGCCAGTAGCCCCTGCGTGTCCGCGCGGGCGGAAGCGAGCGCCTCATGCAAGGCACGTTCGGCGTCGGACTCGAAGTGCGCCGGATCGACCGTCGACGGAATGGGTGCCGCACCCGCTTCCTCGGCCTGCTTGCGCAGGATGTTCGCGACACGCTTGTTCGCGGCGGCAAGGCTGGCCGCCTCGCTGCGACGGGCGAACTCGCCCACCGCGCGAAGCCGGCGATCGAAATCGGGCAACGTCGCCGGGCTCACCTCGATCACGGACTCGAACTGGTCAGCCGAGAAGCCCTGGTCCGCGTAATACCCACGCAGGCGTTCGAGCACGAAGCCATGCACTTCGTCGCCCAGCTCGCGGCGACGGGCACCGATGTCCACGACCGGCGTCTTGCCATCCTTGCCCGGCTTCACGCCGGCCACGAAGGCCGCCTCGGGAACCAGTTCGAAGGCCTCGGCCAGCGCGGCGCGCAGGTCGATGTCGAGGCTCCCTTCGATAAGCGTACGCGCGAGGCCAAGTGCGGCACGGCGCAACGCGAACGGATCCTTGTTGCCGCTCGGCTTGAGCCCGACGGCGAAGATGCCTGCGAGGGTATCGAGGCGTTCGGCCACCGCCAGTACCTGACCGACCTTGCCCGCCGCGATGGCATCGCCACCGAAGCGCGGCTGGTAGAAGCTGTCGAGGGCATCGGCCACGTCGGCCGGAAGACCCTGACGCGTCGCGTAGTAGCGACCCATCACGCCCTGCAGTTCGGGGAATTCACCCACCATGCGGGTCAGCAGATCGCACTTGGCCAACGCCGCGGCATGCGTCGCCTGGCCGGCGTCGACGCCGACGCGGTTGGCGATGACGCGCGCCAGCTCGGCCACACGGACCGTCTTGTCCCAGAGGCTGCCCAGCGACTGCTGGTAGGTGACGTTCTTCAGGCCTTCCTGATGGTCGGCCAGCGGCGTTTTGAGGTCGGCGTCCCAGAAGAATTTGGCGTCGGCGAAGCGCGGGCGGATCACGCGCTCGTAGCCCTTGCGGATCTCCGCCGGATCGAGACTCTCGATATTGGCGACGCCGATGAAGTGCTCGGTCAGGCGACCGTCTTCGTCGAACACCGGCACGAACTTCTGATTGGTCTCCATCGTGGTGACCAGCGCTTCGGGCGGCACATCGAGGAACTCACGTTCGAACGTGCAGGCGATCGCGACCGGCCACTCCGTAAGGTTGGCGATCTCCGCGAGCAGGCCCTCGGACAGGCGGGGCACGCCGCCGGTGGCCACACGCGCCACGTCATCGACCACGCGCTGGCGGCGCTCGGCCGGATCGGCGAGCACATGCGCGCCGCGCAGCGCGTCGAGCCAGCTGTCGGCGTCGGCGACATGCACCGGCTTCGGGTGATGAAAGCGATGGCCGTTGCTGAGGCGGCCGCTGGTCAGGCCCAGGATCTGGCCCTCGACGACGTCGGCACCGTGCAGCATGAGCAGGGTGTGCACCGGGCGGACGAAACTGTCCTCGCGATTCCCCCAGCGCATGGCCTTGGGAATCGGCAGCGCCTTGAGCGACTCGGCGACCACCTCGGCCAGCAGGGCGGCGGTGGGCTGGCCGGCCTTGACGGCACGGAAGACGAACCACGCGCCCTTGTCGGTCTCGAGCTTCTCCAGCGCGGCGACGTCGACGCCGCACGACTGCGCGAAGCCGATCAGCGCCTTGCTGGGCTCACCGTCGGCGCCGATGCTCGCCGCGATGGCGGGCCCGCGGCGTTCCACGGTCTGCTCCGGCTGGGCGACGGCCACGTCGGGGATGTAGACGGCGAGGCGGCGAGGCGACGCGTAGGTCTTCGCGGCTTCGTAGCCGCCGGCGACGCCGCGCTTCTCCAGGCCTTCGACGACGCCGCGCGAGAACGCGCCAGCGAGGTCGTCGAGGGCCTTGGGCGGCAGTTCTTCGGTGCCCAGCTCGATCAGGAGGGGCAGGCGCTTATCAGCCATTGACGGCCTCCTTGACGTTCTTCAGGCCGGGAAAACCGAGTTTTTCGCGCTGCGCGACATAGGCCTCGGCCACGCTGCGAGCCAGGGTGCGAACGCGCAGGATGTAGCGCTGACGTTCGGTCACGCTGATGGCCCGGCGCGCGTCGAGCAGGTTGAACGCGTGGCTGGCCTTACAGACCTGCTCGTACGCGGGCAGCGGCAGGCCGGCTTCGATCAGTTTGGCCGCTTCGCCCTCGCACACGTCGAACCAGTGGAACAGCTCCGGCACGTTGGCGTATTCGAAGTTGTAGGTACTCTGCTCCACCTCGTTCTGGTGGAAGACATCGCCGTAGGTGACCACGCCGTGCGGCGCGTTGGTCCAGACGATGTCGTAGATGCTGTCGACGTTCTGCAGGTACATCACCAGGCGCTCGAGGCCGTAGGTGATCTCACCCGTGACGGGACGGCATTCCAGGCCACCGGCCTGCTGGAAGTAGGTGAACTGGGTGACCTCCATGCCATTGAGCCAGACCTCCCAGCCAAGACCCCAGGCGCCCAGCGTCGGCGACTCCCAGTTGTCCTCGACGAAACGCAGGTCGTGCACCAGGGGGTCGATGCCCAGCGCCTTCAGCGATCCGATGTACAGATCGAGGATGTTGTCCGGGTTCGGCTTCAGCATCACCTGGTACTGGTAGTAATGCTGGAGACGGTTCGGGTTGTCGCCGTAGCGACCGTCCGTCGGCCGGCGGCAGGGCTGCACGTAAGCGGCGGCCCAGGGCTCCGGTCCGAGCGACCGGAGAAAGGTCATCGGGTGAAAGGTGCCCGCGCCGACTTCGGTATCGAGCGGCTGGACCAGCACGCAGCCCTGCTCCGCCCAGTAGCGGTTCAGGGTCTGGATCACGTCTTGGAATGTGGGCGCGGACATGGTTCCCGAGTCCTTGAGAAAGCGGGCTAGTATAGCGGCGTAGCATTGAACACGGGGTTGGACCTGATGGCAGTGAATCCGCAGCACGCCGCCCTCCTGGGCCGTCGTGGCCGGCTGGAGCTCGACGAGGTGCTCGCCTCGCTCATGGTGGACGGATACCTCGGCGCCGAGGACGCCAAGCGCGTCCGGATGGGCTCGCGCAGCGGAAAGTCGGCCATTGAATTGCACCCCCTCGTGGTGGTCTCGAGCGCCAAGGTCGACAACGCCCGCGAGCCGGGTCGCCCGCTCAGCCTGGAAGTCCTCGTGGAATGGCTCGCCGGCAAGGCCGACCTCGACTACATGAAGGTCGACCCGATGAAGGTGAACGTGGCGCAGGTCACCCAGGTGGTCAGCAACGCGTACGCGCAACGTCACCGGATCCTGCCCGTGGCCGCCACCGCGAGCGAGGTGGTGTTCGCGACGGCGGAGCCGTTCGACACCAGCTGGGCGACGGACCTCGGCCATATGCTCCGCCGCGACATCCGTCGCGTCGTCGCCAACCCGATCGACATCAACCGCTATCTGCTGGAGTTCTACGGCGTGCAGCGCTCGATCCAGCTGGCCGTCGATGCCAAGGGTCAGGACTCCGCCAACAAGATCATCAACTTCGAGCAACTGGTCGAACTGGGCAAGGGCGGCGAGCTCGGCGCCGACGACCGCCACGTCGTCCACATCGTCGACTGGCTGCTGCAATACGCGTTCGAGCAGCGCGCGTCCGATATCCACCTCGAGCCCCGTCGCGATGCCGGACAGATGCGGTTTCGCATCGACGGCGTCATGCAGAAAGTCTTCGAGCTGCCGCCGCCGGTCATGACCGCGGTCACCGCACGCGTAAAGATCCTCTCGCGCATGGACGTCGCCGAAAAGCGCCGGCCGCAGGATGGCCGTATCAAGACGCGCTCCGCCGGCGGACGCGAGGTGGAACTGCGTATCTCGACCATGCCGACGGCGTTCGGCGAAAAGGTCGTCATGCGTATCTTCGATCCCGATCTGGTGATGAAGGATTTCTCACAACTCGGCTTTTCGGAGGAGGAGGGGCGTATCTGGCGGGGCATGGTGGAACGCCCTCACGGCATCGTCCTGGTAACGGGACCGACAGGCTCGGGCAAAACCACCACGCTGTATTCGACACTCAAGCATCTGGCCAAGCCCGAGCTCAACGTTTGCACCGTCGAAGACCCGATCGAAATGGTCTCGCCCGATCTCAACCAGATGCAGGTGCAGGCGTCGATCGACCTGGATTTCGCCGCCGGCGTGCGCACGCTGCTCCGCCAGGATCCCGACATCATCATGGTCGGCGAAATCCGCGATCTCGAAACCGCGCAGATGGCGGTGCAGGCGTCGCTTACGGGCCATCTCGTCCTGTCGACGCTGCATACCAACGACTCGCCCAGTGCCGTGACCCGCCTGCTCGACCTGGGCGTACCGCATTACCTCATCCAGTCCACGCTGACGGGTGTCGTCGCGCAGCGACTGGTGCGTACGCTGTGCCCGCATTGCAAACGCGCGACCGCGCAGGATCCCGACGAGTGGAGCGTCGTGACGCATGGGTGGGATGTTCCGCTGCCCGAGCGCGTCTTCGAACCGGTGGGTTGCCTGGAGTGCCGCAAGACCGGCTTCCTCGGACGTACCGGCGTTTACGAAATGATGCCGATGTCGGGGCGCCTGCGAAGCCTGATTTCGGCCGAGCTCGATCTTGGCAAGTTCGGCGCGGCGGCGCTACGCGAAGGCATGAAGCCCTTGCGCATCTCGGCGGCGGCGCAGGTGGCCGCAGGCCTGACGACCGTGCGCGAGGTACTCAACGTGCTTCCCCCCAGCGATATCGAAGATACCTCCGCGTCATGAAACCCTTGCTCATCGTTCGCACCGGCCGCGCGCCCGACGTGATCAACGCGCGCCACGGAGACTTTCCGCGCTGGTTCCAGCTGGGACTTCGTCTGCGCCCGCCTCATCTGGCCATCGTCGACGTCGAGAAAGGCGACACCCTTCCGCCGCCGGAATCCGTTGCCGGCGCGGTGATCACCGGTTCCGCTTCCATGGTGACGGAGCGGCGTGCCTGGAGCGAACGCACGGCGGGATGGATCCGCGATGCGATGGACCGTGAACTGCCGATGCTCGGTGTCTGCTACGGACATCAGCTGATGTCGCACGCACTGGGTGGACGCGTGGATTACCTCCCCGATGGCCGTGAAATGGGTACCGTGCCGCTCACCGTGCACGACGGCGCGGGGCATGACGCACTCGCCGCGTCGTTGCCGGCGACGTTCGATGCGCACACGACGCATGAGCAGGGAGTGCTCGAGCTGCCACGCGGCGCGGTGTCGCTGGCCAGCTCGCGGCAAGATCCCCACCATCTCGTCCGCTACGGCAAGCACGCGGTGAGCACGCAGTTTCATCCGGAGTTCTCGACCGAGGTGATGCGTGCTTACATCCGGCGTCGCCACGACGTCCTCGACCGGGAAGGACTCGCCCCTGCGGCCATGCTGGCCGCCGTGGTCCCGACCCCGCATGCGACACGGCTGCTGCGTGGTTTCGTCCGCGAGCACCTGCAGGCGGCGCCCGCCGGAATGTCAGTTGCGTAGACGGCGAACGATCGCGCCGCGCGAGAAGAACGCGAAAACGATGCCGAAGAGAAACCCGCCGATGTGCGTCCACCAGACGACCGCGCCGTAGCTCGCGCCGGCGTAGCTGAAAAGCAGCTGCACCAGCGCCCAGATACCGATCAGCACGAAGGCCGGTACGCGTACGAACTCGAGGAAAAGCCCCAGCGGAAGCACGAGCCCGAGCCTGGCGCGCGGGAACAGCGTGACATACGCACCCACGACCGCCGATACCGCGCCGCTGCAGCCGATGATCGCCACCCGCGCACCGGTGAGCGAGATCGCGCCGATCAGATTGGCGACGACACCACCCAGCAGGAACAGCAGAAGAAAACGCGGCGAACCGAGACTCCGCTCCGCTGGCAGACTGAAGATCACGAGGAAGAGGAGGTTGCTGACCAGATGCAGCCAGCCGCCATGAATGAATGTGGCGGTGAACAGGCGGAGCAGCGCCGGATCGCTCACCTGCTCCCACAAGGGCAAGCCGGTCCCGAACAGGTGGGCCGGCACCGTACCCCAATGCCTCATGATGTCGGCACGCTCGTCGTGACCGGCCAGTGCCAGACCGACGAAAATCACCACGCAAGCGATGACGATCAACATCGTCGCCCAACACAGCCGCGACCGGCGTCGCGTGTCCACCTGCACGAACATCATCAGGGGATGCCGCGGGCGAGGTGCGGACCATCGGCCTCGAGCGACGAAAGGGCGAACATGGTCTCCGGCCCGACGACGCCATCCGCCGCGATGCCGAAGCGCTGCTGGACGGTGACGACGCGCGACAGCACCGCGCGATCAAACGTCGTCGACGGGGGCCCTCCGGCGGGGTCCGCCGGCAGATGACTCATCAGCCAGGACATTCCCTGGCCGGAGTCACCGCGGGCCAGTTTGGGAGGCATCGACGGGTCGACACGGAACACCGCGTAGAAGCGGCCGTTCCATACACGTTCGAAGACGTCACGCGTGAGTTCGACGTATTTACCACCAAGGTAGAGGCGGACGTCCTGATCGCCGGCGCCTACCAGCAAGACCTCCTGCTTCGCGTGTGCATCGTCCAGCTCGAGAATGAGTGGCCGATCGAAACGACGCAACTGGTCAAGCGATCCGCGACCGCTGACGCAGGCGAAACCCGGAAAAATAACCGCATCGCAACTGATCGCGTTGGCGACCGATGTCTCTTTCGACGTGACCTGCCAACGTGCGAGCAGTTCGCTCCACACGCGTAGCTTGCCCGTGTCCGGCGGGGGAAGCGCGTCCTGAAATTTGGCCAGGGCCTGCTCTGGCGTCGCGGTGGCGAGATTTTTGGGACGCGATGGGCTACGCCCGGAAAGAAACCACGTGGCCGCACCACCCACGAACAGGATCGCCAGCATGGCACCGATCGCCAGAATCGGCTTGCGATAACGGCGCAGCCAGTACCGGGCGTGTTGCGGCAGGACCTCGCGCGCCACGAAACCCAGCGCGCGCTCGCCGATCGAGCGCTCGCCTCGCTCCGCCGCGCGCTCGAGCGCCCGATGGGCAAGGGCATTGAGTCGGCGTGGATTTCCCTTGCCGTCGTCGCGGAGACTTCGAAGTCCCAACCGGCTGAAGGGCATCTGCGTCGTGCCGGCGACGTGCAGGCGGTGCCTCACATAACGCTCGCTTTCCTCCGGGGTGAGCGGAGCCAACGGCAAGCGACTACGGACATGCGCCGCCAGGGACGGCGCGCCGGCACCGTCGAAGCGCTCGCGCAGCGTGGGCAATCCGGCCAGCACGACGTGGAAAGGCGCATCGGCGTTCGCGCACGCGAGCAGCAGGCGCTCGACAATGGCGAGATCGTGATCGTGGAGCGTGTCTACATCATCCAGGATCAGCAGAAAGCGGTGGCTGACGTGATGCGCCAGGCGCCCGAGCCCTGCGGCCAGGCCATCGACCAGATGATCTTCGGTGTTGGCTTCCGCACTCAGCGGGAGCGGCAAGCCGAATCCCGCGTACATCGAGCGAAGCCACGCCGTCGTGCCCAACGCGTAGTCGTCCGCACCGCGGCGAACGGGCCGCACGCCATGATGGGCAGCGTCGGCTTCCATCAACAGGCACAGAAGGCTCTTTCCCGACCCGGCTTCACCGGTTATCAGGGTCACACTGGAATCGTCCGAACCGGACTGGTATTCGACATGCGCAAGAATGTCGCGTTCGCGCGGAAACAGACACGCGAAGCGCGTATCCGGTGCATCGCCAAACGGCGGTTCGCGCAGCCCGAAGGTTTGTAGATACATAGGCCTAATGTATCCGATTCCAGCTGGATCCAGCGTTTCGGCGGAACCATTCGGCGGCAATGATTGCGGTCGGGACGATTAGCCGAACATCGACGGGAATCCGGCATAACGGCGGCCGGTGTGCCCGCGAAATTGCGCGCAAAAGAAAAACCCGCCCTCTGGTGAGGACGGGTGTTTCAGGATAAAGCCCCTGGCGGTGACCTACTCTTGCATGGCTTGAGCCACACTACCATCGGCGCATGCGCGTTTCACTTCTGAGTTCGGGATGGGATCAGGTGGTACCACGCCGCTATAGCCGCCAGGGAAGGGGTGGGAGCAGCGCATTGAGCGCCGGCTCCACAGAGGGTGTAAACGAGTGACAAGCGTCCGGGTTTAGTCGAACAGCGAGTTAAGAGATAAGACGGTGAAGCGTCTTGGGGTTATATGGTCAAGCCTCACGGCTCATTAGTACACGTAAGCTCAATGCATTGCTGCACTTCCACACCGTGCCTATCAACCACCTAGTCTTGATGGTGCCTTAAGGAGAGTC
>NZ_FNBR01000006.1:0-240969 GCF_900102405.1 Dyella sp. 333MFSha | reverse complement strand
GTCATCCACACCGATCAGGGCGCCTCGTACACCTCCGATCGCTACACCCAACATCTGGCCCGACACGGCATCGTTCAAAGCATGAGCCGCAAGGGGAACTGCTGGGACAACGCCGTCGTCGAACGCGTCTTCCGAAGCCTTAAACAGGAGTGGTTCGGCGAGGAAACCTGCCCGACCCGAGCTTTGGCATCACAAGACGCGATCGACTACCTGGTTCGCTATTACAACCACGAGCGCCTGCACTCCGCGCTCGACTACCGCCCGCCGGCCGAGTTTGAGAGGATGGCGGCTTAACGCTCCTATGCGTGGTCCTCAAATACCCGGCCACTACAGCCCTGCGCGCGAAAAGCCTGCGTAGCGATGGTGGGTTGCCGCTTCTTCGCTGCGTCGGCTTTTCGCGCGCAGGCGCGCTCCTACAGCGGTGTCGGGCAGCCGGGCGTTACCGGCAGTTCTTGCAGATGCCGTGCACTTCGAGGGTCTGCGCTTGCGGACGGAACCCCAGGGCTTTGGCCTGGGCCTCGATCAGCTCCGCGACGCGTTCGTCGCAGACTTCCTGCGCGCACTGGCACTTGTCGCAGATCAGAAAAGGTACCTGATGCGATTCCGCCGGATGGTGGCAGGACACGTAAGCGTTGATCGACTCCAGCTTATGGATGAAGCCGTTTTCGAGGAGGAAATCGAGCGCCCGATAGACCGTGGGCGGCGCGGCGTTGCCGTGCTTCTCGCGCAGGCGATCGAGCAGATCGTAGGCTTTTACGGGTTTGCCCGCGCTCGCGACCAGTTCCAGCACCTCACGACGCAGGGGCGTCAGGCGCAGACCGCGCTCCAGCGAGGCGTGTTCGACCGCCGCGACGAAGCCGCGGGCATCGTCATGGTGTTCGTGCGTGTGCTTGTGCGCGGCGTGCGTGGTCACATCGAAATCCTCGTATCCCTCATTCTAACATGAGGGCCCGTCAGCGCTTTTTCGACCGGGGCAGCGGGGGCGGACCGCCACGCGGCGGTAAAGGCGGGGGCCGCTTGCGTGGCATGAAAGGCACCACCCAGCCGAACGGCCCCAGCACCAGCGCGGCGACGATGCCGGCGACGAAGCGCCCGCGCCACCAGCCCAGCACGCCGCCGACGACGATGAAAACGATCTGCCAGAGGATCAGCTGCCCCCATGGCATCGCGGCCATGAGGTTCGTGAAGATCGCCAGAAAGGCTCCGGGGTCGTCAGGATCGACGCCCCGCATCGCCTTGGCCAGGATCTCATCCACGAGCGCGGGCGAGCGCCTCGTCGATGCGCGCCAGCGCACCGTCGCGACCGGCCAGGTAGATGGTGTGTTCGATCGACGGCGACACCTGCGTGCCGGTCATCGCCACGCGCAGCGGCGCGGCCACCTTGCCCATCCCCAGTTCGAGGCCCGCGGCCACGCGCTCGACGGCGCCGTGTACGGCTTCCGGCGTCCACTCAGGCAGAGCGGCGAGTTCGGACTTCGCCTTCTCGAGCGCGGCGGGCGCGGTGTCCGTACGCAGGTGTTTCTCGATGGCCTTGTCGTCCCACTCGACGATCGGGCCGTACCAGATCTTCGCGCGCTCGGCCATTTCCTTGAACGTCTGCACGCGGTCGCGCAGGGCCACGACCACGTCGGCGGGGTTCGGGCCAGCCGAGGCGTCGATACCGATCTTGCCGAGGTGCCAGGCCAGTTCCGGCCCGAGCGTCGCCGGGTCATCCGTCTTCAGGTAATGCTGATTGAGCCAGGAGAGCTTGGTCACGTCGAAGCGCGATGCGGCCTTGTTGACGTCCGAGACGTCGAACAGCGTTTTCATGTCCTCGACCGAGAAGATTTCCTGATCGCCATGCGACCAGCCCAGGCGGACGAGATAATTGAGCAGTGCATGCGGCAGGAAACCGTCGTCGCGGTACTGCATGACGCTGACGGCACCGTGACGCTTGGAAAGCTTCTGGCCGTCCGGCCCCAGAATCATCGGCAGGTGCGCGAATTCGGGGACGGGCGCACCCAGCGCCTTGTAGATGTTGATCTGGCGCGGGGTGTTGTTGACGTGGTCGTCGCCGCGGATCACCTCGGTGATACCCATGTCGATGTCATCGACCACGACCGCGAAGTTGTACGTCGGGAAGCCGTCCGAGCGGAAGATCACGAGGTCGTCGAGCTCTTCGTTCGACCACTCGATGCGCCCCTTCACCTTGTCGTCGAACACCACCGAACCCGTGGACGGGTTCTTGAAGCGGATGACGCGGTTCGGATCGTCACGCAGCGGCTCGTTGCGGTCGCGGTAATAGCCGTTGTAACGCGGCTTCACCCCGGCTGCCATGGCCGCGTTGCGCATCTCCTCGATCTCTTCCTTGGTCTCGTAGGCGTAATACGCCTTGCCCTCGCGCAGCAGCTGGTCGGCCACCTCGCGGTAACGGTCCATGCGCAGCGTCTGATAGTACGGACCTTCGTCATGCGTAAGGCCGAGCCACTGCATGCCGTCGAGGATGGCCTGCACGGCCTCCTGCGTGGAGCGCTCGCGATCGGTGTCCTCGATGCGCAGTACGAATTCGCCACCGCGGCGGCGCGACTCCAGCCAGCAGTAGAGCGCGGTACGGGCACCGCCGATGTGGAGGTAGCCGGTGGGGCTGGGGGCGAAACGGGTACGGACGGTCATCGTTGAGGTCATCGGACGGACAAGGGCGGGATTTTAACCGATCGGGCCCCGGGGTGGTTTCGAGGGCATCCCCTACAGCGTGCTCGCCTTGATCGCCGGGCCCGTTCCGGTAACGCCAGCGTCATATCACCATCATGCCCGCGACATCCCTGCGCGCGAAGCTTGGACCAAGCTCAGGCCAACAGGGGCACCGCCATGCGAGTCGGCATCGTCACCGAGACCTATGCACCGGACGTCAATGGGGTCTCTCTTACCGTCCAGTCGCTCGCCCGCGGACTCGTCCGCCGCGGACACACCGTCGACCTCATTCGCCCGATCCACCCCGACACGCCGGCCATGGCCGATGCGGGCATGGATGTCCTCGCCGTCGAGGGTGCCGCCGTCCCGCGCTATGCCGGCCTTCGCTTCGGCCTGCCCTCCCGCTTTCGCCTGGAACGCCGCTGGCGGTCGGACCGCCCGGATGCGATCTACGTGGCCACCGAAGGCCCGCTGGGATGGAGCGCGGTAAGCGCCGCCCGCCGCCTCGGCATCCCCGTCGCTACAGGCTTCCACACGCGCTTCGACTTCTACGTCGGCCATTACGGTTTCGGCGCATTGACCCCTTTCGTACGCAACTACCTCGCCCGGTTCCATCGTCGCGCGCAGACCACCCTGGTGCCCACGGGCCAGCTCGCCGGTGAGCTCAACGACCTCGGTGTCCACGACGTACGCGTGCTTCGCCGCGCGGTCGACCCGCAGCGTTTTCATCCCGAACGTCGTAACGACGACCTGCGCACGTCGTGGGGCGCGGGTCCGGATACACCGGTCATGCTCAGCGTGGGCCGGGTGGCGCCGGAGAAAAACCTGCACGTCGTGATCGATGCCTACCGTGCCCTGCAGCGTCGCGTTCCCGGCGCCCGCTGTGTCATCGTCGGTGACGGCCCGGGTCGTGCCGCTCTCGAAGCGGCCCATCCGGATGTGATTTTCGCCGGCGTCCGCCGCGGCGACGACCTGGCCGCTTACTACGCCAGTGCCGATCTGTTCGTTTTTCCGAGCCTCACGGAGACCTTCGGCAACGTGGTGCTCGAGGCGATGGCGTCGGGGACACCCGTCGTGGCCTATGCGGAAGCCGCCGCTCGCGAATTCATCCGCAACGGCCAGAACGGCATCCGCGTCGCGCCCGGCAACGAAGGCGGACTGATCGAACGCGCCGCGGCGCTCGGTGCGGACATCCACGCGTGCCGGGCGATGGGCGGCGCCGCACGTCTCTCGCTTGCCGGTTCATCACCCGATTCGGTCATCGCCGAATTCGAATCCATCATGCAATCAATGGCCGAGGAGAGCGTCCATGAACGCAGCACCGCCGTCGCCGCGTAGGGCCAGCCTCGACCGGCGCATGTGAGTCGCCGCCAACCGCTGGGGCGCGCGTCGTGCGATCGGCATCTTCTTCGGCGCCATCAGCCGCCTCGGTGATGGCGTCTTCTGGTATTCGCTCATGACGGTCATGGCGATCGTCGGCGGCTGGCACGGTGTGGCCGTGGCGGTCCAGATGGCGATCACCGGACTGACCGCACTGATGCTCTATCGCGTACTGAAGCGCTGGACGCGTCGCCCACGCCCCTTCCGCACCTGTCCCGGCGTGATAGCCCACGTGCCCCCGCTGGATGAGTTCAGCTTTCCGTCGGGACACACGTTGCAGGCGGTGTCGTTCACCGTCGTTGCGGTGGCGCATTACCCGGTGCTCGCGCCTTTCCTGATCGGCTTCGCCGCGCTCATCGGTGCCTCACGCGTCGTGCTCGGTCTGCACTACCCCAGCGATGTGCTCGCCGCGACCGTCATCGGTGGCGGGCTCGGCACGTTGTCGCTGTGGGCGGAGCGTGTGCTGGTCTGATTCGCGAAGGACGGAAGCAGGACGGAAGGCAGAGCGCTTTCGGGATGCATCCGCAGCAACTGCCACGCGACGCCGCCCAGGCCGGCGATCAGGCCCGGTGACAGGTCTTCACTCTGCCTGCCGCACCGGGCTCCGTGGCTTTCGATGCTGCCGATGATCGTGGCCTTCAGCGTATCGCTGTCGCAGCCTGCGGGAGCGAATCCCGTGCGCACGGCGATGTCGAGCAGCTCCCACGCCCCCATGTCGCCGTGGCATAGCCCATGACCGCCACCGATACCGTTCTGCCAGGCGAGCGTCGAAGCGACGCGGAACTGGGCGCGCCGATCGGCGTTATCCAGTGCCGGATCCAGATCGGCCAGCGCCAGCCCGATACCGACCGCGCCGTGGCACCACGCGGCCGCCGGGTCGCCGCCACGAAGGTCGCGCCAACCCGTCACCGGATCGAACAACGAGGCGTCGAACGCGAGCGCGGCCCGCGACATCGCGAGAAAACGATCCTGTCCGGACGCCTGCGCCAGCTTCGCCAGTGCCCATCCGATGCCCGTCGATCCATGGGCGAATCCGCCAAGTCCATCGGGCCATCGCTCGTGCGGCCACCAGGCGCGGCCGTCCTGCCGACGCGCCGCCTCGATCAGTGCATCGCCCACGGTCACCGCCTGGGTCAGGTGCCTCGCATCCTTCGTGCGCTCGTGAAGCGTAAGAAGCGGCGCGATCGCACCGCTGCTGCCGGTAAGCAGGTCGCGCGTATCGTCCGCCGCGACGGACTCCGCGATGAGTCCGGCGAGACGCTGCGCCCGCTCGACGCCCTCACCCGCCGCCGTCGCGCCCCAGGCCTCCAGTAGCAGCCACGACGCGATCTGGGAGCCGAGACCGATGTACCCACCGGGAGGCACCGGGCGCGGCCGCGCCACATGGGTACGACGCTCCCATAGCTGCGCTTCGGCCCATCGCATCGTGTCGACCGCCGCCGCGGCGATCGCATCGATCTCCGCCACATCGTCCGCCCTCTCCGCATCGCGCTCGCGCGTGTAACCATGAGCCAGTAACGCGATGCCTGCGATGCCTCCGTATACGTCCTGCGCGATCGGCTGCACGCTGCGCCCGTTGGGACCCAGCACGGAAGCGATCCACGCCACGCTGCCATCGTCACCGCGGATCGCACGCCTCACGATGTCTTTCATGACACCTGCGGCGAGCAGACGGCGACGGCGGTCGAGATCGTGCAACGCGAGGCGTACCGGTCGCAGGGAGACATGCGCTTCGTCGCGGTCACCGTCGGCATAGGCGCTGGCCAGCGAGGCGCGGATAGCCTGACGTTCGAGCGCGAGATCTGCCTCGCGCCAGCGTCGCAATGCATCCTCGGCGAGGTCGCGGGGATCGAGCCACGACGTGCCGCGAGGGCCCGATAGCCGTCCTTCGCTAACGATCGTCGAAAACAGCGGAATGTCGCCATCGAGCAGGTCGGCGATCTCGGCCGCGATCACGTCGTCGCGATCGGGCGAAATCGCTCGGTTCAGACCCATCCGACGCAATAACGCGGCGGCGCGATGCGTCGCTTCGTCACGTGCGTGCAGCGACACCGGGTGCCAGAGCATGCGCGCCAGCTCGGCGTACACCTCGGTCGACCGGACGACCGCACGCACTTCGCAACCTGCAAAAGCGCGCAACCGGTCGGCCAGTTTCCCCGCCGCGTCCTCGGAGCGCAGCCAGGCGGTCACCTGATCGAAGCCTTCGACGACCTTCGGCCAGTGCGCGGCCAGCGCGGGCGCGCGCGACGGATGATTCGCGGCGCCGCCGGGTTCGACCATGACGGTGCCCAGCCGCGCGCGATCCGTACCCGCGTCGACGATGGCGGGCACCTCCACGCTGGGCTGCTGCCCCGGCAAGGCACCCATGCCGGACGAATCCACGCCACGCCAGGCCAACGCCGCGCCGCGCCCCGGCAGAAACCCCATGCTCAGAACGCTGCCTTCGACCATGCCCACGGCGCGGTCGTGCGCCAGGCCCATGCCCGAGGGTGTGACCGGCGGATGCGGCGTGAACAGCGTCTCGCAGTCGATGACGAACGGATGCGCACCGTGCGCGATCAGGTTTTCGGCGTGCAGATCGCTACCGCCGAGCAGACGCATGACGGCCAGCCACTCGCCCAGTCCGCGATAGAAACGGGACAGTTCGCCGTCGTCGGCGGCGTAGCGGTGTTCGACGAATGCGGCCCAACCGTAGCCATCCCGCTCCACGACGGGTGGTACACGAAGACTGGCGCCCTGTGCTGTGAGTGGCTCGATAAAGCGGGACAAGGCCGCGTCGATGCCCACCGATCGTGGCTTGTAGACGATACGGCCGCGGGCGCAGGTGACCAACGCCACGGTCCTGCCGCCACGGTGACTGTCGCCCGCGCCGATCGCCAAGGCGACGAGCTCGCCGAGCGGGCTACCGCGGAATACGTCGAGCGCCTCGCGGTCCGTCGCGAAATGCGTGGCGAACGCCAGCGCGCTTGCGCAACGCTGTTCCACCAGACGATTCACGCGATCCATCAGCGTCGGATAATGCGTCGTCAGTTCTTCCCAGAATGCGGGAGACGACGAGCGCTCAATGAATTCGTGCCAGCGGCCCGCGCTGTCGGCAGCGACGAGCAACCCGTCTTCGACGGCCGCGTGCAACTCGAGCAACAGGACACGACCGAGTCGGCCATGCAGCGCTTCCGTCAGCGAAGCGCGCGTCGCGTCGGCGACGACGCCGCGTTCGGCGCACGTCAGGCCGGCTACCCCGGCGAGCCGGGCTGCAAGATCCACCATGGCATCGGCGATCAGGCAGCCCAGCGATTCGCTGAAATCGTCGGCGTCCGTGGAGGACGTCACGGCGAGAGGATCAGGCGCAGTAGATGTGGATGGTGTTCTTGATGGAGCCCGTACACATCGCACAATCGGTGACGAGCATATCGGTGCCGCCGATGATATCCGCCTCGGCGAATTCGTTGGCGAAGAGCGCACCCGCCGGGTTGTTCTTGTCCGCCTGCGTGCGCCACTGCGCGGCACGGCTGACGGAGTTGGAAGCGAAGTTCATGTCGTTGTTCATCGGATTCATCCTTTGCGGTATGGAATGGAAAAACGTACGTACTCCGGTGCCCTCACCCCGGCCGATTCTTGTCGTGCGCCCGGATACGGCACAAGGGCCAACGCCATGCGTCGTTACGTGTTTTCGGCATGAGCCGCAAAAGTGACGGCCGCAAACGAAGAAGGCCCCGGATTTCTCCGGGGCCTTCCTTGTTTTGCTTACTTACGAAACCGGATCACGCCGCCGCGCGCGGCGCCTTCTCGAGAATGCCGAGAATCGAGCCGAGCTTTTCGCGCATTTCGCGACGGTCGACGATCATGTCGATGGCGCCGTGATCGACCAGGAACTCCGGGCGCTGGAAGCCTTCCGGCAGGGTCTCGCGCACGGTCTGCTCGATGACACGCGGGCCGGCGAAACCGATCAGCGCCTTCGGCTCGGCGACGTTGAGGTCGCCCAGCATGCCAAGGCTTGCCGACACACCGCCGGTGGTCGGATGCGTAAGCACCGAGATATACGGCACACCGGCATCGCGCATGCGCGCCAGTGCGGCCGACGTCTTGGCCATCTGCATGAGCGAAAACAGGCCTTCCTGCATGCGTGCGCCACCCGTGGCGGCGAAGCAGACGAGTGCGCTGTTTTCCGCCAGCGCCTTCTCGGCGGCGCGTGCGAATTTCTCGCCGACCACCGACCCCATCGAGCCACCCATGAAAGCGAACTCGAAGGCGACCGAAACGATGGGACGATCCAGCAGCGTGCCGGACATCGCGATCAGCGCATCCTTTTCACCCGTGGACTTCTGCGCGGCGACGACGCGGTCCTTGTACTTCTTCTGGTCCTTGAACCTGAGCGCGTCGACGGCCTCCAGCTTCGGCCAGAGTTCCTTCGCGCTGCCTTCGTCGAGGAACGCGTTGAGGCGCACGCGGGCCGAGATCGCGTGATGATGGCCGCACTTCGGGCAGACCATCAGCGACTTTTCGAGCTCCGGCTTGTAAAGGACCGTGCCGCAACCGGCGCACTTCTCCCACACACCCTCGGGCACCTTGCCCTTACCGCCGGCCGCGCTGGGTGCGCGGGTCTTCGGCGTCATGATTTTCTGCAGCCAGTTCATCGTGCGTCTCCGATTGGTGTCGCGTCGCGCGCGGGGCGCGCTCCTACATGAAGCTCGTTTCGATCAGCGCGCGTCGAGGGCGGCGCGGATCGGGGCCAGGAAATCGTTGGCCCGTTTTGCCACCTCGTCAGCGGACGTCGCACCGGCCAGACGTTCGACCAGGGCACTGCCGATGACGACCGCATCGGCGAACGCACCGATGGCCGCGGCACTCGCGGCGTCGCGCACCCCGAAGCCGACGGCGACCGGCGCCTTCGACGTCGCCCGGATGCCGGCCACGCGCTCGGCGATATCCGCCGTGCTGAGCTGGGCCGCGCCGGTGATGCCAGCGAACGACACATAATACAGGAAGCCCGAAGCCGCCTCGCACAAGGCCTGCAGCCGGGTATCGGTGGTCGTTGGCGAGGCCAGCAGGATCTGGTCGAGGCCGGCATCGCGCAGCGGCGCGAGCACGTGCGCCTCCTCGAGCGGGCAGTCGACCATCAGCACGCCATCGACACCCTTCTCCACGGCATCGTCGGCGAATTCCGGGTATCCGTACATCTCGACCGGGTTGAGGTAGCCCATCAGGACGATCGGCGTTTCGTTGTCGGTCTCACGGAATGCCGCGACCCAGGCCAGCACGTTATGCAGGCCGATGCCTTTAGCAATGGCCCGCTCGCTGGCGTGCTGGATCACCGGGCCGTCGGCCATGGGATCGGAGAACGGCACGCCCAGTTCGATCACGTCGGCGCCCGCGGCGACCAGCGCCTGCAGCATCGGCACCATGGCGTCCGGCTGCGGGTCACCCGCCGTGACGAAGGTGATCAGGCCGGTACGACCGGCGGCTTTCAGTGCCGCGAAACGGCTTTCAAGGCGGCTCATCAGATCTCGATCCCTTCACGCTCGGCGATGGTGTGCACGTCCTTGTCCCCGCGACCGGAA
Organism: Dyella sp. 333MFSha; assembly: GCF_900102405.1. Taxonomy (NCBI): domain Bacteria; kingdom Pseudomonadati; phylum Pseudomonadota; class Gammaproteobacteria; order Lysobacterales; family Rhodanobacteraceae; genus Dyella; species Dyella sp. 333MFSha. The sequence continues at coordinate 231,361 of NZ_FNBR01000006.1, read as the reverse complement.
AGGTTCGCGAGCACCAGGCCGTCGCTGGGCAGTTCGCGGGCCAGCTTGATCGCCTGGGCGATCGCGTGGCTCGATTCCAGCGCGGCAAGGATGCCCTCCGTGCGGGCGAGCAAGTGGAACGCCTCGAGCGCTTCGTCGTCCGTCACGCCGACGTATTCCGCCCGACCGGCGTCCTTCAGGAACGCGTGCTCCGGGCCGACGCCCGGATAGTCGAGGCCCGCGGAAACGGAATGCGTTTCGACGATCTGGCCGTTCGCGTCCGAGAGGACGTAGGTGCGATTGCCGTGCAGCACGCCCGGCTTGCCCGCCGCCAGCGAGGCGGCATGACGACCCGTACCGATACCGTCGCCCGCCGCCTCGGCGCCGACGATGCGCACGTCGCGGTCGTTGAGGAAGGCGTGGAACAGACCGATGGCGTTCGAGCCGCCACCGACGCAGGCCGTGATGACGTCCGGCAGACGGCCGAACTGCTCCAGCGTCTGCTCGCGCGCTTCGCGACCGGCGATGGCGTTGAAGTCGCGGACCATCTGCGGGTACGGGTGCGGACCCGCCACGGTGCCGATGATGTAGAAGGTGTCGGCGACATTCGTGACCCAGTCGCGCATCGCCTCGTTGAGGGCGTCCTTGAGTGTCTTCGAACCGGAAGTGACCGGGACCACCTCGGCGCCGAGCAGGCGCATACGATAGACGTTGATCTTCTGCCGCTCGATGTCGACGGCGCCCATGTAGACGACGCACTTCAGGCCCAGACGCGCGGCCACGGTGGCGCTCGCCACGCCATGCTGGCCCGCACCGGTCTCGGCGATGATCCTCGACTTGCCCATGTGCCGGGCGACCAGCGCCTGACCCACGGTGTTGTTGATCTTGTGCGCGCCTGTGTGGTTCAGGTCTTCACGCTTGAGGATGATCCGCGCGCCGCCGACGTGCTTCGTCAGCCGCTCGGCGAAGTACACCGGGCTGGGACGGCCCACGTAGTACTTGAGGTCGCGATCGAGCTCGGCGATGAAGGCGGGATCGACACGCAGTCTTTCATACGCGGCGGTCAGCTCGGCCAGGGGCTCCATGAGCGTTTCCGCCACGTAGATGCCGCCGTAGTCACCGAAGCGGCCATGCGCATCGGGGTAGGCGTGAAAATCCGTGATTTCGGTCATTGCCTTCTCGTTATCGTCGTACAGCGGAAATGAAGCGTTCCATCTTAGCCCCATCCTTGATACCGGGCGACGTCTCGATCCCGCTGGAGACGTCCACCGCCCAGGGGCGTGCGATGCGGATGGCCTCGGCCACGGTGTCGGCGCCGAGCCCACCCGCGAGGATCAGGGGTTGCGCAAGATGTTTCGGCATCCGCGACCAGTCGAAACGCTGCCCGCTGCCGCCCTGCTCGCCGAGCCCGTGCCCGTCCAGCAGCAGGCCGGCCGCGCGCGGATATTCGTGCAGGCGCGCCAGCGCCGCCTCACCCTCACCCATCGCGATGGCCTTGGTATAGCGCACGCCGTAGCGGGCGCATTCGTCGTCGGTTTCGGCGCCGTGAAACTGCAGCATGTCGGGACGGAGCACGCGCAGCACCTCATCGATAAACGCCGGCTCATCGTCCATCACCAGCGCAACCGTGGTGATGTACGGCGAAACGGCATCGCGCAGCTGCGCGGCGGCGGCCGGCTCGACGAAACGCTTGCTCTTGCGCGTCATCACGAAGCCGATGGCATCCACGCCGAGGTTCACCGCGAGGCGTACATCGTCGAGGCGGGTCAGCCCGCAGAACTTGATCCGGGTCATAGCGTCACTTCCTGTGGCAGCCCCCAGTGGGCTTCGTAAAGCGGTCCGAGGAAGGTCAGCCCTTCCGCGGGTGCGGTGGCGCCGGCGACCTCGCGATCGCGGCCGGCCAGCAGTTCGGCCATCCAGCCGACGCTCTCTTCACCACGGCCGATCCGCAGCAGCGAACCGACGATATTGCGCACCATGTGATGGAGAAAGGCATTCGCCTCGATCTCGACGACCACATGGATGTCTTCGCGAAACACACGGATCGAACGCACGTTACGCCGCGCATGCGCGGCCTGGCAGGAGATCGCGCGGAACGCGGTGAAATCGTGCTCGCCGACGATCGCCTGCGCGGCTTCATTCATGGCCTCCGCATCGAGCTGGCGGCGCTCCCAGGCAACGAACCGCGCATCCAGCGCCGGGCGCACGAAGCGCGGCAGCAGGCGATACCGATAGCGTCGGGCCCGTGCGGAGAACCGCGCATGGAAGTCGTCCGGCACCACCTGCGCCCAGGTCACCGCCACCGTGTGCGGCAGATTGGAGCAGGCGCCGAGGATCCAGCCGCGCATGTCGCGCACCACATCGGTGTCGAAATGCACGACCTGGCAGCGGCCGTGCACCCCGGCGTCCGTACGACCGGCCGCGGTCACCTCGATGGGCGTCTGCGCGACGAAAGCGAGCGCGGCCTCCAGCGAACCCTGCACGGTCTTCGCATGGCTGAGCCGCTGCCAGCCGAAGAAGTCGGTGCCGTCGTATTCGACGCCAAGGGCGATGCGCATGGGGCGGGGTTCTTGGGGCGGTGGAAACCGGAAAGAGTACCACTCGGGGGGATGGGGGTGCGTTCGGGGGCGTATGGGGGGTGGCAGCGGTTGCGTTGAGGCCGGGGAGCCGTTGGCTGCCGTTCCTGTCGCTAAGTCCTCGTCCGGCCTTCGCCTCCCTGCGGAATCGCTCCAGGAACGGCAGCCAACGACTCCCTCCCAACGCAACGGTAGATTGTGGGCGAGCAAAACGGAGCGCGGCGATCTTGCGGCCTGCGCCTATGCTCCTCGATCGTTTTTGCGGCACGAAACCTCATCGTTCGGAGGGGTGCCGCCGGGTGTCGTTCTCGGAGCGCTTCCGCACGTAGGCGAAGGCCGAAGGAGGACTTAGCGACGAGAATGGCATCCGGCGGCGCCCCTGCCTCAACGCGTTCGCGCCCAACGCGATGGCGAAGCCGAGCACAAAAAAGAGCCCCGGCACAACCGGGGCTCTGGTATCACGGCCTACGAATGACTCAGACGATATCGCTCAGAATCCGCTTCGCGGTGTCTTTCTGCATCTGCGAGCCCTCGGCGATGACTTCCTCGAGCATCAGGCGGGCGCCTTCGGCGTCGCCCATGTCGAGGTAGGCACGGGCCAGGTCGAGCTTGGTGTCGACCGGGTCGTCGCTGAAGCTGTCCGCCGAACGGTCGGTAAGCGGCTCTTCGTCGGGGAAGACCGGGAACGCCGGCGGTTCGTCGAAGCGCGGCGGCTCGTCGAAACGCGGCGGATCCGACGGCCTGGGCGAGGCGAGATCATGGTCTTCGTCGAACGACCACGTCGAACGCTCTTCCTCGTGCGTCTTCGTCTCTTCGCTCAGGATGTCGCCGAAGGTCGAGCCGTGGACGGGCTCGTCGTGCAGCGGGGTTTCGCTGTACGGCGATTCCGGCGCATCGACATCGAAGACGTCCGGTGCGTTGGGACGGCGATCCGCCTCGGCACGCTGCACCGGCGTGAGGTCGAAGTTGAAGTGGTATTCGCTGTGTTTCTGCGGTGCCGGACGCGGCGGGATTTCGCCCTCGTCCGGACCCGTCACGTAGCTGCCCAGGTCGAATTCCTCGAGCGCGGCGGCCTCGTCGGCCGTGTGCGGCGTGGCGGCCGTGTGCGGCGTGGCGGCCGTGTACGTATCGTACGGCTCCTCCACCGCGTCGACCGGCGTGCCGCCGAACAACGGATGGCTCGGGGCCAGGTCTTCACCCATCATCACGACTTCGCGCCATTCCGGCTGTTCCGGATCGGCGACGTGCGCGTGCATGGCCTCGGCGGCGGCTTCGAAATGCTCGACGTCGCGGCGGCCGTAATAGAGGCTGACCAGCTCCAGGTGCAGGCCGATGTCGTCCGGGTGTTCAGCCAGGGCGTCGAGGATCTCGCGCTGATCCTGGTCGATGGCATCGTTATGACCGTATTCGCCGAAGCTCGGCTCGTGGCCGAAGCGATCGGCCAGCGAACTCGCGCTCGCCGCGGCCGGCCTGGGCTTCTTGCGGCCGAACACGGCCGCGACCAGCAGCAGGAGGATGACGATGGCGCCGCCGCCCCATGCCCACGGCTGCATGTACCAGGGATCTTCTTCGACCGGGACCGGCGCGACCGGAGTCGCCTTTTTGACCGGCGGCCTGGCGGCAGCCACTGGCGCGGGCGCAGGCGCCTGAGGCGCGGCCGCCGGTGCCTGCAACGGCGTCGTCGCCACCGTGGCGGCGGCGGACGGTGCCGGTGCCGGCGCGGCCGCCGGAGCCGATGCGGTAGCGGCCGGGGTCGACGCGGGCGTGGCAGCGAACGGTGCCGGTGAGGGAGCAGGCGTCGGAGCCGGGGTCGGCGCGGAAGCCGCCGCGGCCGGCTGGCCACCCGTCTTGCGCGCGTCGGCCAGCTTGCGCTGCAGCTCGGCGATTTCCGAATCCTTGAGACTCAGCAGGCGCTCGTTCTTGGTGTTGATCTCTTCGAGATCGCTGATCCGCGACTTCAGCTCGGCGCCCTGCTGCTTCAGCGAGGCGACGTTTTCCTGCTGGGTCGTCAGCTCCTGCTTGAGGCCGGCGACCTGGGCATCGCCCTTGCCGTCCTTCGTACCCGCGCGGGTGGACGCGGCATCGCCACCGGCCTTGGACGGCACGATGGCGAGGCGATCGTTGGCGGGCGCGGCGGCCTTGCCGGTGTCCTGTGCCGCGCCGGTCGAGGCGCCATCGGCGACCACGGACGGCTTGCGGGTCGAGCCCGAGCGCCACTCTTCGTTCTGGCGACGCACTTCGGCCAGGGCCGACGCGGCGGACTGGGCCTGCACGTCTTCCGGCGACGGCACGCGCAGCACGGCGCCCGTCTTCAGCGCATTGATGTTGTCGCGGTAGAAGGCATCCGGGTTGGCCTTGTGCAGGGCCAGCAGCATCTGGTTCATGTCGCCGCCGTTGCCGTGCGCGCGCACGATGGCGGACAGGCTCTGGCCGCGCTGGACGGGACCGTAGCTACCGTCGGCGGAAACCGGCGCGCTGCTGCGCGATGGCGATCTGGCCGGGGCGGCCGCTTCGCTGCGCGACGGACGCGATTCATCCGACGAGGAGCGGGACGGCACGTCCGAGGTGCGCGACGGGCGCGAGGTCGGCTTCGGCGCACCGGTGGACGGCGCCGAAATCGGGGTGCCCGGCGGATCGAGCAGCATGGTCACCTCGCGGACGACCTTGTTGCTACCGCTGGAGACCTCGACGAGGAAATCGAGATAGGTGTCGCGGACCGGCGAGCTGCTGGTCACCCGGATCACCGGCTGGCCGCTGGCATTTCTGGCCACCGCGAAGCTGAGCGCCACGGGCAGGCCGTCGCGGTTGAGCCCGGCGCGGGAGAAAGCCTCCGGCGAAGCCAGCGTGACATGGACGTTGTCGAGACTACCCGACACGCCGGTCAGCGGGATTTCCGCGACCAACGGCTGTTCCATGGTGGAGCGCATCTGGACCGGACCCAGGTTCTGGGCCATGGCGTGGCCGCCCCCCGTTACCAGCGCCAGCATGATCGACAACTTCAATGTGCGGTTCATTACTGCTTCCCCCGAACGAATATCATGCCGGCGGCGCGCCTCTTTCGGGCGATCAACCGCGAAGGCGCCACTTTAGTGCACCCCAGCAACAACTAACAATAGCGAACACGGGTAGTTACGCGACAACGTTGCGGTCGTTCGCGAATCCCGTACACGCCCCCCTTACAGTTAACGCGGCCGTTGCTCGGCGGCCAGTTGCTTTTCCAGCTCGGCGATCTTCCGGTCGCGTTCGGCCAGGGCTTTCGCCGCCGCGTCGGAGTTCGACTCCAGCGTGTCGACCCTGGCCTTGAGCTGCTTCACACTGGCATCCTGCGCCGTGACCTCCCGGTGCGTCGCGTCCAGTCTGGCCCGGGCGGCCTGCGCATCTTCAGCTCGCGCCGGCGCCGTCGCCCGCTGCCCGGCCATCGCAAAAGGCGATACCAGAACGAGCAGGCAAGCGGCGACGGCGCGATGATTCATTACAGATAGTCCTCGATCAGGATCTCCGCGATCTGCACGGCATTCAGCGCCGCACCCTTGCGGATGTTGTCGGACACGACCCAGAGGTCGAGGCCGCGCTCATGGGAAATGTCTTCACGGATACGCCCCACGAACACGGGATCCTTGCCGGCGACATCGCCGACCGGGGTCGGATAACCGCCGGCCTTGCGCTCGTCCTGCACGACGATGCCCGGCGCCTGCTCCAGCAGTTCGCGTGCGCGCTCGGCCGTGATCTTGTCGCGGGTCTCGATGTGCACGGCCTCGGAGTGGCCGTAGAACACCGGCACGCGCACCGCGGTCGGGTTCACCTGGATCGAAGGATCCTCGAGGATCTTACGGGTCTCCCAGACCATCTTCATTTCTTCCTTGGTGTACCCGTTGGGCTGGAAGTCGTCGATGTGCGGGATCACGTTGAAGGCGATCTGCTTGGGAAACTTGGACGTCTCGACGTCCTGGAAGTTGAGCATTTGCGCGGTCTGCTTGCCCAGCTCTTCCAGGCCGCTGCGGCCCGCACCCGATACCGACTGGTAGGTGGCCACGTTGATGCGTTCGATGCCCACCTCGCGATGGATCGGCGCCAGCGCCACCAGCATGCCCATGGTCGAACAGTTCGGGTTGGCGATGATGCCGCGCACCGTGTAATCGGCGATCGCGTGCGGGTTGACCTCGGACACCACCAGGGGAATGTCGTCCTGGTAGCGGAATTCGGAGGTGTTGTCGATCACCACGGCACCGGCCGCCGCGGCGCGCGGCGCGTGCTCACGACTGACGGAGCCGCCGGCGGAGAAGAAGGCGATATCCACGCCGTCGAAGTCGTATTTGGCGAGATCCTGGACGACGTAAGGTTTTCCAGCGAAATCGACCGTACCGCCCGCCGAGCGCTCGCTCGCCAGGGGCACCAGTTCGCTGACCGGGAAGTCCCGTTCGGCGAGGATCGAAAGGAGGGTTTCGCCGACCGCGCCGGTCGCACCCACCATGGCTACCTTGTAACTCGTCTTCTTGCTCATCAGTCGCTTTCGTCAGGGCGTGGGAAACAGGTCAGCTGGCGTCGGCCAGTACACCCGGATTGAGAATCGTGGGTGGCCGGCCGGCGTGGGGACCATGTCCAAACGCCGCCAGCACATTGTCCACAGCCAGCGCCGCCATATCGCGACGTGTGTCGCGACTTGCGCTGGCGATGTGCGGACTGAGCACGATATTTTCGATTTTCAGCAGGTCGGGGTGCACCTGGGGCTCCCCTTCGAACACGTCCAGGGCGGCCGAGGCGATCGTCCCGTCGGTCAGCGCCCGGGCCAGGGCCGCGTCATCGACGATGCCGCCGCGGGCGATATTGACCAGGGTGGCCGTCGGCTTCATGGCCTTCAGCTCCGCCTCGCCGATCGTATGGCGATTGGCCGGCGTGAACGGCAGCACCAGAATCAGGTGGTCCGACTGGGCGAGCAGCGTGGCCTTGTCGACGTACCGGGCCCCGCAGTCGCGCTCGATCGAGGCCTCGAGGCGCGACCGGTTGTGGTAGATCACCGGCGAGCGGAAACCGGAGGCACGGCGCGCGATGGCCTGCCCGATCCGGCCCATGCCGAGGATACCGATGGTCTTGCCGTGCACGTCGGCGCCCAGCCAGCCCTCGAAACGAGAGCCATGCCACTGCCCGTCACGCAGCCAGCGTTCGGACTCGCACACCCGGCGGGCCGCGGCGAGCATCAGGGCCCAGGCGTAATCGGCTACCGTCTCGTTGAGCACGTCCGGAGTGTTCGACGCACCGACACCGGCGCTGGTCAGGGCATCGATGTCGAGGTTGTTGTACCCCACTCCGAGATTGGCCACGAAGCGCAGCTTCGGCGCGCCCTGCAGCACCTTGCCATCGATCTTGTCGGCGAGGCCGACGATCGCCGCGTCGGCGTTGGCCAGACGTTCCGCCAGCTCAGCTGGCGAGAACGGCCGTTCTTCGGTCTCGGCGCGCACGTCGAAGTGCTCGCGCAGGCGGTCGACGATATCGGGAAAGAAGGGTCGCGAGACCCAGACGACTGGCTTGCTCATGCGTTGTCCTGTACGGCGCCGGGGATCCGCGGGGGCACCTCGCCCACATCGCCGCATTGCGCGCGATGGCGCAGCGCCTGATCCATCAGGACCAGAGCCAGCATGGCCTCGACAATGGGCACGGCGCGGATACCCACGCAGGGATCATGGCGGCCCTTGGTCACGACCTCGGCCGGCTGCCCTGCCCGGTCGACGCTGCGCCCCGGGATCAGGATGCTGGAGGTCGGCTTGAAGGCCACCGAGACGACGACAGGCTGGCCCGAGGCGATGCCGCCCAGGATGCCGCCCGCGTGATTGGAGAGAAAACCGTCGGCAGTGAGTTCGTCGCGGTGCTGCGTACCGCGCTGGGCCACGGCGGCGAAGCCGTCGCCGATCTCGACACCCTTGACCGCGTTGATCGACATCATGGCGGCGGCGAGTTCGCCGTCCAGCTTGCCGTAGATCGGCTCGCCCCAGCCCGCCGGCACGCCGTCGGCGACCGCCGTGACTCTGGCGCCCACAGAATCGCCCGACTTGCGCAGGGCGTCCATATAGGACTCGAGGTCGGGAATCTGGGCCGCGTCGGGCCAGAAGAACGGGCTGGTCTCGATGGCATCGGCGTCGAAGCCACGCGGCACCATCTCGCCGATCTGGCACACGTGGCCGCGAACGGTAACGCCATAGCGCTGGGCCAGCCACTTCTTGGCGATGACACCAGCCGCCACGCGCATGGTGGTCTCGCGCGCCGAGGACCGGCCGCCGCCGCGCGGGTCGCGCACGCCGTACTTCTGCCAGTAGGTGTAGTCGGCATGCCCCGGGCGGAACGTGTCGAGGATATTGCCGTAATCCTTTGACCGCGCGTCGGTATTGCGGATCAGAAGCGCGATCGGGGTGCCCGAGGTCACCCCCTCGTAGACGCCCGAGAGGATCTCGATGTCATCCGCCTCGCGGCGTTGCGAGGTGTGCCGCGAGCGCCCGGTGGCGCGGCGCTCGAGGTCGGCACGGAATTCGGACGCCTCCAGTGCCAGACCCGGGGGACACCCGTCGACCACGCACCCGATCGCCGGGCCGTGGCTTTCGCCGAAGGTGGTGACAGAGAGCAGCTTGCCGAACGTATTGGAGGACACGGTACTTCCGATGGATTCAGTTTCTTGCCGCGCGTGCGGCTGCGATATCCGAGGCGTGCTCGATCAGGTCGCGCCGCTCCAGCGCGAAGATGCCCATCTGACCGACCTTGAACTCCAGCCAGACGAAGGGCACGCGCGGCAGCAACGCCGCCAGGGCGTGCTCGCTGTCGCCGACTTCGACGATCAGCAGGCCGTCTTCGCTGAGATGGTCGGCGGCCTCATCGAGCATGCGCAGGGTGATGTCCAGTCCATCATCGCCGGATGTCAGTCCGAGGACGGGTTCGTGGCTGTATTCGGCCGGCATGGCGGCGTATTCGGCATGAGTGACGTACGGCGGGTTGGAGACGATGAGGTCGTAGACCTCACCCTTCACGCCGTCGAACAGGTCGGACTTGATGGCGCGGACGCGATCTTCCACATGCTGGAAGACGATGTTCTCGTTGGCCAGCGACAGCGCGTCGTCGCTGACGTCGATCAGGTCGACCTGCCAGTCGGGGTTGTACTCGGCCATGGCGATGCCGATGCAGCCCGAGCCGGTGCACAGGTCCAGCGCGCGCTCGATGTGGCGGTCGTCGAGCCACGGCGTGAAGCGGCCTTCGATCAGCTCGGCGATGGGCGAGCGCGGGACCAGCGCACGGTGGTCGCTCTTGAACTTCATGCCCGCGAACCAGGTTTCGCCGACCAGATACGCGACGGGCACGCGCTCGGTGACCCGGCGTTCGATGAGGGCCAGCACTTTCGCCTTCTCCTCCGCGATCAGGTTGCCTGCGCCGTAAGCCGGCGGGATATCCGGCGGGAGGTGCAGCGCGGCCAGCACCAGATGGGTGGCCTCGTCGATCGGATTGTCGTGGCTATGGCCAAACGTCAGGCCGGCGGCCGAGAAACGGCTGGCGCCGTAGCGGATGAAATCGATGATCGAGGAGAGTTCGCTGGTCACGGGATACGGCTTTCGATGGGGCTGACCACGGAGTATAGCCGTCCGGGAGATAGGCGGGGCCGCCCGGCGGGCGTAGATTGGGCAGCTTCACGGGCAGCCTGTGCCCGGATCATGGGAGCCCGGCATGACCGGTTCGCTGCGCGTTTTCGCTTTGACGCTCGCCCTGACATCCACCGCCTGGGCCCACGACATGCACGATCATGGCGTGCCCGAAAAGCTCGGCACCGTGTCGTTCCCGGTCTCGTGCGCGGCGGCCGTCCAGCCCTCATTCAACCGTGCGGTGGCCCTGCTCCATTCCTTCGCCTATGGCGCCGCCGCGCAGGCGTTCCACGAGGTAGCCGCGAAGGACCCGACCTGCGCCATGGCCCACTGGGGCATGGCGATGACGGCCTTCCATCCGGTGTGGGCGCCGGCCCTGCCGGCGGACAGCTTTGCCGGTGCGCAGCGGGAAGCCCTGGAGGCCACGCGCCTCGCGCCCCCGTCGCCCCGTGAGCAGCAATACATCCATGCGCTGGGCCTTTTGTTTCAACCAGACAAGGATCTCAAACCTGCGCAGCGGACCCAGGCCTATGAGCAGGCGATGGCGCAACTGGCGCGCGCCAACCCGAACGATGTGGAAGCGCACGTGTTCTACGCACTGGCGTTGCTCTCGAACGCATCGATGACGGACAGGACGCACGCGAAGCAGAAAGAGGCCATCGCCATTCTCGACCCGCTGTTTCGCCAGTACCCGGACCATCCGGGTATCGCGCACTATCTGATCCACGCCTCGGACAGTGCGGAACTGGCGGCGAGCGGCCTGCCGGCGGCACGCAAATACGCCAGCATCGCTCCCTCCGCGCCCCACGCCTTGCACATGCCATCGCACATCTTCACGCGACTGGGACTGTGGGACGATTCCATTCGGTCCAACCTCGCGTCCGAAGCGGCCGCGAAAGCCCACGACGATGTCATGGGCGAACTGCACGCGATGGATTATCTGGTCTACGCCTACCTTCAGACGGGTCGGGACAAGGAAGCCAGGCAGGTGATCGCCGACATGAAGGCCCTGGCCGATCCCGACATGAGCGACTTCGCCATCGCGTATGCCGCCACGGCCATGCCGGTCCGCGAGGCGGTCGAACAGGGGCGCTGGAATGACGCCGCAGCCATCGTCCCACCGAAGACAGCGCCACCGTCCGTCGTGGCCATCGGCGTATGGGCAAGAGGCATCGGACTGGCCCGGACCGGCCATCCGGCCGAAGCGCGCGCCGAGGCCCATCGTCTGGACCAGATCGAGGCGACACTGAGGACCTCGGGTGACGAGTACTGGTCGACGCAAACCGGGATCCTCGCGTCCGAAGTCAAGGCATGGGCAGCACAGACGGCCGGCGATACCTCCGCCGCGGTCGCCCTGCTCACCGATGCCGCCGAACGCGAGGACCGGGTCGAGAAACGACCGGTCACGCCGGGTCCCGTCGTCCCCGCGCGCGAGCAACTGGGCGATCTTCTGCTGCTGCAGAAGCAGCCTGCCGCCGCCCGGTCGGCGTTCGAAAACGCCCTGGCGCAGGCACCCGGCCGCGCGGGGTCGCTACGCGGCATAAAGGCGGCCGACGCCATGCAACGCCCTTGAACGGAGGCGACGGGATGCGGTGACCGGTCAGGCCGACCTCGGTCCCGGATCGCTCGTCGCCGGCAGACCGTCTTCGTGATGGCCAGCGAATCGTCGCAGATAGCGCGGCTGCGCCGGTGAGACGATGTCGATGTCGTACCAGCCCGCGCTCGCCTGCAGGTCGAACGACAACGTCACCGACTGGCCCGCCGCCAGTTCCAGTTCGCGTGCGGCTTCCATCGCATACGCGTTGCGTATGCGGACCGGCATCGGAGCTGTTCCAACGTTGCTGAGCCGGACCTCCACACGACGCGCGCCAGGCACACCGGCGAGAACCGCCTCGACGGCATCGCCGGCGAAGCCGCGAAGATGCGCGAGGTATCCATGGGGGCCGTGCACACGTCGATCATATGCATCGCCTGCGTTCGCCAGAGGCCAGCGATCCTCGATACGCTTGCCCGCACTCACCGCGTACCGGCGCGGTGAGGCATCCCGCCGCAACCCGTCGTAGACCAGGAAAGCGGCGCCCAGACGCCCCGTGTTGCGGAAGACGAGTCGACTGCCATCCGCGTCCAGTGAGTGTTCGACGGACCACGCGTAGCCCAGTGCGCGCGAAGGACGGCTGCCCGCCTCCTGCACCGGCATCGCTTGTACGCGCGGGACCTCGATGGGCAGCTTGCCGTCGGATCCGGATGGCACACCGAGCCGGGGTACCCGGTCGTCGGCGACACCGGTGAAATCGAACGCGCTGGTCAGATCGCCGCATACGGAACGGCGCCATGCACTGATGTTCGTTTCCTCGACACCGAAGCGCTTCTCGAGAAACCGCAGTACCGAGGTGTGGTCGAACGTTTCTGAACATACCCAGCCGCCACGTGTCCACGGAGAGACCACGATCATCGGCACCCGATTGCCGAGCCCCACTGGCTGTCTGCCGCGTGGATCGCTGCCAGGCACGAGCGGCGCGGATATCTTCGGATGCGCGTCGAGATCCATGATCTCGTCGTCGAGCGAGGCGACAAGATCGTCCGATACGACGCCCTGCCCGTCTTCACCGCTCCCGGCCGGCGGGGCGGGCGGCACGACATGATCGAAGAAACCGTCGTTTTCGTCGTAGTTGAGGAACAGCACGGTACGCGCCCAGACCTTCGGGTTCACGGTCAGCGCATCGAGCACGCTGCGGATGTAGAACGCACCGTCGGCCGGAGAGGACGTCGGATGCTCGCTGTATTTGTAGGGCGCGACGATCCAGGCGACCTGCGGCAGCCGGCCATGGATGACGTCGTCGCGCAGGTCACGCAACGTGTGCGTCGAAACACCATTGCGCACGAGTGAGCCGTTCGGATCCGCCCCTTCCTTCACCTGGTAGGCCGCGAAGAATTCGAGCGAGTTGTCGGTGTAATTGTCGGTGGGCGAGCCCGGCTCACCCGTGCCGCCCTGATAAACGCGCCAGCTGATGCCGGCTTTCTCCAGCCGCTCGGGGTACGTCGTCCACGTATAGCCATTGGCATCCGCGCGTTCTTCCGTGCCGGGACCATTCGGCTTGCGGCTCAGCCGCCCCGAGGGATCGCACGTCCCGCTCCACAGGTAGATGCGGTTGATCGCCGTATCGGCCAGCGCGGACGCGTGGTACGCATCGCAGACGGTGAACGCGTCGGCGAGCGCGTAATGAAACGCGGCATCGTCACGGCGCAGGTACGCCATGGTCAGCACGTCCTGTTTCTGCTCGATCCAGCGATCGTTGCGTCCGAGGTTCCACGCGCCGTGGCCGGTACTCCAGCCGTGATCGGTCCCCTCGTGATGGTCGCCGCTGGCACGGGTGTCGAGGTGAAACGGATAGACCCAGGCCACATCGTCGCCGACGCCGCGGGACTTCCAGTATTTCGTGCGAGCGGCGCCGACGGGTTGTTTCCATACCGGATCGCCGTTACCGAGTTCGAGTACGCGCGGGTCGGCAAAACCGCGCACACCGCGCAGGCTGCCGAAGTAGTGATCGAACGACCGGTTTTCCTGCATGAGGATCACCACGTGTTCGACGTCCGCGATGCTGCCCGTGCGACGGTCCGGCGGCGTGGCCAGCGCTTTCGCGATAGCGGCGGGAAAACCCTGCGCGACCAGCGAGGCCACCGCCGTCGCACCCGCGGTCTGGAGGAAACGGCGCCGATCGCGTGAAACCATGGAAACTCAGTCCTGTCGCAGGGATTCGATGAGGGCCAGGTGCAAGGCCGGCGTCGCGGCCGCGACGACACGACCGCCACTGTCGAGGCCCAGCGCGCGCCCCTCCCAGTCGGTGATCACGCCGCCCGCCGCTTCGACCACCGGTGCGATGGCGAGGTAGTCGTACGGCATAAGATTCGCTTCAATCACTGCATCGATATGACCGGACGCCAACATGCCGTAGCCGTAGCAGTCGCCACCGAAGCGACGGGTGTAGGCGGCGCGGCTCGTACGGTCGAATTTCGCCCACTCTTCCGGCGTGAACATGTCCGGCGTCGTGGTGTACAGCGTCGCCTCCGCCAGCGCTTCACACACGCTGGTGCGGCACGGATGTCCGTTCATCGTGGTACCTACCCCGACGTGGCCGATCCAACGTTCGTCGAGCGCCGGCATGTCCAGCAAGCCGAGCACGGGACGACCGCGATGCAGCAACGCGAGCAAGGTGCCCCACAGCGGCCAGCCGGAGATGAAACTGCGCGTGCCGTCGATCGGATCGATCGACCACACGAACTCGGCGTCGATACGCGTCGCGCCGTATTCCTCACCCAGCAGGCCATGGCCCGGCCAGGCCTGCTCGATGCGCTCGCGCAGCATGGATTCCACGCCGCGATCCACGGCCGTCACGGGACTCATGTCGCCTTTCAGGGTGACATCGACGGGACGGCGGAAACGCGGCAGCGACAAGGCTCGGGCGTTGTCGGCGATACCCACGGCAAACGCCTCGAATTCCTTCCGCCCGGCGGCGGACAACGATTCCATCGACAGCACTCCAACGTTTCGGGTTGATGACAAAAACGAAAATTCTCTGCTGGATCTAAGTCCCCAGCTTTGCAAATATACCCAAAACGCCACACAGGTGGGGTATGTTGTTTCAGCGCCACAGCCCGGGGACATCGATGCGTCCATACCGCCAGATCGCCTGCACCGTCGCCCTGGGCGCCGCCTGTGGCGTGGCGAATGCGGGTAGCGTCACCGTCTACTCCGCGCTGGAGAGCGACGAAATCGCCACGTACCTCGATGCGGCGAAGAAAGCCCTGCCCGATCTGGACATACATGTGCTGCGTCTGTCCAGTGGCGATCTTGCCGCGCGCCTGCTGGCGGAATCGGCCCAGCCGCGCAACGACGCGATCTGGGGTATGGCCGTCACCGACATGCTCGACCCACGCATCGCCGCACTGCTCACACCCATCCACGGGGACAACATCGACCGCATGCCCGCCCGCTTTCGCGGTGCGGACGCCAGCTGGTTCGCACCCACGGGCTATCTGGCCGCGTTGTGCGTCAACCGTGAAGCGCTGGCCGAACGCGGACTGCCTGTGCCGCGGACGTGGCAGGACCTGACCTCGCCGCGTTATCGCGGGCAGATCGCCATGCCCGATCCGGCATCGTCGGGCACCGGATACATGGTGCTGTCCTCGCTCAGCGATGCCGGGCGCAGCGCGAAAGGCATGGCGCTGGTCACCGCGATCGCACACAACGTGGGCCAGATAACGCTATCGGGTTCCGCGCCTTGCAAGCTCGCACGCATCGGGGAATTCCCGATCGGCGTGTCGTTCGCGTTTTCCGCGATGCAGTCGATCCGCCAGGGTTATCCGGTGACGATGGTGATTCCGTCGGATGGCGCCGGCTACGAACTCGAAGGTTCCGCCCTGATGAAGGACGCCGCGCACGACGCGGACGCCCGCCGCTTCCTCGACTGGACCGCGTCGCCGGAAGCCGCTTCGCTGTACCGCGGTTTCAAGGAAATCGTCGCGGCGCCGGGCAGCAAACCGACTGAAGAACAACAACGGCAGGGCTTGCCCGCCGACCTCGTCGCGACGCTGCCCGCCCGCGACTTCACCATGGCGGCGCGCGAACGCGCGGCGCTCATTGCCAGATACAAGCGGCTGACGCGCTGACGCGCCGGCCCGGGGAGTCAAGGGGAACATGCATCTTCGCATCGACGACATCGCGAAGGCCTGGAACGGGCAGACCGTGCTCGACGGCGTGTCCTTTACCGCCGGTGAAAGCGACTTCGTCTGCCTGCTCGGCCCCAGCGGCTGCGGCAAGACGACGTTGCTGCGCATCGTCGCCGGCCTGACGCCGCCCGATGCCGGCCGGGTCATCCTCGGCGAACGCGATATCACCCGGCTGCCCGCGCGCGACCGTCGCATGGGCCTGGTGTTTCAGTCCTATTCGCTGTTCCCGGACATGACCGTCGCCGCCAACGTCGGCTACCCCATGCGTCTGCGCCGCGAGGTAGCCGCGACCGTCATCTCGCGCACCGCCGACCTGCTCAATCGCGTGGGCCTGGGCGCACTCGCCGCGCGCTATCCGGACGAGCTTTCCGGCGGTCAGCAACAGCGTGTGGCGCTGGCTCGCTCACTGGCCAGCGATCCGGCCATGCTTCTGCTGGATGAGCCGCTTTCCGCGCTGGATCCGGCCATCCGGACACAGCTCCGCACGGAGATCCGCTCGCTGCAACGCTCGCTGGGCATTCCGACCCTGATGGTCACGCACGATCAGGACGAGGCACTGGCCATGGCGGACACCATCGTCTGCATGAACGAGGGACGCGTGGAGCAGATCGGCACGCCGCGCTGCCTTTACGAGCGGCCGCGCACGCGCTTCGTCGCCAGCTTCATCGGCAAATCCAACCTCCTGTCCACCGCGCTCGTGCGCGAGGCGATGCCCGCGTTCCTCGAACGGCGCCCTCCGGGTGCCGAAGCCACCTTCGACCTCTGCCTGCGGCCGGAGGACCTGAAGATCGTCGCCGATCCACGCGGTGAAGGTGTGATCGAGGAACTCACCTTCCTGGGCAACCTCGCCCACGCGCGCATCGCCTGGCGTGGCCGCTCGTTACTCGTCGAACTCCCGGGGCGCAGCAACCTGAATCCGGGCGAGGCCGTGTCGGTCGATGCAACCCGCGGTGCGTGGGTCGCCGCATGAGTGCGTTGATACTGGCCGCGGCACACACACGACGCCACATGGCGGGCATCCTGCTTATCGTGCCGCCGCTGCTGGGCCTGTCCGGCTTCTTCCTCTATCCCCTGCTGACGGTGCTGTGGCGGAGCGTCACCGACGCCCATGGTGCCGTCACGCTGTCGAACTACGCGCGTCTGTTCGACGATCCCGGCCTGCCGCGTGCGGCGCTGCACAGTCTGGTCATCGGCGTGACGACGACGCTCGGCACCCTCGCGACCGGCGTGTGCGTCGCCATGGCCCTGCACCGCTCGCGACTTCCAGGCAAGGCGCTGATTCGCGGCGCGTTGCTGCTCCCCATGCTCGCCCCCTCGCTCGTGCTCGGCCTCGGGCTGGTGTGCCTGCTCGGCCGCAATGGCCTCGTCCACCGCCTGACCGGATGGCCCACGGACATCTACGGCTTCTGGGGCCTGTTGCTTGCCAACCTGCTTTACGGGCTGCCGCAGGTCGTGATCATCGTGTCGGCCGCACTGGAGCGGACCCCCGCCCGCCACTACGACGCCGCCGCATCGATGGGTGCCACGCCCTGGCGCCAGTTCGTCGACGTCACGGTGCCACGCATCCGCTTCGCCGTGCTGGCCGCCGCCTTTCTGGTCTTCACCGAAACGCTGACGGACTTCGGCAGCGCGGTCGTCGTCGGCGGCAGCTATCGCGTACTCGCCATGGAGATCTACAGCGAAGTGGTGGGCCAGCTCGATTTCCCGATGGGTGCGACGCTCGGCGTGCTGTTGCTCGCGCCCGCCGTGCTCTCGGTCTGGCTGGGTCGCCTGGCGAAGCGCCGGCAGGACATGGGTGACGCGAGTCCGGGCCGCGCGCTGGTGCCGGAGCGCAACATGTGGCGCGACAGCGTACTCGGCGCCGTGACGCTGCTGGCCGTGCTCGGCATCGTCGCCGTCGTCGGCACCGTCGCCTACGTCAGCCTCGTCAAACTCTGGCCGTACAACCGCACCCTCACCCTGGCCAACTACCTCGGCGGCATGCCCGACGGATACGGACCGGTGGGCACGTCGCTATGGGTCTCGCTGCTGGCGGCACTCGCCGGCGTCGTCCTGGTCTTCGCACTGTCCGCCGGGCTGCGTCGACTGCCCGGCTGGGTTGCCCGGCCGGTGCAGGTGCTGGCTTCGCTTCCCGCCGCCGTGCCCGGCATGGTCCTGGGACTCGGCTACGTGCTCACCTTCAATCACGGCGCCTTGTCGACCTGGCTCTACGGCAGCGTGGCGATCATCGCGGCATGCAGTCTCTATCACTATCACGCGCCATCCTTTCTTGCGCTGCAGACCGGTATGCGTAGTGTTCCGGAAGCACTGGAAGACGCGGTGGCGGTGTTCGGCGGCGACACACGTCACGTCGTTCGCGACGCGGTGCTGCCTTTCGCGGCGCCCGCCGCTGTCGCGACCTTCTTCTACCTGTTCATGCGCTCGCTGGTGACCCTGTCGGGCGTGATCTTCCTGGTGACGCCCGACCTTGGCCTTGCCTCGGTCACGGTGATGCGCCTGGACGAAAACGGCTTCCTGGCCCAGGCGGCGGCGTACGCGATGTGCGTCGTCCTCGCCGGCGGCCTCGCACTGGGCGTCATGCGCCTCATCCTCCACACACTCAAGGACCGACGCCATGTGGCATGAAGAAAGACACACCCGCATCCGTGACCTGCTCCGCACCAGTGGCAAGGTCTCCGTGGAGCGCATCGTCGCCGAGCTCGGCGTGTCGCGCGAAACCATTCGCCGCGACCTGGTCGAACTGGCCGCTCTCGGAGAAATCCGCCGTGTGCACGGCGGTGCCGTGCTGACCGGCGATGAGCCGCCGATCGCCGTGCGCCATGCTACCCGCGTACGCGAAAAACGCGCCATCGCGAAGAAGGTCGCCAGCCTGGTCGAGAGCGGCCAGACCATCTTCATGGATGCGGGCAGCACGATGACGCTCGTCGCTGAAGCATTGGCGACACGAAGCGGGCTCACCATCGTTACCAATGCGGTCGACGTGGCGGCGCGCTTCGCGTCACGCCCCGGCAACGAGGTTCATTTGCTCGGCGGTCGCTTCGATGCGCAGATCGGTTGTACCAACGGATCGGCGACGATCGCCGAGATCGGCCGCTATCAGCCCCACTTGGCGATCCTTTCTCCGGTGGGCATCGATGCGAAGGCCGGTGCCAGCAGTTTCGAAATGGAGGAAGCCGAGATCGCCCGTGCGATGTGCGCCAGCGCACGACGCATCGTGATCGCGGCGGACCATTCAAAAATCGGCGTACGCAGTCGCGTCGCCTGGTGTCCCGCGGACCGGATCGACGTGCTGGTCACTGACCGCCGCTCGGAAAAGTCGCGCGGTATCGCCGCCATCAGTAAGGCGATCGGCGATGTCGAATACGCCTGAAACAACAACGTGCCAGGAAGGCCAACTCACCCATCACAACCCCATGTCCTTCCCGGAGCAACCCATGATTCCCCGCCCCAATCTCCGACGCACCCTGTTGTGCGCCGCCGTCGCGGCGTCACTGACCGGCCTCGCCTATGGTCAGGCTACCACCGGCCGCATCGCCGGTAGCGCGCCTGTCGCCAGTGGCGAGACCGTGGTGATCGAAGGCAGCAATGGCATCACCCGCGAGGTCGCGGTCGACTCGCGCGGTCGTTATGTCGCCGAGGCCCTGCCGCTGGCGACGTATAAGGTGTCACTGAAGTCCAACGGCAACATCGTCGATACCCGCGACAACGTCACCCTGCGCGTCGGCGCCGCAACGGACGTGTCGTTCGCCGCCGCCTCCTCGCAGGATGCCCAGCAGCTCGATCAGGTGACCGTCTCGGCCACGCAGGCGGCGAAGATCGATGTCGCCACCGTCGCATCGAGCACGGTGGTCACCTCCGCCGATCTCGCCCGGCTGCCCTTGCAGCGTTCGGCCGAAGCCATCGCCCTGCTCGCTCCCGGCGCCTCGCCGGGCTACACCGGCTTCAAGAACGCGTTTGGCGGCAGCCTGGTGAGCTTCGCGGGTTCGGCCGTTTCCGAGAACGCCTACTACATCAACGGGATGAACACGACCGATCCGCTCAGCGGCTTCGGTGGCGTGACCCTGCCCTACGGTGCGGTCGATCAGCAGGAAATCCTCAGCGGCGGCTATTCCGCCATGTACGGCCGCTCGGACGGCGGCGTGATCAGCCAGGTCGGCAAGCGCGGCACCAATGAGTGGCACTTCGGTGCACAGGTGCTCTGGGAGCCGGATTTCGCACGCGCCAGCGCGCGCAACATCACCTACGGTCACGACAACCCGGCGCCCCCGGGCACGATCAACCAGCGCAACGACGAAAACCACGAGTGGACCACGACCGTGAGTGCGTACGCCGGCGGCCCGCTGGTCAAGGACAAGCTGTACGCTTTCGCCGCGGTGGAAATGGAGCGCAGCAAAGGCAACAGCATCGGTGACGTCAACCACGCCTACGACACCCGGTACACGTACAAGGACCCGAAGTGGTACGGCAAGCTCGACTGGAACATCACGGATAACAACATTCTCGAGCTGACCGGTGTCAACCAGACGCATCGCTCCAACGGCAACAAGTACACCTACGATTACCCGACCGATACGGTGGGCGATTTCGCCAGCACGGACTCGACATACAAGACCAAAGCGATGGTCTATGTGGCGAAGTTCACCAGCTACATTACCGATGACCTGACCCTCACCGCCCTGTACGGCAAGTCGAAGCTCACCTATTACAACGAGCCGCCGGCCACCGGCGTCTCCGGCCCGTTCATCGGCAACGTCAGTCAGCAGAACCCGGCCCTCAATGGCGGCACGCCGATCACCAACGGCCAGACGCTGGATACGGTGGACAACCCGGATCATGAGTCGACCAACCGCAACCTGCGCGTCGACCTCAACTACAAGATCGGCAGCCACTCGATCACCGCCGGTATCGACAATCAGGACTCGCAGGACATCGAAGACGGTACGACCATCGGTGGCGACGGCTACGAACTCTGGTATGCGAAGGGCGATCCCAATCTCAACATCAGCGACAGCCCCTTCGTCGACAAGCCGGCCAACTATCCCGGTGGCCAGACCGGTTACTACGGCTACTACCGCCACTACAACACGCTGGCCTCGGTACGCGTCAGACAGCGTGCGCAATACATCATGGACGACTGGCAGGTCACCGACCGCCTGCTGCTCTCCCTCGGCCTGCGCAACGATCAGTTCACCAACTACAACCCGTCCGGCCAGCCGTATCTCAAGCTGACCCGCCCGCAGTGGGCGCCGCGACTGGGCTTCAGCTGGGACGTCAATGGCGACTCGAGCATGAAGATCTACGGCAATGCCGGTCGTTACTTCCTCGCCATGCCGGCCTCCGTGGCGCTGCGTACCTCCGCCGGCTCGCTGGCGACCAACCAGTACTTCACCTATACCGGCATCGACGCGAACGGCCTGCCGACCGGCGTCAACTTCATCCAGTCGGCCACCGGTGGTGCGGTCTCTCCCAACGGCGAATACGGACAGCCGCCCGACCCTAAGACGGTCAGCGCGAAGAACATCAAGTCGGAGTATCAGGACGAATACATTCTCGGCCTGGACAAGCAGATCAACGCCGACTGGGTGGCGGGCGCGAAGGCTACCGTGCGTCACCTGCGCAACGCGCTGGATGACGTCTGCGACAACGGCGCGATCACCCGTGCGGCGATCGCACAAGGTGCCGACATCGACGCCGTGACGGTGGGTAGCTGCTACCTGTCGAATCCGGGCCGCGCGAACGTGTACCAGCTGGCCAATGCGAACGGCGGCTACACGAATGTCACCGTGACCAACGCCGATTTCGGCTTCCCTCACCTCAAGCGCAATTATTACGGTCTGGACCTCTACCTGTCGCACCCGTTCGACGGCACGTGGTCGGGCAAGATCGACTACCTTTACTCGCGCAGCTACGGCAATACGGAAGGACAGGTGCGCTCGGACGTGGGCCAGGGCTCGGTCGCGGCATCGCGTGACTGGGATTACGCCACGCTGATGAACTACGCCAACGGCAACCTGGGCAACGATCGCAAGCACCAGCTGAAGCTCTACGGTTCCTACCAGATCGCTCCCGAATGGCTGCTCTCGGCGAACATCCTGATCCAGTCCGGACTGCCGAAGTCGTGCCTCGGCCGCTACGGTGCGGACGAGAGCGACCCTTCCGGTTACGGCAGCTACTATCACTTCTGCTTCGGTGTGCCTTCGGCATACGGCGCGAAGGGTCGCGAGCCGTGGGAAGAGCTGGTCGACGTGAATGCGGAGTACCGTCCGCTCTGGGCCGACAAGAAGCTGGCCTTCACCGTATCGGTGTTCAACATCCTCAACCAGCAGCGCTCGCAGCGGACCAACCCGGTGTCGGGCAGCACCAACTCGGTGAACGACGGCTACCAGCAGGTCATCAGCTACACCCAGCCGCGTTACGCCCGGTTTGGCGTCACCTACGACTTCTGACGGAGCGTCCATGCATCCACTTCTGCGACTCGGTATCGTCGCGCTTGCCGCCGGGGTCCTCGCGACTCCGGCGGTCGGTGGCGAGAAGACCTACAAAGACCTGCCGACGGAAACGCCGGCCCGATTCACGCCGACGAACCCCGGCTTCGACTACGTGCGCCGCACCGTCGAGATCCCGATGCGCGATGGCGTCAAACTGCATACCGTCATCCTGATGCCCAAGGGCACGGCACACGCCGGCATCCTGCTCACGCGCACGCCTTACGGCGCGGATGGCATGGGTCACCGCAGCGACAGTCCGCATCTGGACACCGCCCTGCGCGGCTACGACAACCCGGCCGACATCATCGTCCAGGACGGATACATCCGCGTCATCCAGGACATCCGGGGCAAACACGGTTCGGAAGGCGACTTCGTCATGAACCGCCCGCCGATCGGCCATGGCAATCCGACCGCCGTGGATGAGTCCTCGGACATCTACGACACGGTGGACTGGCTGGTAAAACATGTGCCGGAGTCCAACGGCAAAGTCGGCATCATCGGCATTTCGTACGACGGGTTCGAGGCGATGGTGGCGACGATCCGCCCTCATCCGGCGTTGAAGGTCGCCGTGCCCATCAATCCCATGATCGACGGCTGGATGGGCGACGACTGGTTCCATCGTGGCGCGTTTCGCCAGCAGATGATCCCCTATATCTACGGCATGGTGAATTCGCGCGGAAGCGACATCGGCTGGACGACGGGTTACCGCGACGACTACGACCTGTATCTTCGCGGCGGCTCGGCTGGCGATATCGGCCGCGCCTACGGCATGGAATCGCTGGGATTCTGGCAGAAGATTCTCGCGCATCCCGCGTACGACCGCTTCTGGTCCGAGCAGGCCATCGACAAGGTCGCGGCGAAGGAGCCGATGACCGTGCCGACCATGCTGGTGCACAGCCTGTGGGATCAGGAAGACAATTACGGCGACATGGCGGTGTACCGCGCCCTCGCGCCGCGCGATCCCGGGCACGAGAAGTTGTGGCTGGTCCTGGGACCGTGGCGTCACGCGAAGACATGGGAGAAAGCCAACACGATCGGCGCGATCGATCTCGGCAGCGATACGGGCACCGAGTTCCGCCAGAAGATCCTGCGTCCTTTTCTCGCCCAGTACCTCAAGGACGATGCGCCGAAAGCGGATATCGCGCCGGTCAATGCGTTCGTTACAGGTGAGAACGCGTGGCGCAAGCTGAATACGTGGCCTTCCGCCTGCCGTGACGGGTGTGTACCCGCGATGCAGCGCTGGTTCGTCGGAGCCGACGGCGCGCTGGGGACGGCGGCACCCGCCAAGGGTGACGACGAATACGTATCGGATCCCGCGAAGCCCGTTCCCTACCGCGTGCGCCCGATTCAGTCGTGGTCGCACGGCGTGGCCGATCGCGAAGACTCGTGGCCCGAATGGCTCGTGGATGACCAGCGCGATTTCGCGTCGCGGACCGATGTGCTGACCTATGTCTCGCCCGTGCTGGACAAGCCGATGGGCGTCGCCGGCGAGCCGCTGGTCCATCTGCTCGCATCGACGAGTGGCACGGACAGTGACTGGGTGGTCAAGCTCATCGACGTGTATCCGGACGAGGTCGAAGAGAAGCCGTCGATGGGTGGCTACGAGCTGCCGGTAGCGATGGAGATCTTCCGCGGCCGCTACCGCGAGGGCTATGACACGCCGAAGGCGCTTCAACCGGACACCGCGCAGGAGTACCGGTTTCCGCTACCGACCGTGAACCATGTGTTCCAGCCGGGGCATCGCGTGATGGTGCAGATCCAGTCGAGCTGGTTCCCGCTTTACGACAGGAACCCGCAGACCTTCGTACCGAACATCTTCAACGCGAAGCCGGGGGATTACCGGAAGGCGACGCAGAAGATCTATCGCGACGGGCAGAACGGAACTTACGTCGAGTTACCCGTGGTGAAATAGAGGGACGACCGGTCAACGGCAGGCCGGCCCCCACCAGGTTGCGACACCCTGGTGGGAGCCGGCGCCGATGGGGGCCAGCTGGCTGGCGATACGCGATCGCCCTCAGCCCGGAGGACTCAGAAGTCCCAGCGCGCCCCGACGTTGAAGCCCCAGCCACGCGTTCCCGCGTCACCCAGCTTCTTCTGCCAGTCCGCCTCGCCATACAGCGAGATCCGGTTGGTCCAGGCATACGTACCGCCCAGCCCCACCTCCACCATCCGACCGAAAGCGCCGCCGGCGAACTGCTGCGAGATGTCGTAGCCCTCGGCGCCCACGTTCACCGGCGAACTGCCGCCCCAGCCCTTGATGTAGTTCACCCGCGCATAAGGCGTGGCCTTGCTGCCGCTATCCGTCACCCACGTGCGATCGAAACGCACGCCGGCTCGTCCGATCGTCTGCGAGAGGTCGTTGAACTGTGTGGTGGCGCCATCGGTATCCGTCTGATCACGTAGCGCGATGTGCTGACGCGTCAGCTGAAGCTGCGGCTCCAGTTCCCATCCGCCATCGAACTTGAACGGGTACCCGGCCTCGAGCGAACCGTTCCAGCCCGAGCCGCGGATGCGCGCCGTACCCTTCGAGCGTGCGGTATCGACGTCGCCGACGTGGCGGTCGCCCTGGGCGATCGCATCGATGTAAAAACCGCTCACGTGCTGCCACGTAACGAACATGGCGACCGAGTTGGTATCGAATTTCGTACGGCTGTAGCCGTCGGCCGCTTTCGGTTCGAGCCGCGTCGTGCCGTGCGTATAGGCGATACCCGCCCGCAGGGCTGACCGGTCCGCATCGAGCGCGAAGATGTTCACGCCCACCTGTACCGCATGCGTGTCGATATCGGCGTCATAGCCGTACTGACGGAACGACCGGTTGGAGGAGTAGCTGTAGTCGCCACCGATGTAACGCACGAAGGGCTCACCGCCGAGACCCTCTCCCGCATCGTTCATATCGCGAATCTCGCCGAGCCGGCGATGCAGGTTGTCGATCGTGCTGTAACCGTAGATGGCCAGCGCGGTGGGCGAGAGAATGTACGAAGGCACCTGTGGCACGACCGCCGGGCGAGCATCGCCTGCCGGCACGAATCCGCCGGTCGATCCCGGCTGTGGCGTCGGATAAGGCAGGCCCGTCGCTGGCGTAGGCGACGGTGTAACCGTGGTGGGCGTGGGGCAAGGGCCGTCGCAGACCAGAACGTTGGCCAGCCGGTAATCCCAGAACGCGTTGCCGGTGGTCGCACCACCCACGACGCGCTGCGACGCATCGCTGCTGCCAGGCTGGAAGGCGTACAAGCCGTACTGCCACGGACCTGCCGCGACATAACCGCCCTTGAGCCGGAAAGCGCCGCCCGTCGCAGTGCCCGCGACCTGCACGAGGGAGATACCTTCATCGGCACGCACGTAGCCATTGCGATCGGTATCGGTCAGCGCTCCCGTGCTCAGCGCGGCAGGTGTGACATCGAGCACCGTTTCACCCGATGCATTCCCTTGCACCAGCAGGCGATCGGTCTGCTGCTGGGCCAGGGCGCCACCGGCGTTGAGGTTGGTTACCAGATTCAGCCGACCGCCCGAACTCGCATAATTGCCGTCGATCGTCAGTCGATTGCCCGGCGATCCGCTGCCCTGGGTCAGGTCGATCAGGCCGGCATTATTCACGTTGGCCGAGCCCGGCGATGCGCCCGAGATCACCGGATAGACACCGTTACCGGCATAGAGGGTGGACGTGGGATCGATGTCGACGTCGCTGTTGGCGAGCTTGAGGTTGTCCGTAAGGGTGAACTGCGCGCCGTTGGCGAGCGAGACGGTGTTCCAGCCGTTGCCGAGGTTGATACCCTTCGCAAGATCGTCGTAGGCGAACGTGCCGCCGCGTGTCTGTGTCCCGTCGAACGTCAGCGAGTTACCGCCGCCGGTCCCGGCCAGCAGATGATAGGTGCCGGACGTATCGACCTTGCCCACCGTCGCCTGGTTACCCGTCCCGTTGCCCATGGTCAGGCCGCCTTGCAGGGTGCCGCCCGTCCAGGCGAACGTGTCGGATCCCTCCCCCGTGCCGATGTCGCCGCGTACGCTGCCGCTGACGAGACCGACCGTATCGTTACCGGCGCTACCGCGCACGGCCTGCGCCGACGGCGACGCCGCACGGATCGTGCCGCTGTTGACGAAACTGGTGCCCGTCCCATTGGCAAGATCCACGACGGGCGACGCGGTGCTTGCGGACGTCAGCACCCCGGCATTGGATACCGAGGACGCCGTCCCTGCCACAAGCGCCGATCCACCGGCCGGCGAAAGGATATTCACCGACGCGGCATTGGCCACGGAACCCGTGGTCAGGGCCTGGATACCGGTCGCGCCCGCACCGTTACCGTTGACGGTGAAGCCATTGCCGATCGAAAGGTTGCCGTCGGTCGGACTGCCGTCGGCGCGGCGGAACGCGTAGCCCACACCCGAGCCGTCGACGTTGAACGTCGCCGTGGACGAGGGATCGATCGCCGTCGCGGTACGCAGTCCCGCACCGTTGACGACGCGAAGCGTCGCGCCGCGGAGCGTGATCGCACCGGTCTCCGCGGCGTTCTCGATCGCGTTACCGGTACCCAGCGTGGTGATCGTCGTGCCCGTCGCGTTGAGCGAGGCGGCGCCCGTGTCCAGCAGTACGCCGTGCGCGCTGCCGTTGGTGACGATCGCGGAGTCGCCCGAACCGAGCACGAGGCCGGCACCGCTGGTCAGCTGCACGCCCGCCACGCCATCATCCACCGTGATCGACCCGGCGGGATTGAGCCGCTGCGTCCCCGCACCTTCCACGCGCACGCCGGTGCCGCTGCCCACATGGATGCTGCCGTTGTTGGCGAACGTGCCGCCCGAGCGCAGCAAGGCGCCCGTGGCACCCGGGCCCGACAGATTGAGCGCCGCGTTGTTGATGGCCTTGCCGTTGGTCTCGACGATGAACCCGGTGGTGTTAGCCCCTGTCAGAGTCATGGCACCGGCATTGACGAGGCTGGCACCGTTCCGTGCGATGTAGCCGGTGACGCCGCTCGTTGCGGACGTGAGATTCGCCAGGCTGTTGAGTTGCGTACTGGTGACGACCGCACCCTGGCTGGCACCGGTGAGGCTGTGTTTCTGGCCGTCGGCCACGCCGGCGATAGCGCCAGCGCCAGCAAGATTCACATTGGTCGCCGCGTCGATGGTGGCCACCGCGCCACCCTCCGCCACCACGCCCTGCGCGCCGTTGCCCGAGACCGTGATACCGGCGTTGCGGGTGTTCACCAGTGAACCGGTGCCCGTACCCAGGATACCGGTCGACTGCGCACCGGAAGCGACCATGCTCAGCCCCGTGCCATCGAAATCCGCGCCCGAGTCGAGCCGGAACAGCGTGGACTGCGCCGTCGAGACGTTCAGCGAGCTGCCACCGTTGACATTGATATGAGCGTCATCGCCGTAGGCGAAGAAGCCGATCTGTCGTGTGCCGCTGGCGAAACTCGGTGCCGCGCCCGCAGCGACATCGACCGTGGCGCGGCCGCGCGCATGGATACCGATCGCGCCATCGCCGAGCAGGTTTACCGCACCCTGCACGTTCGCGCTCGCCGTGGCGCTGCCCTGCCCTTCGGCCCAGACACCGTAATTGCGCGTGCCACTGGCGGGATCCGCGCCACCGGCGACATTGATCGTGCCCGTATTGCTCACCAGCGATGCGGTCGCGCCGGTCGAGAGCGCCTTGATACCCGTCCCGTTCACGCCATTGAGGTTGATAGTTCCGCTGTTGACGACGTTACCGGTGGCGCCCCCGTTCTGTACGAGGATGCCATCGTTTTCACGCGGTACCGCGGCGGCCGCGCCGTTGACGTTGATCGTCCCCGAGCTGTCGACGTTCGCACCCGGCGACGTCACCAGAATGCCCGCGGCGTTCTGGGTGAGCGAGCCAAGCGTGATGGTGCCCTGGTTCCGCGCGATCGCCGCGTAAGGTACGTAGATGCCTGTCGTCATCGTGCCCTGGTTGACCGCGATGTCGGCCGCCGGCGTCGCGGGTGACGTTTGCGGTCCGCGACCGATATAGATCGTGCCCGCCGCTCCGTTGGTGAAGATGGCGCTGGGATCGCCCAGCGCGATGCCGTCCATCGAGCCATTCGAGCGCGAACCCGTGACGCCGACGTTGACGATGCCGTTGTTGGTCGCGCTTGCATTGGCGCCTACGCGCACGCCGATCGACTTGCCCGCGCCGTTGGCCGAGCCGGTGGCGAGGTTGAGAATACCGTTGGTTCCATTGGTGAACGTACCGCCGGACTGCAGATCGACCGCGGTGGACCCGATGGCACCGTTGGTAATGGTGTTGTCGGCATTACGGAAGAAGTTGCCGTTGATCACGCCATTGTTGGTACCTGTCGTACCCGCTCCCGTCAGCACCAGCGCCGAGCCGTCGCCGGTGTTATGCGTGGCAGCCAGCGTGCCATTGATCGTCACATTCGCGCCGGCTTCGCCACGCACCGTCCCGCCGTTGGTGTTGACGGCTTCCAGCGTCGCGCCGGAAGCCACCGTGCCGGAGGCGTTGGGGCCAACCAGTTGCATGACGATGCGATTACCGATGGGCTGCGCCACTTCATCGGCTGCGTCGTCCGCGCTGATGCCGTAGCTGATCTGCTCGGTCGTCGCGCTGTAGCCCTTCGCGAACAACGATGCGTACGACGTGGGAGCGAGATTACCCGTCTGCAGGTTGGCGATGAGGAAATTGTTGTAATCACGCAGCTGCGCGTCATTGGTGACGGTGTGTGAACTCGTCACGCCATCGACGGTGGTGACATCGAAGGTGCCGCCGTAGTGCGAAACGTAGCTCACGTACAGGTTCTGCGGCTGGGCCGGGTTGGCCACATCGCCGTTGAAGGCGATGCGATTGCGCGAGGTCCAGTCGATGGTGCTGGCCGCACTCCCGGTGCCGTCCGCGTAGAACAGGGAGGTCTGTTTCGCCGCCATGGTCCAGCCGTTGGTGGTGGAGTCCGTCGGCACGCCGGGACTGCCGATGTCGACGGTGAGCGCGCCGCCACCACTGGTCACCGTGCCGACGCGCGCGTCGATGTACTGCTGCCCGTTGACGTTGACCACGTCCGGCACCGCGGTGCTGCCGTCAACGGTGCTTAGCCCGACCAGGTTGGCACTGTTGTACGTGGAGACGACACGCCGGCCGCCGGTGATGGGATCCGGCACGCTGACGCCAAAGTTCTGGGTGCCGGGATTCAGACGTGCCGCACCGATCCACTCGGAACCCGACTGGATCCGTCCAAGCCCCTGCAGCGCGGCGATGGTCGTGTTGCGCGTGCCCGTGTCACCCGCGGCGAAAAGCTGTGGGCCGGAGATCGTCACCACCTGACCGGGCGTCAGTACCGTGGCGTACTGCTGGTTGTCGTTCTTCGTGGGTGAATAGGCGTCGAGGGTGACGGTCTGAGCGACGACCGGACCACCCGTCAGTGCCGCGGCGACGGCGAGAAACAATTTGGCGCGACGACGGCCGCCCATCATGGCGCGGCGCGAAATAACCTGGGAGCTCATTTTTGGTACGTATCCCTATCGGGCGCCGATCCCGGCACCGTGAAGCACGACTGGCATTCCCTTACCCGGCGACGCGAGCCCCCTCACCCGTTCACCGTGGCCCTCCTGGGCCTCGTGCGAAGCAGCGACGTGTCGAAGACACGTCGGTCATTACTTAGGTATATTCGGCAGGCCATGAAAAAAACGTGCATTAATTTGCCGAATATGCGCATAGTTTTTGCACAGTCTCACCGCAGCAGCGGGAAACGCGGGGCTTCGCCTATACTTCCCCGATGAAGCCAAAGGTCCTGCTGCAGTACATCCTCCCGCACCGCTTTCTCTCGCGAATCGTCTACTGGGCGACCCGCTGGGAATGGACGCCCTGGAAAAATTTCCTGATCCGGGAGATCGTCCAGCGCTATGACGTCGACATGAGTCAGGCGGCGCAGCCCGACCCGCTCGCCTATCAGCATTTCAATGCGTTTTTCACGCGCAAGCTGAAGCCGGGCGCACGCTCCGCCGCGCCCGATCCGCAAGCCATTCTTTGTCCCGCTGACGGACGCATCAGCCAGTGCGGCCCGATTCGCGACGGCCGGATCTTCCAGGCCAAGGGCCAGGAATACACGGCGGCCGAACTGCTCGGCAGCAGCGAGGCCGCCGCCCCGTTCCGTAACGGCAGCTTCGCGACGATCTACCTCTCCCCGCGCGACTACCACCGCGTTCACATGCCGCTGTCGGGTACGCTGACCGGCACCACGCACGTGCCGGGTCGCATTTTCAGCGTCGCCCCGTTCGCGGTGGCCGACATCCCCCGCCTGTTCGCGCGTAACGAACGCCTCGTCTGCCATTTCGACGGCGAACACGGCCCTTTCGTCTCGGTGATGGTGGGGGCGATCCTGGTCTCGAGCGTCGCCACGGTCTGGGACGGCATGGCCATCCCGCCTTACGCGGCGGACATCATCCGCAAGGACTGCCGCGGCAGAGGCGTCCACATCGATCGCTTCGGCGAGATGGCCCGCTTCAACATGGGCTCGACCGTGATCCTCCTGCTGCCGGAGGGCTACCGCTTCGACGACCTCCAGCCCCAGCAGCAGGTCGTCGTCGGCCAGCGCCTGGGCCAGTATGTGGGCGCCGGCACGCGCGACTGACCCACCGCGTCACAATGTGACGAATATGTCTTCAAATTGACGCGACGTCAGCGTATGCTCCGTGGCTCCGGCGCCTCTTAGGGGGAAGCGCCGGGGTCATAAGAAGCATCCGCCCAGGGGAAGTCGTCCATGCGTCTTGTCACTCATCTCATTGCCGTCAATCGCGAGATCCGCCTTAAGCGGCAGCTCGCCGACATTGAGCGCGTCGTGCTTGCTCTTCCCGTCCGGGCACACGCCGACCTGCAGCAGCTGGTCAGGCGCGAGATGGAGCAGGCCGCGGCATGTGACTTCCCGCATCTCTACGGCACTCCGCCGGAAGAACGCTACAGCACCTATGGTCACGGGCCGGATGTCGGCCTGGGCAAGGCGCGCTCGGAAAATCCGCTGATCGCCACACGCGGCGTCGCCCTGTGGATCGCCTCGGTGTATCACGAGACCCTCGATTCCCGCCGTCCCGGCATGGAAGACCTGCACCGGCAGATTCTTCGCCTGATGCGTCAGATCAAGGAACTCTCGGCGCCGGGTAAGCGCGATGCCGCCGACGCGTGGATGGAGCCGCACGCGGTCGCCTGATTCTTTTCGGAAAGACTATCGGCAAACCGGCACGCGCAGCGCCTGCCCCACTTTCAGCTGATGCCCCTTGAGGCCATTCATCCGCGCGATGTCCTCGACGTCCGCGCAGTTGCTCTTGCGAGCGATGCTGACGAGCGTGTCGCCCCGACGCACCGTGTAGCTCTTGGACGCCGACGACGATGACTTCGACGGTGTCGACGACGATGAACCACTGGCCAGCGCGGCCGATGTGGCGGCGGGCGGGGGTGGAGCGATGATCTTCACCGCGTTGTGCAGGTCGGCCGCGAGAATGGGCCACGGACCATCGGCACAGCTGGAGGCGTAGGCCTTCTCCAGCTGCCTGGGCACTTCGAGTCGCGTACCCACCGGCTGGCTGATCTGCGGATCGAGACGGGGATTGAGGTTGCGCAACGTGCGGAACCAGCCTTCCGGCATGTCCTGCGACGAGCCGAGGCAGACCGTCAGTTCGCTCAGGGAGGCGGGGCGCTTCAATGTGATCTGGCCCGGCTCACCGTCGATCTTCGGCCACCTCAGGTGATAGCTGTCAGGGTGCAGGAAGAGCCATGCCGCGGCCAGCACCATCGGGACGTAGTCGCGCGTTTCCGCCGACATCTGGCCATAGATCTGCGGATCGTAGAAGCCCGCGCCGGGACTGCTCGCCGCGATGCGGCGCATGCGCCCCTCACCGCCGTTGTAGGCGGCCAGGGTCAGCTCGAGGTTGTTGTTGAAGGCGGCCAGCTGCTCGTCGATGTATTCCGCATTGGCCTGCGCCGCCATCGTCGGATCGAAGCGCTGGTCGAAGCCGTCCGAGTTGCTCAGGCCGAAGCGCAAGCCGGTGGCGTACATGAACTGCAGGGGGCCGGATGCGCCGGAGCGGGAGACCGCGTGCACCTTGCCGCCCGACTCCTTGGCCATGATGCCGAAGAGCAGCGCCTCGGGCAGGTCGGCTTTCTTGTAGGCCGGCCACATCTTGTAGCGCATCATCTGGTAATTGACGTAAGCGTCCATCAGGTTGGGACGCAGCTGGGTCAGCCAGAGCTCCAGCGCCGCCTTGACCGGACCGTTCATCACCATCAGGTCGGAAAACTGCTGGCCCTTGAGCATGGTGACAGCGCGCTGCGCCGCCGGTAACGAACCGATCGCGACGGAGCCCGGCAGATTCGCGTCGCCCGGCTGCGCACCGACTTCGGCACCCTGCTCCGTATCGTCCGCATCTTCGCCTTCGATGAAACTGCCGTCCTTCAGGCGCAGCAGACGATCGAACACCGCGGCGAACCGCTGCGGGTCGCAACCCGGGGTCAGGCTGCAACGGGCAGACGCGTCCTTGAGCTGGTCGAGCGACTGCTTGCGCGTCTGCGCCGCCTGCGGGGTATCGCCCCGGCGAGCCTGGTCGATCGAGCTCTCGTAACCCTTGCTCGCCTGGTTCATCCGGTCGTACAACGCATTGACCTCGGGCGTGGCCTTGCCCGGACGGGGCGTACCGCTGGAAGCGCAACCGGCGAGGATCGCCAGGGGAAGCAGGAGAAGCGAACGCGGCGCGCGAAAGGACATGTACGAAACTCAGGGTCAGGCAGTGGCGGCCACGTTACCCGCCGGACCGCCCGGACTCAAGCGGTCGTGCGTCAATTTTCTCCGTAACGGCATATCGTTGCGTACACTTGTTCAGGAGATTCTTAAGGATGAAACCATGCCCACGATCCTGATCGGCCGCAATGACGAGGCCGCCGTCGAACTGGACTCCCGCTACGGCAACCGCCACGGCATGATCGCCGGGGCCACGGGTACGGGAAAGTCGGTCAGCCTGATGCTGCTCGCGGAGGGTTTCTCCCGTCTCGGTGTGCCCTGTTTTCTGGCCGATGCCAAGGGCGACCTCGCCGGCCTGTCACAAGCCGCCAGCGCTCCGTCGGAAAAGCTCACCGCCCGCCTGACCAGGCTCGGTCTCACGACCTGGAAACCGCAGGCCAATCCGGTGGTGTTCTGGGACATCTACGGCAAGGCCGGTCACCCGGTACGTGCCACGGTGTCGGAGATGGGCCCGACCCTGCTCTCCCGCATCCTGGAGCTGAACGACACGCAGGAAGGCGTCCTCGAGGTGATTTTCCGGGTCGCCGACGATGAAGGCCTGCTGCTTCTCGACCTGCCCGACCTGCGCGCCATGCTGGGCTTCGCTTCCGGGCACGCCAAGGACATCTCGTCGCGCTATGGCCTGATCAGTCCGCAGAGCGTCGCCACCATACAGCGATCCTTGCTGAAGCTGGAGCAGGACGGTGCCGACGCCTTCTTCGGCGAACCGGCGCTCGAGTTGCCGGATCTGATGCGTCAGGACATGAGCGGCCGTGGCGTAATCAACGTGCTGGCGGCGGATACCCTGATCCTCAAGCCGCGCCTGTATTCGACGTTCCTGCTATGGCTGTTGTCGGAGCTGTTCGAGCAACTGCCCGAAGTGGGCGATCTGGACGTGCCGAAGATGGTGTTTTTCTTCGACGAAGCGCACCTGTTGTTCGACGACGCACCGGCCGCCCTGCGCCAGCGTGTCGAACAGGTGGTGCGGCTGATCCGCTCCAAGGGCGTGGGCGTCTACTTCTGCTCCCAGAATCCCGACGATGTACCCGGCGAGATCCTCGGCCAGCTGGGCAATCGCGTACAGCATGCGCTGCGCGCGTTTACCCCGCGCGACCAGAAAGCGGTGAAGGCCGCCGCCGAAACGTTCGCGCGAAACCCGAAACTCGATGTGGTCGAAAGCATCGGCACGCTGGGCACCGGCGAAGCCCTGGCATCGACCCTCGGTGATGGCGGTGTCCCCTCGCCCGTGCAGAAGATCCTCGTGTCGACGCCTGAATGCCGCATCGGCGCGATCACCGACGACGAGCGCGCGACCGTTCGCGCGCGCTCGCCCGTCGGCGCGAAATACGACACGTCGGTCAACCGGGAATCGGCCGAGGAACGCCTCGCCGCGCGCGCCACGGCGAAGAACGCCGACGATGCGCCGTCGGTGAAGTCCGCGGGTAAAACCGGCGACGCCGCCGGCAAGGCGGGCGAAGACGACGCGGGCTGGGGCGGCGCCGTGCGTGACGCCGTCTTCGGAACCAGACGTCGGCAGTGTATGGTCGAGACGATGGCCAAGTCGATGGTGCGCGCGGCCGGAACGCGTGCGGGTCAGCAGATCGTACGCGGCATTCTTGGCAGCATCTTCGGCGGAAAGCGCTGAGCATGCCGCGACACGCGCTCGCCGACGCCGACACGCCGTTTTCGCAGCGTGCGATCGACGGGTTTCGCTACCCCCTGGGTAGCGGCGCCCGGCTGACGCTGATCGCGGTGACGCTGCTGGAGGCGCTCTCGTTCCTGCCGGTGACCGGTCTGAAACTGCTGGTGATCTTCATCGGCTGGATGGCGATCTACGTCTACGCGTTCGAATGCCTCCGGCACACGGCGGATGGCTTCGCCGATCCGCCGGAGCTCGCGCTCAACACCGAGGACAGCACGGGCGTCGCACTGATCCTGATTCAGCTCACCGGCAACGCACTGGCCGTGCTGGCACCGTTCTTCCTTGGCATTCCCGGATTGCTCGTCTCACTGGTGTTCGCCTTCGTATTGCCCGTGATCACGATGTCGCTCACCTTCGACGGTGTCGGCGCGGCGCTGAACCCGGCTAACTGGGTCGCGGCCATCGCCCGTTTCGGTCCGAGCTACCTGCTGCTGTTCGCCATCGTCATGCTGACCAGCCTGCTCCAGGCGGGCGCGCAGTACGCCATGAAAGATCACGGCCCTACGTTCATCGGCACGCTCGGTTATTACGCGGTCGCCAATTACCTGACCATCTACAACTTTCATCTCATGGGCGCTCTGATTCACCACAAACACGAGACGCTGGGCTATTTCCCTTCGTCCATCGCGCTGCGCGAGGCTACCGAACCCGATGACGACGACGCGCTGCTTCAGCACGTCAACCTGATCGCGCGCGACGACATTCCCGGCGCCACCGACATTCTTACGGAGCGCTTGAGAGAAGGCCTCGCACCCGTCCCGATGCATACCCGGTACCGTGAACTGCTACGCGCGCAGGACCGGCTTCCCGAGCTGCTCGTCCATGGGCAGATCTGGATCGCCGCGCTGATCGCCGGGCGGGAAACCCGGCGTGCCCTGGGCGTGGTTCAGGACTGTCTCGACGTCGATCCCGCTTTTCTCCCTGACGATCCCCGCACGTGCGGACCGCTGGCGGACGTCGCCGCGCATGGCGGCATGGTACGGCTGGGGCTTCATCTCGCGCAGGGCTACCTGACGACCTGGCCGCGTGACATGGGCGCGCCCAGCTACGGACTGCTGGCGGCGCGTCTGCACGACCGTCTCGGCGACCCCGTGTCATCGGCACGGCTCGCCCGCCGGCTGCTTGCCAACTATCCGGAACATCCCGTGAGATCCGACCTGGAAGCACTACTGGCGACGCTGAGCCCGACATACGGGGTGTCGCCATGAGCCGCTGGCGCCCGCCGTCGCCGTCGTCGACGGCGATCATCACGCGCGAGGGCTTCGAGCGACTCAAGGCGGAGCTCGACCATCTGTGGCACACGGTACGTCCCGAAGTGGTCAAGGCACTGGCCGCGGCTGCCGCCGAAGGCGACCGGTCCGAGAATGCGGAGTACACGTACCGCAAGAAGCAACTCGGCGAGATCGATCGTCGCGCGCGCTATCTCAGCAAACGCATTCCGG
Source organism: Dyella sp. 333MFSha (assembly GCF_900102405.1). NCBI lineage: Bacteria > Pseudomonadati > Pseudomonadota > Gammaproteobacteria > Lysobacterales > Rhodanobacteraceae > Dyella > Dyella sp. 333MFSha. Next base: position 195,104 of record NZ_FNBR01000006.1, on the reverse strand, counting down.
TCCTCAAGGTCGTCGAAGCGGCGCCTTCGCAACGCGATGCGGTTTTCTTCGGTGCCACGATGGAACTCGAGAATGTGGAAACCGGCGAGACGGTGCGTTACCGCATCGTGGGACCGGATGAAACCGATGCACGCAAAGGGTGGATCAGTATCGATTCGCCCATGGCGCGCGCGGTACTCAAGAAGCGGCTGGATGATGAGTTCGAGGCGGATCTGCCGGGTGGACGGACGCGGTTTGCGATTCTGGCGGTGGCGTACGACTGATACAGGCAGGGAGACAGTCCTGCCGGCGACCCTACGAAGCCGCCACCAGCCGCCCGGCAAACGCCTCCAACCCATCGGCAAATCGCCCGACGCCCGCGGCGAAGTCTCGCAACGCGGCCCGGTCGACGTCACCGCCTTCCCGCAACGCCAGCTCCATCCGCTCCCCCTGCTCGCCCACCTCGGATCGCCCGAAGACGTTCACGCCGCCCAGCACGTGGTGAATCCATCCCGCGACCTCATCGCGATTCGCGCGAGCCGCTACGACATCGAGGCTCGTCAGCGCATCCCGCGTCGCCTGCACACCCGCCTGAATCACGCTGACGACGTTGGCGTCGGAACCGAACGCGCGGCGCATGCGATCCATGTCGATTCCGAGGTCGGGCACGCTGACCGAAGGCGCCATCGCGTGGTTGCCGGCATGGTCGGAACCGGCGTCGTCACGCGTGTCGTCGAGGTCGACACGAGCCCGCGCGCCAAGCCAGCGCGCCACGGTCTCATGAAACGCCTCGAGCCGGATCGGCTTGCGAAGAAGGTCGTCCATGCCTGCCGCGAGGCAAATCTCCCGCTGATCCGAGCGTGCGTCGGCGGTCATCGCGACGATGGGCAGACGCCGCGTGCCACCCGCCTCGCGCAGACGCACTTCGCGCGCCACGGCATAGCCGTCCATGCGGGGCATGTGGCAATCGACCAGCAACAGATCGTAGTCGCCGACGTCGAGGGCCTCGAGCGCGGCGACACCATCGTCGACCACATCGCACCGGTAACCCCGAAGCGCCAGCTGCACGCGGACGAGCTCCTGGTTCACCGGATGATCTTCCGCCAGCAGAATGCGGGCGTCGCGAGGCGTGGCGGCGACAGCGTCCCTGTCGTCGACCTCCGTATCCTGCGACAGCGGCAGCGTGGTGACAGGCAGCTCGAGCGTCACCGTAACGACGGTGCCCCGTCCCGGCTCGCTCTCGATCGCGATGTGCCCACCCATGCGTTCCACGAGACGCCGCGAAATCGCCAGGCCGAGGCCCGTCCCGCCGAAGCGGCGGGTCGTCGACGACTCGGCCTGACTGAACGGGGCGAAGACATGCCGAAGCTTGGCCGCGTGAATGCCGATACCGGTGTCGCTGACCACGAAGCGCAGGCGCTGGCGCGCGCCATGCTCCTCGTCGACGTGTAACGCCACGCTTACGGCGCCACGCGCCGTAAACTTGATCGCGTTACCCAGCAGGTTGAGCAGGACCTGACGCAAGCGCCCGTCGTCGACCATCAGCGCAGGCGCCAGGGCCTCGTCGAATGTCACTTCGACGTGCAGTCCTTTCGCCTCCGCCTGCGCCGCCATGATGGCGACGGCGCCCTCCACGATGGCGCGTGGATCCGCGGGCCGCGGGTCGAACGTCAGATGACCGGCTTCGATCTTCGAGAAGTCGAGCACGTCGTCGAGGATGTGGAGCAAGGCCTCCGCCGAATGTTCGATGGTCGACACCATCTTGCGCTGCTCCCGATCCAGCGGCGTACGCTCGAGCACGTCGAGCAGGCCGATCACGCCGTTCATCGGGGTACGGATTTCGTGGCTGATCGTCGCGAGGAAATCGCTCTTCGCGCGCGTCGCGGCTTCCGCTTCGTCACGTGCATGGGCGACGCCGCGCGCGGCCAGTTCCTGCGCGGTCACGTCGACCCAGTAGCCGTTCCAGCGCACGCTGCCGTCGGCCGCCGCCAGCGGCACCGCATCGGAGCTGAGATAGCGCGTGCGCCCGCCGACCTGGGCGCGAACGGTGACATGCAGCGGCGTGAGTTCGCGGGCGGATCGTTCGAACGCTTCGCGCAGCGCTTCGCGATCCTCGTCCGGCACGGGCGCCAGCATGGTTTCGCCGCCGGCGAGCAGCTCGCCCGGCTCCATGCCGAGAATGCTTTGCGGATCGCCACCGACATAGGCCATCGCGTAAGCGCCGTCGACGCCACGGACCGCCTCGTAGACCACCGCGGGCACATGCGCCGTGACCTCGGCGAGACGCCGCTCCGTACGTTCGCGTCGGCGCGTCTCGCGACGCAGATTGAGGTACGCGTAGCTGATGGCGATCAGCGAAGCCAGCAACACCGCCACGAACGGCAGCACGCGCCCCGCGATTTCACGCCATGTCGGTCCCACCACGTAGTGGGAGGCGAACCAGGTGTTGCGGATCTCCTGCTGCCGGTGCGTCGACAGGTTGACCAGCACACGGTTGACCAGCGGAACCAGCGGCGCGAGTTCACGCCGCACACCGATGGCGATCGCTTCGTTGTCGCCGGTGGGAGCGGCCACCTTCAGCTGGCCAAGGAAATTTTCGCGGATGAGGTAATCGACCGAGGCCAGATTGCCAACGAACGCATCCCCCTCACCGGCCGCAAGGCGGCGCAGGCCGTCCGCCTCGGTATCGACGGACACGATCTGCACGCCGGCAATGCGCGAGAGCAGCCGACGGATCGGCTCACGCGTGGTGTTACCCAGAACGCGTTTACCGACCAGATCGTCGCGGCCGGCCACCGTGGGCGAGCCCTCGCGCGTCACGATCATGATCGGAAAGTCGAGGTAAGGCACGCTCGGTTCGAGGAACGGCGCCGTCGCACTCTGCGGATTGATGGCCGCGACGAGGTCGACATCGCCCCGATGCACCCGCTCGACCGTGCCCGCCCAGTTCTCGCTGGGCACCTGAGTGACGCGGATGCCCAGTTCGGCCGCGATCTCGCGCACGTAATCCAGCGACAGGCCCTCCGCCTCACCCTGCCCCGTGATCAGGCTGAAAGGCGCATAGCTGGGATCCACCCCCAGACGCAGAGGCGGCAGCGCCTGCAGCCAGTTCTTCTCCTTTTCACTGAGAGGGATACCGGCCTCCCTCGGCCGCGGCGCGATATCCCGACCCACCCAGCGCGCACGCAGGCGACCGTGATCCGCGGCGGTGAGCTCACCCAGGGCGTGGTCCAGCGCCCGCCCCAGCGGAGCACGCTCCGCAGGCACAGCGAAGGCCAGCGCGCTGATCGGCAGCGCCAGCGGCGCCCCGACGCGAAGCTCATGGTCCAGCCGCAGGCGCGAGACGAACTCGCGTGCCGAATACGGGTTGTCCAGGTACGCGTTGACGTCACCGCTGCGCACGCGCTCCAGCGCCTCGGCCGTGGAGGCGGTCTCGACCAGAGTCGTCTCAGGCAGCTCGCGACGCAAGGCAGAAATGTCGAAGTAGCCGGTATGGACGGCCAGGCGCTTGCCGACCAGATCGCCGGGACGGTGCACGATGGGCGCGTCCACACGCTCCACCACCGCCGGGAGGGATTCGAAGTAGGTCGCACCCACACGAATGCCGGGCATGCCCTGTTCCAACGGCGTGACCGACGTGGCGACATCGATCTCGCCCCTGGCCAGGCCCGCCAGGAGCGCCGGCCAGCTCGGGTATTCGCGGGTCTGCAACGTGACGCCGAGCTCCGCGGCGATCTCGCGCAGGTAGTCCGGGCCCAGACCCTCCAGTTCACCGTCACGAAGCTCCTCGAAGGGGGGATAGCCCTCCGGGTAGGCGCCGACCGTGAGTACGGGGTGGTGGCGGAGCCATTCGGCATCCTCCGGACGCAACGGCACGTCCGGGGTGGCCATCGCCACACTGGCAAGCACAAACAAAATTAACGGGAGCAGGCGTCGGATCACGTGGGAGGCTTCGTCAAGGTAACCTTCTGGGCATAATCGGTTCGAAGCTCAATGTGTCGCAACGTATTCAGGAGAACGCAAGGCATGCCACTCAAGGTCATTCTGGCAGACGATCACCCCCTCGTTCTCGTTGGCGGGCGGCTTGCGCTCGAGAATGCGCATATCGAAGTGGTCGGTGCGGCAAAGGCGGCCGACGAACTTCTGGCCATGCTCGCCGACCGCGAATGTGACGTCGTAATTACGGATTTTCTCATGCCGAGCGATCGGCAGGACGACGGATTCCCCCTTCTCGAAGCGATCGCCAAGGATTATCCGCACATCGCGCTGATCGTCCTGACCATGATCAACCGCCCCGCCGCGCTTCAGTCGATGCTCTCGCGCGGCGCACGCGGCATCGTCGACAAACGTGCCCCGATGGACGAGCTGGCCACGGCCGCACGTGCGGTCTCCGACGGCGAAACCTACCTCAGCGAAACCCTGCTCGATATCCTCAACGAGGCCGACGAGAGCTCGGTCGCCATGCCGGGTGCACCGCTGTCACCGCGTGAGACGGAGGTGATCCGTGCCTTCGTCAATGGCATGTCGCTTCAGCAGATCGCCGACCGCGAAGGCAAGTCGGTCAAGACGATCAGCCGCCAGAAGCGGGATGCCATGCGCAAGCTGGGCGTCGATCACGACAGCCTCCTCGGCGACTACGTGCGGGATCACGGACTGAGCTGAGCGCTTTTCGCTAAAGCGGTGGCGGGTAGACCCGCCCGGCGCGCAGCGGCTGGAAACACGGCGCCGTGGTGTAGAACGACGCCTCCCCCGTATCCGCGTGCCACCCCGGCACGCCGGATACCGGCAACGGCCGAAGTTCCTGTGGATCGTTGAGAACGGCACCGCTGTGGATCGCCTCGGCGCAGACGGCACGCGCATCGCGACCGTCCATGACGACCAACGCCTTCCCCACCAGCAGTTTCTCCGGCGTCAGAGCATGCTCGAGCAACGCATGGCCGAACACCTCGACGCTCGCTTCGCCGCGCAGCCAGGCCTCGCGATGCGTCCAGAAGAGCGTCGACCAGTCGTGTGCATCCCAGGCGTGCAGCATGGCCGGATCGCGCAGCGAAACGATCATCCCCGCTTCGTCGAAATGCGTCAGCGCGCACTGCGGACGTGAGCGCTCCCGCGGTCCCATGCGCGCGATCTCATCCATCTGGCGCGCATTGAGCGCGCGTTTCAGCGACGGGTAGCGCAGCCAGATGAGCGCGTTGAACAGGTCGTGCCAGTTCTCGGCACGCGTGGCGATCGCGCCTTTGCGGGCGATGCGCTCCTCGTAGTGCAGCCCGTCGTCGAGCAGGGCCTTGTCCTGCGTCACGAAGCGCACGGCGGAACCGGGCGGGAGCAAGGCATTCAGCAGCGCGGTATCGGGCCACGTATCGCCGTCGAGGAGCGACGTGTAATCGCCCCAGGCGGAAAGCGGCGGCGACGCGAACACGCTCCGATCGAGCGAATCCCGCGTCGGCGCCACGTAACGCATGGGACTTAAGCCAGACGACCGTAGAGGTCGTGGGCGTCGGCTTCTTCGACGACGACGTCAACGAACTGGCCAGGCTTCAGCAGCTGGCCATCGTCGATACGCACGGCACCGTCGATTTCCGGCGCATCGGCGCTGGAGCGGCCCCAGGCGCCATCGGTATCGATTTCGTCCACCAGCACCTTGATCGTCCTGCCCACTTTGCGCTGCAGCTTGGCGGCGGAAATCTCGGCCTGCACCGCCATGAACTGCTCGAGGCGGTCTTCCTTGAGTTCTTCGTCGATCTGACCCGGCAGGTCATTGGCCCTGGCGCCGTCGACCGGCGAATACGCGAACGCACCCACGCGATCGAGTTCGGCCTCACGCAGGAAGCCGAGCAGTTCCTGGAACTCCTGATCGGTCTCGCCGGGGAAGCCCACGATGAACGTGCTGCGGATGGTGAGATCCGGCACCTGACGACGCCAGTTCTGCACGCGCTCCAGTGTCTTGTCGACGTTACCCGGGCGCTTCATCAGCTTGAGGATGCGCGGGCTGGCGTGCTGGAACGGGATGTCGAGGTACGGAAGGATCTTGCCGTCCGCCATCAGCGGCATGATTTCGTCGACGTGCGGATACGGGTAGACGTAGTGCAGCCGGGTCCAGATGCCCAGTTCGGACAGGCCCTCGCACAGCTCGGTCATCCGCGTGCGGTACGACTTGCCACGCCATTCGCGCTCGGCGTAGCGCACGTCGACGCCATAGGCGCTGGTGTCCTGCGAGATCACCAGCAACTCCTTCACGCCGCCGCGGGCCAGCTTCTCGGCTTCCATCAGCACCTGGTCGACCGGGCGGCTGACGAGGTCGCCACGCATCGACGGGATGATGCAGAAGCTGCAGCGGTGATTGCAGCCCTCGGAAATCTTCAGGTACGCGTAGTGCTTGGGCGTCAGCTTCACGCCGGTGTCGGGCACCAGATCGAGGAACTTGTTCCGGGTCGGCGGGATCGCCTGATGCACCGCGCTCATCACGCTGACGTAGTCCTGTGGGCCCGAGATGGACAGGACGTCGGGGTAGCTCTCACGGATCAGCTCCGAACGCTTACCCAGGCAACCGGTGACGATCACCTTGCCGTTCTCGTGAAGCGCCTCACCGATGGCATCGAGCGATTCCTGAACGGCCGAATCGATGAAGCCGCAGGTGTTGACGACGACCGCGTCGGCCTCGCCGTAGCTGGGCACGATCTCGTAGCCTTCGACCTTCAGCTGGGTGAGGATGCGTTCGGAGTCGACGAGGGCTTTCGGACAGCCGAGGCTGACGAAACCGACTTTGGGAGCGGCCTGGGACATTGCCGTGGGTACCGGGGGTATAGGAAGCCGGGCATTATAGCGGGTTGGCGGCCACGCGGCCGGGCGGCCCTTCACGTCTGGCCCCCAAGGCCTTCAGGCCGCCCAAATCTCCTGAATCAACACCTCGGTGTAAAGCTTAATGAAGGTCCGCTTCCGAAACGACGCGTGCCCTGCCTGGCGCGCTATTTCCAAATGGCCGACCCGGCTTGAAGCGTAAGGCCTTCTTTTCGATGAGGTGCCACGAGGCAGCGGCCAGAGCAACGGTTACGGGCACGGTGATGGACAGCAGTTCAAGGTAAGGCGTTTCCCGCCCCCAACGTGCGACTCCTATCTGCTGCACGGGCCATGCGTATATGTAAATGCCATAGGAGAGATCTCCGACTTTTGAAATGTTTCGCAGACCAGCCCATGACCGCACGCCAATCGCAATTGTCAGTGACGGAACGACGAAGGCGAGCCCAAGATTGGTCTGATCAACGCGGATGAGTGCGTAGCCGATGACCAGGGATGACAGGGTCGGCAGGGGTTTGCGGAGGTAAGGACAGGCCCGCAACAGACTTCCTGCGGCGAAGAAGAGCCCGAAGTCAGCGAGGAAACTCTCCCCGGACTGCAGGCCGGAAAGCACGAAGTAACCAAAGACTCCCACAGCGAACACGATAGATGGACGCCGCGTTGCAACTCCGGCAACGAGAAGCAGCCCGTAACAATAGACCTCGTACGGAATGGTCCACAGTGATCCGTTGGTGAGGTGTCTTGGGTTTTGAGGAAATCCCGTCAGTCCAAGCACAGCTATCACTGCAAGCGTCAGCGGAATTGATACACAAAGGGCCGGCATCATCCGGAGGGCGCGACGGGCGGTAAAGCGCAGAATATGGGGGTCTTTCAACCAACTGGATGTGACCAGATAGCCGCTGATTGAAAAGAAAATGAGCACACCCAGGTTGCCGAACGAATGATCCCCGACAAACCTTGGTTCAGCGCGTCCGGACAGAGCGAACTGATGGCTGATCAGCACGAGGAAGGCGCCAAATAGCCTCAGTGCATCAAAATTGTTGCGCTGTCCGTGAGTCATTGCTTCTTCCTTGAACACGGCCATTTTCTCAGGTGCGCAGCTCGCCAGAGACGTATTCGATCAGTTCGCTGGTGTTTCTCACGTACTCGTTTTCCAGGTCGATGCCGCACTTGTTGGCCAGTACCATGATCGACCATAAGCAGTCCGACAATTCATGACCGAGTTTGACTTTGCAGTCATCGATGTCCCGGACACCCGCATTCGCCTGAATCAGTTTGGCCAGATCGCCGACGTCACCTACGAAACCAAGTGCGAGTTCCTGCGTCGTCCAGACACGCCCCCACCGCTTGACCTCGAGCTGTTCGTAGAGCACGTTCAGCTCTAGTGCCGAGGTCTCAAGTTCACTGAATTTCATGCTGGCGACTGCCACAGGCTGATTCCATTTCCGTGTTGGATACGGCGGAACACTACACGCGCCCGCAGCTGCCAAACCAGTGCTGCCTCGCGACCACCGGGCCCGGATAGGCCTTCACGCACATCCCGCCGACATGTGGCCGGGTTACCCTTACGGGTATTCCTACCACCTCCGGAGATTCGCCCCATGGGCCGCACCCTGATCCTCGACACCTCACGCCCGCACGAAAGCATGGACGCCTACCTCGCCGAGCCGACCGGCGCCCCGAAGGGTGGCGTCGTGGTGGTCCAGGAGATCTTCGGCGTCAACGCCCATATCCGCAGCGTGGCGGACCGTTTCGCGGCCGAAGGCTACGTCGCCATCGCGCCGGCGCTGTTCGACCCGGTCGAGAAGGATGTCGAGCTTGGCTACGACCAGGACGGTATGCAGAAGGGCGTCAAGCTAATCGGCGAGTTGGGTCTTCTGCGCCCGATGCAGGATGTGGGCATCGCCGCGAAGCTGATCGCCGACCAGTACAAGGTCAAGGTCGGCACGGTGGGCTACTGCTGGGGCGGTACCGTTGCGGCGTTGGCGGCCCTGCGTCTCGGCTTGCCCTCGTCCAGCTACTACGGCTCGCGCAACGTGCCCTTCCTGAGCGAACCGGCCAAGGCCAACGTGATCTTCCATTTCGGCGAGCGCGACCACTCCATCCCGCCCGAGATGGTCGAGAAGCATCGTGAGCTGAAACCGGAAATGGATACCTGGGTCTACCCGGCCGACCATGGCTTCAATTGCGACGCACGCGCCAGCTACGACGAGCCGAGCGCAAAGCTGGCCTGGGAGCGCACCCTCGCCTTCTTCGCCCGCGAACTGGCATGAGCGAGGCGTTCGACCTCGATCCGCGGATCGCCGGTGACACCCTCGTCGTCGGCGACCTCCCTCTAAGCCGCGTCCTGCTGATGCGGGACGCGCGCTATGCGTGGCTGGTGCTGGTGCCGCGGAGAGCGGGGCTGGTCGAGGTTTCGGATCTTCCCGACGAGGAACGCGCCCTGCTCTGGCAGGAGGCCGGCCTCGCCGGGAGCGCCCTGCGTGCCGTGGCGCCGTGCGACAAGCTCAATATCGGGGCGCTGGGCAACATCGTGCGCCAGCTCCATGTCCACGTTGTCGCCAGAACCGAGGGCGATGCGGCGTGGCCGGGGCCGGTGTGGGGGTTTGGCAAGGCGGAGCCTTATGCGGATGGTGAGGCGGAGAAGCGGGTCGAGGCGCTGCGGGAACTGCTCGGCTTGAGCTGATACCGCACCAGCCATCGCCAGCAGGGCTGGCTCCTACAAGAGCCGGGGACAGCCGAGACGGCGCCAGCAAGGAACGGGCCCGGCAAGAACAAAAAAGCCCGGAGGCGCGAGCCTCCGGGCTTTTTTCGAGCAGAAGGCCTGAGGGCTTACTGCTGCGTCTGCGGGTCGTAGGCGCCGCTGGAGGCTTCCTTACCCTGCATGCGGTCCGGCAACGCGGCCTTCTGCGGGGTGTCCTCGAGCTGGCGTGCCTTTTCTTCCACGGCGTTCAGGCGGGTGAGCTCGCCCTTCTTGTCGTAATACACGGCAAAGCCGTAGTCCAGCTGCATGCGGGCCATGAAGCCAAGATGGATGTCACGGATCTTGGAGTCGTCGCTCGGGATCAGCAGGACCGTCTTCGGCAGCTTGCCCTGGTCTTTCAGGTAGGCGAAATGGCTGCCGGTGTCGGCGGCGGAAAGCACCGCGTTGTCCACGACGAACTGGCCGCTCTTATAGGCCTTGATCGTGACGTCGAACTGGCCCTGCTCTTTGGCGACGGGGTCGTTCTTCGTGGCACCGCTGTGGCAACCGGCGAGCACCAGCATGCTGGCGAGGAGCATCGCCGCGGCGGCGCGGGACAGGAGGTTGGGAACTCGGATCATGCGGTGTCTCCGTGGATCGGCGTTTCGTGAAAGTGGGAAGTTTACCCCGCGCCCCTATCAGGCGCGGATGCGACCGGAAGGCCGTTCAGGTACTCGGCAGGGTGACGCCGCGCTGGCCCTGGTACTTGCCGCCGCGATCGGCGTAGGACACCTCACACTCCTCGTCGGATTCGAGGAAGAGCATCTGGGCGACGCCCTCGTTGGCGTAAATCTTTGCGGGCAGCGGCGTCGTGTTCGAGAACTCGAGGGTGACGTGGCCTTCCCACTCCGGCTCGAGCGGCGTCACGTTGACGATGATGCCGCAGCGGGCGTAGGTGCTCTTGCCGAGGCAGATGGTCAGGACCTGACGCGGAATGCGGAAGTACTCGACCGTGCGCGCCAGCGCGAAGGAATTCGGTGGAATGATGCAGACGTCGGATTTGACGTCGACGAAGCTGCGCTCGTCGAACGCCTTCGGATCGACGATGGTCGAGTTGATGTTGGTGAACACCTTGAACTCATCGGCGCAACGGACGTCGTAGCCGTAGCTCGAGGTGCCATACGAGACCAGCCGGTGACCGTCGCGCTCCTTGACCTGACCGGGCGCGAACGGCTCGATCATGCCGTGCTGCTCGGCCATGCGGCGGATCCACTTGTCGGACTTGATGCTCACGTACTTGTCTCCCTCGCTGGAGCCGGAAAGGTATAGGAACGTCGTCGAAGACGCTACTTTCAGGTGTTCTGGATGACGATCTTGGGGAACGAGATCGCCTTGTTGCGGGCCTGCAGAGACAGTTTCGCCGCCGTGGAACGCGCGATGGCCCGATAACGCCCGGCCAGATCGGATTCCGGGATCGCCGCCACGGTGGGCTTGCCGTCGTCCGACTGCTGACGGATGCGGATGTCGAGCGGCAGATCGCCCAGATAGGCGATACCGGCTTCTTCCGCCATCCGTGCGCCGCCGCCGTGGCCGAAGATGTGCTCCTCGTGACCGCAGTTCGTACAGATGTGCGTCGCCATGTTCTCGATGACGCCGAGCACCGGCACCTCCACCTTGCGGAACATGCCCAGCGCCTTGCGCGCGTCTAGCAGCGCGATGTCCTGCGGCGTGGTGACGATGACGGCGCCGGAGACCGGCACCTTCTGCGAGAGGGTCAGCTGGATGTCGCCGGTTCCCGGCGGCAGGTCGATGATGAGGTAATCCAGGTCGTCCCAGCGCGTGTCGTTCAGCAACTGCATCAGCGCCTGGGTGACCATGGGACCACGCCAGATCATGGGGGTATCCTCGTCGATCAGAACGCCGATGGACATCGCCTGCAGGCCATGGGCGTGCATCGGCTCGATGCTTTTGCCGTCGGGAGACACCGGTTTCCCTGACAATCCGAGCATGCGCGGCTGGCTGGGACCGTAGATATCGGCGTCCAGGATGCCGACCCGGGCGCCTTCGGCCACCAGCGCGAGCGCCAGGTTCACCGACACGGTGGACTTGCCTACCCCGCCCTTGCCCGACGCGACGGCGATGATGTTCTTCACGCCGACCATGGGAGACAACTGGCCCTGCACCTTGTGGGGATGCACGCGCCAGGTGACCGACACGGCGGCCGAGGCGATGCCCGGCTCGGCCTCGAGGGCCTGACGGGCCTGCTCGGTCGCTTGTGCGACATAGCCCACGGCGGGGTAGCCGAGCTGGATGTCGACGGAGACACGGTCGCCATCGACGCCCACCGCACGCACGGCGGCGCCGAACGGCTGCCCCGAGTGCGGGTCGATAACGCGGTCGAGGACACCGCGGACGAGGGATTCGCTGGGCTGGGTCATGGGGAGAGTTGAGCAAAATCGAAGATCGCCCATTATGCCAGCTAGCGTGCCTCGACCGGGCCCGCACGTTGGCGCGGGGCCCGGGGGCCGCAGCCTTGCCTCGTGGCGCGATGCAGCTTGACGGGGCTGCCGCCGCTCGTCAGGCTCCGGCCGTACCTTACCGTATGGGGAGCACCGCCATCCTATGAAGTCCCTGATCCGCACCGCCGCTGCCCTCGCCCTCGTCGCGAGCGCCCTCCCCGCCTTCGCCGCCACGGATACCCCGGTCGGCAAGTGGAAGACCATCGACGACAAGACCCACGAAGTGAAGTCGATCGTCGAGATCACCGAGCACGGCGGTCTGCTGGAAGGCAAGGTCGTGGAGGTGCTCAAATCCGACCACGGTCCGCACCCGGTCTGCGCCGAGTGCGATGGGGAGCGCAAGAACAAGCCCATCGAAGGCATGACCATCATGTGGGGCCTGAAGAAGGACGGCGACGAGTGGTCCGGCGGCCAGATCCTCGACCCCGCCAAGGGCAAGATCTACAAGGTGACCCTGAAGCTCGAGGACGGCGGCAAAAAGCTCGATGTCCACGGGTATATCGGATTTTCGCTGATCGGTCGCAGCCAGGAATGGGTGCGGGCGGAATAATCAAAGACATCGCGCGCAAGGCGCGCTCCTGCGGGGGCGGGGGCCCAGGGGCCCGTCGCCCCCTTCGCATGCCATAATCCCCGGTCCCAAAGCAGACCGCGATCCTCATGGCCCGCCGCATCCTGGTTACCAACGCTCTACCCTACGCCAACGGCCCGCTTCATCTGGGCCATATGCTCGGCTACATCGAAGCCGACATCTGGGCGCGGGCGCAGCGAATGCAGGGCAACGAGGTCTGGTATGTCGCGGGTGAGGACGCCCACGGCACGCCGATCATGCTGGCCGCCGAGAAGGTCGGGCTGACGCCTGAGGAATACATCGCGGGTATCCGCGCGTCGCACGAAGCGGATTTCACCGACTTCCATTTCAGCTACGACCAGTACCACACGACGCATTCCCCGGAAAACCGGGAAATCGCGACGGACATCTACGTGCGCCTGCGTGACGCCGGGTATATCGCCCGCCGCGACATCCAGCAGCTGTATGACCCCACGCGTGACATGTTCCTGCCGGACCGCTACATCAAGGGCACCTGCCCCAACTGCGGCACGCCCGACCAGTACGGTGACAACTGCGAGAACTGCGGCGCCACCTACGCACCGACCGACCTGATCAACCCGTACTCGGTGATGTCGGGCGCTACCCCCGTGCTACGTGACTCCGAGCATTACTTCTTCGAGCTCGGCAAGTTCGAGCAGCTGCTGCGCGACTGGTTCGCGGGCAAGTACACCGACGGTAAGCCCACCGCCAACAGCAGCGTCGTCGCCAAGCTGGCGGAATGGATCGACGGCGGCCTGCGTGACTGGGACATCTCGCGCGATGCGCCATATTTCGGATTTCCGATCCCCAACGCGCCGGGCAAGTTCTTCTACGTGTGGCTCGACGCACCGGCGGGTTACCTCGCCTCGTTCAAGGCACTGTGCGAGCGCAAGGGCATCGTCTTCGACGACTTCCTGCGTGCCGACAGCACCGCCGAAATGCACCACTTCGTCGGCAAGGACATCATTAACTTCCATGGCCTGTTCTGGCCGGCGATGCTGCACGGCGCGGGTATGCGCGTGCCGACCGCGCTGCATACCAACGGTTACCTGACGGTCAACGGCGCGAAGATGTCCAAGTCGCGCGGCACCTTCATTCAGGCGCGCACGTTCCTGGACTCCGGCCTCGACCCGGAAGCCCTGCGCTACTACTTCGCCACCATGCTCGGCCCGCAGCCGATCGACGTCGACCTCGACCTCAAGTCGTTCGAAGAACGCGTCAACTCGCATCTGGTCGGCAAGTGGGCGAACATCGCCAGCCGTACGGCGGGCTTCCTGCACACGCATTTCGCCGGCAAGCTGTCCGATCGCTTCGACGACGAGGCGACCGCACTGTGGAAGGACCTCCTGGCACAGTACGAAGGCATCGAAGCCGTCTACGAAGCCGACGAATATGCCGAAGCGACGCGCCGGTTCGTTTCGATGTCCGATGCGGTCAACGGCTACATCGCAGCCAAGGCACCCTGGGTGATCGCCAGAGACGAGGCGCGCCGCGACGAACTGCAGCAGGTCTGCTCGTTCGCGATCAACGCGTTCCGCCTGCTGTCCGGCCTGCTCAAGCCCATCGTGCCGACCACCGTCGCCGCCGCTGAGGCATTCCTCGGCGCGCCGATCGCGACGTTCGCCGACGCACGCCGCGAGCTGTTCGGCCACACCGTCAATGCGTTCTCGCCGCTGTTCGGCCGTCTCGATCCGAAGAAGATCGCCGCCATGGTCGACGCCTCGAAAGAATCGCTGACTCCCGCTGAGCAGGCTCGCGAAGCCGCCGCGGAAGCCAGGCCCGCCAAGAAACCCAAAGAAGCTCCGAAGCCCATGACCGACGCCACCGCTACCGCCTCCACCGATACCGCCGCCACTATTTCCATCGACGACTTCGCCAGGCTCGACCTGCGTATCGGCAAGGTGACCGTCTGCGAGTTTGTCGAAGGCTCGGACAAGCTGCTCCGCTTCGAACTGGATGCCGGCACGCTCGGCACGCGCCAGATCTTCTCGGGCATCCGCGCCGCGTATGGCGAGCCGGAGAAGCTCGTCGGCCGCAACGTGGTCTTCATCGCCAACCTCGCGCCGCGCAAGATGCGCTTCGGTCTGTCCGAGGGCATGATCCTGTCCGCCGGTGACGGCGGTGCGGACCTGTTCCTCCTCGACGCCGACCAGGGTGCGGCGCCGGGCGCCACCGTCCGCTGAACACGACCCGGCAACGCGCCAGCCATGACGCCAACGCTCGCCGACCGCATCGACACGCTCCTGCCGCAGACCCAGTGCGAGCAGTGCGGTTTCCATGGCTGCCGCCCCTACGCGGAGGCGATCGCCGCCGATGAAGCGGGCATCGATCGCTGCCCGCCGGGCGGTGCCATCGGCATCGCCCGTCTGGCCGCCCTGCTCGATCGTCCCGTGGTGCCGCTCGATCCGACGCATGGCGTGGAGAAGCCGCGCACGCTCGCGCGCATCGTCGAAGCAGATTGTATCGGCTGCACCAAGTGCATCCAGGTGTGCCCGGTCGATGCGATCCTCGGTGCATCCAAAGTGATGCACACCGTGGTCAGCGATCTGTGCACCGGCTGCGAACTCTGCGTACCCGCCTGCCCCGTCGACTGCATCCGGCTCGATCCGATGCCGCTGGCACAGGCGGATGACCGCGAGCATGCCGACGCGGCGCGACGTCATTTCCAGCGCCGTGAGGCACGTCTCTCTCAGGAGCGTGCCGAGCGCGAACGCCAGCTCGAAGCGAACAAGGCCGTAGTCGCCGCGCCCACCGCACGCAACGCGGTCCTCGAAGCGCTCGCCCGCGCCAGGCTGCGGAAGAAGGACACTCCGTGAAAAAAGCCAACGTGGTCGAGATGTTCAGCCGCCTGCGCGAGCTGGATCCGCATCCGAAAACCGAACTCGAATACACCACGCCGTTCGAGTTGCTTTCCGCCGTGGCGTTGTCTGCACAGGCCACCGACGTCGGCGTGAACAAGGCGACGCGCAAGCTGTTTCCTGTCGCCAACACGGCACAGAAGATCCTCGATCTGGGGCTCGAAAAACTCAAGACGTACATCAGCACGATCGGGCTCTACAACAACAAGGCGAAGAACCTGATCGCCATGAGCCGGATTCTCGTGGATCGTTATGACGGCGAAGTACCGCAGTCACGCGAGGCGCTCGAAGAGCTTCCTGGCGTCGGGCGCAAGACCGCGAACGTCGTGCTGAATACGGCGTTCGGGCAGCCGACGATTGCCGTCGACACCCACATTTTTCGGGTGGCCAACCGCACGGGGCTGGCACCCGGGCCGGATGTGCGCAAGGTTGAAGACAAGCTCGAGAAGGTCATCCCGAAGGAATTCATCCAGGATGCGCATCACTGGCTGATCCTGCACGGGCGCTACGTATGCAAGGCGCGCAAGCCGGCATGTCCGGACTGCGCGATCATCGACCTGTGCGCCTACAAGCACAAGACAAAGCCGGCCTGAGCCGGCTTTTCTTCTTCGCGAGGGAATGTCGCGTGCGAGGCGCGCTCCTACGCAGCCTGTCTGGAACCCTCGACCCTCCGTCCCAGTTCGTGCCAGTCCACGACGAGTTCGCAGCCGCGTTTCGAGGCGTTCTGCCCCCACTCCCGCAATAGCTCCAGCGACGCCTGGTCGACATGCACCAGGCGATCCATCCGCACGCTGAGGCGCGTATTGGCCGGCACGGCCTCCAGCTTGCGTGCCATCGTCGGCACCTTGAGGAACGTCGCGGAACCCTCGAGGTGGAGCGTCGCCTGACCCGGCTCGTCGTGGTGCTGCACGTCCATCTTGAGCTTCGACGACAGCAGCGCCAGACGGAACAGGGAGAGACCGAAGCCGACGATCACGCCGGTCAGCAGGTCGGTGGCAACGATAGCCACGGTGGTCGCGACATAGACCGCCGCCGTACCTTTGCCGTACGCCGCCAGCGTCTTGATCTGGCCGGGATTGACCATCTTCACGCCGGTAAAGACCAGGATGCCGGCCAGGCAGGAGATGGGCGTCATGCGCATCAGCCACGGAAGCAGCATCACGAAGGCCAGCAACCAGCCGCCGTGCAGGATCGACGCCATGCGTGTGGCTGAGCCCGCCTGGACATTGGCCGCACTACGCACGATCACGCCCGTCATCGGCAACGCACCGAGGAAACCGCAGATCAGATTGCCGACGCCCTGCGCCGTCAGTTCGCGGTCGTAGTTCGTACGCACGCCGTTGTGCATGCGATCCACCGCTGCCGCGGAGAGCAGCGTCTCCGCGCTGGCGATGAACGCAAACGTCGCCGCCGCGACCAGCAGCGACGCGTCGAACAGTCCGAAGAGGCTACCCATGCTCGGCAGGCTCACCGCCGAAAACAGGTTGGCGGGCACGTCGACTCGCTTGACGTCCACCGCCGTCAGTTGCGCGATGAGCGTCATCGCAACCACCGCGAGCAAGGCACCCGGCACGAAACGGAGCTTCGCCGGGCGCAGCTTCTCCCAGCCGAGCATGATCGCAATGGTGCCCAGGCCGATCATCAGGGCGGCGGGGGCCTGCCCTTCCGCGGCACCGGTGACCGATTCCCACGCTGCGGAGGGGAGCGCCGCGAAGTTTTCGAGACCGCGTGCTTTCGGAATCGCGTCCAGCAACACATGGGACTGGGACGCGACGATCAGGATGCCGATGCCGGACAACATGCCGGCGACCACCGCCGGCGACGTCATCCGGAACCAGACGCCGACTTTGCACAGACCGGCGACGATCTGGATCAGGCCGGCAAGCAGCACGACGGGGCCAAGAGCGGCCACGCCGTGCTCGCGCACAAGTTCAAACACCAGGACCGCGAGGCCCGCCGCGGGACCGCTGACCTGCAGCGGCGACCCCGCGATCGAACCGACGATGATTCCGCCCACGATGCCGGTGATCAGTCCTGCGCTGGGCGGCATGCCCGACGCGATCGCGATACCCATGCACAGAGGCAGAGCGACAAGAAAGACGACCACCGAGCCGAGGAGGTCGCGGCCAAAGAGGCCCTGGGAAAAGTATGCGCGCATGTCGTGCCTTCCTTAAGCGGCGTTTGCTACCGGCACGGGCGTGGAGAAACGCGCGTGCGGTGTCGCGTCCGGCGCGTGTGCATCGCCGGCGACGAGGGGACGGAACCTTCCTTCCAACGGATCGAAGGCGGTGATTTCGGTGTTGGCGATGTCGTAGATCCAGCCGTGAATACGCAGGCTGCCGTTGGCGATCGCGGCTGCGACGGCGGGCAGCGTGCGCATGTGTTCCAGCTGGCCGACTACGTTTTCTTCGGTGAGATAACGCAGACCCTCTTCGCCCAGGATGGTCGGACGATTCTCGGCGACGACGTAGCGAGCCACGTCGGCGTGCTTCAGCCACTGCTCGACCGACGGCTTGCCCTTCAGCGCCGCCGGGTTCTGCAGCGCCTTCATCGCGCCGCAGTCCGAGTGGCCGCAGATGACGATGTGCTGAACCTTCAGCGCCGTCACCGCGTATTCGATGGCGGCGACCACGCCACTGACGTGCTGCGCGTACGGCGGGACGATGTTGCCGACGTTGCGGTAAACGAACAGGTCGCCCGGCTGAGCGTTGAAGATCAGCTCCGGCATGATGCGCGAGTCGGCGCAGGTGATGAACATCGTATGCGGCGTCTGGCCGGACGCCAGTTTGGCGAATACCTCGCGCTGATCGTCGGTCATGTTGCGGCGGAAATTGTCGAAGCCCTGGATGAGACGTTCCATGGTGGTTTCTCTCTTCGTTGGCGAAAACAAGGCACGAGCGCGCACGCTCGCGGCGGCTGGCGGATTGCCAGCGCGCGAAATGGGAGTTAAGCGGGTGAAGGTGACCCTGCGTCTGCGCTCTGCCCGACGCTCTCCCCCGTTGGGAGAACGAATGCAATGCGATTTCGTGCAGGCGACCTGGGTCGCAAGGGCCACTAACGATGGCGCACCAGGCGCCGGGTCGATCAGACGATCGGAGGGCGCAGCTCGAGGCTGGGGTGATGCGCGTGAGGCATCGGCAAGACGTCCGCATGACGGGAGGTGGCGACGCGGGGGATCGTCACGACATGCTGAGGGGGGACGTCGAAGGTGTCGTCGAGACTACCGCCGCTATTGTCTTCCAGCGACGGGACCGGGTCCTGGTCGTCGTAGTACGCCGTGTCATCAGACACGGCGAGCGCGTGCTGCGCCGCGTGTTCCTGAGACGCTAGGGCGGAGGCAATGCTTGTGGCGGAGGGCGCCGCATTCACGCCGACGCACGCGACGAACAACGCGAAGAACACGAAAATCGTGCTCGCGAAGCGGCGCATGGCGGGGGCGAAAAGGGTCTGCATGAGCCCGAACCTACGACAGGCTTCATGACGTTCGCAAGTGTGGCGATGCAGCAAATTCAGGCTTGGGGCATTTTTGTGTGCTGAAACGTGACGTGGCAACGGTTTTTTGCCGGTGACGGGGCACGAGGCGGCCTGCGCTTATTCAGATATGGACGTCCGAAAGACCGTTGGCTGCCTGAGATCATTCGCAACGAGAATTCGCTGACAGGGTCAGTTACCAAGAATGCATGGCCGCGTAAGGCAAAAAAACGGCGGGCTTGCGCCCGCCGTCCGGTTCGTCCCTGAGCAGAACTCCGTTCCGATATCGATCAGAAGGTCAGCATGCCCCAGAAGCCCACTTCGTTGGTCTTGTAGTGGTAAGGGGTAGCGAACGGGCCGTCGAGCTTGTTGTGCTTGTAGACGAGGGCCAGCTTCAGGTTCTTCAGCACGTCGTACGAGACGCCGGCGTTGTAGTACTTGTCCTTGATCTTCTCTTCGACGTTGACCAGGTTGTCGTACTTGTAGTTGACCTTGTCGTAACGAGCGAAGACGGCGAACTGGTCGTAGAACTTCCAGTCAGCCCAGAGCGAGTAACCGTCGGCCTTGTCCTTGGTCGTGCCGGTGGCCACGCCGGTGCCGGCGCCCGTACCCTGATACTTCAGGATGTCGTCCCAGTTTTCGGTGTGGAAATATTCCGCACCGACGCCCCAGGTCTTGTCGCGCCACGCCAGCAGGGCATCGCCGCGAGTCGCCGTACGGGTCGGGGCGCCAGCCTCGACGTCGTTGCCGCGCTTGCCGCTGTAACCGCCGATGGCGATGACCATCTGCTCGATCGGCGAGTAGCCGAGGCGGGCTTCCGTGTCGACGCTCTTGGAGCGGCTCAGGTTGCGGTAGCCGCGACCGTTGACCACGGACACCTGGTAGTTGACCGAGTTGTCGCCGGTCGTGGCACCCATCGCGTGGATACCCCAGTCGGACGAGTTGCCGAAGGCGCCGACGCCGCCGGCGGTTGCGGTACCACCGCTGCGACCACCTTCAAACGAGCGATCGGTGATGGTGTTCTCGACGTAGCGGTAGCCGTACCACTTCTCGACGAACGGGATCCAGGGCATGTCGGATGCACCGAAGCGCACCGTGAACAGCTGGTCGAACTTGCCCTGCACGTAGGCCTTCTTCACGAACAGGCTCGTGGACGAGAGCGACGACTGGTAGCTGAAGTCGGTCGTCAGGTTGGCCGACCAGATGTCGTTGAACTTGTGGTCGACGGTCAGGTAGAAGCGTTTGACGTCGAAACCCGTGCCGTTGACCGAACCGTGACCATCCTTCTGGATCGAACGGCCGTTGCCGATCTTCTCGTCGTGATCCTGATTGGTCACGTCGAAGAACATCGTGCCGCCGATCTTCGTGTTGTCCACCAGCTTGTTCAGCGCGTCGAGCTTCTTGGCGAGCTCGTCGGCCGGCTTGGCGGCGGTCACCTGCACGTCGTTCACGGCCTTGGCCGTCTCGATCTGCGCGTCAGCCTGAGCTTCCTGCTTGGCCTGAAGGTCGGCGACCTGGCTCTGGAGGGCGGCCAGCTGCGCCTGCAGCTGCTGGAGGGTGGCGGCGTCGACCGTAACGCGGGCCGGCTGCTGCGACTTCTGCGTCGCGGCGAGGGCCGAGAAGCTCGTCAGGCCCAGACCGGCGGCGATGGCCACCGTGAGCAACTTGGAACGCATGGGATTTCTCCGCTTGGTTTTTAGAATGTGTGTGGTCCCCTGTGTCCCCACTGAGCTTTTTCTGTCCGAAAAACCTCAAGCGGGGCCAACGGCGCGAAGGATGGGCCGTGGCGTTTACCGTTCAATGCAATTTTTGTTACAGATCGAAGACATGCGCACATCCTCTTAACACGGACGGCACAGACGGACGCCGGACGGGCCCCCCGGCTGATATCCTTCACGCATGGATACGACCAGTAACAGCACCGCTTCGACGATGGCCGCGCGGTTCCGGGGCTTTCTGCCCGTGATCGTGGATGTGGAAACCGGGGGATTCGATTCGGAGCGTGACGCGCTGCTGGAGATCGCCGTGGTGGCCGTCACCATGGAGCCCTCGGGCCTGCTCGTCCCCCAGCCGGCCGTCGCGGCCAACGTGGAGCCCTTCCCGGGCGCCAATATCGACCCGCGTTCCCTCGAGATCACCGGCATCGATCCGGACCACCCGTTCCGAGGCGCCCTGCCCGAGCGTCAGGCCCTGGATCACGTCTTCAATGCGGTGCGCGAGGCGGTCAAGGCATCGGAGTGCCAGCGCGCCGTGTTGGTGGGCCATAACGCCGCATTCGATCTGGCCTTCCTTAATGCGGCCGTGCGCCGCGTGGGGCACAAGCGCAATCCGTTCCATCCTTTCAGCTGCTTCGATACGGCCACGCTGGGCGGCCTCGCGTACGGACAGACGGTCCTGAGCAAGGCCGTACTGGCCGCCGGCATCCCGTTCGACAGCCGCGAAGCCCATTCGGCGATCTATGACGCCGAGCGCACCGCCGAGCTTTTCTGTGAAATCGTCAATCGCTGGCGCCGCCTGGAGCTCGCGGAGCGCGATCAGAGCGCCCCGATCGAGGTCTGAGCCATTTCGTAAGTTCATGAATATGACAGCAAATCGGATCCTGTCATATCGCTGCAACATTCAGTACGTCTCATTGCAACACGGCAGGGCTGCAATACGGCCCCAGGCGGTCAACGCCTGACACTCATCCATCCGAGGACTACTCCGTGTTCACACGTAAACTCCGCATCGCTGCGCTCGTCGCCGCTTCCCTGTTCGGCATGTCCGCCCAGGCCACCGACATCACGGGCGCCGGCTCGAGCTTCGTTTACCCGGTCCTGTCGAAGTGGTCGGCGACGTACGCCGAAGCCACCGGCAACAAGCTGAACTATCAGTCCGTCGGTTCGGGTGCGGGTATCGCCCAGATCAAGGAAGGCACCATCGACTTCGGCGCGTCCGATGCTCCGATGAGCGCTGAAGACCTCACCAAGTTCGGCCTGGGCCAGTTCCCGGTCGTCGTCGGTGGCATCGTGCCCATCGTCAACCTGCAGGGCATCGCCCCGGGTCAGCTGAAGATCGATGGCAAGCTGCTGGGCGACATCTACCTGGGCAAGATCGCTCGCTGGAACGACCCGGCCATCGCCGCCCTGAATCCGGGCGTGAAGATTCCGGACGTCAAGATCACCGTCGTGCACCGCTCGGACGGTTCGGGCACCTCGTTCAACTTCACCAACTACCTGTCCAAGGTCAACCCGGAGTGGGCGTCCAAGGTGAAGTTCGGCACGGCCGTCGAATGGCCGGCCGGCGTCGGCGGCAAGGGTAACGAGGGCGTCTCGCAGTACGTCCGTCAGATCCCGGGCTCGATCGGCTATGTCGAATACGCTTACGCCACCAAGAACAAGCTCTCGTACACGCAGATGCAGAACGCTGCCGGCACGTGGGTCCAGCCGAACGCCGACGCGTTCGCCGCTGCCGCCTCCACGGCGGACTGGAAGTCGGCCAAGGACTTCAACCTGATCATGACCAACGCCCCGGGCGCCCAGGCGTGGCCGATCACGGCGACGACGTGGGTCATCATGTACAAGAAGTCCAAGAACGCCTCGCACAGCAAGGTCGCCTTCGACTTCTTCAAGTGGTCGCTCGAGAAGGGTCAGTCGCAGGCCGCTTCGCTCGACTACGTCGCGCTGCCGCCGGCTCTCGTCCAGCAGATCGAAGCCTACTGGGCTGCCGAGTTCAAGAACTGATCCATCCGGTCTCAACGGACCGGCTGTCATATAGCCGGTCCAGAGTATCGTCCAAGGGGGTCGCCGTTCCGACAGGGACGGCGACCCACACGTTTGCATAGGCTCCCGGGAACCCGAACCCATCATGCACGCCACCGTCAGCAACGCCGTGCCCGACCAGGAACGTCAGGCGGAAGCGTCCCGGAACGCGCGGGATACGCGTAACGACCGGCTGTTCGGCTGGGCCCTGAAGGCCTGCGCCCTGCTCGTTCTGCTCTGCCTCGTCGGCGCCGCCGCTTCCACGCTCTGGCTGGGCCGCGACGCGTTCGCCACCTTCGGCTGGGGCTTTCTTACCAGCGCCGTGTGGGATCCGAGCAATAACCAGTATGGCGCCCTGGTGCCGGTGGTCGGCACGGTCGGCACCGCGATCATCGCCCTGATATTCGCCGTGCCGGTCAGTTTCGGCATCGCCCTCTTTCTTACCGAGATCGCCCCTGGCTGGATGCGCGGTCCGGTCAGCTCGGCCATCGAACTGCTGGCCGGCATTCCCTCGATCATCTACGGCATGTGGGGTCTCTTCATCTTCGCCCCGTTCGTGGCGGAGAACGTCAAGCCGTGGCTGATGAACAACTTCAGCGCGGACCCGCCGGACGGCAAGGTGTCGTGGCTGGTCCAGCACGTGCCCTTCATCGCGAAGTTCTTCTCCAGCGAGTACCCGTTCTTCGGCGCCGGCGTGCTCACCGCGGGACTGGTACTGGCGGTGATGATCATCCCGTTCATCTCTTCCGTGATGCGCGAGGTCTTCCAGACCGTGCCCACCCGCCTGAAGGAGTCCGCTTACGCCCTGGGCTCCAGCACGTGGGAAGTGGTCTGGGACATCGTCGTCCCCTACACCCGCACGGCCGTGATCGGCGGCGTGTTCCTCGGCCTGGGCCGGGCGCTCGGCGAGACGATGGCGGTGGCTTTCGTCATCGGCAACACCTTCAAGTTCACGCCGTCGCTGCTCGAAACCGGCAGTACGATCGCCTCGACCATCGCCAACCAGTTCGGTGAAGCCGAGGGTCTGCAGAAGTCCGCGCTCATGGCGATCGCCTTCCTGCTCTTCGTGGTGACCTTCATCGTGCTGATGATCGCGAGACTCATGCTCCGCCGCCTGGCTTCGAAGGAGGGCAACTGATGTCCGCCTCGCTCTATACCAGGCGCCGGATCAAGAACATCCTCGCGATGGCCTTCAGCATCGTGGCGACCTGCATCGGCCTGCTCTTCCTCGCGTGGATCCTGTGGGAGACCCTGAGCCAGGGGCTCGCGGGACTGAAGCCGCAGCTGTTCACCAAGATCACGGCGTATCGCGAAGAGGGTGGCCTGGCCAATGCCATGGTCGGCAGCCTGATCCTCAACGTGCTGGGTATCCTCATCGCCACGCCGATCGGCGTGGCCGCGGGCACCTGGCTCGCCGAGTATTCGCGCCGCTCGAAGCTCGGTCCCACGATCCGTTTTCTCAACGACATCCTGCTGTCGGCGCCGTCGATCGTGCTCGGTCTGTTCGTCTACACGGTGATCGTCCTGCCGTCCAAGTGGCTGACCAATGGCGACGTGACGTTCTCGGGCATCGCTGGCGGCATCGCGCTGGCGCTGATCGCCCTGCCCGTCATCGTCCGCACCACGGATGAAATGCTCCGCCTGGTACCCGGCACGCTGCGCGAAGCGGCACTGTCGCTGGGTGTCCCGCAATGGAAGCTGACGATGCAGATCCTGGTGCGTTCGGCGCGCTCGGGTATCGTCACCGGCATCCTGCTGGCCCTGGCCCGCATCAGCGGTGAAACCGCGCCGCTGCTGTTCACGGCGTTCGGCAACAACTTCATGACGTTCAACCCGATCGACAAGATGCCGAGCCTGCCCCAGGTCATCTACGAATACACCAAGGACCCGAGCCCGGACATCAACACGCTCGCCTGGGCCGGTGCTTTCGTCCTGACCATGTTCGTGCTGGCGCTCAGCCTGATCGCCCGCCTCGCCTTCTCGCGTTCCAAGGTGTCCCATGACTAAGATGAACGAAGTCGCCTCCAAGCCGGGATTCGGCACCTCGCCGCATGCCGCCGTCGACCTCGGCCAGGTGCCGGCGAAGATGACCGTGCGCGACCTCAACTTCCATTACGGTGAGTTCCATGCGCTGAAGCACATCGCCATGGACGTACCGGAGAAGAAGGTCACCGCCATCATCGGTCCGTCGGGCTGCGGCAAGTCCACCCTGCTGCGCATCTTCAACCGCATCTATGCGATCTACCCGAACCTGCGCGCCAGCGGCGAGATCGTGCTCGACGGCGAGAACATCCTCGACCCGAAGTACTCGCTCAACCGCCTGCGCAGCAAGGTCGGCATGGTGTTCCAGAAGCCGGTGCCGTTCCCCATGACGATTTTCGAGAACGTCGCTTACGGCATTCGTCACCACGAAAAGCTCAACCGCACCGACATGGAGGGCCGTGTCGAGCAGGCGCTGCGTGGCGCCGCATTGTGGGACGAGGTGAAGGACAAGCTCAAGCAGAGCGCACTCGGCCTCTCCGGCGGCCAGCAGCAGCGTCTGTGCATCGCCCGCGGCATCGCCCTGAAGCCGGAAGTGCTGCTGCTCGACGAGCCGACCTCCGCACTGGATCCGATCGCCACGAGCCGCATCGAGCAGCTGGTCGAGGAGCTCAAGAGCCAGTTCACCATCGTCATCGTGACGCACAACATGCAGCAGGCGGCGCGCTGCTCGGACATGACCGCGTTCATGTACATGGGCGAGCTCATCGAGTTCGACCGGACCGAGAAGATCTTCACCAAGCCGGACAAGAAGCAGACCGAAGACTACATCACCGGCCGGTTCGGCTGAGCGCCCCCTATTTCGAGGTCCCGCGATGAATACTCCGCACCAGCACATCATCAAGAGCTACGACGACGAACTGAAGCGTCTCACCGGCGAAATCGTCCGCATGGGTGAGATCGCCGTCGCGCAGCTCGAAGCCGCCATCGACGTGGTCGAACGTCGTGACGAGCGCGCCGCCCAGCGCGTGGTCGACAACGACGACGCACTCGATTCGCTCGAACAGGAAATCAGCCAGGACGTCGTACGTCTGCTCGCCCTGCGCGCGCCGATCGCCGGCGACCTGCGCAACGTGTTCGCCGCGCTGCGTATCGCCGCCGACATCGAGCGCATCGGCGACTACGCCGCCAACGTGGCCAAGCGTTCCATCCCGCTCAGCCGCGTCGCCCCGATCACCGCCGCCGGCGGCCTGAAAAACCTGGCCGAGCTGGCCGCGGACCAGTTGCGCAACGTGCTCAAGGCGTACGACGAGCAGGACGCCGAAGCCGCTTATGAAGTGTGGAAGTCGGATGCGGATCTGGACGAGGCCTATACGGTCGTCTTCCGCGCGCTGCTGACGTACATGATGGAAGACCCGCGCAACATCACGCCCTGCACCCATCTCCTGTTCATGGCAAAGAACATCGAGC
Source organism: Dyella sp. 333MFSha (assembly GCF_900102405.1). Classification (NCBI taxonomy): domain Bacteria; kingdom Pseudomonadati; phylum Pseudomonadota; class Gammaproteobacteria; order Lysobacterales; family Rhodanobacteraceae; genus Dyella; species Dyella sp. 333MFSha. The sequence continues at coordinate 169,020 of NZ_FNBR01000006.1, read as the reverse complement.
GCATCGGCGACCACGCGACCAACATCGCCGAGAACGTCTGGTTCGTCGTCCACGGCGAGCCGCTGGTGGCACCGCGCACTAAGCGCGACACCACCGCGAATCCGGATTTCGATAAATAAAACCACACGGCCTGTGGGGCGGCCGCCCCGTAGGAGCGCGCCCTGCGCGCGAAAAGCCTACACAGCGAGGAAGGAATAAGGTTTCTTCGCTGCGTAGGCTTTTCGCGCGCGGGGCGCGCTCCTACAGGGCAGATGCGGGCCCCGGTCAGGCGCCCGACGTCAGCTTCAACCCAAGAATCCCGACGACGATCAGTCCGACGCACAGCAGCCGCAACGGCTGCGCCGACTCACCGAACAGGATGATGCCGAGCGTCACGGCGCCGACGGCACCGATGCCTGTCCACACCGCGTAAGCCGTACCGAGCGGCAATTTTTTTGTCGCCCAGGCGAGCAGGACGATGCTGATGAGCATCGCGCCGCCCGTGAGCACGCTGGGTAGCGGCTTCGAAAATCCTTCTGTGTATTTCAGGCCGACCGCCCAGGCGATCTCGAACAGCCCGGCAAGGACGAGGATGAACCAATACATGGGAGTGAGCTCCGCAAGAGCGGGGTCGTCCCCGCGGAGATAGTGCGCGCCCCGGGGTCGTCCCCAGGGGCGGACCGGCATTGCGCCGGTCCGTTTTGCATTATACGGAGGAGGTGTAACCCCCCGCTGACCGAATGCCTCAGACGGCCGGTGGAACGACCGCCTTGCGCGCCCGGACACCACGCACGATGCCGTACACGCTGATGAGGAACCAGGCCAGCTCCTGCACGAACGCGGACAGGTTGAACATGCCGAAGATCAGGGAAAGCAGGATGCCGAAGGCACCCAGCAGGTTCATCACCTGGTACGTATACCCCTGCCCCGACAGCTTATGTGCCTGAAGCAGAAAAAACGCGACCAGCACCAGCGCAACGCCGACCAGGCCGGCCCAGTCATGCCAGAACATAGAGCTCATTTCTTCGCACCTCGCTGACGCAGCGCCTCGAACAACACGATACCCGTAGCGACGGATACGTTGAGACTCTCCATGCCACCCGGCATCGGGATCTTCGCCACGAAGTCACAGGTATCGCGGGTAAGACGGCGCATGCCGTCACCTTCGCTACCCATGACTAGCGCGACCGGACCCTTCAGGTCGATGGCATAGAGCGACTGATCCGTATCGCCGTCCATCCCCGTGATCCACACGCCTGCATCCTTGAGCAGGCGCAGGGCGCGGGCGAGATTGGTGACGGCAATCACCGGCACCAGATCCGCGCCGCCGGCCGACGCACGACGGACCGTCGGCGTAATGCCGACCGCGCGATCTTTCGGCATCACCACGGCGGTGACGTTGGCGGCCGCCGCGCTGCGCAGGCAGGCGCCGAGGTTATGCGGATCCGTCACACCGTCGAGCACGAGCACCAGCGCGTCCGCACCGGCCGCCTCGAGCAGATCGGGCAACGCACTCTCGTCGCGCAACGGCGGTGTTTCGTACCGCGCGATGACACCCTGATGGCGGGCTTCGCCACCGAGCTTCTCGAGCTGCTCCTTGCTCACCGTCTTGACGATGAGCCCGAGCTTGCGCGCCTGCGCGGCGATCTCGTTGACACGGGCGTTCTTCGAGTTCTGCTCGATCAATACTTCACGGACACGATCCGGGTCGTTGGCGAGAGAGCCTTCGACCGGATTGATCCCTACGATCCACGTCTCACTCATGCTTGCGGCTTGCTCCTGGGTTTACGCGGCCCACGCCGACCTGCGGATGTCTTCGCGGGGGCCTGGTCCGTCGGCGCCGGACCGGCCGCCGTTTTCGTTACGGCGCTTTTCTTCGCCGTGGATTTCTTCGCGACGGGCGCCTGCGCAACGTCGGACGCCGCACGGCGCCTCGATGTGACTTTGCGCGCCGAGGTGTCGGGAGACGCATCGCGACTGTCATCCCGACGAGCGCCACGACGACCTGACGGACGCGCATCCTCCGCACGTGCCTCGTCAGCCTGGCGCGGGCCACGCTGGCGTGAGCCACCTTGCGGCGCCGCGTCCTGGCGTGACGAGCCCTGACGCGAACCGCCGGCCGAGGAGCCGCGCTTTCGTGACGATGTTTCGGCCTCCGCCTCGCGCCTGGGCGCCCGCGCGGGACGCGCATGATGCTCAACCGGCTCTTCAACCGCAACCGGTGCCGCCGTCTTCTTGCCGAAGATCCGGCCGACGGCCTTCTTCGCGGCACGTCCCATCGCCATCCCCGCTTCCAGCATGCCCGAGCGAGGCGCCGGCTTGGCCGCGGCCACGACCTTCGGCGCAGGCTTCGGCAACTCGGCCAGACGTGCGACCAGGCGGAAGTCGATCTTGCGATCCTCGAGGCTGGCGCGCAGCACCTGCACGCTGACGTAGTCACCGAGGCGATACGCCACGCCCGTGCGCTCACCCTGCAACAGGTGACGTACGGGATCGAACTTGTAGTAATCGTTGGGCAGCTGCGAAACATGCACCAGACCCGACACGCGCGAGGCCGACAACTCGACAAACAGACCGAACGAGGTGACGCCGGTGATGGTGCCCGCGAATTCCTCGCCGACGTGCTTCTCCATCCACGCGCATTTGAAACGCTCATCCACGTCGCGCTCGGCCTCTTCGGCACGGCGCTCACGCTGCGAGCAGTGGATCGCCATCGCGGACATCTGCGTATCGCTGTAGATGTAATCGGCCGGCTTGCCGCGGGTCAGGGCGTAGCGGATGGCACGATGTACCAGCAGGTCGGGATAACGGCGGATGGGCGACGTGAAGTGGGCATACGCGTCCAGTGCCAGACCGAAGTGGCCCTGGTTCTCCGGATGGTAGATCGCCATGCTCTGCGCACGCAGTAGCACCGACTGAATCAGCTCCGCTTCCGGGCGGTCCTGCACTTTCTTCAGCAACGCCGAGAAATCGGCTGGCGTGACTTCGTCCGCCGGCGGCATCTTCAGCTTGAACTCCTTCAGGAACTGCAGGAGGTCGTCGTACTTTTCCGCCGGGGGCGGCGCATGCACGCGATACAGCGCGGGGATCTTGCGCTTGGTCAGGAAGCGCGCCGCCTGCACGTTGGCGGCGATCATGCATTCCTCGATCATCTTGTGCGCATCGTTGCGATCGGACGCGCCCATCGACTCGACATCGCCCGCGGGACCGAGACGGAACTTCACTTCCGGTGTTTCGAAATCGATGGCACCGCGACGCTTGCGCGCCTTCGCCATGACCTTGTAGAGCTTGTGCAGCGTTTCGACCTGCGGCAGAACGTCGGCGATCTCGTCACGAACGTCCGCGTTGCGCTCGCCCACCGCCTGCCAGACCTTGTTATAGGTGAGGCGCGCGTGCGAGAACATCACCGCGTCGTAGAATTTGGAGCGCACGACGTCGCCGTCCTCGTCGATCTCCATGTCGCAGACCATGCACAGACGCTCGACCCTTGGCATCAGCGAGCAGATGCCGTTGGAAAGCGTCTCGGGCAACATCGGCACGACGAAGCCCGGGAAATACGTGGACGTGCTGCGGTTATAACCCTCGACGTCGAGCGGCGTACCGACCGGCACATAGTGCGAGACGTCGGCGATCGCCACGATGAGACGGAAACCGCCGTCTTTCAGCGACTCGGCATACACCGCGTCATCGAAGTCACGCGCGTCTTCGCCATCGATGGTGACCAGCGGAAGCTTGCGGATGTCCGTGCGGCCCTTGCGCTCTTCGGACGTCACCTTGGGCTCGACTTCCTCAGCCTGACGGATGACCTCCGGCGGGAACTCGTGCGGCAGGTCGTGGCTGGCAATGGCCATCTCGACCACCAGCGACGGCTGCAGGCGCTCACCGAGCACGGCGCGCACGGTGCCCATGGGGCCACGGTGCTGGGTCGGCGGATCGGTGATCTCCACCACGACGATCTCGCCCGAGCGGGCGCCGGCGTCGCGGCCGGAAGGAATCATGATGTTCTGGTGCAGGCGGCGATCGTCCGGCTCGACCAGGGTCACGCCGTTCTCGATGACCACGCGGCCGACCAGGCGCGGCGAGCGGCGCTCCAGCACCTCGACGATGGCACCCTGCCGCCGGCCACGGCGGTCGATGCCGACGACGCTGGCGAGCACGCGGTCGCCGTGGAGCACGCTGCGCATCTGCTGCGGCGACAGGTAGAGATCTTCTCCGCCCTCGTCCGGACGCAGGAAGCCGTAGCCCTCGGCGTTGGCGATGACCCGGCCCGGCAGCAGGCTGAGCTTCTGGGCGGGTGCGTAGTCGCCGCGGCGGTTACGCAGCAGCTGGCCATCGCGGACCATGGCGCCCAGGCGACGGTTGAGGGCGACGATTTCGTACTCGTCGAACAGCCTCAGGGCGCGGGCGATGTCGTACTCGGCCAGCAACTCGCCCCGCTCTTCGAACAGCGCCAGGATGGCCTCGCGGCTGGGGATCGGCTTCTCGTAGCGCTGAGCTTCGCGATCGGCATGGGGGTCGACCACGGCGCGCGCCGGACCGTGCTGGTCCAGCGCCTTGCCGGAGCGGCTGGACTTGGGTTTACGGGGGCCGCGGGCGGCATCCGAACCTTTAGTTTTCTTTGTCACGTATGAACCTTTGAAGGGGGACGCGAAATAGTTTCACATCCGGTGTGCAAAATCGTTGACAAGTTTCCCCGACCTACCTAATCTACGCGGCTCACGGGGCAGCGATGCTTCGGGACACCTGCCCAGGTGGCGGAATTGGTAGACGCACTAGTTTCAGGTACTAGCGGGTAAAACCGTGGAGGTTCGAGTCCTCTCTTGGGCACCAATTATAGACGAAGCCTCGCAGCGATGCGGGGCTTTGTTGTATCCGGGGTTCAGAAAGCCGCGCCTGGCGTACAGCGCGGGCACGATGTGCCGCTGCCATAGGTCTCTCTTGGCACCGGCGACAGACTCGCCGAGAATCCGGTGACACTGCATTGGGAATGCCCACGTGTTCACACGCCTGAAGTCCATCTTCGCAACGTCCGGGGGCAACAGCAGCGCGGATAACGATATCCGCCTCAATGTCTATGCCACCGTCAGCCCGCTGCCGAAGCCAAGCTTCCCTCACACGCTCCTCGGCGAGCGCGATCTGAGCGACCCGGAATTGCACGGCCACCTCGAGGGGTTCATCGGCTACACACTCAGCCGGGGCGACGGGGAAATGACTCACACCCGTTACCATGTGATGCGGCACCTTCAACGGGTGCAACACCATGTCAGCCTGATGCTGTCCTCGAATGCGCTCCCCGAGTTCGCTCGATGGGCCTGCCAGGCGAATGCGATCGTCTTCGACGACGACGGCAGGATCTGCGATCCCGAGGGCCGCGTACTGATCGACAGTCAGGGCGCGGGAGATCCGGCTGCGGAGTTGCCCTACCCCGCCGACGCGCTGGAACGAAAGTCGCGTAGCGAAGCAAGGCTGCTGGCGGACGGTATCGCCGTGCCTGGCACCCTGCCGCCCATCATCGGCGAGCACGAGGTCCAGTGGCGCACTGCCGATGAGGTGGCCGGACGCGTGATGGCCCTTCTCGCCGTGAGCGCGTTTGCCGAGGGCATACGGGACAACGACCCGCTCGACCTCGAACAGATACGTGAACGGCTCCCGGCCGCCTTCTCGTATTTCTCGCAGGCCGAACAAGCGTTCCTGCAGGCCGCTACGCCCGACACGCACGTCGTCACGCAGATGGGGTGGCGTTATGAGAGCACGGCGATCCTCGCCTGGGCGGCGGGTCTGTGGCCGGAACTACCGTCTCCCGGCAAGATATGCGACGTGTCTGGCCTGACCGGACACCTGCTCGATGCGTCAGCACATGGTCTGCCGCCGACCCATGGCCTGCGGCCTGCAAACGAGATTCTCGACGCGCTCGACGAGACGATCCGATGGCACTGGGTCATTCGCGAAGCGGAACTCGGACGACGCGAATTCCCGCCCAACGTCATTCCCGGCGTCATCAGGGAACGGCACCACGCTCTGAACTGGCTCGTTGGTTTCGAGCGCGCGGATTGGGATGATGTGACGACGCCGACGTGAACTCACCCACCCGAAAGATCAGATCGGTCGTCCCGAACGAGACCTGGCAACTGGCGATCGCTTTCGACGACGGGGCCATACGCCTGTTCGACGCGTCCGTGGCCCGGGAGGAGATGGGCTGGCCGCAGCTGGCCTATCCCCAGACCTTCAAACATTTCTCATATAGCGATAGCGCATTAACGTGGCCTCTGCTGGGTAACGTCACGGCTGACTACCTGTACGACAACTCCGCACCCGTCACGCAAGCCACCCTCGAGCATCATGCCCTTCGCCTCAGCTACAAGAACCAGGCACCGACCGAGGAAGACGCCACGCATCACGTCTATGGCATCTATCTCCACGCCTTCAGCGAAGCTCTTTTCGCCGTGGGCGAGTCCATCGGTGGCGGTCACGCCGAGCGGGGCGGATCGCGACGGATGACGCTGCGCGAATGGCGGGACTGGCCCGGCTGGAAAGAGCACGCCATCTTGTCCGGCGCCGAGTGGGCCATCCCGATCATCGAGTCCCATATCGATGACCCTGAAATGCTGGTGGATCGCCTCGTCCGGGAGATCTGTCGCCGAGCGGCCGATGCTCAGTAAGAGGACATCGAGCCCTTAGGCCGGATAATGTCGCCCTGTCCCCACGGACCTCCTGACTCATGAACGACCTGATCGGCGAAGAAGCGGAGTTCTACCTGAAGGCCTTTCACGGCCTCGACTGCGCCGAGGGCAAGCTTGCCTCCAAGACCTTCGAGGAATGCACGTTCACCCGATGCTCTTTCAGCGACGCCGTCCTCGACCACTGCAAGTTCATCGACTGCACGTTCAACGCCTGCGACCTGAGCAACGTCAAAGTCAATGCCAGCAAGTTTCAGGGCGTGACCTTCAACGAATGCAAGGTGATCGGCGTGGACTGGGCGCGGGCCGATTGGCCACGGTATGCGGCGCCAGCCCAACTGGCGTTTCGCAAGTCCGTGGTGAACTACTCGTCGTTCTTCGACCTGAATCTTCAGGAGCTGGTACTCGAAGAGTGCAAGGCACGCAACGTCGACTTTCGCCAGGGCGATTTCGCGCGAGCCAACTTCACCTACTCCGATTTCGCCGAGAGCCTGTTCGGCAAGACGAAGCTGATGGGCGCGGACTTCAGCGAAGCGACCAACTACGTCATGGACATTCGCGAGAACCAGATAAGAGGGGCCAAGTTCACGCGGACGGAGGCATCGGGGCTTCTCTACGGTCTGGGTATCGAGCTGGTCGACTGAAGCCAAGGACCGCAGGCATTGGTCAAGGCGCTCCTATGGCGCGCCCTTCAATACCTGCCTGGACCAATCCTCCGCGTGCCGCTGGGATAATCAAGCCCGGGATCGTCGCCAGTCGCCCTTGATGGCGATCACTGCGAACAGAAGCAGTGTGATTCCGATCCTCGATGCAAGCGCAAGGGCGTAGTGCAGCCCGGGATCGATCAGCCGCGAAAGCGCAATCATGAGCGCGGCGTACACCAGCATGGTCACCCACCCCTGCCAGCTGCGAGGACCGATTCCCCAGCCAAATCGCTTCTTCCCGAACCAATACGTCCGATCAGCCTTCATGCCCGGCGCCCCAAGGTTTTGTACCGCTCAATGTACGCCGGCATGATCGCAAGAACTTGTCGACTTACGTGACGAACCGGCAAAGCACACTAGCCTTGTGACGTTCCCGGCTATGATCCGATCCACACCCCACGAGGTATCAAGGATGACCGCTCGTTTATCACCCCGATTCGCTCTTTGGCGCGCTGGTGCCTTCTTCGGCATTCTCGCGGCAGCCGGCATCATCATCTTCGTTCCCGCCGGACTTCGCGAAGCGGGAGTCCACGTGGCGAAAGCGTGGGGGCTCGATCAGTGGGCCGCGCCGCTTTGTCTGTTGGGTGCGATACCCGGCGCGGTAATCGCAGATCGAATCCGAACGAACCGAACCTCCGCAGGTAGCTCGTAGGCACCTCGCGTGGGATGCGTAGCGACTTCTATGATTCACTCCGCTCGATAAACAAAACGTGCCCAGGAAAGTGCTCTCGAATGGTCACGACCTCGGCATCAATGCCGGCTCCGTCAAGCGGATCGAGTCGACGCGTCATGATGGTCAGATCGAGGCCCTGACGCCGAAGCTCCGACACCTCCGCCGGATCGGCCACACCGCCGTTGAGCCATATCGAAGCATGGCCCGCTGCCATATGGCGCCAGCGATCCCAGCCCTCCAGCGTCAACACAAAGACAATCATGGTGCGCTCCTATGGGTCGGACCACCAGACGCGACACCTCGTCGGGCACCGCGTCGAGGGTCCCTACCGGCGCCGTGCTCCCCTTGCCGGGAACGCGCAGCGAAACCGCCCCCGGAACTGACAGGATCACCTGCCACAATCTTTTGTGTGCCCTCGTAGTCCACTCTTGTGCCCCGCAGCAGAATGACGATAGTCCGACTCTATGGGTTCGATAGATTCAATCAGTTTCCGAACGCATCACGGCCAAGCGTACACTCCGACGAGGTCTTCCACAGGTTCGCGTCATGCCTACCAGCCAACGCGCCCCACTTGTTGCATCCAGTGCCCTTTGCATGCGGGCCAACGATGCTCTGGTCGACCCTCCGGCAGTCACGCTGCCCAACATCGTTGTCCCTCCGGCGCCCCGCGTCGGAACTCCGTGCAAGCCTGACACCCCGTAACGCCAGCATTTGGGACCTGTCCCAAGGAGAAAGAGCGCATGACCAACGAAGCCAAGTGCCCGTTCAACCATACCGCCGGCGGCGGTACGACCAATCGCGATTGGTGGCCCAAACAATTACGTGTCGACCTGCTGGCCCAGCATTCGAACAAGTCCAATCCCCTGGGCGAGCAGTTCAACTACGCCGAAGCGTTCAAGAGCCTCGATCTGGCGGCGGTCAAGGCCGACCTGACCAAACTGATGACGGATTCGCAGGACTGGTGGCCCGCCGACTTCGGTCATTACGGCGGCTTGTTTGTCCGCATGGCCTGGCACAGCGCCGGCACCTACCGCGTCGGCGACGGCCGTGGCGGCGGCGGTCGCGGTCAGCAACGTTTCGCGCCACTGAACAGCTGGCCCGATAACGTCAGCCTGGACAAGGCGCGCCGTCTGCTGTGGCCGATCAAGCAGAAGTATGGCCAGAAGATTTCCTGGGCGGATCTCTACATCCTGACCGGAAACGTCGCTCTGGAGAGCATGGGCTTCAAGACCTTCGGCTATGCCGGCGGCCGCGAAGATACCTGGGAACCCGATCAGGACGTGTACTGGGGTAACGAGAAGACCTGGCTGGGTGGCGACGTCCGCTACGGCAAGGGTGCCGCGGGTAAGGACGACGACGGCGGCGTCCTGGTCGCCGACGCCGAGAAGCACGGTGAAGAACAGAGCCGTACCGATGGCGGTCGCAACCTCGAGAGCCCGCTCAGCGCGGTGCAGATGGGCCTCATCTACGTGAACCCGGAAGGTCCGGACGGCAATCCCGACCCGGCCGCCGCTGCGCACGACATCCGCGAAACCTTCGGCCGCATGGCCATGAACGACGAGGAGACCGTCGCGCTGATCGCCGGCGGTCACACCTTCGGCAAGACGCACGGCGCCGGCCCGGCCGATAACGTCGGTCCCGAGCCGGAAGGTTCCGATATCGAAAATCAGGGCTTCGGCTGGAAGAGCAGCTTCGGCAGCGGCAAGGGTGCGGATACCATTACCAGCGGCCTCGAGGTCACCTGGACCAGCACCCCGACAAAGTGGGGCAACGGCTTTTTCGAGAACCTGTTCGGTCACGAATGGGAGCTGACGAAGAGCCCGGCCGGCGCCCATCAGTGGATCGCGAAGGATGCCGAGGAGACCATCCCGCATGCCTTCGATCCGTCGAAGAAGCAGCGCCCGACGATGCTGACCACCGACCTCTCGCTGCGCGTGGACCCGGCTTACGAAAAGATCTCCCGCCGTTTCCTGGAAAATCCGGACCAGTTCGCCGACGCGTTCGCCCGCGCGTGGTTCAAGCTGACCCACCGCGATATGGGGCCCCGCGCCCGTTACCTGGGGCCGGAAGTGCCGTCCGAGGTGCTCGACTGGCAGGATCCGATTCCGGCGGTCGATCACCCGCTCATCGGCGAGTCCGACCTGGGCGCACTGAAGGAAAAGATCCTTGCGTCGGGTCTGACCGTTGCCGAACTGGTCACCACGGCCTGGGCTTCCGCGTCCACCTTCCGCGGCTCCGACAAACGCGGCGGCGCTAACGGCGCGCGCATTCGCCTGGCACCGCAGAAAGACTGGGAAGCCAACCAGCCCGAACAGCTCGCCAAGGTGCTGAACGTCCTCGAAGGCATCAAGAAGGACTCGGATGCCGCAGGCAAGAAGGTCTCCATCGCCGACCTCATCGTGCTGGCGGGTAACGCCGGCATCGAAAAGGCCGCGAAGGATGCGGGTCACGCCGTAACCGTGCCCTTCTCCCCCGGTCGTGGCGATGCCACACAGGACCAGACGGATGTCGAATCCGTGGGCGCGCTCGAGCCGAAGGCCGATGGCTTCCGCAATTACCTCAAGCGCAAGTGGCGTGTACCCGCCGAAGCCCTTCTGATCGACAAGGCCCAGTTGCTGACCTTGACCGCGCCGGAGATGACCGTGCTGGTCGGTGGCCTTCGCGCGCTGGGTGTGCGCTCAGGTAACGACAAGCATGGTGAGTTCACATCCAGGCCGGGCACGCTCACGAACGACTTCTTCCGTAACCTGCTCGACATGGGTACGGAATGGCGAGCGATGTCATCGGCACAGGATGTGTTCGAAGGCGTCGATCGCAAGTCGGGCGAACGTAAGTTCACCGGAACGCGCGTCGACCTGATCTTCGGCTCGCATGCGCAGCTGCGTGCCATCGCCGAGGTGTATGCGACGGAAGATGCGCAGGCGAAGTTCGTGACGGACTTCGTGGCGGCATGGACCAAGGTGATGAATCTGGATCGCTTCGATCTGAAGTAACCGGGCACGTGTATCGTTTGATCTGAAGGCCGCCGGGACTCGTTCCCGGCGGCCTTTCTGCTTACGGCTCAACGGCCACTCTTGACACGTCGGCCGACCGCACGAAGACTCAGGCCGAAGCACAGACATGGAACGCATATGCGCGTCGATAGATCGTCACCCCGCGATCGACGGGAAACCCGGAACGGGCTCAAGAACTTCGAGTTGCAGGTCATCAAGGCCATGGCGTGCGATGTTCTCAGTGACGAGATGCTGAACGAGCTCGCAAACCCCGGTATACCCGTGGTCTACGAATACACCGGCTGCGGCTATTTCGTGACTGTCGAACATGGTGCATTGCCTGCTGTTGAGCGGACACTGTCGGTGCCCCCACTGGTCGGTTCGCTCGGCGAAGTCGTATGCGGGTTCGTCGTCTATCTCGGAAAGCACGAACTGACTCTCGAAATTCACGAGTGGGGCCCGTTCTCCGTGACGAACGATTTTCGCGAGAGCGACGTCGTGGTCCGTGATCCCATGCCATGCGATCTCGACAAGTGACCGCGGTTAGTCCAGGGAACTGCGTCGCACATCGCCGTCAATCCCGATTGCGATACACCTCGGGAACGAACGAATAACCGGCCCCCTGCTTCGCCACGTGCCCGCGCTGGTCCTCGCGCAAACAGACGGCGTCGCCACGCTGCCCAGTCGCCTGCTGCAACGCTACACCTCGCTCGTCGACGTGATCGATCTTCCCGTCGAGATCCCGGGGTTTCAGTTCGCGATGGGCTGGCATCCGCGTGCTCAGCAGGATGAATCGTTGCGCTGGTTGCGGCAGTGCTTTCTGGATGCCGTGAAGCCGGACGCTGCGGCCTGAGGCTGCGCGTCACACGTCAGCTGCTCGACACCGCCATCAGATAAGCGCGACACATGATCGGCAGCTGCGCCCTTAGCATCGCCAGCGAAGACGCCGGCGCTTCCTTCTCCAGCACTTCGCGTACCGTTCCCACGAGAATCGTACGCACGGCAAACGTCACCGTCGGCAGGTCGTCGAAGTGGGCGTCGGACGCGCTGGCAAGCAGCCGCTCGATCGCCTGGTCGGCGCGGCGGACGATGTCGTCGATCAGGTCATCGGTGTCGAGTTCGGCAGCCACCGTATACAGCACACGCGAACCGGGCATGTGGCGTAGCTTCGCTTCGAGGTAGGCATGCACCAGCCCATCGGCCATCTCACCCAGCCGCGCACCTTCGAGCCGGACGCAGGCCTCTTCGGTCGCGATCACCACCTCGTAGAGGTACTGCTCCAGCACCGCGTACAGCAGCGCCTCCTTGTGCGGGAAGTACTGGTACATCGTGCCCACCGACACCCCTGCCCGCTCGGCCACCCGCGTAGTGGTCAGCTTGACGAGGCCGTCGGACAGCAAAACCTGAAACGTCGCCTCGAAAATCGCCGTCACCGTCGCGGTCGAGCGGGCCTGACGCGGGGTTTTACGCGGCTTGAGGGGGGTCTGAAGGGACAACGGCCATATGCGAATGTAAAAACCGAAGGATGATTCATAAATTAACTCATAGCGCCATCCGCCACCTAATCCAGAAGGAAACGCCATGAGCAATACCGATCGACGCATCTCCCTCATCACCGGTGCCAACAGGGGTATCGGTCTCGAAATCGCCCGCCAGCTCGGCAAGGCCGGCCATCGCATCCTGCTCGGTGCCCGTGACACCGGCCGAGGCCAGCAGGCCGCCAAAACGCTCAGCGACGAAGGCATCGACGTCCGTTTCGTCTCGCTCGATCTCGGCAGTCCGGCATCGATCAAGGCCGCCGCGGCGGATATCGAAGCCAACGAGGGCCGTCTGGACGTCCTCGTGAACAATGCGGGCGTCGCCGTGCAAGGCGACGGCAACACCAGCACCGCGACGATGGACGCCGTGCGCACCACTTTCGAGACAAATTTCTTCGGGACGGTGGAAGTCACCCAGGCTCTGTTGCCGCTAGTGAAGAAGTCCGCCTCGGGGCGCATCGTCAACATCTCGAGCGGCCTCGGCTCCATCGCGCTGAATGCCGATCCGACGTGGGACTATGCCGCGGTCAAGCTGATCGGCTACAACGCGTCGAAAGCCGCGCTGAACATGTTCACCGTGATCCTCGCCGATGAGCTGAAGGACACGGGGATCAAGGTCAACGTCGTCAATCCCGGTTACACCGCGACGGACCTCAACGGCAACAGTGGTCACCAGACCGTGGCCGAGGGCGCGCAGGAAGCCGTGCGAGTCGCGCTGCTTCCCGACGATGGCCCGACGGGCGCGTTCACCAGCAAGGAAGGTCCGGATCCGTGGTGAACACCAATCCCGCGACGTAATCAGGTCGCGGACGGGCTCTGCGTAAACATCTCGACGAGGCTGTGCGGTGCACGCTCGCCGAAACAGATGTCGAGGAGTTCGTCCGCGTCCGCCGCCGCCGAGGCACTGCGTGGAAACAGCGTCGCCTCGTATGCGGCAAGCGCCGCTTCGATGTCGCCGGGATGCGCCACGATGGCCTGGGCCAGTTCCGCACCATCCCACATCGCCAGATTGGCGCCCTCACCCGAGGGCGCCATCAGGTGGGCGGCGTCGCCGAGCAAGGTCACCCCGGGAACGCGATCCCAACGATGATCGCCCGGTAAGGCATGGATGATGCGGAGGACGGGCGGCGTTTCACCATCGGTAATCAGCGCGGTGAGCCCCGATGCCCAGCCGTCGAATTCCAGGGCCACGCGAGCCCTTGCTGCCGCCGGATCGGAGACGTCGATCTCGGCCATCCAGGCTTCGGATCGCCTGAGCGCCACATAGGTATGAAGCGCGCCATCCGGCTCCCGGTGCGCAAGGATGCCTTTGCCAGGCATCGCGGCAAACATGGCGCCACCACCAACCGCATCCGCTGCCGCGTTGTGGCGCTCGTCGCTGTCGTAGAGGTAGGTCTCGACATACGACATGCCCACGTAGGCCGGCCTGGCATCCGACAGCAACGAACGCACCTTCGACCAAGCGCCGTCGGCACCGACGAGAAGGTCGGTCGTCACGCTCGATCCGTCGACGAAGGTCAGGCGATGCTGCGCACCTCCCGCTGGCGATGCGCTGACAAGCTTGCGCCCCCACTGGATAGCGCCAGCCGGCAGCGACTCGATCAGCATGCGGCGAAGCTCACCACGAGGCACTTCCGGGCGGCCACCGGTGCCGTCATCGGGCTCGTCGAACAGGACGCGACCGTCCGCGTCGAGCACGCGGGTTTGCTGACCGCCAGGGTGAACGAGCGCCTGAAAGGCTTCGAAGAGACCTGCCGCCCTGAGTGCCCGCTGCCCATCACGTTCGTGGATGTCGAGCATGCCACCCTGCGTACGTGCCGTCGCCGAGGCCTCTGCCTCGAACACCGTCGACGCGATGCCATGGACGTGGAGAACGCGCGCCAGCACCAGGCCGCCAAGACCGGCACCGACGATCGCTATGGGGGTATGCATGGGGAAAGACCTTACGAAATGGCTTATGGAACGTCGTTCCAATCATCTTGGAACGACGTTCCATCCATGTCAAGATGGCTCATGGTCAAGAAAGCTGCCCCCACCCCGCGCCGCGAAGACTCCCTCTCGCGGGACCGTATCGTCGACACGGCTATCGAACTCCTCGACGCCGAGGGTGAGAGCGGTTTGACGTTTCGCGCTCTGGCGGGGCGGCTCGCCACGGGCCCGGGCGCGATCTACTGGCACGTCGCCAATAAAGGCGAGTTGCTGACAGCCGCGTGCGACGCGATCGTCAGCCGGACGATGACTATCGCAGTGGCTGGCGAGTCGCCGGAAACCGACATCCGCGCACTCGCTCTGGGTCTGTTCGACGCCATCGACGAGCACCCATGGGTGGGCTCCGCACTCACGCGCGCGCCCGGGCAGCTGCCTGCCGTTCGCATACTCGAAGGACTCGGCCAGGCCCTCTGCGCGCTTGGCGTTCCCGCCGAGAGGCAGTGGCCGACGGTGTCGGCATTGCTGAGTTACATCCTCGGCGTGGCGGGACAGAATGCGGCCAATGCGCATGTCGGCAGAACGCTGGGGACGGATCGCCTGGCCTTCCTGTCGAGTGTCGCCGCGACGTGGTCCGAGCTCGACGAAGAGGCCTTTCCGTTTGTGCGGAGCATGGCGGGGCCTCTGCGCGAGCATGACGATCGCGCGGATTTCCTGGCGGGGATCGATCTGATTCTTGGCGGGGTCTGCGGACAAGCAACCGGGTAACCACCGAGCTGCACACCCACACGATAGCGTGCGTAGCGCGTCTCGTTGACCATATCGCAATTTGCGATACTCTTCGAATCGTGACTTACGGAAGAGTGCAATGCGCGCTACGAAAAAAATAAAGGCAAGACACTCGCTCGCCTCGGTGCAAAAAGGCTGGGAAGCGTTCCAGAAGATGTCAGGCATGCGTCATATAGCCAACGACAAGGACTATGAAGAAGTCGTCGCGCTCGCCGATGCGCTCGTTGATATCGGTGCCATGGACGAAAAACACGCCAGCCATTCGTTGTTCGCGGTTCTGGCAGACCTCATCTACGCCTATGACCAGCGAAATTATCGCCAGGCCGATGTACACGGCGTCGACCTCCTTCGCTTTTTGATGGAACAGCACGATCTCCGGCAGAATCAACTGCCAGAGATCGGCACACAAAGCGTGGTGTCCGAAATTCTCGCCGGCAAGCGCGATCTCACGGTGACTCACATTCGCGGGTTATCGGAGCGTTTCGGCCTTAGTCCAGCCGTCTTCTTCTAAGCGCCGGCGTCAGGGCGTCCGTCGCCAGCGACGCGTCGCGCAGCGCCACAGCATCCACCACAACACCGCTACCGGAAAGGCCAGGACGCCCCGAGGGACCGAGCATTGCGTTTGTTCAGTCAGGAATTCACTCCGTGCGCTCACGCACCAGATCGATGAAGGCACGGAGGCCAGCGGACATATGCCGGTGCGCGGGGTAGTACACCGCGAGACCAGGGAAGCCGGGGCTCCAGTCGTCGAGAACACTTACCAGATGGCCAGCGGCGAGATGCTCGGGAACGCCCGGGCCATTGCTCCACGTCCACGCCAGGCCGAAGCCGTCGACGGCGGCCGCAACCATCAGATTGTGATTGTCCAGGCCAAGCGGACCGTCAACCTCGATACGCCGCTGCTCGCCGCGCTTCTCGAACTCCCAGCGGTAGATCGTCCCGCTCGGCAGGCGGCCCCGGATGCAGACGTGCTTCGTGAGGTCGTCCGGAACCTTCGGCTTGCCGTGGGTTTTGAAGTACGCCGGTGAGCCGACCACGATCAGCCGCAGCTTGTCCGAGCAGCGCACGGCGACCATATCCTGCGGCACGTCGTCAGCCAGACGAAGACCCGCATCGAAACCCTCCGCCGCGATGTCGATGAATCGTCCCTCGGTATTGAGGTCGAGGCGCATCTCCGGATAGCGGCGCAGGTACTCGAGGATGACCGGCTCGAGGATCATGGCCGCGCCGCCTTCCGCCGCACTGATCCGCAGCGTCCCGGTCGGGCTGTCCCGGAAGGCGTTCGCGGCCTCCATCGCGGCGGATATCTCGCCCAGTGCCGGGCGCACCCGTGCCACGAACTGCTCCCCGGCTTCGGACAACGACACGCTGCGGGTCGTCCGGTTGAACAGGCGGACGCCCATGCGTTGCTCCAGGGCCGCGACCGCGTGGCTCAGCGCCGACGGGGACATGCCCAGGGCCACGGCGGCCCGTCGGAAGTTCTGGTGGCTGGCCACCGCCAGTACCGCCTGAAGTTCGATCAGCCCGGCCTTGTGCATTGTTCGGGATTCCGCATCGATGGGTGCCGGATAAGCCTGATTGACGGGATGGCCGGGTGCAAGCGAAAACCGTCATCTTCGGCCCTGCCTCTGTATAATCGTGCCCAGCAACACCCGGTGGGAGAAGCGGAAGGACCCGCTGCCGAAGGCGCAACGCCCGTAATCGCTCAGGCTCCCATGACCACCGGCGTGCTTCATCACTCTGGAGAGACCGGTTAGATCCGGCGCCGAAGGTGCAAGAGGCCATCCGCCTCCAAACTCTCAGGCAAAAGGACAGAGGGGCGCCCCACGTGCCGGCACGGCACGTTCTTTCGGATGCCTCCAAAGTCATGAGCCAGAAAAACTCTCCTTCGCTGCGCGAGCTCGAGAACCATGGCGCGTTCATCGAGCGCCACATCGGCCCGAATGACGCCGAGATCGCCGAGATGCTCGCCGTGGTCGGCCACGCCGACCTCGATGCGCTGACGGACGCCATCGTCCCCGGCTCGATCAAGTCGCCCGCCCCGCTGTCGCTGTCCGCAGCGGTGACCGAGGAAGAGGCGCTGGCCAAGATTCGCGCGATCGCCGACCGCAACACCGTCTTCCGCAGCTTCATCGGCCAGGGCTACTACGGCACGCTCACGCCGAACGTCATCCTGCGCAACGTGCTCGAGAACCCGGCGTGGTACACGGCCTATACGCCGTACCAGGCGGAGATCTCGCAGGGCCGCATGGAGGCGCTGATCAACTTTCAGACCATGGTCACCGACCTGACCGGCATGGACATCTCGAACGCGTCGCTGCTCGACGAGGCCACCGCCGCGGCCGAAGCGATGACGCTGGCCAAGCGCTCGGCCAGGTCGAAGTCGAACGTCTTCTTCGTCTCGAAGGACGTCCATCCGCAGACCCTCGAAGTGCTGCGCACGCGTGCCGACGGCATCGGCATCGAGCTGCACGTCGGTGACGACAGCGAAGGTACGACGGTCGACAGCTTCGGCGTGCTGCTGCAGTACCCGAACACCTTCGGTCGCATCAACGATTACAAGGCGCTCGCCGACGCGACCCACGCGCGCGGTGCCATCGTCTGCGTCGCCACCGACCTGCTCGCCCTCACGCTGATCGCTTCGCCGGGCAGCTGGGGTGCGGACATCGTCGTCGGCAACACGCAGCGCTTCGGCGTGCCGTATGGCTTCGGTGGCCCGCACGCCGCTTACCTCGCCTGCCGCGATGCGTACAAGCGCTCGATGCCGGGTCGCCTGATCGGCGTCTCTGTCGACACCGAGGGCAAGCCGGCGTACCGCCTCACCCTGCAGACCCGCGAGCAGCACATTCGCCGCGAAAAGGCCACGTCCAACATCTGTACCGCGCAGGTGCTGCTCGCCGTCATGGCCAGCATGTATGCCGTGTACCACGGTCCGGAAGGCCTCGTCCGCATCGCCCGCCGCACGCATCGCCTCACCGCGATCCTCGCCGGTGCGCTCGGCAAGGCCGGCGTTGCCGTCGGTGGCGACTTTTTCGACACGCTGCATGTGACCGGAGTCGACGCGAAGGCGCTGCACGCCAAGGCCGCAGCCGCCAACCTCAACCTGCGCGCAACCGACGCGAACAGCGTCGGCATCAGCCTCGACGAGACCACCACGCGTGCGGACATCGCCGCGCTGGCCGGCGTGTTCGGTGCGAACGTGAACGACATCGACGCACTCGATGCCGCGACCGACGACGCACTGCCGACTGCCCTGCTCCGTGATGTCGACTTCCTGCAGCATCCGGTGTTCAACACGCACCACAGCGAGCACGAGCTGCTTCGCTACCTGCGCGGCCTGGCCGACAAGGATCTCGCGCTGGATCGCACCATGATCCCGCTGGGCTCCTGCACCATGAAGCTCAACGCCACCGCCGAGATGATCCCGGTGACGTGGCCGGAGTTCGCCAACATCCATCCGCTGGCCCCGGCCAGTCAGGCGCAGGGTTACAAGCAGCTGATCGACGAGCTCGAGGCGATGCTGGTCGAGTGCACCGGTTACGACTCCGTCAGCCTGCAGCCGAACTCCGGCGCCCAGGGTGAATACGCCGGCCTGCTCGCGATCCGCGCGTACCACCGCTCGCGTGGCGAAGGCCATCGCGACATCTGCCTGATCCCGGAATCCGCGCACGGCACCAACCCGGCGTCCGCGCAGATGTGCGGCATGACCGTCGTGGTCACGCGCTGCGATGCCAACGGCAACGTCGATGTCGACGACATCCGCGCCAAGGCGGAGAAGTATTCGGATCGTCTCGCCGCGATCATGATCACCTACCCGTCCACGCATGGCGTGTTCGAGGAAGACGTGGTCGCCATCTGCGACGTCGTGCACAAGCACGGCGGCCAGGTGTACACCGACGGCGCCAACATGAATGCGCTGGTCGGCGTGGCCAAGCCGGGCAAGTGGGGTTCGGACGTCTCGCACCTCAACCTGCACAAGACCTTCTGCATTCCGCACGGCGGTGGCGGCCCGGGCGTCGGCCCGTGCGCGGTCAAGTCGCACCTCGCGCCGTTCCTGCCGCGTGCCTTCGGCGCCGAGGGCGACGTGGGCATGGTCAGCGCGGCCACCTTCGGCTCCGCGTCGATCCTGCCGATCTCGTGGATGTACATCACGCTGATGGGCACCGAAGGCCTGCGCAAGGCGACCCAGGTCGCGCTGCTCAACGCCAACTACATCGCGAAGCGCCTCGCTCCGCATTACAAGACGCTGTACACGGGTCGTAACGGCCTGGTCGCGCACGAGTGCATTCTCGATCTGCGTCCGCTCAAGGACGTCACGGGCGTGGGCGCGGAAGACGTGGCCAAGCGCCTCATCGACTTTGGCTTCCACGCACCGACCCTGTCGTTCCCGGTCGCGGGCACGCTGATGGTCGAACCGACCGAAAGCGAGTCTCAGCATGAGCTGGACCGTTTCATCGACGCCATGATCCAGATCCGTGAAGAGATCGCCGCGGTGGAAGATGGCCGTCTGGATCGCGAGGACAACCCGCTGCGCAATGCCCCCCATACGGCTGCCATGGTCACCGGCACCGAGTGGACGCACGCCTATCCGCGTGAGCTGGCCGCGTTCCCGCTGCCCTCGCTGAAACTCAGCAAGTACTGGCCGCCGGTGTCGCGCGTGGACAACGTCTACGGCGACAAGAACGTGATGTGTGCCTGCATCCCCATCGATGCCTACAAGGAAGATGCGGAGGTTTGAGGCTGTCGCTGCTGAAAGCGTCCAGGGCGGGAGCCATCGCCAGCAGGCTGGCTCCCGAATCCCTCGTTCCATACCCCCGCGAATCCCTTCGGCCATGCTTTGTCTTAAACTGGAAACCTGACCGCCGCACCTCCGCCGCGGCATACTTTCCAAGGTAAGCGCATGACTCAGGAAACTCTTCGCGACCAAAGCCTCCTCGGCCTCCTCAGGGGCGTCGAGGACTTCAGCGCCAACGTCTTCCCCGAGACGCAGGAGCTCTTCAGCGAGCTGGCCGAAGGCCAGAGCCCGCACACCTTGTTCATCACCTGCGCGGATTCACGCGTGGTCCCGGAGATGATCACCCAGACCCAGCCAGGGGATCTCTTCGTCTGCCGCAACATCGGCAACATCGTTCCCGGCTACGGCGAAATGCTCGGTGGCGTGTCCGCCGTGGTCGAATTCGCGGTCGCCGTCCTGCATGTCCGTCATGTCGTGATCTGCGGCCATAGCGACTGCGGCGCCATGAAGGGCCTGCTCAACCCGGACTCCACCCGGACGCTGCCCACGGTCGAGGCCTGGCTACGCAACGCGGCCGCCGCCAAGAGCGCGGTGTTCGCACTCCAGATCGAGGGCCCTGCCCTGCTCAACGCAGTGACTCAGGAAAACGTCCGCCTCCAGCTGGCCCACCTGCGCACGCATCCGGCGGTCACCGCCGCGCTGGCCAACAAGGCGATCACCTTGCAGGGCTGGGTGTACGACATCGGCGACGGCACCGTTTCGGTGCTCGACCAGGCACACGACGAGTTCATCCCGCTGGCCGAGGCGATCAAGCGGGAACACAAGGCGTGATCCTGCCGGGGCGGGCGCACCTGGGCCATATCCTGCGTTACGTGGGCAAGCCGTTGATCTGGCTGCTTGCATGGGATGTGGCGGTCACCGCCTTCTGGTACGTAATGCATCCTCGGCTCACGGCGGAGTTTCCCGCCCTGCCGCTCACTCTGCTCGGCTCGGCCGTCGCGGTGTACCTCAGCTTCCGCAACACCACGGCGTACGCGCGCTGGTGGGAAGCGCGCACCCTCTGGGGAGCGATGGTCAACGCCTCGCGGACACTCGCCCGCGAGGCGGTCACGCTCCTGCCGGACCGCGGCATGGGTGTCACGGTCGCGCATCGACAGATCGCCTATGTGCACGCGCTGCGCATGCATCTGCGTCGACAGGCGCCGTGGGACGAACTCGCGGCGCGTCTGCCGGCGGAGGAAGTCGAACGACTGCGCGGCGTCCTCAACGTGCCCAACGCGATCCACGCGCGCACAGCGGCGCTGATTGCCGACACCCGCCCCGACCCGATCATTCAGGCGGCCTTCGCGCGGACGCTGTCGGACATCTCCAACGCTCAGGGTGGCATGGAGCGGATCAAGAACACGCCTTTGCCGCAGCAGTACGCGACCTACCCGGCCATCTTCACGCACGGTTTCTGCATCCTGCTGCCCCTCGGCCTGGTCGAGACGCTGGGCCTGCTGACACCGCTCGGCTCGACGGTCGCGGGCTTCCTCTTCCTCGCCCTGCTGCAGATCGGCAACGATATGCAGAACCCCTTCGAGAACCTCGAAGACGACGTGCCGCTGACCACGCTCACGCGCGGCATCGAGATCGACCTGCGCGACTCACTCGGCGAAACGCATGGGCTGAAGCCCGTGCAGCCGAACGATGGGATTCTCTGGTAGCGATTGCTGCGCTGCATCCATGACGCCTGGCACACGACCCGGCCTCCGATTCGGATTTCAATCGATATAAATACCGGTCCCGGAGATCTGCCCTTGCGCGCGATTCGCCCGTTCGTCCTTGCCGCCGCCGTTCTGCCGGCCGCTGTCGCTGCCGCTTCCGGCCCCTCCGACCTCGTCAACCCACTGATCGGCACCACCAACGGCGGCAACGTCTTCCCGGGCGCCGTCGTGCCATTCGGCATGCTGCAGTTCAGTCCCGAGGCCTCGCCGTTGCCGGGCAAGAAGGCCCCGATCGCCGCACCGGGCGGTTACGAATATCGTGCCGATGCGATCCGCGGTTTCAGCCTGACCAACGTCGAAGGCTGGGGTTGTGCGGGTGGCTCGGGCGATGTACCGATCATGCCGGTCACCGGGGACGTGACGACCTCACCCAGCACCGACTTCCGCCATGCGTACGCATCGAAGTTCAGCCACGACCATGAGACGGCTAAAGCGGGCCAGTATCGCGTAACGCTCGACAACGGCGTCACCGCCGATCTCACCGCCGCGCTGCACAGCGGTGCCGCACGCTTCTCCTTCCCCGCCGAGAAGCCGGCCAACGTGCTCGTGCGCGCGTCCGATTCGGAGGTCGGTTCGGAGAACGCGGACGTCGTGGTCGACAAGGCGAACCGTCGCATCAGCGGCTCGGTCACCAGCGGTAACTTTTGCGGCTATATCGACAAGGCGGACCGCCACAGCTACTACACGATTCATTACGTCATCGAGTTCGACCAGCCGTTCGCCAGCACGGGCACGTGGAAGGACACCGCCGTGACCAAGGGCGGCACAAAGAGCGAAGGCGGCTCGGGCTACGGTGAAAAGGGCTTCCCTGCCGAGGGCAAAGGCTCCGGCGCATGGGTCGGTTTCGCCAGGGGCACGAAGGACGTGAACCTGCGCGTCGGCATCTCTTACGTCAGCGCGGCGAACGCGCAAGCCAACCTCGATGCTGAAGTACCGAAAGGCACTTCGTTCGATACCGTACGCGATAACGCGATCGCCACGTGGAACAAGCAGCTGTCACGCATCGACATCGAAGGTGGCACGCCGGACCAGCGCACCGTGTTCTACACCGCGCTGTACCACGCATCGATGACGCCGAACGTCTTCAGCGATACCAATGGCGAGTACATGGGTTTCGATCAACAGGTGCATAAGGTTTCCGGCACGCAGAAAGCGCAGTACGCGAATTTCTCCGGCTGGGACGTGTACCGCTCACAGCTGCCGCTGGTGACCTGGCTCGACCCGAAGACCGGCAGCGACATCGCGCAAAGCCTCTACAACCAGGCGCAGCAGAACAAGGGCGTCTGGGACCGCTGGACGCATAACAACGGCGCGACGCACGTCATGAACGGCGATCCCGCCGCGCCGTCGATCGCCGGCATCTACGCGTTCGGTGGCAGGGACTTCGACGTCAAGGGCGCCTTTGCCTCGCTCGTGCACGCGGCGGACAACCCCACTGAACTGGACAAGTCGATGGACGGCTGTCCGGTGGAATGCGTCGGCCAGCGCCCGGGTCTCGAATCGTGGCTCAAGCTGCACTACATCCCCGTGGGCGCACCGTCGTGGGGGCCCGCCGCGGATACGCTCGAAATCGTCGCCGCCGAGTTCGCCCTCAGCGCCCTGTCCGACCGGCTCGGCGACAAGGCCACTTCCACGCGTTTCCTCGACCGCGCCCAGTACTGGCGCAACCTGTTCGATCCGAAGGCCGCTCCGGACGGCGGCTACATCCGCAACCGCAACGCCGACGGCAGCTGGGCGCTGGTGAAGGACGATGACGACAAGGAAGCCCACGCCTTCACGCCATCCACGGAAGACGGCTTCGTCGAAGGCAGCGCCGCGCAATACGTGTGGATGGTGCCGTTCAACGTGCACGGCCTGTTCGACGCGATGGGCGGTATGGACAGGGCGCGCAAACGTCTGGACAACTATTTCTATCAGCCCGATGGCATCTTCGCGGTCACGAAGTCCGGGCCGCTGCATGCCGAGCTCGACAATGAGCCGTCGATCGGTGGTCCCTGGCTTTACAACTACGCCGGCCAGCCATGGAAGACACAGGAGCTGGTGCGCCGCGTGCTCGATACGATCTGGGTCAACGGTCCGAACGGCATCCCCGGCAATGACGACCTGGGCGAGATGTCCTCGTGGTATGTGTTTGCGGCGTTGGGCATCTATCCGAATATCCCGGGACGCGCGGAGTTCATCGTGGGCAGCCCGATCTTCACGAAGGCCACCGTGCATCGCGAAGGCGGCGATGTGGTGATCGAAGCGCCGAATGCGGGCGCGGGCAAGCCGTATGTCACGGGGCTGAAAGTCGACGGGAAGACGACGCCCCGCTCATGGCTGCCGGAGTCGTTCGCGACCGGCGGCGGCAAGCTCGAGTTCGACCTGTCGGACAAGCCGAACAAGAGCTGGGCGAGCAAGGCATCGGACGCCCCGCCGTCGTTCGACACCAAGAAGCACTGATTATGTAGGAGCGCGCCTGCGCGCGACGGGTTTGCGGTAGCCTCCATCGCGCGCGCTCCTACATGCCGCCATACAGCCGCCTACGGGCGGCTTTTCTTCGTCCGAAAATCCGTCTGATTTTTCAGAATCCTTCCATATCCACACTGCCCTTTGGTCACTACGGTGACACCCTCTTCTACGAGGTGTCGCCATGGGTACGATTCCCAACATCCAGGCCTTCGTGGCGGGTGAGTTCGCGCAACGGGGACGGATGCTGTCCGTCGGCTTCACCGACACCGATAAGGCATCTCGCCCACCACGACGCTCGTTCCTGGCGTTTCGGCTGGAGTTCTCCGAGCGCCTGTCCACGCCATTCCGTGCGGTGCTCTACGGCATCACTCCCCAAGTCTGGACTTATCCCGATGCCGAGCGTCCTGGCGATCGTCACGTCGAGCCACACCCGGACCGTTTCCTCGGTCTGCTGACCTCGATCTCGGTCCGGGCCGAATCGCGAACGCGCAAGATCCATGGCGTTGTCACTGCGGCACGACAGATCGGCAACTGGCACAGCCAGACCGAAGACATCGGCTACGACGTCTACGAGCTCGTCGTCGAACCCACGCTGTGCCTACTCGCCCTGCGCCAAGCCAACCGCGTCTTCCAGGAGCGGACGACGCTACAGATCCTCCACGAGCTGCTCGACGAGCATCGTCTGCACAACCCGCTGGTGGATGCGACGCTTCGGGCCACGTTCCCCGTGCAACGCGATACCGATCGTTCGCTCGCACGCGCCTACCGCATGCAGTATCAGGAATCCGACCTCGATTTCATCCAGCGCCTGCTGATCGACGAAGGCCTCAACTATGTCCTCGAGGCGGAGACCGGCCACGTGGGGACTGGCAACGCCTGGCATGTATTTGCTGCCGATCACCGTTTCGACGACACGCCGGAGGCAACGCTGAGCGTCACGCCGCGCCCGGGCAACCTTCCGCTGACCGGCTGGATGGCACGCCGTCAACTGGTCCCTGCCTTCACCCGCGCACTCAGTCACGACTATAAGGACAACACCCGATACGAAGCCCGCCACGACGGGCGCGCTAACCTCGGCATGGGCGAGATCGCACGCGGCAAATTCGGCCACTACGAGACACTGTCACCGCGCGCGGTGGTCAAGCCATCGAATGGCATGGGCGTGCCCGCACAACATCGCCAGTGGGCCCGCGACATGGATGCCGAGATCTTCGTCGGTACCACCACCGTGCCCTTGTCGCTCGCCAGTGCTGTGCGCATCAAGGGACTGGAGTCGCGTCGACACCCCATGCGCCATGGCGAGTCCCGGTCCCGCAAAAACGACTACATCGTTACGGCACAGACCATCGTCGCTCATGTATCGCTGCCGGGTGACGTACGCATCCACTGGGCAACACTGAATGACGAGATTCGTCAGCAGACGGGTACGCCCCTGTTCGCCGCCGTAACCGACGCGCCACCCTTGCACGTCACGTTCGAGGCCCAGCCCGCAGACAAACCCCTCGTGCCGCCGCACCCGTCGCGCGCGTTGCGGCCGCGCCCCGGCCCTATGACCGCGACGGTCGTCGGCCCACCCGACACCGTCGTCGCTACCGACGACCTGGGCCGAGTCGCGGTGGTGTTCCACTGGGAGCGCGCGCCCGACGTCCCGCAGTTCGCGTGCAACTTCCCGGACTTCCCACGCGGTCCGCCGATCCGCGTGCGCTACGTGCATCCGGGCGCCGGTGAGGGCATGGGGTTTCAGTACCTGCCGCGAGTCGGCGACGAGGTGCTGATCTTATTCATCGACAATGACCCCGACCGGCCTGTCGCCGTAGGTAGTGTGCACAACGGTCGCAAGGGCACGCCCGGTTTCGGCGGCGTATCTACGCTCCCGGGTGACGCTGCACTCACTGGGCTTCGCTCGGTCGAGCACAACGGTCGCGGCGCCAACGAGCTGGTGCTCGACGACACTAATGGCGAGGTGGGTCTTCGTCTGGCGACGAGCACCGCGCATAGCGAACTCAACCTAGGGCACCTCGCCGTTCCACGAAAGGATGGCAAGGCGGCGGTGCGAGGTCTGGGGGCGGAATTGCGCACCGAGGGCGCAGCGGTGTTCCGAGCGGCACAAGGCATGCTTGTCAGTACCGAAAACGCCGCGCGCGAAGCGCATCATCTGCGCCATGACGACCTGGCCGAACTGCTCGCTCGTTGCCAGGACCTCACACAGGCATTGGGCCGAGCGATGGCCCGCGCCGGTGGTGACGAGCCGCGTCACCTCGGACAGACCGCAACCAGGGAGGCACTGGCGACGTGGGCGAGCTCACCGACCTCCACCGGGGACAAGGGGACGTCCCCTATGCTGGCATTCCACGGCAAAGATGGAATTCTCGCCGCCACAGAAAAATCGCAGGTGCTCTACGCCGGCGAACACCTCGATCTGACCGCAGACGGCACGTGTCACCTGGCGAGCGGCCAGCGCACGCATGTGAACGCGGGGCAAGGTGTCGGCATACACACCTGCGAGGGTGGCATCGCGATGGTCGCCTCGGCGGGGCGCGTCAGCGTCGAGGCGGCGCAGCACGATCTGCGCATCGACGCACGCCAATCCGTCACGGTGACGAGCCACGACGATGAAGTTGTGCTGTCCGGCAGGATCATCCGGCTTGTGGCTGACGATGGCAGCTACATCAGGCTCGGCGAGGGTGTCGAGGTGGGTTCCCCGGACAAGTGCCGCATGTACGTGACGGACATTGAGTACGCAGGGTCACGGAGCATGACGCGAGACGTCAGGGCCCGCGCGGCAGAGGATACGCGGCAGCGCGCGCAGTTAGTCTTCCCCGAGCTGGACCCGACCGAGATCGTCGCTGCAACCAAGCGGACGTACGCGGCTGATCAAGAGGCTCAGGAACGCGTTTACGGAGAAACCGACGATGAAGGCATGACTGGATGGGTCTCATCGGACAGCGTTCGTCCCGTTCGATTCCTTACCGGCACACGGGTCCCGGAACCGGGTCCCACAATGATTCCGAACGAGGACACCGGCGGTGACGCATGACTGGTCGCCTGATCGTCGTTGGTGACCTCCATTCTCATGGCGGAACGATGGAGCACGGCTGCGCGCACGCCCGCATCGATGGGCTTGCCATCGTCCGCCTTGGAGATGAAGCCGCCTGTCCACAACACGGAAAAACGCGTGTCGCGACCGCCAGTTCCGGCATCCGATACCACGGTGCCGTCGCCGCGTGCGATGGCGACGAGCTCGAGTGTGGCGCCGTGCTCATGGCACGCCAACACCGCGTCACAAGGATCTGACCCGCCATGACAAAAGACACCGGTACGTTTAACGTCGTCGCCCAGCGCGACATCATGTTGTTGCACAGCGACCCCAAGATACATCCACGCATCGTCGTGCCCTCCGACCTTCCAGGCATCGTCATCTTTGTCCACGGGGTCAACGACCCGGGTGCCAACTACGATGTCATCGAAGAAGGCATTTGCGAGGGCCTGAATGAGCGTCTCGATGCGTTCCGGCTGATTCCCGGCGTGTACGGCGAGGCCTATCGGGAAGCGCACAAGTCGAAGCTTTCGACTGGCGACAAGGACTATAAGAAGGTCGCCGAGGTCAAGTACGACCCGGATATGTATCTTTACCAGCGCAAGGAACGGGGCGGAGAACCCGGCGTCAGAACCCATAGCGTATTCATTCCCTTCTATTGGGGCTATCGCGCTGCCAAGAAAGAGATCGCGCGTGAAGCGCCGGAGAAGGGTGGGACACCCGATGGATACAAGGTGAAGCGCGGCCAGTATCAGGACATCCATGGCAATCGATTGAGCAAGCATTTCGCCAAGGGCGGCGGCATGTTCAACAACGCGACGACTTCCCTGCCGCTGATGTTCGAAGCCGGTTTCCGAGACAATCTGCTTAACAAAGCGGCCAAGCAAGCCATGACCGGCTATGAGTACAGCGCGGAGAGCCCGCATCGCCGCTACATGGCACTCGCCGCCGAACGACTAGCCATGCTGATCCGCGAGATACGCGCGATCTCCCCGGACGACACGATCACGGTGATCGGTCACAGCCAGGGCACCCTGGTGGCCCTGCTCGCACAGGCCATGCTTGCCGATGGCAACCCTCAGCGGGAATTCGAGGGAGCCGTCATACCCGCGCTCCCTCCCGCACGATCCGCGGACTGCCTGATCCTTGTCGACTCGCCTTACAGCCTGATTGAAACGTTTGCCGAAAAAGCCGCAAGGAACAACGTCTCTCGTTACACCGCCAAAAGCCGGCTGAAAACGCTGATCAACATCGTCGAATCCATCACGGGCAAGCCATATACCATGCCCGAGCTTACCGAGCTCTCACCCGCCATTGAGGGCAATCGCGACCACCAGGGACGAGCCGGAAAGCGCTGGAAGGGTGTGGGCGCCGCGCAGCGTCGCGAGCGCGACGGAACACTCACGCCTTTCACTGAGCGCGACAACCGCGGCAAGGTCTACATGTACTTCTGCCCAGAGGATGAAACCGTCAACCTGTTGACTATCAAAGGCATCGGAACGCTAGGCGTCCCCGATGAACTTGAAGACCGCACACCCGCCATGAACGAACTGAAAAAGCGTCGGTTCTTTCAGAGGGCGTGGACCCGTCGCAAGAGTGATGATGAAGGGCACCCGGTACTCGTCGGCCAGCCGGAAGGCTACGCGAACTTCGGTGGACGGCACAGGTGCTTTGTCAACGGCGAGCCTATCTCCCCGCCCTATGAGCCCAAAATGTATGGGGGCGAAGCAATCATCGGCAGTGTCGAGACCGCCGGCAAGGTCATTCCTAACGACTATGCCAAGGACCTTCTGATCGGCAATCCCGACACTGACGTGAAACAAACGCCACTGGGAATTCCATATTCCGACTCATCGAACAAGCAGAAGATCATGCGCGATTTCAATGAAGGAAAGGAGCCCGATGATCAGACATATGGCGTCTTCTTGCTACCCATTCCTGACTTAGTTACAGGTGGTCGTAAGGGATGGGAGGTTTATCGCGAAGAAACGCCAAACGAGATACGCGCTCGCATTGCGCATGAAGAAAAGATGTGGCAGAAGAATTCATATCATTCCGCAATGCTCTCTGATCGCGACAACCTACGCCGGGTGGCGGCGTTTGACGTGGCTATCGGGCAGGCAAAGGTTCTCGATGACGAGAATGCGCGAAGTCTGTTCCACGGATTGGCGGACTGGAAGATCGACGGGAACGCGATGAAAATGATTACGTCGAATCCACTTTACGGATCATTGAGTCCCGCCGCTTGCGCACTCACTCAGGGCTGCTACAGCTATTACAAAACTGGAAAATTTCCGCAATCTCTAGTGAGAACCGAACCGCCAGAACTTGTAGATACGGAGAAACTCAAATGGTTCGATTAATCACTCGAAAATGGGATTCCATGTCGATCGATCAGAGAGTCGGCATCTTATTTTTCTTCACCGCCTACGTGGCAGTCATCCTAATCACGTCCATTGGACTCCTGACATTCGACATGTACAAAGTAGAAGATCCAACCCCAAATAAGCGGCTGATCATATTAGCAAAGTATCTCTTCATCATTCCACTGGCTTGGACAACTTTTATTGCAGCCGGGTGCACGAAGACGGCCTCAGAAAAGCAAACCGAAGAGATGATGCTTTCGATAAGGTCAGACCAGGAGCGCTCCCTGCCGCCGCACGAGCGAATCATGAGAGGGACGGGTGACCGGTACGCGCTGGAACTACGCGCCGTGGGCCTCAACATCGAGGACGCCTCTCAGGATGAACTTTGGAAACCTATCACGTCACTCGCCAGTATAGTCGCGTCGGTCTATCCACCTCAGATCGAGGACTTTCCTCAAGATGAAGACGACAGGCTGATGCAATCCCGTATTGCAGAAGCTTCCGCCGCACAGAGCGTTGGACTCGACGCAGTATCGGATTGGCCCATCCCTGCGCTGGCTGCCCAACCGCCCACACCGACCTCAGCGAAGACATCGGCAGGCGAAGAAATCGGGTCAAGTCTTCAAGGCGCAAGCCTCGTCTATACCTACGCTATATGGATCGACGATCTCAACGGCGAAGACGCCTCACCGCTTGTCGATAAGCTTTTCGCATTCTTCGACGAGCACCCGGAGGTGCCGCAGGTCATCGTCATGGCTAAAGACGGCGACACATTCCGCGACACGTGGACAGCCCCAGGCCATAAAAGAAGGCAAGGTGCACATATACCAGAAAGGCTCTCGAGCTTTGTCAGCCTCCTGGTCACAAGAACCGATCGAGTCGACCGCTTCATTCGTCCCTACGCGATCAAGGAAACGAAGGGAGCAACCTCCCCGCTCCAGACAGAGTTCGACTACATCAAACTCTATAACTTCTACTGGGAAGAAGACGAAGCGTACGCGGCAAGGCGCCATGAGTCTTACATCGCAACCACGATGAGTGCCAGCCACTGGGCCAGCCGTCTCCCCGCCTTCCTGAAAACCATCGATGACAAGGGTGTCCCCGGCTTCAAACGTACGAACTATCTTCCTCTGCGTTGGACCGAGTGGCAGATCGATCTCTTCGACCGCGCACCGTTGCTTGGCTACCTCCACCGCCCCATCACGGTTCGCCTGCGCGACGACGAGGATAAGCCGTTCGACATCGATGCCGCCACGGCTGCGCTAACGGCAGGTTGGGAGCGTGCGGTCGGGACCCTGCCTGCCGGCGAGGCTCCGGTGCGCGTCTTCCGCGATACCCGCAATGATCACGGCGTGACTAAGGTGCTGGCCCCGATCCTTCGAAGTCAAGCAACACCTATCAATGTCGACAACATGGATCAGGGATTCGACATTGGCGTACGACTAGGTAATACCGGCATCGCCTCGCCCTTCGTACAGATCGCCCTGGGAACCATGGCCAGCTACAAGCTCGGCGGTGCGACGGCTACGGTGCATCGGCGGGAGAACGGTGATGTGACGTTTACGATGATCAGCCCATCCGATCCGGAACAAAAAGCGGCTTGGGAAGCAAGGTCGGGAAAGAAGAATCCTTTCTACGCGCACGTGAACTAATGGCGTCTCATTGTTTAAGACAAAGAGCATTCTTCGATCTTTGAGGCAAGTCATTTCGCGCCTCTAGCTCGCAACTCTGGTCAAAAGCTATGCGCAACCCTCGCTCATCGTGGCTGTCGCGCTTAGCATAGCCAAGCACTAAGGAACTTGGTCGTGACGATTGGCGCGCGCCTCAAATTTATACGCTCCGGCCTTCCGCACCTGGCGATGGCTCGATCACTGGGAATATCCCTGCGGGCATATGCTATCTACGAGCGAGATGAGCGCCTACCTCGCGCCGACACACTCATCCGCCTGAACGACCTGGGCTGGAATACGAACTGGGTTTTGACCGGCATCGGCGAAAAGGGCCTCGACACGCGCTCTTCGTCGCCACCCCATAATTTGGGGATCGACGAACTTAAAGCCGCCGTAAGAGTAGCCGAAGAGGCATTGGACGAAAGTAGGTTAGGTCCTGACGACTATGCAATGCTCGTTGGCCTGATCTACGTCGCCCTGGGAAAAGGCCTCGATATCGCAGACGTGCTTGCATTCGCAAATGCCTGCCGCCCGCGGGCTGCATGGAGCAGGAACGCCAGGTCGCAATCAGAGCGGCTGAACCGTTCGGTCGACCGTTTCGTTCGTGAGCATCACGGAATTCCGGAATAGCGTCCGCGATTAGGAACGGCGCGATTCCATCCGCGCCCTTCTTCAAAGCCACCTCACAGCTTCATCAAGTACTTCGCATCATCCCGGTGCACCTCGCTCGGCCCCGATGACAGAAACGTGTCGTAGCCAAGACGCGCCGGGTTCGGCCCGCCCAGGCGTATGCCGCCCACATCGTCCCGATGAAGTAACGGCACGACTTCATATTCATACGCTTCGCCCAGCGTGATCCTAATCCAGCGACGCAGCAGCTCATGGGCCACGCCGCCGGGCATGAATTCCATGTAACGCGGCTTGCGAAGCGGTCCGACGTGCAACTTTACCCGCAGGTGCCGCTGTCGAACCCGTCTGCCGAGCACCATGTTGACTCCTAACGTCGAATTGGCGACGCCAAGGCGTGTCTGCATCCCGACGGGCAACTCGTACATCGCCTCCACGCAATCCTCGACGCGGATCGTCTCGCCCACCTGCAGGGAAAGAATCCGGCCCAGGTATTCGGCGGACATGGGGTTTTGACGCAACGCGGCACAGATACCCGCCATAGCGTCATCCGACAGGGACAGCCGCTCGGGGCCGGCAAAGCGACCCGTATCCCGCAGCCCATGGCCAGCCAGCGCCCTGAGCGAGCCACTGAGCGCGCTCTCCGCGCCCAACTCGTACCCGAGTTCGGGATGGTCATATCGCCATGCCTCGTAGAACAAACTCACCGGGCGCTGGATCATGACGTCGAAAAACGCCTTGGCGCCCCCGTTGCGTCCACGGCTTTCGCTCTCAGCCACTCGCTCGGTGTAACTCGGCGATAGTGCGCCAAAGCCACCGAGCAACCCCATCACCGGGGTGGTGATCTCCACCTCGGTCGTCGGGTCCTTCAGTGCATCGACTGCGGCGTCGACGTCAGCGATGGCCCGTCCGTCGCGAATCACCCGCACGGCCTCGACGTCCCCCGGCGCAAAGCTCAATGAGGTACTGTTTCGGAACCGCACCCGGCGCGTCGCTGGCATGCCCGACGCATCCGGCGATACCGACGAGAGCAAGCGCACCGTCTGGTAGAGCTCGAAGCCCTTCGCACCACCGACCGCACGCCGAATCAAATCAGCGGGCCGCTTCCCGTTCGCATCTTGCATGAGTAGAGCTCCTTGCCGGTATGGCACGATGAAAGGGTGAGTTCGGTAAACGTGTTGATCTGCACGTACTGCGCAAACACGATGTCGAGCACGTGAACCAGGGCATGCATGCCGATGCCCACCAGCTGCGTCACGTCGATGGAGAGATCGATGGCGGTGCCGCGCATGGGCATGATGCCGCCGAATCCCGTCAGCCATCGCATGACCGATTCCTGGCGAATGCTCACCAGCGACTGCACAATCTGCTCGCCCCACACCGAGCCGGGTGGGACATACAAACGAAGCAGCTCCCTCAGGGCGCTGGCATCCGGCCTCAACAACGTCGCCTGGTTCATGGACAGCTGCGACACAAGTCGCCAGCTGGCCTCTTTGCCGAGTCGGAATCTCGCTACGGCGGAGGGGCGCGTGATCAATCGCCCTTCCGGACCCGATGCCGCATCAGGCGCATACAGACGGGCACCCGGCGTGCCGCAAACCAGCTTGGCCGGGGCATCGCCATCGCAACAGAGCATCCGGACGCTGACGCCGAAGCCGACGCGAATCGCTTCGCAGACGCTGTCGACGAACAGAATGGCTTCGGCGTCCGTGTCCTCGCTGCCTCCTGCCGTTACCCAATAGGGACCCGACACGCTTGAGCTCGTCCGTCGCACGGCGTGAAAGTGGGGAATGTCGAACGCACCACCCTCCTCGGCGGGACGCGCACCTTCCACGGATTCGATCGAAAGCAGACCGCCCACGGGGTACCCCGATGTCCGTGCGCCGATATCCAGCGTCGAGCCAGCATGTGACCGTGCCGATGCGCCTGCCGAGGCCCGAAATACGTTTGCCAACGGCGCGCATCGGGTCAGCAGATGCTCCGGACCCACGCTTCGAAGGTCCATGCCATCGACGATGGTGCTTCGGCCCAGGAAGAGGATGGCGCGGCCGCTGCCATCGCTTTGCCGTGTTCCGTTGGGCAACACGAGGTCGAAAAATCCGAACTTGTCCGGGAAGGCAAAAAACTCGCGAAGCAGGCGGATACCGGGATGCGACGCTACTGAGTCGTCGAGGACGCGTGTCTCGTGGTTGAGGCCGACGACATCGAGCATGCCACCATCGAGAACATACCGGTTGTCATCGGGATCGGGAGAGAGGACCGCCGTGACGCCGAGACCCAGCGCATCCCTCAACTCCGCCGCGATAGACGTATCGCCGTCGACAAACAGACGAAGGCCGCGTGTCACGTCGCCGTCCCAGCGCAGATCAAGATAGGGGCCGCGGTACATGGTGCCGGCTCGGGTATGAAACACACCGGAGGCGTTGAAGCGTGCCGACGAAAGGTCCGGAGCGTGCGTGTCGACGTCAAACAGCGTGTTGAAGCGGAACCGTGTGCCTCCGGGCGGCCCGGCGTGGATCAAGACCCCTCGTTCGAGGGCACCACTGAACGCGCCCCTGTCAAAGCGCGCTACTGCGCAGGACGGAAAAGGACGTCGGTATTGCGGAAAAATCGCCTCGAGCAAGGTCTCGGCGAAGCCGGAATACCCGTCGTCGAGCCGACGGGCGACCCGGGCGTTTAGCCACGCCACGGACTGCAGCAAACGCTCAATATGCGGATCATCGCTGCCGTTCTCAGACAGTCTCAGGCCCGCGGCTACCCGGGGATAGCGTTCGGCGAACTCACGCGCCTCGGCATTTAGCGATGCCAGCTCGCGCTGAAAATAGGGAAGTATCGGGCTCACCGGCTTGCCTCCTGCCGCGCGCCGCCATACCCCGGCAACGACCGGCGAGGAACCGGCTCCGCCACGGCGAAACGCATGGTAGACGACTGATACCGGGCCTCCAGGCCGACCGGCTCTAACAGGTCGGCCACCTTGAGCCGAGCGCGAATCACAAAGTCCAGGGAGCCTGACGCGCCATGGTTGTCGCTGATCACGACATCGACCGACGTAAACCGACGATCGAAGGTCTCGATCGTGTGCCGAATCTCGTTGGACAGATACTCCCGGTCTTTCGCGTTGGCGAGGCTAAGCACCGAGAAGTCGGGCATGCCCAGCATAAACGCCGAGCTTGCGACGAGACTGAGGGAGGAGTCAGCGGCAGACACCTCGGACTCGTCGACCTCCGATGCATCGTCGGCGGTGTCCAGAACGATCTGGCGATGCACGTTCCTGGTGTTGAGAAGATCCTCGACGTCTCTGATCGCTGAGGCGATATAGGCTGCCGCGCCGACTTCGCCAGGACTCCCCGGCTCGGCCTCATCCCCTAGCAGCCGGTCCAGCAGACTTGCCGTGACTCGCAATTCCTTCATGTGTCGCCTCCGATGAAAACGATCTGCGTCAATGGTGACGCAGGAAGGTTTTATATCGAGTGGCGGCGCGGAATGTTTGAGAATCTGGACCGATTTAGGGGTGAGTTTTAATGCTTGAGGGTTGGGCGCGATGAGAGCTGCGGCATGCCCCGATCGCGCGCAGGCGCGCTCCTACAAGGCGCTGCGTCGTAGACGTAACGCGTTACCAACCACCGACACCGAGCTCAGACTCATCGCCAGTGCGGCGATCATCGGTGACAGCGTCAACCCGAACACCGGGTACAACACGCCAGCCGCCACCGGCACACCTACCGCGTTGTAGACGAACGCGAAGAACAGGTTCTGCCGGATGTTTTTCACGGTCGCATCCGACAGAGCGCGAGCACGGGCGATGCCGGCGAGGTCGCCCTTCAGCAGCGTGACCGAAGCGTTCTCGATGGCGATATCGCTGCCATTGCCCATGCCGATGCCGATGTCGGCCACCGCCAGCGCCGGGGCATCGTTCACACCGTCGCCCGCCATGGCCACGACGGCACCGTTTGCCTTCAGCGACGCCACGATGCGCGCCTTGTCTTCCGGCGATGCGCCGGCGTGGACGTCATTGATCGGCAGCGAGGCCGCTACCGCTTTCGCGGTGGCCGCATTATCGCCCGTCAGCATCACCAGCTTGACGCCGGCCTCATGCAAGGCCTCGAGCGCCGGCTTCGTCGACGGCTTGACCGCGTCCGAGAAGGAAAAAACCGCCGCCAGTCGTCCGTCGATCGCGAGGTACATCGCGGTGGCGCCCCTTGCACGTGCTTTCGAAGCCACGTCATGCGCGGCACCGAGCTCGACACGCTCGTTTTCCATCAGCCGGCCGTTGCCGACGGCTACATCGCGGCCCTCGACGCGACCGCTCACGCCGCGCCCGACGTAGACCTGGAATCCCGACACGGCGGCGATGGTTACGCCCTCGCCTTCCGCCGCCGCGACGATAGCCGCCGCCAGCGGATGCTCGCTGGGACGCTCGACGGCAGCGGCCATTGCCAGTGCGGTGGCACGATCGACCCCGAACGTACGCACATCGGCCAGCGTCGGCTTGCCTTCGGTCAGCGTGCCGGTCTTGTCGAAGACCAGGGTGTCGATATCCCGCAGCCGCTCGATCGCTCCGGCATCGCGAAACAGCACGCCCGCCTGCGCACCGCGACCGCTCGCCACCATGATCGACATCGGCGTCGCAAGGCCGAGGGCGCAGGGACACGCGACGATGAGCACGGACACAGCCGCCACTAGCGCGTGCGTCAACGCCGGCTGCGGGCCCACCCACCACCAGACCGCGAACGCCAGGACCGCGGCGACGACGACGAGCGGGACGAACCACGCCGCCACCTTGTCCGCGACGCGCTGCGACGGTGCACGCGAGCGCTGCGCTTCGGCGACCATCGCCACGATGCGAGACAACACCGTGTCGGTACCGACATGATCGACTCGCATCGTCAGCGCGCCGTGCTGGTTCTGCGTGCCGCCGGTCAGCCGATCATGCGCATGCTTGGCCACGGGCATCGCCTCGCCCGTAAGCATGGCTTCATCGACATGGCTCTCGCCATCCAGCACGGTGCCGTCGACCGGTACTTTCTCGCCCGGACGCACGCGAAGCGTGTCACCGACGCGCAAGGCATCGATCGCGACATCCTCTTCGTGGCCGTCGCTGCCGACGCGACGTGCCGTCTTCGGCACGAGACCCAATAAACCTCGCAGCGCTTCACCGGTACGCCGACGGGCGCCCAGCTCGAGGAAGTCACCCAACGTCACCAGTGTGACGATCACGGCGGCCGACTCGAAGTACACCGCGACCTGCCCATGCATGTCGCGCATGGCCGGAGGAAACTTGCCGGGGAGAAGAAAAGCGATCGTGCTGTAAAGCCAGGCGACGCCCGTACCCAGCGCGATCAACGTATACATGTTCGGCGACCACGGCTTGAGCGACCGCCAGCCACGGGCGAAAAACGGCGCGCCGCCCCACAGCACCACGACCGTCGCCAGGATCGCCTCGACCCAGCCGAGGATCGCCGCCCACGGCTGATGCCATGCCTGCCCCGCAAGATGCGGAATCATGGCGATCAGGAACACGGGCACGGTCAGCGCGACAAGTAGCGCGAGCCGTCGGCCTAACGACCGCACCTCACCATCGTCGTCGTCGAGGCTGGGCATTGTCGGTTCGAGCGCCATACCGCACTTCGGGCACGAGCCCGGTCCTTCCTGCCGCACTTCCGGGTGCATGGGACAGGTGTAGATCATCCCGGCTGGCGCAGGCGCCGCCGGGATCTTCGGGCCGAGGAAGGCCACCGGATCGGCGACGAATCGTTCGCGGCAGCGCCCGCAGCAGAAGTGATATTCCTGCCCCTCATGCGTCGCGTGGTGTGCGGTCTTTAAAGGATCGACCGTCATGCCGCACACGGGATCGATCGCGGTCGCCGGCTCGGCGGCCGCGTGGTGCGCGCAGCAGGAGCTCATGCGTTCGGCTCCGCCAGCGCCTTGAGGATGGGACAGTCTTCAGGCGCACCGTGTCCCGGGCACGCCTCGACCAGTTCAGAGAGGCCATCGCGCACACGCTGGAGTTCGGCGATGCGCTCGTCGATGGCCTGAAGGCGTGCGGCGGCGCGCTCGCGGACGCCCACCACACCGCCGTGGCGGTCGGCCGAGAGGGCCAGCAGTTCGCGGATTTCCTCGAGGGTGAAGCCCAAGTCCTTCGCTCGACGGATGAAGCGCAGGCGGGACACCGCACCCTGGTCGTATTCACGGTAACCCGAGGGGCGGCGCTTCGGCACGGGAAGGAGGCCTTCCCGCTCGTAGAACCGGATGGTGTCGATGGCGACGCCTGCGCTCTGCGCGATGCGGCCGATGGTGAGGGAGGTTTGGCTGGTCATGGGATAAGTCTAGACCCTTTATCCAGGTCCAGAGTCAAGCGATTGCGCTCATGGAGCCTGCCGCTTTGGAGAATGGGAGACCGCCTGTCCTGCAGCCCATGCACCAGGTCGGGTCGAACCGCGACGCAACCGGAGCATTCGCCCGCTCCCCTTACGGTCTCCTCGAGATACCCGAGATCGGCGACAGCCAGGACGATGGTTTAGCGTTCGATTTGCCCAGGCATTCACACTTCATCGGAGCACGCGGTTCCGCTGGAAGCAGACGCTCGTAATCGACCGGATGCGACCGGACAGCGACATGCCAAGCAGTTACAGGTACTCACATGCCGTCGTTTCGGGAAGGTGCCCGAAGACTTTGAAGCCCACGTCAGTCTTGATGCCGGGCAGATGGATGGCTCGCAAAGCAGCGAGCAAACTCGAGGCCTGTTCATCGTTCGCAGGCCTGACCTCGACCCACTCGATGTCCTCATAGCTGCCATCCATGAAATGGTAGAACCATTCCGAGTCCCAGTCGGACTCGTAGCCGGACCCCACCATTCTGACGCGCCACGCAGGACCTGGCTTTTCCAGCTCCAACATAGCGGCTCGAAGCTCTCTCCACTTCGTGTTGTTCATGGTCGGGTGCATGGGGGCACGCTTATTTTCTTGATGACTGCTAAGCATATGATACCGCCCGGTATCCACGCATAGATCCGTCGATGGCTCCGCTGCTCGTGGCGAGTTGCGGGGCCGACTTAAGGAAAAGCTCTGCCCGCCAACGCGCACTCGAACCGCAGCAGGCGGTTTTTGTCGCCCGATCCGACGAGTCGACTCAGCAACCCACCGCGGCCAGAACTCCACTGCATAAGCACCTTTCGCGCGGCAGCGGGTTCTGTTGTGCTGATCCCTATGACATGAATGTCTGGCCAAGGTGGCGGCGTGACGTCGTCACTTGCGTGTTCATGCGGCACCCCTTCGCTGCACTGTCGGCACAGGATCCGAACGTTGGAAGTCCAGACCTCATGATCGACCTGCGCCAGGTCTAGCGCCGTAGTCAAGGCTTCGAGATCAGCGGCGTCATCCGTGTGCACCTCGGCCTCATAGGTGCTGTTAGCGGAAGGCTCAAACAGCTCCAGGACGTTGAAGACCGAGTAGGTCCGACCCTTGGACTGACGTTCGCCGACGGGTGCGCCATCGTGCAGAACGACATCGCCAGCCCTGAAGCCAGATTTTGGGTAAGGAATGTTGCGGATGACGACGCGTACCGGGTCTATGCGCGTTCCCCACACGACCTCGCCGTTGTCATCAGGATTCAGGCGCACAGGCGCGATGCCAAAGTTTCCCTGGATTGGCCCGTCACCCTCGGGAATGCGCAAACCGACGCGATGCCAGGCTTCGCGTGCAGCAGTCCAGTCACGCAGGGCCGTCGCAGCGATGCCCATGTTCCAGTTCGCCGCCTCGTCATCAGGCCGAAGATCTGAAGCGCGTCGGTTATGGTAAAGCGATTCCACCCATGCGCCGCGGTACTTGTGCACGAGGCCGATATTGTAGTGCGTCGAGGCGCGCTCTGGGTCCAGCGCCAGCGCGCGCTCGTACAGAGCCATGGCACCATCCAAATCGTCCAGAGCCCGGGCCTCGTCGAGCAGCTTGTCGACGGCCTCGCGAGACGTAAATGCCTGTGGTTCACTCAATTGAGGCTGCCCCTATCGCGGTGGTTGTGGCGCCAGCACGCGCGTCGGCGTCGCTGCGTGGACTATTGTAAAACGGCCATCTAAAAGTGGCAGCTTTTGCCCATTATGAGCGGTTGCGATCGTCAATCTGAAAGCGGAACGGCTTGGACCCAGTGGTACCCGCTGCGCGCAGGCCAGAGCAGTGGCATGGAGGCCAACGCCGCCATGCAAGCGATGAAGACGCGCCAAGCAGGGCTCATGCATCAGGGTCTACGGCAGAAATTGAGAGGCCCGGACACTGGCGCAGCGACAAAGGCGGCACTTCGTAAAGTCAGCAGTGCTTTCCTGAGCGCGGCGCTGCGGCCGGTTACCTTGAGCACGGGCAGCACCGCGCGTAGGTTCTCGCCAGGCTTCATACCGGTTTCCAGCAGCAGCTCGTGCAGCAGCGACAGCAGCAGGGCTGTGTCGCGCGGCGGATCGTCTGGCCGGGCCGCGACCAGCGCTTCAAGCAGCCGGATGATCACGGGAGGCATGCCGGGTGCAATTCGTGCTGCGGTAGCCAGCGCTTTAGCATAGCGTGAGGCACGGACATGCTCGCCCGCCAATAGCAAAGCCATGTCCACCCCCAGTGCATTGATATCGATCCGGGCATCGAGCACCGTCTGCGCGAGTGCATCGATAGCCAGCGCCAGTTGTCCCGGCTCTTTACCAGCCAGCGCGAGGGCGATCAGCAATGTTCCTGGTGGGCCCGGTGCGACGGTGGGTTCAAGTAGAGGCGCAAGGTAGGCGCGGTTCTGCCATTGCGCTTCCGACCAGTCCAGATTGTTACCCAGCAGCCTGCAACCGGCGGCGAAAAAAGTGTGCAGACAGCTGGGCGTCAGCGTCGCCCAGAAGCGGATCAGCGCTTCGTCGGTCCCTGCGTAATTGAAATGCTGCGACGCATAGCGCGGTACAAACGTTGCCGGCTGATGCCCATGCAACGCTATGAGCAAGCGGTCTGCGCCCTCCGGCACGAAGCCGTCATCGACGATGATCCGGCGGTGGACGTACTCACCTGGCGCCGATGTCCGCGTATCAACATGCCAGCTGAAAACCGGCGCGCGGGTGGTATCCGGGCCGAGATCGCCCAGCGCGGCGAGCAGTATCGGGTCGTCGTTACCAGGGTGACGGGCACGCGATGCCGCCACCATCAAGGGCATGTCGAGCTCGCCGCCGTCCAGCGTGTCGCCGAGCGCGTAGCGGAAGGCGCGCAGCAGTGGCGAGTCCGGCAGCGCGCGCAGGTTTGGTTTCGGCCCGGTGGGTGGCGCCAGCCGCATCAGGGCGCGAATACCGGCACGCCGCGCGGGCAATACTCCCGCTGCCGCATGGGCAGCGATGCGCGTGGCCAGACGGTGTGGATCGATAAAGCCACCCTGGTGGGTTGCGGCATCCAAGGGCTCAAGCCCGGCACCGTGTTGCGCGGTCGCGACCGTATCCATCACGCGGTCGAGAATGTCGATATCGATACCGGGGTGTTCGCCGTATGCATCGACCTGCCGCTCGTAAGGCAGCACAGTGACATCGAGCAACACCGCCACGATCTGGCCAAGCGCCTGAGTCAGTGGCTTGCGCAGCCGCTTGAGTCGCTTCGCAGCCGGGGCGAGGCGTTCGCGCGTGCGAGCGTCGAGCGGGGCCATCCGCGTAAGCGCGGTTACCACGGCTTCGAAAGCATCGATGTCGGTGTCGTTTTCGAATACATAGGCAATGCGTTCTGCCAGCGTGTCGACATCGTCGATGCGCGGCAATTCGCGCGAGGGATCGCAGTGCCCGGGCAGGGACGGAGTGCTCAGCGACACATCCAACGTGGCGTGCGGCTTTTCCGGCCGCGCGCCCGTCAGGGCGGCCAGCGCTACCCGGTTTGACGCAGCAACGGCGGCCAGATAGTCGTTGAGCGTGTCGCGCACGCTGTCGTCCAGTGCGAGGTTGCCAAGCAGTTTGATCGCTTTCGCCTGCACTGCGGCATCCGAATGGCCCAGCGCATCAGCCAACAGCCGCGCGGCCGCGTTTGCGGCATGCGGCTCACTGCGAAGGCGTCGCTCGATCATTTTCATCGCCAACAGCGCGTGGCCTTTGGCCGCAGCGTGCATCGCGGGTGCAAGCGTATCGAGCAGATCGGTGGTGGCGACGGGGTGATTCGCATCGACCGCGTCGATGACCTTCAAGGCCATACCAACCGTCGGTGGGATACGGCTGCGGCAGAGCGCCAGATAGCGGGGCAACCGGGCGTGGAGTTCATCAAGTGTAGGCGCCATGCGCTCATGGAACCGGGAGAACCACCCTGAACGGAACTGCGGCCAGTCCTGTGCCAGGGCATCCAGCGCCTTATCCAGCAATACATCGCGACCGAACTGCGCTTGCGACCACGGCGAATGGAAGAAACCAAGCCAGGCGTCCCGGCGGTATTTATCGATCGCAGCGAGACTGGCATCCGATGTTCCCTCGATCTCCATGACGCGGAGGATCACCGGATGCAGCGTCGGGTCGGCTGCCACATACGCTTCGAGCGACGCTTTCTTCTGGTAGATCGCGTATGTCGGCAGATCCATCATCAGGAGCGTGTGCGCGTCGCTGTCGGGCCGCTGCATCAACCCGTGTTCGATAAACGGATTGATGTAGTGCAGCGAGGGCCACGGCCCGCTCATCAGCGCATCACCGAGGCCT
Source organism: Dyella sp. 333MFSha (assembly GCF_900102405.1). Taxonomy (NCBI): domain Bacteria; kingdom Pseudomonadati; phylum Pseudomonadota; class Gammaproteobacteria; order Lysobacterales; family Rhodanobacteraceae; genus Dyella; species Dyella sp. 333MFSha. The sequence continues at coordinate 126,423 of NZ_FNBR01000006.1, read as the reverse complement.
TCCAGGCAGGGCGGCGCAAATTCACGGGCCAGCGGAGCGGCATCTTCGATGCGAATACGGTGATCCGCGACATCCTTTGCGGTTCCGCACACAAACAGCGCGGCTTGCGTGGCACGTTCGCGGTCACGCAGGGGCTGTTTCATTTCCCACGGGAGGTGCGGGTCGTCTTGCTTCGCCAGGACGCGCAGCGTTGCGCGTAGCGCCTTTGCGAGGCCCGGACGATTTTCCTGTGGTATGTCACGCAGCGCTGCGATCACTGCCGCTGTGTCACCTTGCGACATCGCATGCTCAAGTGCTTCAGGGACGGCTTCGCTCATGCGCGGGCTTCCCAGGCGCTGCGCGCCGCCAGCACGTGTTTACACGGGCCGCGTTCCGCGCCGTGCCGTGCGAACCAGGGGCACGTGCAGCGTATCTCGGCATCCACGGCGCGAACGCGGTGCCCCGCGCCGTCGCTGTCTACAGTGGCGGCGAACACGGGGCCATCGTCGAGATGTACGGCAGCGTGTTCCAGCAGCTCCCTGGCAGCGGCAAGGCGCGGGTGGGCGTCTTCGATGCCCGACAGGTCAAAGGGCAGGACGCGATGGAAATAGCCTTGCTCTGCGACGTCATAACCGACGAGGCCGGAGGCACCCAGGGCGCGCAAGGCATCCGCTACGCGCTCACCGGGCAGTCCCGTGGAGAGAGCCAGATCGTCGACACGCAACAGGTGTTGCCAGTTCAACTGGGCGCGCACGCGGTCGAGCACCGAATGGTTCCCAGCGTTGCCGAGGCGCATCAGCGCGTACAACGACTGGCCCTCGCCGGAGAAGCCTCGCCATGTCTCGGCGCTCAGCACCAGACTGACCCTCATGCCATTGAAATCCAGTACCCAGGCGCTGGCCTGATTTGACGGGTCGGCATAGACGCGGAGGTGGCGGACGCCCGGCAGCAACGGTTCCAGTACCCGTAGCCGGGTACTGTCCGTCACGCGCACGCCGCCCTCGACCGCGCGCGTGGTCGTGATCAGGCCAGCCGCCCCACGGGCTATCCACAGTGGCGTACGGGCCGTCGACGCGCGCGGAAGCGCCCGGAGAAAACGCAGGGACTCTACGGAACCGGCCTCGAGACGGGGCGTCATTCCCGCCTGGAACGCCTGTACCTCCAGCATGCCGCGCACCCAGCGCTCTGGCAGAGCCACCTTCCGTTCGGTTACGGAGCCGTTGGAGGTCGCCAGGGTCAGTTCGCCGGAGCCTACCGAAAGCCCCAGCCCGTGGTCATCGCGAACGCGGGCAAGGGCGGCGCGCATCGGTGCATTGAAATCCACATTGGTGGTGCCTTTGCCGGTCACCTCACCGGCATACCCTTCTGGCCCCAGGTCGACGCGTATATAAGCGCTGCAGCAGGCAGAGAAGCCCTCGAAGCGGAGTACGCCTCCGCCGGAGGTAACGACCGGGTCAGCCAGCGCGATGCGCTTTGCCAGCATGTTGGGTGGCGTAAAGAAGCGCGATCCGACGATCAGGTGCACCGCCGTCAGCGCATCGGCCACCAGCCTTGGCTGATGGACGCGGCCTTCGAAGAAGTGAGACGTCGGCAGGGCACCCGTCGCGCTGGTAACTAACGCGAGATGCGGGCCGCTACGATCGTCGAGCGCCGACGCGCCCGCGTAGCGGTAGGCGTGCTGTACCTCGGCCATGAGCGCGCTCCTTCCCATCCAGTCGGCATTAGAACCGATCGACCGCGCGAATGGGAGAGGTTCTCGCTGCACTACTTCAGAGCCGCGATCTCATCGGGACCCTGCCCGTCCACTACCGGGAGCCACGGATCTCGCCTGCCCGATCGACCTCGGTTACGCAACTTCGCCCGTAGGTCGAGACGTGGCATGCACACCCACTACAGCATCATTGATTGAAAGACTGCCCTGAACACGGCGGCAGGCGCAGGCGCAGATCTCTCGCTCTACCACCGCAAAACCCGCGGCCCCAGCAATGCACCCACCACCGAGGGCACCAACATCCCAAGCAAATACCAGACCGACCAGAACGGCGGCGCCATTTCCGGGCAATGCAGGCAGTAGGCAACGGCGGAGGTCGCACCAGCCAGCAATCCCGCAGCGGCTCCCGCCAGGCGCAGCCGCACGGGCGCCATACCGCGTACCGCCCACAACATGGCGACAAACGGCGGTACCGACAGGACGGCGATGATGATCGAGCACACCTTCCAGGTATGACCGAGCAACAACGGCACGCGGGCATCGACATCCGCGCCGGCGAGCACGATGCCTGCGGCGATCCAGGCGATCACGGCCGGTATCACGACGGCGGTCCATCCCGCACCCACCGACACGCCCGGACGCGACAGCCGGAGCGTCACGAGCAAGGCACCGCCGCCGAGGGCCACCGCAAATCCGAGCCGGAACCAGAAGACCGGCATGGAGACCACCTCGCCGAGATCCGGACGGATACCCAGAAAGACCGCCATCAACACCGTGGCTGACGACAATCCGATGAGGATAGCTACCGCGAAGCGCCAGGGCGGGACGCGCCGATCGACCGGTGTCGTCTGGCTTGCGAGCAGGGAGATCAGATCGTCGGTCTTCATGTCAGGCCTCGAATGCGCGTGGCGAGGGCCTTGAGGCCACGGTGTATGCCGACTTTGACGGCAGATTCGGACAATCCGCTGCGAGACGCGGCTTCGGCCACGGACAAGCCCTGAAGCTTGACCAGTTCGATCGGCAGGCGATGGCGCTCAGGCAGGGTGACCAGTAACTCGCCGAGATCGCGCCTTGCTTCAGCCGGCTCGAGGTCGACGGTACCGAAGAGGTTATCGTCTTCCCAAAGGGGCTCGTGCAATGCCTCGCGTCGCGCATGGGCGCGGAAGAAATCCATCAACTTGTACCGGGTAATGGCATAGACCCAGGCCGTCAGTGACTGATCGTCCTGATAGGTGTGCCGTGCGTTATGAATGGCCAGCAGGGCCTCCTGCAGTACATCCTCGACATCGGCCGGAGCCTTCGGCAGTCGGCGACGCAGGTATGCACGCAAGTGCGACGACAGCCTGCCGAGGAAAAGGCGGTACTGCGCGGCATCACCGCTCAGCCCTTGCAGGAAACACCAGCGCAGTTCGACCTCGGCGGAGGTGGTGGCGTCATTATCGGACATCGTCCCGCCTGTGATCACCCGAACACGGGCATCGCGGAGTGTAACGCTGGAGGTAACGGGAGTTCATAGTCACTATTCGCGTCCGCGCCCCATCCGGTTACACCTCGCGATGTCCGGGTGTAACCAGCGGGCCCTTTCAAGCGAATTCTCCTGTACCGGACGCCGTGTCCGGACCCAAGGAGACCGCCATGAACCATCGCCACATCGCTTCCCTCGCCCTGACCTTCGCCGCCCTGACCGCCGGTGTCGCTCACGCCGACGCCGCCAAGCCCGCCGTCGAAAAATGCTGGGGTGTCGCCAAGGCCGGCCAGAACGACTGTGCCGCCGGCCCCGGTACGACATGCGCAGGTACCGCCAAGGCGGATTATCAGAAGAACGCGTGGAAGAACGTCCCGGCCGGCACGTGTACCGCCATCAAGACCCCCAAGGGCAACGGCTCCCTGACCAAGGTGGGCTGAGCTCGCCATGACCCTCGCACCCACCGCGGGTATCGGTTTCAAGCCCCAGCACGCTGACGACGTCTTCGCTTGTGCGTCGCCGGCCCTTTGGCTCGAGATCCATCCGGAAAACTACGCGGTGGATGGTGGGCCGCGACTGGCGCTGCTGGATGCGCTCGCGTCGAGGTTCCCGCTGTCGCTACACGGGGTCTCCCTGTCACTGGCCGGGGAGACCCCGCCCGATCCCGTGTGGCTGCGGCGGCTGAGGACCCTCATCGAGCGAACGCAGCCCGTTCTGGTATCGGAGCACCTCGCGTGGTCATCGTGGAACGGGAACTATCTTCCCGACCTGCTTCCCTTCCCCCGGACGCACGAGGCCCTGTCGAGAATCGTCGAGCACGTCGACCGGACGCAGACGGCACTCGGGCGGCGCATCTCGCTTGAAAACCCAGCCCATTACCTCCCGATCGACGGGCATGAGTGGAGCGAGACGGCATTTCTGGCCGAGCTTGCCAGACGCACGGGCTGCGGTCTGTTGCTGGATATCAACAACGTCCACGTCAGCGCCCGAAATCTCGCCGCCGATGCCCACGACTACATCGATGCCTTCCCTCTTTCGTTCGTCACCGAGATCCATCTGGCCGGACACGCATTCGACGAGGGACTCGAAGGCCTCCTGATCGATTCGCACGATGCACCGGTCGCCACCGAGGTGTGGGACCTCTACAGCTACACACTGCAAAAGACAGGGCCGGTGCCGACCCTGATAGAGCGCGATGGCAACGTTCCATCGTTCCCGACGCTGCTGGCCGAGCGCGATATCGCTCAGGCGATTCTTGCCAATGCGCACGGACGAACGCCATGAACTCCGCGTCTTTCCAGCAAACGTTCGCGGAGGCTTTAAGGGCGGATGGCAGCCGCACGGCGTTCTCCGACCATCCTGCGTTCGCCGTGTACCGCAACACGGTGATGCGTGGGTGCATCGATGCCCTCGAAGCCAACTACCCCGCGGTATCGTGTCTCGTGGGGCGCGACTGGTTCCGGTCGGCAGCGGCCATCTTCGCCAGCGAGGAGCCCCCGCGTGACGCACGCCTGGTGGCCTACGGTGAACGCTTTGCCGACTTCCTCGCAAGGTTCGCACCCGCTTCCGAACTGCCTTATCTACCTGACGTCGCGCGCATAGACCGCTTATGGACGGAGAGCTACATCGCGGCGGATGCACCGCACCTCGACCTGGAACCGCTGCGGCAGGCGGACCCCACCGCCATGACGTCATGGCGTCTCACCATCCATCCGGCGACTCGTACCTTTGCCTCCGACCTGCCCGCCTTCTCCATCTGGTCACCCAGCCGGGCCGGCGAGGCGGTGGATGGCGGCCTCGTGTGGGAGCCGGAAGCCGTAATGATTACCCGGCGCAATCACGAGGTGCGCGTCACGCCAGCCAGTCCCGCCGTGTTGTCTCTCGTGCATGCGTGTGAGGCCGGTCTGTCGCTGGCCGATGCGATCCGTACAACCACCGATGCTTACCCCGGCACCCGCATCGACCTGCTCGTCGCCCTCCTCGTCGAGGCGGGTGCCTTCGCCTCACCCTGAAGGATCTGATTCCCATGAACGAACCACGCTTTTTCTCCGGCAATTCCGTGCGCGCACGGTGGAACGCGATCGCCGGAGCGGTCGAATCCCACATCGGCCACAGCTTCCTGGCCTTGGTAGCCCGCGTCTCCATCGCCGCGATCTTCTTCCAGTCCGGACGCACGAAGGTCGAAGGTTTTCTGACCATCACGGAGAGCACGTACGAACTGTTCCGCACGGAATACAAGCTTCCGCTGGTGCCGCCGGAAATTGCGGCGCACATGTCCGCCTACGTCGAAACTTTTGTACCCGTACTCCTGGTGCTGGGCATCATGACGCGCCTCTCCGCCACCGTTCTCCTCGGCATGACGACCATCATCGAGATCTTCGTGTATCCCGACGCATGGCCAACCCATCTGTCCTGGGCGGCCATCCTGCTGCACCTGATCGCACGCGGAGGCGGACGCGTGTCGCTCGATCATGCATTCGGCATTCGCTGAACGCGAAAAGATAGTGCGGGCAGCTGTAACCGAATAGCCATCGGCAACGAATCAATCAATGCCACTTCCGGCACACCTTCTGGAGAACGCCATGAACACCGCCACCCACAGCATCGCCGCGGCTGCCGCCCTCTTCGCCGTCTCCGCCGCCGCCATCAGCGCACAGGCACACGCCGCCGAACAGGCTGCCGGCAAGACCGTCCACTGTTATGGCATCAACAGCTGCAAGGGGACGTCCGATTGCAAGTCGGGCAATCACCAGTGCAAGGGGCAGAACGAATGCAAGGGCCAGGGCTTCAAGGCCGTCTCCGTGCAGGAGTGCAAGGCACAGAACGGCAGCACCACGCCGCCCGCGGCCTGATCGTCGGGCCCGGCCGATATATACGGCCGGGCCACCTTGAAGGACTGTCGATGCAACCGACCACACCTCCACCGTTTCAGGGTTACGGGCTCGGGCTTCGCGTACCTCACTACGCCGAATTCCTCGCGCGTCAGCAGCCGGTGGATTTCGTCGAAGTCATCTCGGAAAACTTCATGGTCGAAGGCGGCCGGCCCCTGGATACGCTTGCACGCATCCGTGACCGCTACGACGTCGCGCTTCACGGTGTCTCGATGAACCTGGGCTCGGACGACGGTGTCGACCTCGACTACCTCAGGCGCCTACGCGCGCTGGCCGACACCATCGAGCCCCTGTGGCTATCCGATCACGTGTCCTGGACCGGTGTCGGCGGCATCAACTCCCACGACCTGCTCCCTCTTCCCTATACGGTCGAAGCGCTCGATGTCCTCGCCAGAAACGTGCTCGATGCGCAGGACGCCCTCGGACGCGCACTCGTGCTCGAGAACCCGTCGACCTATCTGTCGTTTTCCGACAACACCATGGATGAACCGGGCTTCCTGAAGGCACTGTGCGAACGCACGGGATGCTTTCTTCTTCTCGACGTCAACAACATCGTCGTCAGCGCGACAAATCATGGACTCGATACCGAGGCATGGGTCGAGCGCTTGCCCCTGGACCGTGTGCGCCAGATCCATCTGGCAGGTCACAGCCTTGGCGTAGACATGCTCGTCGACACGCATGACGCCCCGGTGCCCGACACCGTCTGGGATTTGTACCGGCGATTCCTCCCGCGCCTCGGCGAGGTCGCCGTCATGATTGAGCGTGATGACCACATTCCGCCATTGCCCGAGTTGCTGTCGGAACTCGACCGGGCGCGACAACCGGCGATCGTCGCGACGCCATGAGTCTGGGCGACCTCCAGCGCCGCCTGCTCACGGCGGTCATGACCGGACGCCCGGTGCCTGAGCTGTCGGCGGCCGGCCAGCGCGTGTATGCAAATAACGTGCGCGGTCAGCTGCTGGCCGCGTTGCGCGATACCTACGAGAAATGCGCGGCGTGGCTGGGCGACGACGTCTTCGATGTGCATGCCGGGGCCTATATCGAAGTACACGGTTCAACGTCCTGGTCACTGGATCATTACGGCAGCGAGTTTCCGGACTATCTTGCGCGAGCCTTCCCGGAAAGGCTCGAACTGGGTGAACTGGCGTGGCTAGAATGGGCACTTCGCGCCGCATTTTCCGGAAGAAACGCTTCAGGCCTCGCGCTCGAGGAACTGCACGTGAGGGATTGGGATGGCGTCCAGTTCTCGTTCGTTCCTACCCTCATGTACCGACAGCTGCACACGAACGCACCCGCTCTCTGGGCCGGCATCGCGACCGGCCAGGGAACACATACACGCACAGCCGACGGCGCGACCGATAACGGTCACGGCGTCCGCGTCTGGCGGCATGAGCTGACCCCACGCTTCGTCTCCATGACGCGTGCGGAACACGCGTGCCTCGACCTCCTGGTAGCGGGCGCAACGTTTGGCGAAGTCTGCGAGTGGCTGTCCTCGACGGCGCGTGAGAAAGACGTCGCCTCGGCGGCGGGATCGCTGCTTCGCGCCTGGGCGACCGACGGGTTGATTACCGGTGTGCGGGAAACCGGCTGACCCCTCGTCCATTTTCGAGTCCGAGTTTTTGCAGCGCAGCGTGACACAAACGCGCAATAACGGCTTAATTCTCCACAGGGGATTTAGATCGATCTAAGTGTGTGATCCACGTCACGTCGCTCAAGCGATGACATGGACGACTCGGATCATGGGGTGGGGACGGCCTGGGGATGACGCATAAAGCGTGGCTTCCTACAACGCTGCTTCCTGTCGTGCCTTGGGTGGGGATTTGGGAAGCTGTCGCATGAACGCACGAAACGATCGTATCGCCGTGAAACGAGCCTGCGCGAGGAGTGCTGCCTGTTGCCCACGGTGAGGGATGCTGACCGTTACACGGGTCGCGCGCAGGCGCGCTCCTACGACTCCGTGTTGGAAAACGGTGGTTGCGCAGGCGGGCATCCGCTTTAACCCATAGAAAACCGCAGAGAGACCATCACCGACAAGCGGGGGCTTGTCGGGCGTGGAATTTTGGATCGATGTAACTGGTTCCAGCAGGAGGCCGCGTGCAGAACTAGACCGGGTATCTGCAGTGATGAAACGGGGATCAACGCGCCGTCTCAACGTGCGCGCACATTACTGAGGGAAGTAATCGCAATGACTTATCTGCCACACATGCTCAAGCGCAAGCCGCTCTGCGCCGCACTCGCCGTAGCCACCCTGTCCTTCGCGGGCCTGATCGCCGTTCCGGCGACCGCCTTCGCGCAGGCCGCCGCACCCGTCGCGACGAGCTCTGACGCCACGGCGCAGACCACCGATGGTGCCAAAGCGAAACAGGACGAAAAGATCCGGAAAACCGACAAGGCCAAGGACGACAGCACGACCAACCTCGACGCCGTCGTGGTCACGACGTATGCCCAGTCCATCGACCAGAACGTCCAGGACAAGCGCGAAGCCAATTCCATCGTCGAAGTGATCAACGCGCAGAACATCGCGCAGTTTCCGGCCAAGAATATCGCCGACGCGCTCGCCCACGTCCCTGGCGTCGTCATCAGCCGCGAGTCCGGCGAAGGCAAGACGGTCAGTATCCGCGGCCTCGCGCCCGAACTGACCCTCACCGAACTGAACGGCAACTACGTGGCCTCGGCCGATACCTCCGCCGGTCTGACGCGCTCGTTCAACTACACCCTGATGCCCGCCAACATGTTCTCGGACATCAAGCTCTACAAGAGCCTCGAGGCGCGCCTCGATGAAGGCGGTATCGGCGGCAACGTCGACCTGCGCACCCGCCGCCCACTGGAAATGAAGGCCAACGACGGCTTCGTCTCCGCGAACATGGCCGGCTCGGACAACAGCAGCAAGATCAAGCCCCAGGTTTCCGCGCTCTGGTCCTGGAAGAACAAGGACGAGACCTTCGGTTTCCTCGTCGCCGGTTCCGAACAGAAGCGTCGTGACATCAACTACACCGCCAACGCCAACAGCTGGCACTGGTGGGGCAATGACTGCACCGACCACGCCACCTGTACCGCGCCGCCGACGGACATACACGGCAAGCCGTACGGCGGCGACGTCGCGCCCAATATCGACCTCTGGTCCGGTGGTGGCGTCGTCGATCAGGGCGGCAATACCTATAACGGTTACTGGATGCCGCAGCAGTTCTCGACCAGCCGGAACCAGCTTGACCTGAAGACCAAGGGCGCCCAGGCGACCATGCAATTCAAGCCGAGCGATCATTTCCTGCTGACGGGTAACTACTTCCGTTTTCAGCGTGAGCAGACCCAGATCACCAACACGCTGGAAGTGCCCGAGTGGGGCCTGCCGGGCAACAGCAACTACGCCGACCAGCAGGGCCGCCTGCTCGCGAACAACGGCTTGTCTTTCGATCCGTCGCACACCGTCGTGACGGGTGCCAACTACGTGCTGCCGCCCGCTGGCACGGGCTGTAACGCCACGGTCAACCCGAGCACGGGTGCGGTACGCCAGGCCGTCGACGTGTGCTCCACGGAAATCCCGTGGGTAACCGGCAACTACTCCGTCGAGAAAGCCACCTCGCAGACCCTCAACCTCGAAGGCGAGTGGGACAACGGCGGCGCGCTCAGCGGTACCTTCAACGTCGGCCGCACGTGGGCCAAGGGCGGCCCGTCGGTCGAACTGGGCATGGCCGCCAAGCCGCGTAACTTCGTCAACGGCGCGTGGGTAGACGGCAGCAACGGTGCCGCATGGACCCTTGATGGCAAGCCCACCCTCACCGCGGCTCCGGGTGTGCTGCAGGCCATGCAGAACGGCGCGGGCCAGGTCGATCTGGGCTCGACCGGTTCCAACATGGTCAACACCACGACATCGCAGAACTTCGCGCAGGCGGACTTCACCTGGGCGTTCGACGACAGCTGGATGCAGTCGCTGCAGTTCGGCGTGAAATACCGCGACAACAAGGCCGAGCAGCAGAGCAACGAGGTGCGCTGGTACTGCAAGGGCACCGAGTCGCAGTTCCAGACCTGTGACCCGAACGCCGGCCAGCTGCCCGCGGGCTTCCTGCAGGCCAACAGCCTGGACGGCAGCAGCGAGGTCTACAACGACAATACATTCCCGGCGATCAACTTCCCGGCGTACTACAACTACCTCAACTCCACGTACGACCGGGTGCTGTACAACCATCCCGAGAACAAGTCGTCGATCCAGGAGAAGATCGCCGCGGCGTACGTCCAGGCCAACTTCGACACGGGTACGATTCGCGGCAACGTCGGCCTGCGTTTCGTCAGCACCAAGCAGGACCTGACAGTCGCGGATCAGATCACGACCAACAACGCGGTGTACTACCACGATCCGGCGGGCAACATCCTTATCTGCCCGGCATCGGGTGTGAATGCCGGCGGCGGCGCCTGCGCGGCAGGTGACTTCCAGTACCTGCCCCGTGAAGTCGCGGTCATCCAGAACTACACCAACGCCACGACGTCCAAGCGTTACAACAAGCTATTGCCGAGCTTCAACATCGCGTGGAACGTGACGGACGACTTCCTGGTTCGCGCGGCCGGCTCGCAGGCACTCGCCCGTGCCAACTACACCGATCTGGCGCAGCTGGGCAGCCTGACCAACAACACCCAGGAGTACTACAACGACCGCAAGCAGTTCGGTGCCCCCCTGCCCGGCTGGTACGGCAGCGGCGCCAACGCCGATCTGAAGCCGTTCACGGCGACGCAGTTCGACCTGGCCGGCGAGTGGTACTACGCCGAGCATTCGGTGCTCGGCCTGGATCTCTTCCAGAAGAAGGTGAAGAACTTCGTCGTGCCCGTGACCGTGAACAACCTCACGGTGAACGTCGGCGGCACGGAAGAGAACTTCCTGCAGTACAGCACCAACGCCAACGGCCGTTCGGGTACGTCGAAGGGTATCGAGCTCTACACCCAGCACACCTGGGACTCGGGCTTCGGCTACATCGGCAACTACACGCTCAACAAGACGAACGAAACGGCCGTGACGCTGGGCGATACCGCGGTGGGCAAGGCCGAGCTGATCGGCAGCGCCAAGTACGCCGCCAACGTCTCGGTGTTCTACGAAAAGAACGGCCTGCTGCTGCGCGCCAGCGACAACTGGACGGGCCGCACCATGCAGGGTCTGGCGTCGGGCCTCCCGATCTACTCGCAGCCGTACCACCAGATCGATCTGAACGGTGACTACGAGTTCAACAAGCACGTCATGGTGACCGCCTCGGTGATCAACCTGAACAAGGCGACGCCTCACCAGTACCTCGGTGGCGACACCCGGGCACGCCTCGTCTCGCTCGAGTACGCCGGCCGCCAGTACTACGTCGGTGTGACGTACAAGTTCGGCGACGGTACCTGAGTAAAAACAGACGGGGTCAGGCGCATCGCCTGACCCCGTTTCCGTTTCAACGGATGCCTCCCCACTCCGTCGAAGGAAAACACCATGAATTCGCATAAGGCACGCCTTCCCGGCCGTGCTCTCACCGTCGCGCTGTCGCTGCTGCTGTTCGGCACCATCGGCGACGGGCGAGCCAGAGAGAAGACAGCCGCCGCGCCGCCCGGATCGTCGCTCGATCTGGCGAACCCGCTGGTCGGCACCGCTTCGCTGGATCGCAAGGAACTGATCGGCAATGCCCCGCCCCCGGGCGAGCCGCTCTACACCGGCATGACCACGCCCGGCGCCAGCCTGCCGCAAAGCGCGACCGAAGCGGCGCCGGTCAACATCAACGCCGACCTCAGCTTCCCCACGGGCGTGCCCGTCGCCTATGACTACCGACGTCCCGCCATGATCGGTTTCACCGGCGGCGGATCGACCTATGGCGCACGTGGCGCACCCATGGTCATGCCGGTCGTCGGCGACTGGACCGTGCCGCCCGACTACGCCACGTCGTACTACGACAAGGCCACCGAGAAAGCATCGCCAGGCTACTACGCCGTCGATCTCGCCACGTTCCACACGAAGGTGGAGCTGACGGCGTCGCAGTGGACCAGCCTGATGCGTTTCACCTTCCCGGAAAGCCATCGTTCGAACGTGGTGATCAACCTGCGCCGGGACGGCGGCGACGTGGAAGTGGTCAACGACCGCACGATTCGCGGTGTCGCCACCGCGGGGCGTCGCGACCACGACGCGGATGGTCCCTATTTTGTCGCGGAGTTCTCCCGGCCTTTCGCCAGCTTCGGCACGTTTCACGCGAACCTGAGCGATAAGGGCGAAGGTCTGGGTGGCGAAGATGTACAGGCCGGACGACGCAACGTGTCGGGTAGCTACGCGGGTGGCTATGTCACCTTCGACACGAAGGCGGGCGATCAGGTGGTCGTACGCATCGCTCACGGACACAGCGCCGAAGAAGCGGATCAGCGACTGCATGCGCAGGACAGCGATACGGACTTCGACCGCGTACACGCCAGCGCACGCGTGGCCTGGGCAAAGCTGTTCGATCGCGTGGAAGTGAGTGGCGGCACCCCGAAGCAGCGCACACTGTTCTATTCGACGCTCTACCACTCGTTCGCCAGCCCGCGCATGATCGCCCGCAAGGGTGAGCACTACACGGACGCCGCGGGCAAGGATCAGGTGGCGGCATACGATCATTACGGACCGGTGCCCTTCTGGGACACCGGCCGGAACCAGATCACGCTGCTGATGCTGCTCGAGCCTGGCGTCGTCCAGGACATCATGCGCTCGGAGCTGGATCGCGCGCACGAACGCGGTTACATGAACACCTCGTTCCACGGCGACCATGCCGTGTTCCTGTACGACGGTGCCATGCAGCGCGGCATTCCGTTCGATTATGCAGCCGCCTACGACGCGTTACGCAAGAACGCCACGGATCCCAGGGGCCCGCGTGGTTATCTCGCGGAATACGACAAGAACGGCTGGATCTCCGACATCGTCCCTGCCGGCAACCCGAGTCCGCCCTACGCTGGCGGGAAGGCCGGCGTGGCCACCACGCTGGAATATGCGTGGGACGACCATGCGCTGGCCGACGTGGCACGACGTCTGGGTAAGAAAGACGATGCCGACCTCTTCGAACGCCGTTCCGCGAACTATCGAAACGTGTTCGATCCGTCGACAGGTTTCTTCCGCGGGCGCACCGACGACGGCAAATGGATCTCGCCGTTCGATCCCGCCGAGCCTTACTACAACTTCATGATGAAGGAAGGTTCGGGCTGGTCGACGCTGTGGCTCGTGCCGCATGACGTGCAGGGACTGATGAACCTGCTGGGCGGCCGAGACGCGTTCAACGCCAGGCTGGATACGTTCTTCTCCACGCCTTACCAGCCCAGAGGCATCTGCCGTGACTGCACCGGAGTGATCGGGCAATACGTGCAGGGTAATCAGCCGGACCAGCAGGCGCCGTATCTGTATGCGTGGAGTGGTCAGCCGTGGAAGACGCAGGCGCTGGTACGTCGCATTCTCGCCGATCTGTACGGCAGCGACGCCTCGGGCTACGGCTACCCGGGGATGGACGATCAGGGATCGACGTCGTCGTGGTACGCCCTGAGCGCGATGGGTTTCTATCCCGTCGACCCGGCGACGCCCGATTACATCATCGGAAGCCCGATCTTCGACCGTATCCGCCTGCGTCTTGGCAACGGCAAGGTGTTTGAGATCGTTGCCCGGAACAACTCGGACCGTAATCCGTACATTCAGTCCGCTACGCTCAACGGGAAGCCGTGGACCAAACCGTGGTTCAGTCATTCCGATATCGCCGAGGGCGCCACACTGGTGCTCACGATGGGTCCCGCACCCAGTAAGACCTGGGGCACCGACCCGAACGACGCGCCGCCCTCCATGTCGGCCGCAAAAAAGGATCCTCAATGATGCGTACGACCCACCTGCGGCACGCCTGCCTCGCCATTGGGATGGCTGCCGCCTTCGCTCCGGTCGCCATGGCGGCGGCTGACACGGCCTCGACCTGGAGTGGCAAGGCCGCCCCGCTCGCCACGCCTTGGACCGGCAAGGTGTCGCCCACCAACGCGCTGCCGGAATACCCGCGGCCACAGCTTGCGCGCCCGTCGCTGGAACACCCGCAGTGGCTGAGCCTCAATGGGCTTTGGCAGTACGCGGCGAGCGACACCGAGGCGAAGCCGACCTTCGGCCAGGCACTGAAAGACAAGGTACTGGTGCCCTACCCGATCGAGTCCGTCCTCTCGGGTGTGCAGAAACATGCCGACTTCATGACCTACCGCCGCACCGTGGACGTCCCCGCCGCCTTCACCGCCCAGGGTCAGCATGTGATGCTGAACTTCGGCGCGGTGGCGCAGGATGCAACGGTCTACGTCAACGGCACGCAGGTCGCAAAGCACACGGGCGGCTATACGTCGTTCGCCACGGATATCACCTCGGCCCTGAAGGCCAAGGGCCCGCAGGAAATCGTCGTCACGGTGCACGCACCGGTCGACGGCGAAGACGTGATGGTCGGCAAGCAGCGCCTCAAGCCTGAAGGCATTTTCTACACGCCGGCCTCGGGCATCTGGCAGTCGGTGTGGATCGAGCCGGTCAGCGCCACCAGTCTGGCGCAGCTGACCTTCACGCCGGCCTCCAGCCTGGACGCCTTCACGGTGACTTCGAAGCTGCAGGGCGACAAGGCGGATGCCACACTGCACGTCACCGCCTACGCGGAGGGCAAGCCCGTCGGTGAGGCGACCGGGCCCGCCAATGCACCGCTTCATCTGGCGATCGCCCATCCGCGGCTATGGAGCCCACAGGACCCGTTCCTGTACACGTTCAAGGCGACGCTCGCCAAAGGTGACCAGCATGACGATGTCACCAGCTACGCGGGTCTGCGCACCATCGGCCTCGCAAACGTCGGTGGCCTCAACCGGATCGTGTTGAACCGCAAGCCGACCTTCCTGCTCGCAACGCTCGACCAGGGCTACTGGCCGGACGGTATCCATACCGCACCCACCGACGCGGCACTGAAGTTCGATATCCAGAAGACGAAGGATCTCGGCTTCAACACCATCCGCAAGCACATCAAGGTCGAGCCGGCGCGCTGGTATTACTGGGCCGATCACATCGGCCTGATGGTGTGGCAGGACATGCCCGCCCTGCCCAACGGCCACAACGAGAAGCTCAGCGATGCCGCCAAGGCCGGCTTCAAGACCGATGTCACGGCCATCGTCGAGCAGCTCAAGGGCGAGACCTCGATCATCGGCTGGATCCCGTTCAACGAAGGCTGGGGCCAGTGGAGCATTCCCGCCGCCGGTGAACTGGCCACGCAGATCAAGCAGCTCGATCCTTCGCGCCTGGTCAATGCGCGCAGCGGCGCGAACTGCTGCGACACCAAGGGCGACCCGCATGCGGGTGACGTTTACGACATCCATGATTATCAGGGTCCCGGCCTGCCGGCTCCGGATGCGACCCGCGCATCGATGGATGGTGAGCATGGCGGCTTGACGCTCGGCGTACCGGGTCACGTGTGGCCGAACACACCGATCAATCCGTACGGCGAGGTGAAGGACAACGCCGCATTGAACGCCGGCTATGTCGCGAACACGGCCGTATTGCGTGACAAGGGCCCGGGCATCGGTGTGTCCGGCTCGGTCTATACGCAGATCACGGACGTCGAAGGCGAGCACAACGGCTTGTACACGTACGATCGGAAAATCGAAAAGGTCGACGAGGCCAAAGTCCGCGCGATCAATGAGGCGACCATCAAGGCGGGCAGCCCGTCCCTCTGAATTTCAACAGTTGTTCCTTTTTCCCAAAGCCCCGGAGCAATCCGGGGCTCTTTTTTTATTTTTCCGCCTCTTCGTCATGTGAGGCCAGTATTCGCCGAAGACGTTCAACATTCTCAGCAGAATCAAGCCCTGAGATCGATTCCACGACCTTCCCGTCACGGAAGACATTGAACGTAGGCGAGGCAGTGAAGTCGACGCCCTTCCAGGCCGCGTTATCAAAAGCGATCATCGCCGGGAACATCGGAAACCGTCGGTTCCACTCGGTCAGAACCTCGCGGTCCAGTTCCGCGCCACTGATCAGCCAGGTAACGTTGGATTTGTTGAACATCCCGGCCAGCTCGGCATCGCGTAGCACTTTCGAGGCCGCATCCTCGGCGAAGTGACACCCAATGACGACGACCACGTACGTGCCCTTTGCCGGTGTGGTCGGCTCAACCAGACTCAGGCCGCCGTCATGCTCGACATATCCCATCGGATGGCCCGGCCCTGGCGCCGTAGTGACTTCAAAATGGCGATAGTCGTAGAAATCATCCTCGGGGTATGCCTGTCTCAGCTGGGCCGATGCGACAAAATCCCTGGCCGTAATCAGAGCTTCGTAGTACGCCTGGACTTCACTTTCGGCTGCAATGTTTCGCCGCCGAAGCTCTTTCAGTACGTCGCGCATGCCATGCAGATACAAACTTCTCGCGTCGTAGTCTCCCGCTTGCGCGAAGAAACTCGAGGTCTTCAGCATGCGGAAGAGCATGCGAAGATCCGCTTCCTGATGTACTTCCAGGCTGGCAATCCACTCCGCCAGCGACCTTTTATAGAGGCGCTTCAGTGCCAACGACTTCTCTTTGGGAGTAATCGCCGAGAGACGGATCGATGAAACCTCGGACCACAGCACATCGCCCGAATGACGCACGCCGCTGAGTACGGGCGACGCGTAAAACGCCAGAAACGAAAGAGCCCAAAGGGCGCCGCTCCGACATGTTCGCGAATCAGGACGGTTTTTCACCTAGTGAGTCCGACAAAGATACGAGCAGACCGCACCTTCGAGCCGCTCGCAAACATGGCTGCTACCGCCCTTGTGTACGAGGCACGCTGCGCCCCCACGGGTAGGTGGAAGTGACCGCCTCAAACGACGCTCGACTCGATTGTCATCCTTGGTTGTTGCACGACGCGTCCGAACGGCTCGTGTCGTCGTCTGCAATCCAAAGAGCGCCAGGATGCTGTAGACCTCCGAAGAGTGCATACCCTCAAGCTCTACGCTCGAATACGAACCCAGTCCTCGCGGGGAGAACATCAGCGATGCGAGAAACGTCTTCATCTTCGCCTCTCCAAGCCGATGAATGGGGGAATTTGGCGTGACGGCCAGATAAGCGTCTAATTGCGCCCGGGTCCGAATAGGAGCACTTATCGCGTCGAGGACCTCTTCAGAAGAGGCTGCTTCGTTCTGTAGTTGATAACTCGAAGCGCACGCATCGAAGCTCAGTGCCAGAGCGAATGCTCCAGCAAGAATAATCATTTTCATGTGAGACCCTGGGAAGAAGGTTGGCTGGTGGCGCACGTACCGAAAGGTTGGTGTTGTGCCCGGGAAATGATCGCTGTATCGACCCTCACCTGGATGTAGGCGAACGACATCAATCCCGACAGGAGATCTCCCTCCGTGCCTCAGCAACCCGTCCTTAAGTGAGCGCGCTGCCAAGGTGCAGCGGCCCTGCGCCGTATCCGAGCAGAAGCGCAGCCCGCCGCCTTCCGTGGTGATGCGCTGGCTCCATCGCCGGGACCACCCGCCAACGTTACCGAATCGATCCAAGCCAGACTGCTCGACCCTTCGCCGGGTTACGTAGCGCCAAACCTCCGTGGTACCGAAAACGCGCATGTTGCGCTGCAGCTTTTCGACGCCCGCTTTTTTGTGATCACATATCAAACATCGCAACGAAGGCCACGTGATGAGCGTCGATCCCAAAGCCCTCCCCACCCTGACTGAAGTCACCCGCTCCACGCTGGTGGATCAGGTCTATCGGCAGCTGCGGGACGCCCTGATGAGCGGCCGCTTCGAGCCCGGCCAGCCATTGACGATCCGAGGTCTGGCCGAGGCGCTGGGCTCCAGCCCGATGCCGGTACGCGAAGCGTTGCACCGGTTGCACGCGGAGCGCGCCTTTGAAGTGACACAGACCGCGCGCATCCGCGTTCCGGTCATGACCGTCGCCCGCCTTCGTGAAATCCGCGATGCCCGCGTCGCCCTCGAAGGCTTGTTGGCGGAGAAAGCCGCGGCCCTGATCGACAAGAACGATCTCGCCGAGATCCGCGCGATCTACAAGCAGATGCAGGCCGCCGTCACGAGCGTGAACGTTCCGGATTACCTCTGGGCCAACTTCGCCTTCCACCGCCGCATCTATGCCGTCGCCCGCACCGAACTGGTGATCGCCGCCGTCGAGACGTTCTGGCTGCACATGGGCCCGTGCTTCGGGCTCGTCGCGCCGGACAAGGCGCATCTGCGCCGCTCGATGGAGGCGCATCGCCGCATCGTCGAGGCACTGGTGGATCGTGATGGCCCCGCCGCGAGGGCCGCCGTGGCCGACGACATCATGCAGGCCGCCGACTCCCTCACGCATTTGCTGGCCGACAGCAGCGGTCGCGCCCCCACACAAAAGAAGAAAGGAACCAAAGCATGACGATTCTCGATCGGATGGTGCCCCAGCCTGGCTTGCGTGTGCTGATCTCGGGCGGCGCGTCCGGCATCGGTGCGGTGTTGGCGGATGCCTATATCGAAGCGGGCGCCACCGTGCACGTGTGCGACGTCAGCGCCAAGGCCGTCGACGCCTTCAACGCGGCGCGTCCCGGTGCGCTCGCCACGCTGGCCGATGTCTCCGATGCCAACCAGGTAGCGAATGTCTTCCGTGTGCAGGAAGAGCGCTTCGGCGGTCTCGACGTCCTGATCAACAACGCGGGTATCGCAGGCCCCACCGGCGGCATCGACGCTATCTCGCCTGACGCGTGGAAGGCCACCGTCGATATCAACCTCAATGCGCAGTACCGCTTTGCCCACCACGCCGTGCCTCTGCTCAAACAGTCCGACCGCGCGCAGCTCCTATGCATGTCGTCCGTGGCCGGCCGCCTCGGCTATGCGTGGCGCACCCCCTACGCGGCGACCAAATGGGCCGTGATCGGTCTCATGAAATCGCTGGCATCGGAACTCGGTCCTGACGATATCCGCGTCAATGCCCTCCTGCCGGGCATCGTCGAAGGGCCCCGCATGGAAGGCGTGATCCGCGATCGCGCCACGCAGCTGGGCCTGCCGTATCCGGAGATGGAAAAGGAATACCTGAAGAAGATTTCGCTGGGTCGCATGGTCACTGCGGAGGACGTAGCCGCCATGGCGCTGTTCCTCTGCTCGCCCGCCGCGCGCAACGTGACCGGCCAGGCCATCAGCGTCGACGGCAACGTCGAATACCTCTGAGCCCCCTTCCCCCTTTCGTTCCGGAGTTTCCCCATGGCCAAGGCCAAGCCCGTCATCATCACCTGCGCCGTCACCGGTGCGATCCACACGCCGTCGATGTCGCCCCATCTGCCGATCACGCCCGATGAAATCCGTGACGCGGCGCTCGGCGCGGCAGAAGCAGGTGCCGCCATCGTCCACCTGCACGCGCGCAATCCGGAAAACGGCCAGCCCAGCCAGGACGTGAACCTGTTCCGCCAGTTCCTCCCGCAGATCAAGAAGCAGAGCGACGTGGTGATCAATATCACCACCGGTGGTGCGCCCAACATGGGCGTGGAAGAGCGCCTGCAGCCCACCCTGCTGCTGAAGCCCGAGCTGGCATCGCTCAACATGGGTTCGATGAATTTCGGCCTGTACGAAATGCTGCAACGCTTCCAGGATTTCAAATACGACTGGGAGCGCCCGTACCTTGAAGAGAGCGACGACCGCATCTTCCGCAACACGTTTCGCGACATCACCTACATTCTCGAAAGCTGCACGAAGAACGGCACGCGCTTCGAGGTCGAGTGCTACGACATCGGCCACATCTACGCGGCGCAGCACTTCGTGCAGCGTGGTTTGCTCAAAACGCCGGTGTTCCTGCAATCCGTGTTCGGTCTGCGAGGCGGCATCGGCGGCGATCCGGAAGACCTGATGCATATGCGTCGTACGGCAGACCGTCTCCTCGGCAAGGACTATGTCTGGTCGATCCTCGGCGCCGGTCGCAACCAGATTCCGCTGGCGACGATGGGACTGGCGATGGGTTCCAATGCACGCGTCGGCCTCGAAGACTCGCTGTGGGACGGCCCCGGCCAGCTCGCCGCGAGCAACGTTCACCAGGTCCGCCGCATCCGCACCGTGATCGAAGCACTGGGCCACCGCGTGGCGACACCTGACGAAGCGCGCGAGATCCTGCAGCTCAAGGGCCGCAACCAGGTCGATTTCTAAGCATCCCGGGAGAGCGTCATGAAGATCGAAGTACTCGTCGACATCAAGACCACCCTGGGTGAAGGCCCGCAGTGGGACGTCGAGCAGCAGCGGCTGTACTGGGTGGACAGCATGGACGGCCGTATCCTGCGTTGCACCGCGGAAGGCAGCGAACTACGCGGCTGGGAAGTCGGCCAGAAGATCGGTTCCATGGCGCTGCGGAAACATGGCGACCATGCGCTGGTCGCCATGGAGAACGGCATCCACGACCTCGATCTGGGCAACGGCGACCTGCAACTCATCGTCGATCCCGAGCCGGGCATGACTACCAACCGGCTCAACGACGGCAAGGTCGATCGCCACGGGCGCTTTCTGGTCGGCTCCATGGACATGCAGGAAGAAAAGGGCTCGGGAAAACTGTTTCGTCTCGACCCCGACTTATCTTTGCACGTCCTCGAGGAAGACATCATCTGCTCCAACGGTCCGTGCTGGAGCCCCGACGGCAAGACCTTCTACTTCGCCGATACGTGGACAGGCGAGATCTGGGCGTACGACTACGACAACGCCAGCGGCAAGGTGAGCAACCGTCGCACGTTCGCCCGGGTCGATACGTCGGGCGGCGGCGCCGCGGACGGTGCCACGGTGGACGCTGAAGGCTGCGTCTGGCAGGCGCTGGTGTACGACAGCAAGCTGATTCGCTACACGCCCGATGGCGAGGTGGACCGCGTGATCGAGATGCCGGTGCGCAAGGTCACCAGCGTGGCGTTCGGCGGCCCGGACATGGACGTGTTGTATGTCACCTCGATGGGCAAGCCGCCCTTGCCGAGGTTCCCCGGCGACGGCCAGCAGCGCGGATCGCTGTTCGCCATCACCGGTCTGGGTATACGAGGCGTGCCGGAGCGCCGCTTCGCCTCCTGAGCCTCGCGCACGGGATTTCCACAGGATCCGATCCATCTCACTAACGGTGCCGTGACGCGCCGGGGGGAGTGTCATGTTCAAAAAAACCGAAGCACCGTTGAAGAATATCCATCGCTTCTCGTGGGTCTCCCTGCTGGTCTGTTGGTTGATCTGGGTCCTGAATGCCTATGACCGGGAAATCATCCTTCGACTTGGCCCTACCATCTCCAAGGAGTTCAACCTCAGCCCCGATCAGTGGGGTACCGTGGTCACGGTGGTCATGCTGGCTCTGGCTCTGCTGGATATCCCCGGCTCGATCATGAGCGACCGCTATGGCGCCGGCTGGAAGCGTGCACGCTTTCAGGTGCCGCTGGTCCTCGGTTACACCTTCATCTCGTTCCTTTCGGGTTTCCAGGCACTGACCGGCAAGCTCTGGTCGTTCGTCGCGCTGCGCGTCGGCGTGAACCTCGGCGCGGGCTGGGGCGAACCGGTCGGCGTCAGCAACACGGCAGAATGGTGGCCGGTACAGCGCCGCGGCTTCGCCCTCGGCGCGCACCACACGGGCTACCCCGTCGGGGCGATGCTCAGCGGCCTGATCGCCAGCTTCGTCATCAGCACGTTCGGCGAGGGCCACTGGCGCTATGTGTTCTTTCTCGCCCTGATCGTCGCCATTCCGCTGATGATCTTCTGGGCTCGCTATTCGACCGCCGCACGCGTCGACACGCTGTACGCCGATATCGCAGAGAAGGGTATGACGCCCCCGGATCTGGGTGATGGCGTGAAGGTCGCCAAGGGCGAAACCTGGAAGACTTTTGTCGCCACGCTGACCAACCGCAACATCGCGCTCACCGCGGGCAACACGATGCTCACGCAGGTGGTCTACATGGGCGTGAACGTGGTGCTGCCGGCGTACCTGTACAACATCTCCGGCCTGTCGCTGGCGGAGTCCGCGGGCATGAGCGTGGTCTTCACCATCACCGGCATTCTCGGTCAGCTGATCTGGCCCAGCCTGTCGGACATCATCGGCCGGAAAATCACGCTGGTGATCTGCGGCGCGTGGATGGCCGCGTCGGTAGCGGCGTTCTACTTCGCCCAGAACATGGCGATGCTGATCACGACGCAGTTGCTGTTCGGCCTTGTGGCCAACGCGGTGTGGCCGATCTACTACGCCGTAGCGTCCGACTCGGCCGAGCCGCGCGCTACGTCGACGGCCAACGGCATCATCACCACCGCGATGTTCATCGGCGGCGGTATCGCACCGGTACTGATGGGCGGACTCATCTCCATGGGCGGCGGCTGGAAGAACCTCAGCGGGTACATCGTCTGCTTCTTCGTGATGGCCGGATGCGCGCTCGCCGGTGTGCTGCTGCAGCTGTTTACGCGATACGGCAGTCAGCACCACACTCCGCAGGCGGCCGCCTGACCGGACACCGGAGAACAGCCATGAGCGTCCTCAGCCCGTCGCAAGACACCGAACGCCTGGTCATGCGCAAGTTGATGCCGGTACTGGTGGTGGCTTACATCATCAGTTTCCTGGATCGCAGCAACATCGCGCTGGCCAAGACGCATCTTCAGGTCGACCTTGGCCTGTCGACCGTGGCCTACGGAGTAGGTGCAGGTCTGTTCTTCCTCACCTACGCGCTGGCTGAGATACCCAGCAACCTGATCCTGCACCGCGTGGGCGCGCGTTTCTGGATCACGCGGATCATGGCGACATGGGGACTGGTCTCCGCGGGCATGGCGCTCGTGCAGGGCGAGACCTCGTTCTACGTGCTGCGGCTCTTGCTCGGCGCCACGGAGGCCGGATTGTTCCCGGGCGTGATGCTCTACCTGACCTACTGGTTCGGAGAAGCATCGCGCGCCCGGGCCACTGGTTACTTCCTGGTCGGCGTGAGTCTGGCCAATGTCATCGGCGGCCCGTTGGGCGGTGCCTTGCTGGGGCTGGAAGGGAAGCTCGGGCTTCATGGCTGGCAGTGGATGTTCGCGGTGGAGGGCCTGCTGGCGACAGCCTTTGCCGCCGTGGTCTTCATCACCCTGCCTGACCGCCCTGCCCGGGCGCGCTGGCTGACGCCTGCACAGCGCGATGCGCTGGAACGGCGGGTCGTCGATGAAGCCGCTGCGGTCGAAGCCACGCGCGGCAAGGGCGCGAGTGGGCTGGCCCGATGCTTCACCGACCCACAGATCCTGCTGGCGATCCTGATCTACTTCTGCCACCAGATAGCCATCTATACCGTGATCTTCTTCCTGCCCGGCATCATCGCCGGCTACGGAAAGCTGAGCGATCTTCAGGTGGGCTGCCTCAGTGCCTTGCCCTGGCTGGCCTCCGCCATCGGCACGATGACCATACCCCGGCTGGCGAACACGCCCACACGCAGTGCATGGCTGTTGCGCGGCGGACTCGTGCTGATGGCCGTCGGACTGCTGGTCGCCGCATGGACGGGCCCGGTCGTGGCGATGCTCGGGTTCTGTGTGGCCGCCTTCCTGTTCTTCGTCGTGCAGTCGCTGATCTTTACCTACGCCACCTCGCGCCTCACCGGCCGCGGACTCGCGGGGGGACTGGCCTTCGTCAACACCTGCGGCTTGCTGGGCGGCTTCCTCGGCCCCTCCCTGATGGGTGCTGTGGAAGCGCATACAGGCAGCACGCACGACGGCCTGATCGTTATCGCCGCGCTGCTCATGCTTTCCGCTATCGCCGCGACCCGACTGCGCGATGGCAGCGAGGAACGCGCGACTCCTTCCCCCGATCTTCTCAAGGTGAATCGATGAACAAGCTCTACCCCAGCGCCAAGGCGGCACTGGCCGATCTGCTGGCCGACGGACAGACCCTGGCCGTCGGTGGCTTCGGCCTGTGCGGCATTCCCGAGGCGTTGATCGACGCCGTGCGCGAGCATGGCGCAACCAACCTCACCGTCGTCTCCAACAATGCGGGTGTCGACGGCTTCGGCCTGGGTGTCCTGCTGGAGTCGCGGCAGGTGCGCAAGATGGTGTCCAGCTACGTGGGCGAGAACAAGGAGTTCGAGCGTCAGTACCTTGCCGGCGAACTCGAGCTCGAGTTCACGCCGCAGGGTACGCTTGCCGAGAAGCTTCGCGCGGGCGGTTGCGGCATCCCCGCCTTCTTTACCCGCACCGGCGTCGGCACCGAGGTGGCTAAAGGCAAGGAAACCCGCGACTTCGCGGGCGAAACGTACCTGATGGAAGAGTCGATCCGTGCGGACGTCGCGCTGGTAAAAGCCGCCGTCGCCGATCGTTCGGGCAACCTGCGCTTCGCCAGCACCGCGCGTAACTTCAACCCGTTATGCGCGATGGCGGGCAAGCAGTGCGTGGCCGAGGTGGAGCGCATCGTGGAAAATGGCGAATTGCATCCCGACGATATTCATCTGCCGGGCATCTTCGTCCAGCGCCTGGTGCTGAACGCGACGCCCGAAAAGCGTATCGAGAAACTCACCCTGACGGAGGCAAACTGATGGCTTGGGATCGCGACGATATGGCGCGCCGCGCCGCCGCCGAACTGGCCGACGGTTTCTACGTCAATCTGGGCATCGGCTTGCCGACGCTGGTGGCCAACTATATTCCCGAGGGCATGGACGTGTGGCTTCAGTCGGAGAACGGCCTGCTGGGCATCGGCCCGTTCCCCACGAGGAGCACCGTCGATCCCGATCTCATCAACGCAGGCAAGCAGACCGTAACCGCCCTGCCCGGCTCGAGCTTCTTCGACAGCGCACTCAGCTTCGGCATGATCCGCGGTGGCCACGTGAACCTCGCCATCCTCGGCGCGATGCAGGTGTCCGAACGGGGCGACCTCGCCAACTGGATGATCCCGGGGAAGATGGTCAAAGGGATGGGAGGCGCCATGGACCTCGTCGCGGGCGTCGAGCGTGTCGTGGTATTGATGGAACACACGGCGAAGGGGGCGCATAAAATCCTCCACGAGTGCAGCCTGCCCTTGACCGGCGTCGCGGTCGTCGACCGGATCATCACCGATCTGGGCGTACTCGATGTCACGGCCGATGGCCTGCGACTGGTCGAGCTCGCGCCCGATGTCACCCTCGGTGAATTCCGTGATGCCACCGGTTGTACCGTACACGCCCCAGATGGAAACACCCCATGAAATACCAGCTCGGCGATACTCGCGTAAACGCACATCCGGACAGCTGGATCGCACCCCAGGCTGTGGTGGTCGGCAACGTTCACCTGCACGCCGGCGCCAGCGTGTGGTTCAACGCGGTGGTACGCGGCGACAACGAGCCCATCGTCATCGGCGAAGGCAGCAACGTACAGGATGCCGCCGTCCTGCATAGCGATCCCGGATCACCGCTGACCATCGGCAAGGGCGTCACCATCGGTCATCACGCCATGCTCCACGGCTGCACCGTGGGCGATCACACGCTGATCGGGATCAACGCCGTGGTGCTCAACGGCGCTGTCATAGGCAAGCACTGCATCATCGGCGCGAATGCACTGGTGACCGAGGGCAAGCAGATTCCCGACGGCTCGCTCGTCGTGGGATCGCCGGCAAAGGTCGTACGCGAACTCAGCGACGAGCAACGCCAGGGTCTCGAAGAGAACGCGGCCCACTACGTCGCCAATGCCGCGCGCTTCGCCGCCGGACTGACGCCACAGGACGATGCGTGAAGATCGTCATCGCCCCGGACTCCTTCAAGGAAAGCCTCGACGCCTTATCGGTCGCGCGGGCCATTCGTGATGGCCTCGCCGATGTGTGGCCCGATGCCGACTACGTGCTGAAGCCGATGGCCGATGGTGGCGAAGGAACCGTCGACGCCGTGATCGCATCGACGGGGGCGCAACGTCATTCCCGGAAAGTGTGCGGGCCGCTGGGTGACCTCGTGGAC
Organism: Dyella sp. 333MFSha; assembly: GCF_900102405.1. Classification (NCBI taxonomy): domain Bacteria; kingdom Pseudomonadati; phylum Pseudomonadota; class Gammaproteobacteria; order Lysobacterales; family Rhodanobacteraceae; genus Dyella; species Dyella sp. 333MFSha. The sequence continues at coordinate 100,547 of NZ_FNBR01000006.1, read as the reverse complement.
GCTACATGGGCCTGGCACGCCGATACGAGTACGGCCACCCTTGAGATCGCCGAAGCCAGCGGCTTGATGCGTGTGCCGCCGGATCGCCGCGATGCCGCGCAAGCCGACAGCTACGGCACCGGCGAACTCATGCGTGCCGCACTCGATCACGGTGCACGGCGCATCGTCGTCGGACTGGGCGGTAGCGCGACCAACGACGGTGGCGCCGGTTTGCTTCGTGCGCTTGGCGCGCGCTTTCTCGACGACACGGGGAGTGCCCTGCCGCCCGGCGGCCTCGCGCTGGGCGCACTGCACCGGCTCATCCTCGATGACCTCGACCCACGTCTGCGTGACGTTGAGCTGATCATAGCGAGCGACGTCGACAACCCGCTGTGCGGCGCGTCGGGTGCGTCGGCGGTGTTCGGGCCGCAGAAAGGCGCCCATGCCGCATTGGTACCGCAGCTCGACGCCGCTTTGGCTCGACTGGCTTCCGTACACGCCGTGCAAACCGGCAAGGACTGGAGCGGCACGCCCGGTGCCGGTGCGGCTGGCGGAGCCGGCTGGGCGATGCTCGCCGTGCTTCAGGCGACACTGCGCCCCGGCGTGGCGCTGATTGCGGAGATGAACGGCCTGGAAGATGCCATCGATGGCGCTGATTTCGTCATCACCGGCGAAGGCCGTATGGACGCCCAGACGGTGAGGGGCAAGGTGCCCTTCGGTGTCGCGCGTCTGGCGAAGGGCCGGAACGTGCCGGTGGTGGCCCTGGTCGGCAGTCTCGGCGAAGGCTATCGGGACCTCTACGAATACGGCCTCACTGCCGCGTTCTCGCTGGTCTCGCGGCCGATGTCGCTGGCGGAGGCCGTGACCGACACCTCCGCGTTGCTTACGAGTCTGGCCCGGGACGTGGCACGGCTGATGGATGCCTCTCGCCTTGCGCGTTAGGCCTCATCCAACGGGCACAGAGGTACTTCTCCCGGGCGAAGTGTCAGCACCCGGACGCCCTTTCGCGTGACCGCTACCGTATGTTCGAACTGGGCGGAGAGACTGCCATCACGCGTATACACGGGCCATTCGCCCTCTCGCGAGAGAATGGCGGAGCGGCCCTGGTTCAACATCGGCTCGATCGTGAACACCATGCCCTCGCGTAGCTCCAGGCCGGTACCGCGACGGCCGTAATGGAGGATCTGGGGATCCTCGTGCATCTCCCGGCCGATGCCATGCCCGCAGTATTCCTTCACCACGCTGTAACCATGGTCCCGCGCGTGCCGGGAGATGGCATGACCGATGTCCCCCAGGTGCGCCCCCGGACGGACTTCCGCGATGCCCTTCCACATGGCCTCGTAGGTCGCCCTGACGAGACGTCGTGCCGCGTAGGACGCTTCGCCCACGAGATAGGTGGTGCTGGAATCGGCGATGTAACCGTTCTTCTCAAGCGTGATATCGAGATTGACGATCTGCCCGTCGCGAAGCACATCGTCCGCGGCCGGCACGCCATGGCACACCACGTTGTCGATCGAAGCATTGAGTACGTAAGCGAAGCCGTACTGGCCCTTGCTGGCGGGACGGGATTGCAGGTCGTCGACGATCATCCGCTCGACGAGGTCGTTGATCTCGAGGGTACTTTTGCCCGCCAGCGGAAGCTGGTCCAGATGGTGGAACACGGACGCAAGCAGACGCCCCGCTTCCGCCATGACGGCGACTTCTTCGCTCGTCTTGATCACGCTCGCGCTGACCTCACCGGCAAGGCGTGGACCCCGGCCCCGCGTAGCTCGTTCGCCACCAGCTCCTGGAAGCTGAGGGACGGATTGAGCTCACAGAGCGCACCGATCCGGATCCAGAAACTGGCCTGGGCATTGATCGACCGGCCGGAAACCGTGCAGGCGCGGCGAAGCTGATCGTGTGTGTCGTCGTCGATGTTGACGATTCCCATGGGGCCTCCTGAGGTTCTGCCGGGCATACGTAACATATATGGATCATATACGAAGCATCTATGCCGTGCAAAAGCCAGGCGGGGCCGACGATCAACCTCCATAAAAGTGAAAGGCGCCAGCGCATCGTGCGCCGGCGCCTCTCGGTCCACACAGGGGGAAGTGGACGCCTCCAGCATGCTGCGACGGATGTCGGCCAAGTGTGACGCAGCGCACCAACGTGGCCTGATGCCGGAAATGCGTGGGTAGAACTGAGAAAAGGCGACCGGGATCACGCCGTATGGAAGACGTATGACGCACTAAGGCGCTGACCGATTGAGCTGAGATATCTAACCAGACCTGCGAAAGCGGGCTTCATGGTGCGCGTCATAGAGCATCGTATAAATCCCGACGCCAGCGGCCATCAGCCCCGAAGCCGCCCCCACGCCCAGCGCCCAGCGCGGCCCCATATGATTGGCCACCCATCCGACCATAGGCGCCCCGATCGGTGTCCCGCCCAGCGCGATACCCAGACGCAGCGCCATGACCCTGCCCCGCATCGCGGCGGCGGTAGTCAGTTGCATGAGGCTGTTGGTCGTATTGGTGAACGTCAGGGCGGCCACACCGATGACGACAAGGGCCGCGGCGAAAAACCAGTAGCCCGGCGCCACTGCGGCCAGTCCGCAGCCCAGACCGAAGACCGCCGAACCGACCAGCAACGACGCAAATCGCGGCTTGTCGCGCCCGGCCGCCAGCAAGGCGCCGGCCAGCGTGCCGACGGCCATGATCGACGACAAAAGCCCATAACCCCGCGCGTCGGTATGGAACACTCCGACGGCCATCGTCGAAATAAAGATCGGGAAGTTCATACCGAACGTTCCAATGAGGAACAGCATGACCAGAATCGCCTTGAGATCGGGTCTGCCCCACACGTAACGCAGCCCATCGGTAAGACTGCCCTTGGTGCGTACGGCACGCGTCCTCGCGTGCAAGCTGTCCACGTGTAGGAAAAACAACGAGCCCAGCACCGCGAAGAAGCTGATGCCGTTGAGCAGGAACGCCCAGCCGCTACCGACCCATGCAATCACCAGACCCGCGACGGCGGGCCCGATCATGCGCGCCGCATTGAATGAGGTCGAGTTCAGCGCCACGGCATTCGGCAGGTCTTCATCACCGACGAGGTCGGCCACGAAGGTCTGGCGTACCGGGGCATCGAAAGCCGAGGCACAGCCGGAAGCGAACGCGAACAGATACACGTGCCACAGTTGCACGACGCCGAGCACGGTCATCAGCCCGAGTGCAAGAGCGAGCAGACCCATCGTCGCCTGTGTCGCCATCAACAGGGTACGGCGGTCGTAGCGATCGGCGGCGAAACCCGTCCACGGCAACAGGAGCAACTGCGGTCCGAACTGCAGCGCCATGACGGTACCGACCGCTGCGGCGTCATGGTGAGTGAGTTGCGCGAGAACCAGCCAGTCCTGGGCGGTGCGCTGCATCCACGTTCCAATGTTCGACACCAGCGCACCGGCCGCCCACATGCGGTAGTTAGGGCTTTTCAGTGAACGAAAAACACGTGTTATCGCGGCACTCACGAGCGCTCAGGCACACGGCCACCGTGAAACTGCCCGAAGTGCCGGGCCGAGTGCAGGCTCATGACGAGCACGCCAAGACCGAGAACCACGACATCTACCGTCTTCTTCATGTCGATGTCGCCGGTACGGCAGACCAGCACGTAGCCGATCACCAGATTGGCAATACCCCACACCACGTTCACCGTTGAAGAAGACAGCCCCTTGCCCGGCGGCTTGGCGAACGGACTCTGGAACGACTCACCCATCACGCCGCCGACAAAATGCGGCACGGCGTTTGACAGAAATGCACCCCCGAAAAACAACGAAACCAGATGCTGCCAGAGCATGTCAGACACTCCTCGTATCGAGTAGATCGATGATTTCCTGCGTCGCTCCCGTCTCGCCCAGCCGTGGGAAAACGTGCTTGATGCTGTATTCGTGTGCTTCGGACCGCGCATCCGTCATCGCGTCGATCGCCAGGGTGACGTTGAAGCCCTGCTCGTAGGCCTGCCGCGCGGTGGACTCGACACCGGTTCCCGTGGCGACGCCTGCCACGACTACGTGAGTCACACCGCGCGCCCGCAATACGCTTTCGAGGTGAGTGCTGGCGAAAGCACCCCAGGTTCGCTTCGTCACGACGATATCGTCGGGTTGCTGATCCAGCTCGGGAATGAAATCGGTCCAGCCAGGTGGCCTCGTCGTCATGCGAGGTGGGCGTTCCGTACGCCCGGGCGCGGCACCTGCCACGTTCACCAGCACCACAGGCAGCGCTCGCTGGCGGAATGCTGCGAGCAACGCGCGCGAGCGGTCAATGACATCCTCGATGGAATGGGCCAGTGCGGCGCCGACAATGCCCTTTTGCAGGTCGACGACGATCAGCGCCGTCTGCGGATCAAGCTTCGTAAGCGCCATCAGAAGTCCGCCAGCCGCTGCAACAGTTTCACGGCGGCCGCCAATTCGCGACGTTCCTGTGGCGACAACTGCGCCTCAAGCGCGCGAAACAGCCAGTCTTCCTTGGCGGCTCTGACCTCGGTGACTTTCTTGCGAAACCCCGCCGTCAGCTCGATAAGCGTTTGCCGCCCATCGGTCGGATCCGGCTTGCCCGTCACGGCTTTCATCGTTTCCAGCGTGCCCACGGTCACCCGCATGGACTGCGGGCGCACGCTTTCGGCCCGGGCCAGAGCGGACACCGTGGCCGGGCCGTCGCGCTCAAGGCGGAGCAGCACCGATTTCTGGGCGGCCGTCAGGTCGTGTGCCTGGGTTTGCTCACGTACCCGGCGGATGAGCTTGCCAAGGGTGATGCGCAGGTCACCGGCGAGGGCCACGGAGGGGGCGGTATCGGGAGTGGACGAGGGTTTGGCCATGCACCCACGGTAGCATGCGTACAGGTTATATGTACAGTCTACCTGTATACAGGCCAGCAGCTAAGGTAATGGCTTGGCTCGGGTAGGAGCCAACCCTGTTGGCGATGGCAGGTTGCGGCAAGCACCCTGTCGCCAGCGGGGCTGGCTCCTACCCGAGCCAGGCCGCGATCAGCGTGTTAGCAAACTGCTTACCAGCCCACGCCCAACGTAATCTGCGTGGGTGCAGCCGTGTTCACCGTCGAGCTCTGCTCCTGCGCGTCGTCATACGCAAAACCGTAGGCCAGCCGATCGATGGAATGGTCGTGCCAGAATCTGGCGTAGTAGTTGGCCGGCGCCGCCTGATACCATGCAGTCGGGTCGCTCCACTTGCTTACATCGGAAATGACGTGCCGATTGAACGCGGCGGAGATCTGCGTTTCCAGCGCTTTCTCAGCGTCGTTGCCCTGCGCAAGGCTACCCTTGGCCTCCAGCACATCCTGCGTGGTCGGCTTCTGGACCAGATACTGACCACCGACATACGCACCGTTGCCAAGGTCGACCTCGTTGAAAACCAGCGTGGTTCCCTGCACCTGCCCGCTGAAGCGACGCGCGCCGCCCCACAGATCGATCACGAGCGGCCGCGTGCTGTAGTCCGCCCACGCCTGGTCGATGTAGCTGTCGAAGTAATGCTCGTTGGGCTGCCCCGTGTCGAATGTCGACTTTCCGGGCGCCAGGATGCGCGTGTCGCTGTCCGCCCCGGAGACGAACTCCGGCGGGACTTCGGCCTTGAAAGCCGCGTAAATCGAGGCACGCGACTGCTCGATGCCGACGCGCTTCTGAAATCCACCTTCACCGGTGACGTTCAGCGTGAGCGGAAAACCGAACTGGTCGACCTGCGTGGTGTTGATCCAGAGACCGCTGTCGTTATAGGTGAACTCGTACCAGTCCAGTTTGACGTCGTTGTTCGCGTCGGTCGGGTTCTGTGGATTGGGACCGGCGAAACCCGTCAGGCCATCCGCCGCGACAAGAATCTTCAGATAGACCGGCTCACCGACCGACACGTAGATGCGGCCTGACGACATCTTTGGCAGCTTCAGGTTCTGCGCCTGAGCCAGAGTGAAGCCATGATTGGGATAGTTCTGTCCATTCTTGCTCAGATGGCCGTCCGCATCGTTGTCGCCCACCGAGGCCGCCACAAGCTGGCCGTCAGCGGATACCCAGGAAAGATTTCCCGTGACGGGATCCTTGCCCAGGATCGTCACGTAGACCTGGTCATCGGCAAAGGCGCCGGCCGTGTTGTTCTGCACGATAGTCGGCACGTCGGCGTAAGCCGGAAGCGCTGCACATACACTCGCCGCCAGTGTGGCCAATGGCAGGACCAAAGCCAGCATACGGCGGCGGCCGACGGAACGAGCGGTTTGAATATTCGTCGTCACCATGAAGCATCTCCTTGCGTTAACGAAACGAGAGCATGCGCATGGCAGGCAGGAATGTCTGCCTTATTTCGGATAAGCGGACCGCGTGACCAGCGCAATGGCCCGTACTGTGACGGGACTTCACTCCCATTCGTGCGACCGCCGTTAACGTGGCGTCGGCGACATGTTAGTCGCGCAGAAACTCACGCAAAAAGGCATTGAAGCGCCCGGGATATTCGACAGGCGGAAAATGTCCGCACTTCGGAACGACATGCAGAACGGCATCGCGTGCCTGATCGCACATGAGCTGTCCCGCGGCAACCGGTGCACTCGCGTCGTCTTCTCCCACGATCACCATCAATGGGATAGCCGTCTCGGCAAATCGTGCCGTCAGCCGGTCTTTGAGGTCGAGCGTCGCAACGAGATCCCATAGCGAAGCGTGAAAGCTCGGGTCTTGTCTATGCAGCAGCTTCCGGAACCGGTCGGACACTTCGGGATGTTGTGCACGAAACGCTTCGGGGAACCATCGCGCCAGATGCGCCTCTGCCATGATCGCCATGCCGCCGTCACGCGTAGCGCGCGCACGATCACGCAGCATCTGCCTGACCGTCTCGGGGAACGTGCAGGATGTGGCAACGAGTGTCAGGCTCCGGACCATCGATGGCTGCTCGATCGCCAGGGCCTGAGCGACCATGCCACCGAACGAGATGCCGACGACATGCGCGGATGCGATATCCAGCGAGGCTAACGTCTCCGCCACCTGCGTCGCGATGGCCTCGAATGTCGGCGCGCCGTCGGGAGCGCCGGACAGACCGTGACCCGGAAGGTCGAGCGCTACGACATCTCGATCGCCCGCGAACTCCCCGAACTGCGCATCCCAGATACCGAGATCGAGCCCCAGTGCGTGAAGAAACACGATCGGCGACGCACCCGGTGGACCCGAGCGCACGACGTGGATGGCATCTGGAGCGCGTGCGGAAAAATCATTCACGAATACGTACCCATCCGTCGATATCGGCTCCCGCCCCCGCAGGAGAACGCCGAGCATACGGATGCAAATGCTCGCGCGAAAGAAGGTTCGCCACGACACCTAACGCTGGAGCGGGATACCTTGACCGGAGCGTCGCGCTGCTTCGCCAGCTCACCAGGGCACGACACGCCCCAGATAGTCGAGGTAATGCAGCCCCTGGCGCCCCGCATACGTCGTCATGGTGTCGACCAGGTTGGGAATGCTCTCCTGAATGGTCAGGCGCGCCTCAGGCCCACCCATGTCCGTGCGCACCCAGCCCGGCGCCATGAGCAACAGAGTACGCGGGTCGTCCGTATGACGTGCCGCGAAGCTGCGCATGAACATGTTGAGTGCGGCCTTGCTGCCTCGGTAAACCTCGTGATTGCCGTTGGTGTTGTTGGTGAGGCTGCCCTGCCCTGACGACATGATCCCGATCGTCCCGTCGACCGTCACAAGATCCTGCAGGGACTCGATCACGCGCATGGGACTGAGCGCATTGGTGACCATCACGCGGATGAACTCGTCGGTGGACACGTCGGCTATCGTCTCCGCGTCATCGTTGGTCACCCCCGCGTTGACGAACAGCACGTCCACCGTCCGCGATGACAGTCGGGCCTTGAGGGCGGCGACATCCTCGACCACGGTCATATCGAGGACCTCGACTTCAAGTGCGCCGCCGGACGACGCTGCCAGTTCACGCAGCTTTCCGGTTGAGCTGGCCCGCCCCGTAGCGATGACGTGCCAGCCACGCCCAAGGTATTCCTCGACCATCGCGAATCCGAGGCCGCGCGACGCGCCAATCAGGAGAATGGTTTTCTGTGAGGACGGTGCTTGCATGAGCTACTCCGGTTACGAGGGGCCCGCGCTCCGGGCCGGTCCTCCCAACGTAGCGACGACGCAACCGGGGCGGAAGACGCGCGACAGTCAGTCCATACCTGCACCAAACGCCTTATCTGATCCGATCGCGATACGATGGGTCATGGACGAACCCGACCTCAACCTCCTCGTTGCCCTTGACGCCCTGCTGGCCGAAGCGAGCGTCGCGGGCGCGTCACGGCGCCTGGGGCTCAGCGCGTCGGCCATGAGTCGCACGCTGACGCGCTTGCGCGCCGCCACACAGGACGAACTGCTGGTCCGGGCCGGGAGGCGTATGGTGCTGACGCCGCACGCCGAAGCTCTGCGCGAACGCGCCCGTGGCCTGCTCCAGGACACGCGAAGCGTTCTCCGCCCGGCGGTCACCGAAGACGGGATCGGCTCCCTCCGGCGCACGTTTACGATCCGTGCCAACGACGGATTTGTCGAGGTGTTTGCGGCCGAGCTCATCGGCGCGGCCAGCCGCGCAGCGCCTGGCGTCCGCTTGCGTTTCGCCCCGAAAGCGGAGAAGTCCGCGGTGCCGCTCCGCGAAGGACTGGCCGATCTCGAGATCGGCGTCCTCGGCGGCATGGGACCCGAAGTCCGCGTGCAGGCGTTGTTTCGCGACCGTTTCGTCGGTGTGATCCGGCGCGGCCATCCGCTGGCCGATGTCGATCCGATGACGCCCGAGTCGTACGTGGCGTACGGCCACGTTGTCGCCTCACGTGCAGGCCGCAGCGAGGGTCCGGTCGATGCCGCCCTGACCGCAAAGGGTCTTCAGCGCGACGTCGTTTCGGTCGTGCCGAGCTTTCAGGCGGCTCTGGCGGTGACGCTGGCATCCGACCTGATCGGGCTGGTTCCGGCCTCGTTTCTTGCCAGCCCGCCCGATACCGTGCGCGTCTTCGACCTGCCGGTCGAAACGCCGGCCATCATGGTGTCGCAGATGTGGCATCCAAGGCTGGAGAACGAGGCTGGACATCGCTGGCTCAGACAACTGGTGCGCGAGGCTTGCCAGGATCGTCTTGCACAGCTGACATCAGCCTGATCACGCTGGAGAAATCCAGCTCCCCATTCCCCGCCTTACTATTCAACGCATAAAGGTTGCGCGCCAGCTCCCCAAGTGGAATCGAAGCCCCCACACCGACTGCCGCCTCGGTTACCAGCCCGAGATCCTTCAACATCAGATCGTTGCCGAAGCCACCGGTGTAGCCACGCGATGCCGGCGCGTTCGGCAGCACACCCGGCCACGGATTGCACACCTCGGTAGCCCAGCTGCGCCCCGTGCTCACCGCCATCATCTGCGACAGCACGGCCGCGTCGAGACCGTGCGCGACGCCCAGGGCCAGCGCTTCGCCGGTGACGGCCATGATGACGCCGAGCGCCATGTTGTTGCACAGCTTGGCCACCTGTCCCGCACCGCTAGCGCCGACATGGAAAATATTCTTCCCCATCGCTTCCAATACGGGCCGTGCAATATCCAGCACCGCCGCGTCGCCTCCCACGATGAACGTCAACGTTCCCGCCGCTGCACCCGCGGTGCCGCCAGAAACAGGCGCGTCAAGCATCGCGAGGCCGCGACCAGTGGCGGCTTGTGCAACTTTTTTCGCCGATGCCGGTGCGATCGTGCTGCAATCGACGACGAGTGCACCATCGGGAATGGCGGCCAGCAGCCCCGCGTCTCCCAGATAAAGCGCTTCCACATGCCGGCTGGCGGGAAGCATCGAGATGACGATCTCAGCGTCGCTCACCGCATCGGCAGCGCTCGCCGACGCGGAGGCTCCTGCGGCAACCGCCGTATCGACCGCCGACTGGACGAGGTCGAAGACCCGCAGGGCATGCCCTGCCTTGAGCAGATTCGCGGCCATCGGGCCACCCATGTTGCCCAGCCCGATAAAAGCGATGCGACTCATGCGTACGACTCCGGTTGACTGCCCAGATCGGCAAGCGGATGCGCTTCCGCGCTGAACGGTGCATTGAAGAAAGATTCGGCCCAGCTCGATGTCGCCTCGGCCAGCGTCGCCGGGTTCCAGCGCGGTTGGCGGTCCTTGTCGATCAGCAGCGCACGGATGCCCTCCGCAAAATCGCCGTGTGCGGCGCAATGCAGCGACACGATGTATTCGAGGCGAAAGGTATCGGCGAGGGAAAGCGTCGACGCGCGGCGCTGAAGCTCGAAGCCGAGCCGCGCGGAGCCAGGCGCACCGGCAAGCAGCGCTGTCCTTGCGTTCTGCAGCCAGGTATCGTCATCCTGGATCGCATCGATGGCGCCAACGATATCGTCGAGCCGCTCGTTGCCGCAGACGTCGCGGATCAGGGCCGCATGCGCTTGCAGCGGACCGGGCGACGCCGGCTTCGCAAGAGTACGGAGGAGCGCGGTGAGCTCGTCGTGGGTGGCGCTCGCCGAGCTCGACCAGCTCGCGTTGCACAGCGCGTTCATGACCTCCGGACGCGCATCCTCGGGAATGAAGTGGTCGGCAAGACCGGCGTGGATGGCATCGCCCGCGCCGAGCGGCGCGCCGGTGAGGGCCAGAAACATGCCGCCGCGATCGGGCACACGCGACAACAGCCAGCTGCCTCCCACGTCCGGATAGAGCCCCACGGTAATTTCCGGGAAGGCCAGCTTCGACCGCTCGGTGACCACACGGTGGCTTGCTCCCACCATCAGTCCGATGCCGCCACCCATGACGATGCCGTGCCCCCAGCAGAGCATCGGTTTGGCATAGGTGTGAATCCGATAGTCCAGCCGGTACTCGGTCGAAAAGAATTCACTGGCATACGCGTTGCGCGTGATCTCACCGCCGCCCGCCTCCCGGTAGTCGACCATGCTTCGATACAAGCCATGCAAGTCGCCGCCCGCGCAGAAGGCCTTGTCGCCGGCTCCCTGCAGGACGACCACCGCGATCGCATCGTCGTCGGCCCACGCGCGCAGCTGGGCGTCCAGCAGGCTCGCCATCGTCAGTGAGAGCCCGTTGAGGGTCTTCGGCGCATGGAGTGTCGCGATACCGATACGTCGGCCATCCCGCCCGTCGCGCTCTTCGAACATCACGTCGCTCATGCGTTCTTCCACTCGGCCGGGCGCTTCTCAAGAAAGGCGTGTACGCCCTCCGCCTGATCGGCGCTGTCGAACAGGTCGACGAAGGCTTCGCGCTCGGCGACGAGCGCGGCGGCGTGCGTCTGAGTGCGCGTTGCCTGCACCAGGGGTTTGCAGGCCGCCACGCTGGTCGGGCTCTGCTTCGCGGCACGCGCTGCCCATGCGAGCGCGGCGTTCAACCCTTCACCTCGGGGAACCACGTCTTCCACCAGCCCGATGCGCAAGGCCGTCGCGGCGTCGACTCGCTCGCCGAGCAGGATCATCCGCTTCGCCCAGCCCTCGCCGACCAGGCGCGGCAGGTTCTGTGTACCGCCGGCACACGGCAGCAGTCCCACACCCGCTTCCGGCAAGGCCATCTGCGCGTGTTCCTCCGCGATGCGAAGGTCGCATGCGAGTGCACATTCGAGGCCGCCACCCATCGCATAGCCGTTGATGGCCGCGATGCTCACGCCACGGAACGCCGACAACGCCTCGAAGGCCTCACCGAACCGACGGGCGGCTTCACGCGCCAGCGCGCGGTCGCCATCCTCGAACTGCTTGAGATCGGCGCCAGCCGAGAAGAACTTCTCCCCCTCGCCCGTCACCACCAGGGCGTAGACATCACGATCCGCATTCAGGGCCGCGACGAGATCGCGCAGCGCGGAAAGGCTATGTACCGTCCAGGTGTTGGCTGGTGGGTTGCTCAGCGTCGCGATGGCCGTATGGCCTTCGAACGTCAGCCTGAGCCCCGTCCAGTCGGTATCCTTGTAACCGGTCATCGCAACTCCTCTTCAGTGTTGAGCAGGTGGCGCGCCACGATCACGCGCATGATTTCGTTGGTGCCTTCCAGTATCTGATGCACACGGCTGTCGCGCAGCAACCGTTCGATCGGGTACTCGCGGATATAGCCATAGCCGCCATGGAGCTGCAGGGCGTCGTTGCAGATGTTGAATCCCGCATCGGTGGCGAAGCGCTTGGCCATGGCGCACCACACCGTGGCGTCATGACTGCGTGCGTCGAGCTTGCGCGCTGCCGTGTGCACCATCTGTCGAGCGGCGACCAGCTGGGTCGCCATATCGGCCAGCTTGAACTGCAAGGCCTGGAACTCGCCCAGCTTGCGCCCGAACTGCCGCCGCTCACCGAGATAACGCCGCGCGGCGTCCAGTGCACCCTGTGCGGCACCGAGTGAACAGGCGCTGATATTGATCCGCCCACCGTCCAGACCCTTCATGGCAATCCGAAACCCTTCACCCTCTTCGCCCAGAAGGTTCGCCGCCGGGACACGAACGCCGTCGAACGTGATGCCCCGCGTGGGCTGACTGTTCCAGCCGAGCTTGTCCTCCTTACGCCCATACGTAATGCCTTCGGCGTCGGCGGGTACGGCGAACGCACTGATACCACGCGCACCCTCGCCCCCCGTGCGGGCCATGACCACGAGCATGTCGGTGGCACCGGCTCCCGAGATGAAGGCCTTGCTGCCATGGAGCACGTACGCGTCACCATCACGCACGGCGCGCGTCTGCAGAGACGCCGCATCGGAACCGGCGCCCGGCTCGGTCAGGCAGTACGACGCAAGCTTCGCCCCGCTGCACAGCGGCGGACCCCATTCGGCACGCAACGAAGAACGTGCATGCGTCGCCAGCATCCACGTCGCCATGTTGTGGATACTGATGAACGCCGCGGTGGATGGATCGGCGGCGGCGAGTTCTTCAAACACGATCGCCGCATCCAGCCGGGTCAGCCCGCTGCCGCCGGCCGCTTCGTCGACATACAGGCCGCAGAAACCCAGTTCGCCCGCCTTGCCGATGGCCTCACGCGGAAAGATGCTCTCGGCGTCCCAGTGCGCCGCACGCGGCGCCAGTTCGGATGCCGCGAAATCGCGCGCCGCCTCGCGAAACGCCATCTGCTCGTCGCTGAAGCCGAAACCTTGCCCCATCACAGGAATATCCATGACGGCCGCCATCACTTGAGGCTGATCGTCGTATTGACGCCGTGGCCACGCGTGTCATCGTCGAACCAGCGCGACGTGATCGTCTTGGTCTGCGTGTAGAACATGACCGCCTGCTTGCCGTAAGGGCCCAGGTCGCCGAGTTTGGACGCACGCGATCCCGTGAACGAGAACAGCGGCACCGGCACCGGGATCGGTACGTTGATACCGACCTGCCCCACATCGATGTCTTCCTGAAAGCGACGGGCAGCCGCACCGCTCTGCGTAAACACGGCCGTACCGTTTCCGTTGGGATTGGCGTTGACCAGGTCGATCGCTTCGTCCAGCGTGTCGACCGTGAGGACGACCAGCACGGGCCCGAAGATCTCTTCGTCGTAGATACGCATGCCAGGCTTCACGCCCGAGAAAATCGTCGGCCCCACGAAGTTGCCCTCGTCGTAACCCGGCACGCGAAAGCCGCGACCGTCGAGCTCCAGCGTCGCCCCCTGCGCCACACCGGCGTCGATCAGGCTCTCCACGCGCTCACGCGCTGCGGATGAGATCAGTGGACCGACATCGGTGCCCGCTTCGCTGCCTGCGTTGACCCTCAGCGCCTGCGCTCTGGCGACGATGTCGGGAATCCACTCCCGCGCGTTACCGACCAGCACCGCCGTCGATGCCGCCATGCAACGCTGCCCGGCCGCACCGAAGGCGGCACCGACCATGGCATTGAGCGTCTGCTCCTTGTTGGCGTCGGGCAGAACGACAGCGTGATTTTTCGCCCCCATCATGCACTGCACGCGCTTACCGGCTTGTGATGCACGGTGATAAACGTGCGTACCGACCTTCGTCGATCCGACGAAAGACACCGCCTTGATGTCGACGTGATCGCAGATGGCGTTGACCACCTCCTCGCCCCCGTGCACAACGTTGAGCACGCCTCTGGGAATGCCCGCCTCCTGCGCCAGCTCGACCAGCCGCATGGTGACCATCGGGTCCTGCTCCGACGGCTTCAGCACGAAGGTGTTTCCCGTGGCGATGGCCATCGGAAACATCCACAGCGGGATCATCGCGGGAAAGTTGAACGGCGTGATACCGGCGCAGACACCCAGCGGCTGCAGCAGTGTGTACGTGTCCACGCCACCGGCCACGTTGTTGGCCAGCTCGCCGACTTGCAGATTGCCGATGGCGGCCGCGTGCTCCACCACCTCGAGGCCACGGAACACGTCGCCTTCGGCGTCCGGCAGTGTCTTGCCCTGCTCCGCCGTGAGGATCGCCGCCAGTTCCGCCATGTGTTCGCGGATCAGTTGCTGGTACCTGAGGAAGATGCGGGCCCGCGTCCCGATGGGCGTCTTGCGCCAGGTGGCGAACGCGCGCCGGGCGGCGGCGACGGCCGCATCCACCTCCCGGGATGTGGCGAAGGGCACACGTGCCAGGACGACCTGCGTCGCCGGGTTGATCACGTCGCGCCATTGTGTGGTCGCGGACTCGACGAACTCACCGTCGATCAGCAGTTTGACGGTCGCGACATCGGTCGCGGCACGATTCATCTCGTTCATGATGCTTGTCTCCATATCGCTCACCCGCGAAACCGGGCGTGCGTGAGCGAGACAAGTCGGTTCGAGGCCGCGGACGCCGCATCGAGCCAGCTCGTCCGGTTGCCCACCGCAACACCCGAGGAAGACACCGCAAGCGGTGCCCACCACGGGCCGGTCTCCGGGCTTGCGAGCGATGCGATCCGCATCACCCCGACACCTTCCCGCGTTGCCGCAGTGGTTCTGAGTCGGGTTTTCTCGCCTACCGTTGCGGGGGCAGCGCCGGCATCGGACCGGCTTCCCGTTTCACCCTGCGCACCGGAATGGCGGCGGCAGGACACCTGTGGCCAGCGGGAGTGTAGGCGGCGACGCGGCGAGCGACACGCTGCGATGCAGTAAAGGCGCCTTGGATGCCGCCACGGATTCCGACTAAGCTGCGCGGATCAGCCGTTCCACGCTCAGGAGATCCCCATGATCGACCACACCGGCGCCACCGTCAGCGACTTCGAGCGCAGCAAGCAGTTCTACACCACCGTACTGGCGTCCATCGGCTACGAACTGATCGTGCACTTCCCCGCGTCGAAAACGGGGCGCACCGATGTGGCGGGGTTCGGCGAGAACGGCAAGCCGGATTTCTGGATCTACAAGGGCGAACCGAATGACCCACCGGTACACGTCGCCTTTCGGGTGAGTTCGCAACAGCTCGTACGCCTCTTCCACCAGACAGCGCTGGATGCGGGCGCGAGGGACAACGGGCCACCCGGTCCTCGCTCGCATTACCACGAAGGCTATTACGGCGCCTTCGTCCTGGATCCGGATGGCCACAACATCGAGGCGGTGTTTCACGCCAGCTGATGGAAGATCATTGATGAACTGCCCGCATAGGCTCAAGCGGTTTATCCCACTTAATCGCTGAACCCCCGGTCGGTAGCATGGCGTCATGGCTACCTTCTGGAGATCACCATGAAAAAGCGCGTTCTCGGTAAAAGCGGCCTGGAAGTCTCAGCCCTCGGCTTTGGCTGCATGGGCCTCAATTTCAGCTATAGCCACGCGCTGAGCAGCGACGAGTCAGTCAAGCTCATCCGCGAGGCGGTGGACCTGGGCGTCGATTTCTTCGACACGGCCGAGGTCTATGGCCCGTTCACCAACGAGGAAATCGTCGGTAAAGCCCTCGCGCCGATGCGCGACCAAGTCGTCATCGCGACGAAGTTCGGCTTTGCGTTCGATCCGGAAACGAACAAGCAGACGGGTCTGGACAGCCGACCGGAAAACATCCGCAAGGCCGCCGAGGGTTCGCTCAAGCGTCTGGGCATCGAGCAGATCGATCTGCTCTATCAGCACCGCGTAGACCCGAACGTGCCGATCGAAGACGTCGCCGGTGCGGTGAAGGATCTCATCCAGGAAGGCAAGGTGAAGCACTTCGGCATGTCCGAGCCCAGCGCGCAGACGCTGCGTCGCGCTTATACCGTGCAGCCTGTCACGGCGCTGCAGAACGAGTACTCGCTGTGGACCCGTGATGTGGAGACCAACGGCATTCTCGATGCCTGTGAAGAACTCGGCATTGGTCTGGTGGCGTATAGCCCGCTGGGCAAGGGCTTCCTCACCGGTGCCATGAATAAGGACACGAAGATCGGAGACAACGACTTCCGCAAGGCGCTGCCGCGCTTCGCACCGGAAGCGATGGCCGCCAACGAAGCCCTCGTCGAGGTCATCAAGACCATCGCCGACGGCAAAAACGCCACGCCGGCGCAGATCGCCCTGGCCTGGCTGCTCGCCCGTAAGCCGTGGATCGTGCCCATTCCCGGCACCACCAAGCTGCATCGCCTGAAGGAAAACCTCGGCGCGGATGCACTGTTGCTCAGCGCGGACGACCTGGCTGGCATCGAGGAAGCCGCCGCCGCGGTCAAGGTCGAGGGCGGTCGCTACCCGCCGCATCTGCAGGCCATGATCGGCCGTTGACCCGCGAACTGGACGACGGTCCCCCCGGTGCTACGATCCGACAGGAACTCACCGGGAACACCGCAAAGCGTGCGTAAAGACATCTACGACATGATGGCGTTTCTCGCCGTGGCCCGTGAACGCAGTTTCACGCGGGCCGCGGCGAAACTCGGCACCTCGCAGTCCGCTCTCAGCCACACCATCCGTGCCCTCGAAGCTCGGCTGGGTGTGCGCCTGCTGACGCGCACCACACGTAGCGTGTCACCCACCGAAGCCGGTGAGCGGCTGATCGGTTCGGTCGGTCCGCGTTTCGACGAAATCGAAGCCGAGATCGAGGCGCTGGGGGAGCTGCGTGAGCGGCCCGCCGGCAATCTGCGAATCACCACCGCCGAGCACGCCGCGCAGTCGATCGTTATGCCGACGCTCGAGACGTTCCTCCCCCGGTACCCGGATATTCACGTCGAGCTGAGCGTGAATTACGGCCTGATCGACATCGTGGCCGAGCGCTACGACATCGGCATCCGTCTTGGCGAGCACCTGGCGAAGGACATGATCGCCGTATGCGTCGGGCCGCCGATGCGTATGGCGGTCGTGGCGACACCGGGCTATTTCGCGCAGCGTAAGCGACCGAAAACGCCGCAGGATCTGACGGGTCACAACTGCATCAATCTGCGCCTGCCGACTTACGGCGGGCTGTACGCCTGGGACTTCGAGAAGAACGGGCGGGAGGTGAAGGTCCGCGTCGAGGGCCAGCTGGTACTCAACGGGATGAACCACATTCTCCGGGCGACCCTGGCGGGCCTTGGTCTGGCCTGGGTGCCCGAGGACGTCGTCCTGCCGCATATCGAGGCCGGACGACTGGTGCGCGTCCTGGAGAACTGGTGCGACCCGTTTCCGGGCTACCACCTTTACTACCCGAACCGGCGGCAGACTTCCCCCGCACTGACCCTGCTGGTGGATGCGCTACGTTATCGTGGCTGAATCGCCCACAATCCCTTGACGTTTCCGCGATTGACACCATCTCGTAGGTAGCCGAGGATCGAATCAGGCCGCGCCCGGGTCCCGGGGCCGCGCAGCAAGCAGGAGTCACCCATGAGCCAACGTCATCTCGTCCTCGCCGCCTTGTTCGCCCTGGCCGTCGTGTTCTTTCTTGCCGGTTCGGTCACAGGGACGTTGCTGCTCGTCGCCGCTGGCGTCGTGACGGAGACGGCCTTCTGGTTCAACATGATGCAGCAGCGCCGGATGCAGCGGATCAAGGTTCGCGCGCGACGCGATCGCTGAGCCTCCCGTAAATCGGCGTCAGAAACCCCGCACCGCGGGGTTTTTTTATGTCGCCCCGGAAGCCTCCTCCGCACTCGGTCCCCGCTCCAGATACGTCGACAGAGCGATATAGCTCCGCGTCCCCTTGAATCCCTCCATCGCGTGAATCCGCTCCAGCAGGTGCTCGAGCCCCCGCGTATCGGCCGTCCGCACCTTCAGCAACATCGCGCTCTCTCCCGTCACGGTGTGGATTTCCTCCACCTCGGGAAAGGCCTGCAGCGCCAGCAGCTGGCGTGTCACCGCCCAGCTGGTCGTATCCACGTGGACGAAGGTCAGCAACGGACGCCCGACCTTCACTCCATCGAGCACAGCTACTGTGGCCTTGATGACCCCATCCCTGCGCAGCCGCTTCACCCGCTCATGCAGCGCGGGTGCGGAGAGATGCAGCCGTTCGGCCAGCTCCGCGTAGCTCAGCGTGGCATCGGCGGAGAGCGCGCCTAATAATTTTCGGTCGATCGCGTCGAGCCGGACCGCGTCGGGGGTCTCGCCCGGAATGGCTTTCGTTTTTTTCATCATGGCAGCCTGTCGCCCTTTCGCCGAATAACATTCGGCGTTTTACTGAATCAGCCTAACAGACTGCGAAGAACCTTCGACATGACCACCTTCGACACCCGCGTCGCCATCCTCGTCCGCAGCGACTTGCTGACATGGCAGAAGCTCAACGTCACCGCCTTCCTGGCCACCGGCATCGCCGGAGCGGCGGCAGATGCCATGGGCGAGCCATACATCGATGCGGCCGGACGTCACTACGCGCGCCTGCTCGGGCAGCCGATGCTCGTGTTCGGTGCCGATGCGACGCAGCTCGCCCATGCGCATCGCGTCGCCATCGAACGCGACGTGACCCGCGCGATCTATGTCGAGGCGATGTTCTCCACTGGACACGACGCGGCCAACCGCGAAGCCTTCCTCGCGGAAGACGCCGATGCACCCAACCTCGTCGGCATCGCGTTACGCGGACCTCGCAAGGCGATCGAGAAAGCCACCAAGGGCGTGCCTCTGCACACGTGATTTCACGGGAACCGCAAGCCAGGGCTGCGATAATCCCTAGATGACCAAGCGTAGATCCCCGCCCTCTTCGACCGACCTCCATGGCTTCGTGCGTGTACGTGGCGCACGCGAGCACAACCTCAAGAACATCGACGTCGTGATCCCTCGCGACTCGCTCGTCGTGTTCTCCGGGGTGTCGGGATCGGGCAAGTCGTCACTCGCTTTCGGGACGCTGTACGCGGAAGCGCAGCGACGCTACTTCGAGTCGGTGGCGCCTTATGCGCGACGCCTGATCGACCAGGTCGGCGTGCCGGACGTCGACGAAATCGAGGGGCTGCCGCCCGCGGTGGCATTGCAGCAGCAGCGCGGCACGCCCGGAGCACGCTCATCGGTGGGCAGCGTCACTACGCTGTCGAGTCTCGTGCGCATGCTTTACTCGCGTGCGGGCTCGTACCCCGCCGGCCAGGCGATGTTGTACGCAGAGGATTTCTCGCCCAACACGCCGCAAGGTGCCTGCCCGCACTGCCACGGCCTGGGCCGCGTGTACGAGGTGACGGAGGCGTCGATGGTGCCGGATCCCACGCTGACCCTGCGCGAACGCGCCATCGCGTCATGGCCACCGGCATGGCACGGCCAGAACCTGCGCGACATTCTGGTCACCCTCGGCTACGACGTGGACGTGCCCTGGAAGGACCTGCCGAAGAAGCAGCGCGACTGGATTCTGTTCACCGAGGAAACCCCGACGGTCCCGGTCTATGCCGGCTTCACGCCAGCGGAAACCCGTGCGGCACTGAAGCGAAAGACCGAACCCAGCTACATGGGCACGTACATGGGTGCGCGGCGTTACGTGCTGCACACCTTCAGCACGACGCAAAGTCCGCTCATGAAGAAACGCGTGTCGCGCTACATGATCGGCAGCGTCTGTCCTGTCTGCGATGGCAAGCGCCTGAAGCGCGAGTCGTTGTCCGTGACTTTCGCAGGGCTGGACATCGGCAGCCTGTCCGCGTTGTCATTCGATGCCCTGGTCGATACGTTGAAACCGGCAGCCGAGGGGCGGTTCGACGATTTGGCCGAGTCGACGACACGCAGCCGCGCCGCGGGCAAGCGCGCGAATGCGAAGCGCGTAGCCGCCGGCGGCGCCGCGCACGACGGGTCATCGGACGTGCGGCGCACCCCCAATCTGTCCGAGGAAAAACGTATCGCTGCTCAGCGCATCGCACAGGATCTCGTTGCCCGCGTGGGTACGCTCCAGGCACTCGGCCTTGGCTACCTGTCGATGGACCGATCGAGTCCCACACTGTCACCGGGCGAGTTGCAGCGGCTGCGCCTGGCCACGCAGATCCGATCGAACCTGTTCGGCGTCGTCTACGTGCTCGACGAACCGTCGGCCGGCCTTCACCCGGCGGATGGGGAAGCCTTGCTTACCGCACTGGAGCAACTGAAGCGATCGGGCAACACGATCTTCGTCGTCGAGCACGACATGGACGTCATGCGTCGCGCTGACTGGCTGGTCGACGTCGGCCCGGATGCAGGCGAGCGCGGCGGCGAGATTCTCTACAGCGGTCCTCCCGATGGTCTCGCCGACGTGGCGCTGTCGCGTACCGCGCGTTATCTGTTCGGTCACGAGCGGCCTCTTGAGCGGTCACCTCGCCCGGCATCGCGCTGGCTCGAGCTCCGCGGCATCACGCGCAACAACCTCCATAATCTGGATGCCGCCTTCCCCATCGGTCTGTTTACCGCGGTCACCGGCATTTCCGGCTCGGGCAAGTCCAGTCTGGTCAGCCAGGCGCTGGTGGAGCTGGTCAGTGAGCATTTGGGCCATGAGCTGCCCGCCCCGGAGGACGAAGGCGATGACACGGCACCCAGCGTCATCACGAAGACCGGCGGTCGTATCCACAAGGGCGCCGACGCCATCACGCGACTGGTCCAGGTCGACCAGAAGCCGATCGGGCGCACGCCGCGCTCCAACCTCGCGACGTATACCGGACTCTTCGACCACGTGCGCAAGTTGTTTGCCGCGACAAAGGCGGCCAGGGCGAAACGTTACGACGCCGGGCGCTTTTCGTTCAACGTGGCGAAGGGGCGCTGCGAAACCTGCGAGGGCGAGGGATTCGTCAGCGTCGAGCTGCTATTCATGCCCAGCGTCTATGCACCCTGCCCCGCGTGCCACGGTGCGCGCTACAACGAGGCCACGCTGAAAGTGCAGTGGAACGGCAAGAACATCGCCGACGTGCTGCGACTGACGGTCGAGGAAGCCTGCGAGTTTTTCGTCGACGAGCCGGCGGTGATGAAGCCGCTGTCGCTTCTCTACGACATCGGGCTTGGCTACCTGCGCCTCGGACAACCCGCCACGGAACTATCCGGCGGCGAGGCGCAGCGGATCAAGCTGGCTACGGAACTGCAGCGGTCGCAGCGCGGGAGCAATCTTTACGTGCTGGACGAGCCGACCACCGGGCTGCATCCGTCCGATGTGGACAAGCTGGTGGCGCAGTTGCAGGGGCTGGTGGCGGCCGGCAATACGGTGGTCGTCGTCGAACACGAGATGCGCGTGGTCGCCGGAGCCGACTGGGTGATCGACGTCGGTCCCGGCGCGGGTGACGAGGGCGGCAAGATTGTCGCCTGCGGGCCGCCGCGGCTGGTCGCCAGCGAGACGACGAGCCGTACGGCGCCTTATCTGGCTCGGGTACTCGGGTAAACGGCGTCGCCGACAGGAACAGGCCCCATCGACGACCATGCACTGCCCCCGCGGGAGCTGCCCTCAGCTCCCCTCGGCAACCGCCGGCAGTTCGCTCACGTCACGCACGCTGTACACGTCGATGGCATACGGATGCTGCGCGTCGCCAGTCGCCTTGAAGCGTCCGAACACCGTGGCATCGGCACGGGTGCCTTTATTGCTCACCGTGCGTCGGAACGAGGACACATCCCGCTTACCCGCGGACTTGTCGTCCATGGCGAGGTCCACCGCGCCCTTGCACTGCGCATCGGACAGCGTCGTCGTCTTGCCCTCGCTGCTGGCCACGCCACGGACGGTCACCGTCGTGTTGAGGTAGCGGGCGGCGGTGCCGAGCACCGAGCAGATGGACTCGGGTGGTGTGTCGTCCTCGGAGCGAGCGACCGCCGCGTTACTGGCGATAACGAGGACCAGGGCGACCCCCGCCGCCCGTGCGAACGTCTGGATTGTCATTTGGCTTCCCCCCCCTTCTCTTCTCAAGCCCGTCAGGGCCCCTGCCGTATGGACGGCTAATCGAAGGACACCGCGTTTGCGGCGTCGCGTCAATAAGAAAAATGGGCAGTAGGGGGTGAACTTATTGCCGATCAGGCCTTGCCGGCGGCGATGTTCACGCTGATGGCGATGATGAAGACATTGAAGAAGAACGCGATCGCGCTGTGCATCAGCCCGATCCGGCGCAGGTACCGGGTGGTGATCTGGACATCGGAGACCTGGAAGGTCATGCCGATGGTGAAGGCGAAATAGGCGAAATCCCAGTAATCGGGTTCTTCATCACCGGGGAAATCGAGCCCCTGGTGTGGCTTGCCGAACTCCCCGTAATACCCGTGGGCGTAATGCAGGGAGAACAGGGTATTCATGAAGGTCCACGCCAGGATGATGGTGGTCGCGGCCACCGCGATGGCCAGTGCCCCGCCCTTGTCGCTGGAGTTCAGCTCCGTCGTGACCGCGCCGAGCACGACGGCGGAGAGGACCACACCACTGAGCAGCGTGGTCCACCGGCCGGTGTCCTGTTGCTTCGCCTGCCGCCGCATGGTGGCCGGACTGGCACCGACGAATATCCGCAAAAGCAGGACGAAGTACACGACGGCACCCAGATCGAATCCCAGCAGCAGCGGCAACGACCGTGGCATGCCGCTGAATTCCAGCGCCGCCGCGGCAACCACCGCCACGGCGGCGCCCACCAGCAGGCGTGGGCGGGCGTGGGCGTAGCGGATCGGACCCCACACTTTCCTGCGATGAGGCGCTGATTTTTGCGGCGTTTCGGTCATGAAAGAAGCTGTCCACCCGGCGAATGCGGCGGACTATAACCTCTTACGGCTGCGTCAGCGCCACCGTCGCCTGACGCAGGGCCTCGGCGGCCCTTCGGGTCGCGTTGGCGGTGAGGGTCACTTCCGCACTCGCCTGATCCCAGGCTTTCGCGTCGATGGCGTCACCGATACCCGGAAGCGGCGCGACGTCTTCGCCCTCCTTGCGACCCGGGGCCTGCAGCAGGTGCCGATACCAAGTGCGCTGGGGCAAGCCCGATGTCTGGAGGAACGCGGGCGCCACATCTCGCAGCGAACGGTTGACCTTCGCCGTCTGCGCCGATGAGAGCGCAGGCGCCCCCGATGCTCCGGCGGCGGTCGCGGCCGCGTCGAACGCGGTAGCGGCCACCAATAGGTCGCGCTGGGCATCCCGCAGGGCATCGAGATTCACCGCCTGCCACGCATCGTCCACTCGCGCGGGCGGCTGCAGCTTCCGATAGGCCACATCGGCCAGGTGGTACGAACCGTCGTCCACCAGGGCGTTATGGCGCTGCGCTTCCTTGTGCGCCGTTTCCGAGCTCGCCTGCAAGCGATCGATGTCCTTGCCGAGCGCCGTGGCAAAGCCGGTGTATCGCCACGGCAGCACGTCCGCATTGGCGACACGCAGGACGAGTCGCGCGTTGGTTTTCGCCAGCAAGCCGACATACGCAAGGCCGGGATCGCCGAAGCGCTGGTAATGCGTGTACGTGTCATAGAGCGAGTGGTACACCGGCACACTCTCGTCGTCCCCGTCGCGGTCATAGCCATAGCGAACGTGCAGCGACGGCACGGCGAGACGATGCGCAAACGACAGGTAATCGGAGCCCGTACCCACACGCGACGGGATGATCGGACCGGAAACATCCTTTCCCTTCTCCGCCGCATCCACAGCACGCTTGGCCAGGCGACGTGCCTGGACGGTGGCGCCGGTTTCCGGATCCTGCAGATCGGCGGCCACGCCGTCGATCAGAGTGGAAAGCGACGGGTCACCCTGCGCGGCGAGGAAGCCCCGCCCGGTGGTGTCGTTATTGAGGTAGAACACGGCCTTTTTCGACAGCTCGGCGGCGTGCTGCGCGGTCCAGGCCTTGGAGCCCAGGATGCCCAGCTCTTCGCCATCCCAGCTGGCGAACACCAGGGTGCGCTTCGGTCGCACGCCTGCCCTGGCCAGCTCGCCGATCGCCCTGGCCTCGGCCAGCAGGGCCGTCGTGCCCGCGAGAGGATCCCACGCGCCATAGACCCAGGCGTCGTGATGCACGCCGCGAATCACCCACTCGTCGGGATGCTCGCTGCCGCGCAACGTGGCAATCACGTTGTGCAGCGTGCGCCACTCCCACGGCGAACGGACTTCCAGATGAACACGTGCATTGCCCCCCACGTGATAGGTCAGCGGCAGACCGCCCTGCCAGCGGTCCGGCACGGCCTGCCCGCCGAGCGCCCGCAGGAAGTGTTCGGCGTCGCCATAGCCGATGGTAACCACAGGAATCGTCAGGTCCGCCGTGTGCTTCGCGGCCTGGATCGTCTTCGCACTTGCCGCATCCAGCACGCTGTCGATGCCGAGCGTGCCGCGCTGCACGGTGCGCGGCGTGCGCCACGCGCCGTCCGGGTAGACGTCGCCTTTCACGAAGCCGTCGGCTTCCGGATCGGAGTAGATCACCACACCGACCGCGCCGTGCTCCTGCGCAAGACGTGGTTTCACCCAGCGCCCGGCACCACTCGACTTGACCAGGACCACCTTGCCTTTCACGGACTCGCCCGCGCGTTCGAGCTCGGCGTAGTCCTTAGCCAGGCCCTCATTGACGTAGATCAGCGGCGCATCGACTGCGCCGTCCGGGCTGTACGACTCCATGCCCGGCAGCACGCCATCCCGCTTGGCCGTGTCCGGATCGCCGGCGACCGCGGGCTCGGTGAAGTCCGCCGCATAGTGCTCGCCGCCCAGCAACGAAAGCTTCTGCACGGTGGGATAGGCGACAAGCACACGGGTCGATTCAACCTTCACGTCCCAGCCCCACTGACGCAGGCTGTCCGCGATGAAGCGCGCGTTGTCGTCGTTATGCGGCGACCCGACCTGGTTGGGCGCCGACGTCAACCGCCGTAACCAGCCGTCGAGATCGGCGCTGCCGATGGACGCGTCGACACGCTGCTCCACGTCGCGCTCCGCCTGCGTCGAGGCGCCGCCGAAGCCGGCGATCGGTTCGGCGGGAGCGGCATGGGCGCCAGCCGCGACGGTGAAGGAGAGAGCGATAAATAGCGTACGCATGCGCATCAGTCCCACCGGTACGTGGCGCTGGCGTAGTAGTAACGCCCGTTCCAGCTCAGCGGTGAGAACAGGCTGTACTTGAAGTTGCCGCTGGTGGAATTGGCATACTTCACCTGCTCCGGGCGGGCATTGAACGCGTTGTCCGCACCGGCGCTCAGGGTCCAGTGGTCGATGTTGTAATCGGCCGAGAGATCGAGCGTCCAGCGATGATCGAAGTTCTGATCGAGCGCATTGCCACTGTTGCTGTAGACGGTGTAACTGCCGTAACGCTGCACGTTGGCGTGGCCCGCCCAGCGGCCGTGCAGGTAATCGAAGCCGACGTCGAGCTTGGTGCGCGGATTGGTATCGCCCAGCAGGCCGAGACGCTCGCGACGCTCCACGCGCTGCACCGCCACGCCGAGCTCATCGAGGATGGCCGGATTCGGCTTGACCCGGGTCACCTCGTTTTCGTTGTACGCCCAGCCCACGGTGGTGTTGAGGCGATCGCCGTTGGCGAAATCGAAGCCGTACTGACTCACGACATCGAGGCCGCGCGTGCGCGTGTCCACCGCATTGGTGAAGTAACGAATCGACTGATAGTTCGCGTCCACGCCGTTGGCGGCGAGGTAGGCGTTGACGGCGGGTGTGCTGACCGGAATGTTCGACGACAGATTGATGCGATTGTTGATCTTGATGTAGTACGCATCGACGCTGACGTTCCAGCCGTTGAGCGGCTCGAGCACGAGGCCGAGCGTGGCACTGCGCGACTTCTCGGGCTTCAGCTTCTCGGCACCCAGCAGACTGGCCGCTTCCGCATCCACCGGGAACGTACCGGATTGCACCAGCACCTGTCCCTGCCCCAGGTCCTGCAACTGCGAGGAGATATCCGCATAGTGCTGCTGCACCAGCGTCGGCGCACGGAATCCGGTGCCGACGCTGCCACGGACGGCGACGCGCGGCGTGAAGTCGAAACGACCGGACAACGATCCGGACGTCGTGCCGCCGAAATCGCTGTAGTTCTCGTGGCGTCCCGCCAGCGACACGGCGAAACGGTCGGTCAGATTGGTCTCGAGATCGATGTACTCGGACGTGTCATGCCGCTGCCAGTTGCCCTGCAGGTCGCCCGTGATACCTCCGTTCGCACCGTACTGCGACACGGCATCGCCCGGCGTCACCTTGTACGCCTGACGCAGATACTCCGCGCCAAACGACACGCTGACGGGATTGGGCAGCCACGATGTCGTGATTTCCTTGCTGATATCGAGGTTGGCGACCTGCTGATTGGCCTTGTAATCGGCCCCCTGGATGAAGAACGGCGTCTCACCGAACGCCCTGTAGTAGTCGGCGTTGATCGAATGACTGCGCTGGTCGTACTCGTTCGAGCCATGGCTGACCGAGGCATCGTAATGCCAGCCGTCGCCCAGCTCACCGCGGAGGCCTGCGGTCAGCGTGGTGTCGTTGACGATCGGAATGCTCACCGGCAGGTAACCGCTGGGATAGATCGAGGCGACGTTGGTCGAATCGCCGCGGTGACGATAGAGGCTGGCGGTTTCGTCGCGGTCACGCCGGTAAAGCGCTTCGAAATAGACCTCGGCCGCCTTGCTGAACTCATACTGCCCGACCACGGACACCTTGTTCGACTGCACGGCCGGATCGCCGAGCCAGTACACCTTCTTGCCGTACGAGGTACCGACCGACGCCGCGGTCTGGTCGCGCCCTGCGCGATTGCTGCCATCGTTGTTCTGGGTATCGATCGCCACATGGATCGAGCCCTTGTCGCCCAGCTTGAAACCGGTATCCGCCGAGAGCTGTCGCTGCAGGCCATCGCCCGCGTCATAGCCGCCGAATTTGGCCGTCACCTGGCCGCCCGTGCCCGACTTCTTCAGGATCACGTTGATCACACCGCCGATGGCGTCGGAGCCGTAACGTGCCGACTGTCCGTCTCGCAGCACCTCGATACGCTCGATCGCCGACACGGGAATGGCGTTCAGGTCGACGGGGTTCGAACCGCGGCCGATGGCACCACCGAGGTTGAGGAAGGCGCCCGAATGCTGCCGTTTGCCGTCGATCAGCACCAGTACCTGATCCGGGCTGAGGCCGCGCAGTGTCACCGGCCGTGCCACTTCCGCCCCGCTGATGGTGGTCGGCTGCGGGAAGTTGAGGGAGGGCACCAGACGCGCCAGCGCCGCCGTGAGCTGGGTGGCCCCACTCTGCTGCAGCTGCTGCGGGGTGATCACGTCAATCGGTTGCAGCGAGCTCGATACGGTGCGCTCGGTGCTGCGCGTACCGGTGACGATGACGGTGTCGAGGTTACTGGGTTTGGCGGCCTCGGTCGTGTCGGCCGGCGCGGCCTGTTGCGCATGGACGGTCGAGGCGCTGAGCGCGACGGCGAGTGCAAGGAACAACGGCTTGCGGCGATGAGCGAAAGACAACATGGGTACGGAATTCCCCTGGAAACGGAAAGTGCGCCGACGCCCCGGGGGCGACGGAAATGAGTGACGGCAGGTCGCGGCAACGCTCCGGGGCGTCACCCGTCGACGTGACGGAGAAAATGGCGAGATATGCTCCGCGGGTTTAGCGGAGCGCGCACTACGCGCGGTGTGGGTCGCTCAGACCAGTCGACACGAACGACACGCGCATGCCGCCACCGAACATCGCGGCATGGCCGGCGACGTCATCGGGAGGGTGTGCGCGTGGAAGTCGTATGCGTTCACTGGGAGCGTGTTACACCTGAAGTAAGCCGCCGAAACGGCATGGTTGGCAGTGGCCCGGATGTCATTTGTTGCACCGCGTCGCAAGTTTGTCAACCTGTGCGATTGGACGTCCATTTCAAGACCTGCGGCGCTATGACGCGCATCGTGCGATGATTTCCCCCGATCCCACAGGCCATTCTCCATGAGCTACGACGACGATTACCCCGAAGAACGCGAGTACGACGATGAAGAAGGCGAGGACACCGTCGAGTCCCAGGTCTGGCAGCTGTTGCTGCTCATCAATCCCGGCGACGAGGAGAATGCGCTGCGCCAGTTCACCGTGTATCGCGCGGAGATCGAGGACCAAGGCGACGACGACCCCATCCGCATCGTGGCGCAGGTCACCGACTGGCAGTCCAGTTTCGAGGTGGATGCCGACGACACCCGCACCCTCGTCGATGCCATCATGGAACTGGTGTCGCGCTGGAGCGATGTCACCATCGACTGGGACGGCGACCCGAGCGAAGACGAGTTTCACGAGGACATCGACGGTCCGGAAATCTTCAGCCGCGCCTTCGACCAGCTCAATCAGTACGGCTATACCCTTTGGGCGCGCGAGGCTGAGGAAGACGATGTGTATGCCGGATGGATCACGTCCTCGCGCGATGACGAACACATGCGTCAGATCGCCGCGTCGCTGGGCATCAATCTGCGTCTTGGCAGCCAGGTGACCTGAGCTATGCCAGACGCTCCTTCAGCAGATCGATGAAGGCACGAACCTTCACCGGGGGCTGTCGCCCGGGATACACCGCGTGTATCCCGCCCTCGGGCAACGTGAACCCGGGAAGCAAGGCGACGAGTCTCCCGGCGGCGACATCGGCATCGACGACGTAGTCGGGCAGTACCGAGATCCCCAGGCCTTCGAGGACGAAACGACAGGCGACGGTCGCGCTGTTGGCACTGGCGATGACACGGGTCTGTACCGAGTGCTCATCGCCGTGGCCATCGGTGAAGGTCCATCGCGTCGGCGAAGCCAGCACCGTGACGGCGACCCAGCGATGCGCTGCGAGGTCGCCGGGGACCGAGGGCGTGCCGTATTTTTCCAGATAGGCCGGCGAGGCGACCAGGCATTCGCGGAAGGCGGCCAGCCGGGCGGCACGCAGGCTCGAATCGCGCAGCCAGCCGATACGGATGGCCAGATCGAACCGCTCGGCGATCAGATCGGACACGGTGTCAGTGACGACCAGTTCCACCCTCACCTGCGGATAGCGCTCGGCGAACTCGGCGAGCGCCGGGGCGACGACGGTGGTGCCATGGTCGCTGGCAGCCGTGACGCGAAGCACGCCCATCGGCGTGTCACGGCACTCGCCCAGCCGGGTGATCGCATCGTCGGCGTCGGCGAGAATGCGGGCGCAGTCTTCGTGAAAGCGCTCACCGGCGTCGGTCAGCGCCATCCGCCGCGTGCTGCGCACCATCAACGCGACGCCGAGTTCCTCTTCCAGCTTCGCCAGGTGCTGGCTGACCATGGCCTTCGTCGTCCCCAGCTGCCCGGCCGCGGCGGTGAAGGACCCCGCCCTGACGAGGGCGACGAAGACGGCCAGGCGGTTCAGATTGACGTCGGCGGCGGCCATGAGTCGGTCCCTGTCGTAAAGCGATACTTTACGATGAATTGCGCGATGAGGCGTTTTTCGGAAACGATCGCCGGCGCATCCTAGCTGCCTGACTTCCGACACCAAGGCCATTCCCATGAAGATCGTTCTGTTCGGCGCCACCGGCAATATCGGCAACGTGATCCTCGACGAGGCTCTGGCCCGCGGGCATGAGGTCACCGCCGTCGTTCGCGATCCTGCGAAACTGGCCACGAAGAACCCGAAGCTTGAGGTCGTCAAAGGCGACGTGGCCGACGCCACCTCGCTCGCCCCCGCCCTTGCCGGGGCCGATGCCGCCATCGCCAGCCTGAACGACCACGCCACGCCGGCCAATGTGCCGAAGCAGGCGACCGCCCTGCTCGACGCGCTCGCGGCGGCCGGCGTGAAGCGCTTCGCCTGGGTAGGTGGTGCGGGCAGCCTGGAGACCGCACCGGGCGTGCGTGTGATCGACGACCCGAACTTCCCGGAAACCTGGAAGGCCTCGGCGAACTCGCAGATCGAGGCGCTGAAGGCGTTCCGCGGCAGCGATGCCCGCGTGGACTGGACCTACATCAGCCCCGCGGCGGAGATCGCACCGGGTGAACGCAAGGGGAGCTTCCGGGTAGGTGGCGATCAGTTGCTTGTGGATGGTGACGGGCACAGCCGGATTTCGATCGCTGACTTTGCCATCGGCGTGCTGGACCGGATCGAGAAGGGCGATGCGGTGAAGAAGCGGGTGACCTTCGCGTATTGAGGGGAATCGCGCGCATGAGGAATCGCGCGCGGGGCGCGCTCCTACATGGGGATTGGCGGCGTGGGGATTGGCGGCTTTTGGCCGCTATAATCTCCCGATGAATTATCGCCACGCCTACCATGCCGGCAACTTTGCCGATGTCCTCAAGCACATGGTGCTCGTGGCCCTGATCGACTCGCTGAAGCAGAAGGCGTCGCCCTTCTGCTACATCGACACTCACGCCGGCAGCGGTCGATACGACCTGCAAGGCAACGAGGCGCGCAAGACCGCCGAGGCCGACGAAGGCTTCGGCGTCCTCAAGACCGCGTCCGGCCTGCCGCCCCTGCTGTGGAAGTACCTCGAGATCGTCCGCGCGTTGAACGCAGGCAGTGACTCGCTGCGCTTCTATCCCGGCTCGCCTTGGATCGCCGCCCATCTGATGCGTGAGACCGACTCGGCGCAGATGGTCGACGTACGCAATGACGAGTCAGGCGCACTCCGCCAGCTGTTCCACCACGACAAGCGCATCCATGTGCATGAGCGTGATGGCTACGAGGCGATGAAAGCCTTCGTTCCGCCGAAAGAAAAACGCGGCCTGGTCCTGATCGATCCGCCGTTCGAGGCTCAGGAAGCCGAGTTCCGCATCATCGAGAAGACGCTAAAGGCCGCGCTGGAAAAGTGGCCGACCGGCGTCTACGCGGTCTGGTACCCGATCAAGCTGCGCAGCCACGTGCAGCCGTTCCATCGCTGGCTGACCAAGTGCGGCGCCAAACGCGTCCTGGTCGCCGAACTGCTGCTGCGTCCCGACGACTCCCCGCTGTGTCTCAACGGCACGGGTATCGCCATCGTGAACGCGCCGTGGAAACTCGATGAAACGATCCGCGATTCGCTCAAGCTGCTGCCGAAGCTGCTGGGGAAGCCGGGCGAGTCCGAATACCGGCTAAGCTGGCTGGTGGAAGAAGGCAAGGATGAAGAGCCTGCCCACAGTCCGCACGCGCCGCGTTCAGTCCGTCGGCGCTAAATTGGCGATACATGCCAGGAGCCGACCCATGCGCCCGACCATCGTCCGTTTAGCCGTTCCTGCCGCCCTGCTCACGCTCGCGCTTTCCGCCTGCGCGCCGGCGCCGATCTACAAAGCCACCGCGAACAACGCCGCCGTGCCACCCTCCCAGGTGGCGCGCGAGCCGGAACGCT
Source organism: Dyella sp. 333MFSha (assembly GCF_900102405.1). Lineage (NCBI taxonomy): Bacteria > Pseudomonadati > Pseudomonadota > Gammaproteobacteria > Lysobacterales > Rhodanobacteraceae > Dyella > Dyella sp. 333MFSha. Next base: position 69,199 of record NZ_FNBR01000006.1, on the reverse strand, counting down.
ACGGCAACTCGGACGTGATCTGGGGTGGCCGCATCGTCAGGGTCAGCAACTTTGCCGACCACAGCGAGATCGAGATCCTCGCCTATCCGCTCGATGGTTCGCAGCGGCCGCAGGCGAACGACACCGGCAACGGCCGGTTTATCGCCGCCATGCCTGGCTACGTCGAAAGCCTCGACTATCCCGCTGGCGGCCTCGTTACCGTCGCGGGCCGCCTGAATGGCACGCGCGCGTCCAATGTCGGGCAGGCGTCTTACACCTTCCCATTGGTTTCGGTTAACCAGTCGAACGTGTGGACGGCCAAGGAAATGTCGGGTGGCCACCCGAACATCAGTTTCGGCGTGGGTGTCGGCGTCATACGGTAAGATCTTTCGATCACTTACCGGGACAGGGATCACATGTCGGGACATTCCGATTCGAAGCGCGCGATTTTTCTCGCGCTTGGCGCCAACTTCGCCATTTTCGTCGCCAAGCTCGTCGCGGCCCTTTTTACCGGATCCGGTGCGATGCTCGCGGAAGCGGTGCATTCGCTCGCCGATTGCGGCAACCAGGGCCTGTTGCTGCTCGGCATGAAGCAGGCCAAGAGGCCGCCGTCGTCCGAGTACCCGCTGGGCTGGGGGCGCGCGCTGTATTTCTGGTCTTTTCTCGTCGCCATCCTGCTTTTCAGCGTGGGCGGCATGTTCTCGGTTTACGAGGGCGTCCATAAGCTCACCCATCCCGAGCCGCTCAAATGGGCATGGCTGGCAGTCGGCGTGCTGGTGTTTTCCATCATCACCGAAGGCGTTTCCATGCATGGCTGCATGCAGGAAGTGAACAAGGCGCGCGGCGACCAGCCTCTGTGGCAGTGGTTTCGCGAGACGCGGGCGAGCGAGCTGCTGGTGATCTTCGGTGAAGACCTGGCCGCTCTGCTCGGCCTCTGCCTGGCACTGATCGCCGTGTTGCTGACCATGCTGACCGGCAACCTGATATTCGACGCTATCGGCACGATCGCCATTGGCGTGCTGCTTATCGTGGTCGCCGTCGCGGTCGCCCGCGAGGTCAAGGCGCTGCTGATCGGCCAGGGCGTGGAGCCGAGGCGCCGTGTGCAGATGATGGCATTCCTCCAGGGCCGCCCTGAAATCGACACGGTCTACAACCTGCTGACCCTGCAGATGGGCAACGAGGTAATGGTGGCGATCAAGGCGAAGATGGCCGCGGCGCCGACCGCGCGCGCCATGGTCGAAGCGATCAACATCGTGGAGGCGGACTTCAAGGCGGAGTTCAAGGACGTGCGGTGGAGCTTCTTCGAGCCGGATATCGCGGACTGAGGCTGGCCTAGCCAGCCGCTTCACCCTGGGGTAGTACAATCGTCGGCTTGTCCGCAAGCGACCAAGCCGACTTCATGCCTCTAGCTCTGACCCGCCCGCCGCTGCCCGCCACCGCCAAGACACGCCGCTACTGGGCCACACCCCATGGCTCGGCCTGGGCACTCGAAGTCGCCGAGGCGGCGCGCGCGCACGAAGGCCTGCTGGTCGTGGTCACCCGCGACACCCGCAGCGCCGATAACCTCGAAAGCGAGCTGGCGGTGTTCGCGGGCGAACTGCCCGTGCTGCACTTCCCGGACTGGGAAACGCTGCCTTACGACGTCTTCAGCCCGCACCCGGAAGTCGTCTCCCAGCGCATCGCGACCCTCTACCGGCTACCCAGCACCCGGCGCGGCGTGCTGGTCGTGCCAGTGGCGACCCTGATGCAGCGCATCGCCCCACGCACGCACATCACCGGCTCCGGCCTGGTGCTGCGCAAGGGTCAGAAGCTGGATTTGGGCGCCGAGCAGCGTCGCCTCGAAGCCGCCGGCTACCGTAACGTGCCGCAGGTCGCCGAGCCGGGCGACTTCGCCGTGCGCGGCGCGCTCATCGACATCTATGCCATGGGCGCGAGCGAGCCGTATCGCGTCGAACTGTTCGACGACGAGGTCGAGTCAATCCGCAGCTTCGACACCGAAACCCAGCGCTCCACGCATCAGGTCGACAGCGTGGACCTGCTCCCGGCCCGCGAATTCCCGTTGACCGAAGACGCCGCCAAAAACTTTCGTGCCAACCTGCGCGAACGTTTTCCGATCGACATCCGTCGCTGCCCGCTCTATCAGGACATGAAGGAAGGCGTCACGCCGGGCGGCATCGAGTACTACCTGCCCCTTTTCTTCCCCGCCACTGAAACCCTGTTCGACTACATCGCGGGCGATGCGATGTTCGTCCTGGGCGAAGGTGCGCTGGCGTCGGCGGAGCAGTTCTGGACCCATACCGCCGAGCGCTATGACCAGCGCGCGCACGATATCGAGCGTCCGGTGCTGCCGCCGGCCGAGATCTACCTGCCGCCTGAGCAACTGCGCGAGCGCCTGAACAAGCAGGTGCGCGTGGATGTCGTGTCCAGCGATCACGAGCACGCCGTGGACCTGGGCACGCAGCCCGCGCCCGAGGTGCCGCTCAACCGCAAGGGCGAAGAGCCGGGCACCGCGCTGCGGCACTTCCTCGCCAGCTACAAGGGCAGCGTGCTGATCGCCGCGGACTCCGCCGGCCGCCGCGAAGCCCTGATCGAACAGCTCGCGGGCGCGGGGCTGAAGCCGGCCATCCTCGACGGCTGGAAAGACTTCCTTGCCCGCGACGAGAAGCTGGCGATCACTGTCGCTTCGCTCGAGCAAGGCTTCGCGATCACCAGGCCCGCGTTCACCGTGCTCACCGAGCGCGAACTGTTCGGCGAGCGTGTGCGCACCGACCGCAAGCGCCGTGCCGGGGCCGCCCGCGATCCCGAAAGCATCATCAAGGACCTGACCGAGCTGTCCATCGGCTCGCCCATCGTCCATATCGACCACGGTGTGGGCCGCTATCAGGGCCTGCTTTCGCTCGATGTCGGCGATATGCCGGGCGAGTTCCTGACCATCGAGTACGCCAAGGGCGACAAGCTCTACGTGCCCGTGGCCCAGCTGGGCCTGGTCAGCCGCTATACCGGCACCGCGCCCGAACTGGCGCCGCTGCACTCCCTGGGCGGGGATGCCTGGGAACGTGCGCGCAAGAAGGCCGCCGAAAAGGTGCGCGACGTGGCGGCCGAGCTGCTTGGCATCTACGCGCAGCGCGAAGCCCGTCAGGGCCAGTCACTGTCCGTCGACCGGCAGATGATCGAGGAATTCGCGGCGACCTTCCCCTTCGAGGAAACACCCGATCAGCAGGCCGCCATCGATTCCGTCATCGTCGACCTCGCCGCACCGCGTGCGATGGATCGCGTCGTCTGCGGCGATGTCGGCTTCGGCAAGACCGAGGTGGCACTCCGCGCCGCTTTCGCCGCCGCGACGGCCGGCAAACAGGTGGCCGTCCTGGTGCCGACCACCCTGCTCGCCCAGCAACATTACCGCAACTTCGCCGATCGCTTCGCCGACTGGCCGGTCCGGGTGGACGTCATCTCGCGTTTCAAGTCGAAGAAGGAAGTGGACGGCGCGCTGGAGCGTCTCGCCGAAGGGCAGATCGATGTCATCGTCGGCACCCACAAGCTGCTTGGCCCCGAGATCCGGTTCAAGGATCTAGGCCTCGTCATCGTCGACGAGGAGCAGCGTTTCGGCGTCCGCCAGAAAGAGCAGCTGAAAAAACTGCGTGCGGAGGTCGACCTGCTGACCCTGACCGCCACACCGATCCCGCGCACGCTCAACATGGCGATGAGCGGACTGCGCGACCTGTCGATCATCGCGACGCCGCCGGCCCACCGGACCGCCGTGCGCACACTGATCTCCACGTACCAGCCCGCCCTGATCCGCGAAGCGATCCAGCGCGAGCTGGCCCGTGGCGGACAGGTCTACTTCCTGCACAACGAAGTCGAATCCATCGAGCGCATCGCACGCGAGCTGGGCGAACTGGTACCTGAAGCGCGCATTCGCGTCGCCCATGGGCAGATGCCGGAGCGCGACCTCGAACAGGTCATGGCGGACTTCCACCGCCAGCGATTCAACGTGCTGGTGTCGACGACCATCATCGAATCCGGCATCGATATCCCGACCGCCAACACCATCGTGGTCAACCGCGCCGATCGCTTCGGTCTCGCGCAGCTGCACCAGCTGCGCGGACGCGTCGGTCGTTCGCATCACCGCGCTTACGCGTACCTGATCGTGCCCGACCGCAAGGCGATGACCGCCGATGCGGAGAAGCGCCTCGAAGCGCTGGCCTCGCTGGAAGAACTCGGCGCCGGCTTCACGCTCGCCACGCACGATCTCGAAATTCGCGGTGCGGGCGAGATGCTCGGCGAAGAACAATCGGGCCAGATCCAGGAAATCGGCTTCGGTCTGTACACGGAACTGCTCGACCGCGCCGTACGTGCACTGAAGTCGGGCAAAGTGCCGGACTTCGATCTCACCTCGGAGCACGAGACGGAGGTCGAACTGCATCTTCCCGCGCTGATTCCGGAGGACTACCTGCCGGATGTCCATGCGCGACTAACCCTATACAAACGCATCGCCAGCGCGCGCGACGAACATGGGTTACGCGAGTTGCAGGTGGAAATGATCGATCGATTCGGCCTTCTGCCGGATCAGATCAAGTGTCTGTTCGCGGTCGCCCAGCTGAAACTGATGGCGACGCCGCTGGGTATCCGCAAGGTGGACTTCGGCGCCAATGGCGGACGTATCACCTTCCGCGATAAACCCGATATCGACCCTATGGCGCTGATCAAGCTGATCCAGCAACAGCCGCGGGTGTTCAAGATGGACGGTCAGGACAAGCTGCGCGTCATTCTTGAGCTGCCGGGTTCGGCCGAGCGAATTCGCACGGCGCAGGACTTGCTGGTGTCCCTGGGGGCGAGGCGGCCCGGCTGACCCACCAACCTAGCGCAACCCCCTTGTAGGAGCGCGCCTCGCGCGCGACATCCGGCATGCGGCACCATCACACGGCGACGCAGACCGTTTTCGCGCGCGGGGCGCGCTCCTACAAAGCTACGGCTGGCTTCAGGCCACCACCGGTGTCGACCGGACCAGATACTGCACACTGAAACGGCGGTCCTCGTCCATCCAGACCTGCGCCACGGACAGCCCGGCTTTGTTCGCCATCTGCGCGAAATCGTCCAGCGAATACTTGCAGCTGTATTCCACATGCATCGCTTCGTCCGCGCGGAAGCTGAAGGCCTCGTCGCGCACGTGCACCACTTGCTGCTTCGTGCTCACCAGCGACGTCTCGATCCGACCTGCCAGCACGTTGTAACGCGCGCGGTGACGGAAAGCGTCGACATCGAAGTCGGTCCCGATTTCCCGGTTGAGACGAACCAGCATGTTGAGGGTAAAGTCGCGCGTGATGCCTGCCTCGTCGTTGTACGCCGCTTCGATCTCCGCGACGTCCTTCTTCAGGTCGACACCGATCAGCACGCCGCCGCCGTCGCTCATCTCGGCACGCATCTGGCGAAGAATCTTCACCGCGTCCTTCGCCTCGAAATTGCCGATGGTCGAACCCGGAAAATAGATCACGGTGCGACGTGGCGAGCGCGAAGCGACCGGCAGGCGAAGCGGCTGCGTAAAGTCGGCACACACCGGCTGCATCGGCACGTTCGGGAAGCGGGTCGCAAGTTCGGCGACGCTTTCCATCAGCGCGGTGCGAGAGATCTCCACCGGGACGTAAGCCACCGGCGTCTCGAGGTGTTCGAGCAGCATGCGCGTCTTGATGCCGCTGCCGCTGCCGTATTCGACCAGACGCACGTCCGGCCCGATGACATCGGCGATATCGCCCGCATGATCGCGCATGATCGCGATCTCCGTGCGGGTGAGGTAGTACTCGGGCTGTTCGCAGATCGCCTCGAACAGAGCCGAACCACGTTCGTCATAAAAGAGTCGCGAAGGCAGCTTCTTGATCTTCGCCCCGAGGCCGCGGCGTACGGTCTCGAGGGTGTCCTCGACATCCGGGTGGCGGTCGTCGACACGGATGTCTTTCGGTTGAGCGCTCATCGATCGTTTCCCAGTCGTATCCCCGTGAACTGCCAGCGGGCATGGGGAGGAAAAAAGTTGCGGTAAGAGGCGCGAACATGATCGGCGGGCGTAGCACAGGAGCCCCCGCGAAGGATCCACTGCCCGTTCATGAACTTTCCGTTGTATTCGCCCAGCGCTCCGTCCAGCGGACGGAAGCCCGGGTAGCTGACATAGGGGCTCATGGTCCATTCCCAAACGTCGCCGTACATCTGTCCGAGATCGGTCTCGAACGATGAGGCACGTGGGTGGAACACCCCGCTGTCCTGAAGGTTTCCGCGTACGGGTACGTCGGCAGCCATCGTCTCCCACTCGACTTCCGTCGGCAGGCGAGCGCTGGCCCAGCGTGCGAAGGCATCGGCCTCGAAATAGCTGATGTGGCACACGGGCGCGTGCGGGTCGATCGCGCGTCGGCCCTGCAGGGTGAATTCGGTCTCGCAGGCCTCGTCCCAGTACAACGGACGCTGCCAGCCTTCCGCATTGACGGTCGCCCACCCATCGGACAGCCACAGCATGGCGTCGCGATAACCGCCGTCCTGAATAAAAGCGAGGTACTCGGCATTGGTGACAGGACGATTCGCCAGCGACCCGGCCTGCCGGTATGCGCGGTGACGCGGGCCCTCATTGTCGAAATGGAAGCCCGCGCCCTCGTAGCCGATCTTGACGACCCCTTCGTCGAAGGGGATGTAGCGCAGGGCGGGAGCCGCAATGGACAGCGCGCGCGGCGCATCCGGAGCGAAAGCGGGCTCCAGGGGGTTCTGCGAGAACGCATGTTTGATATCGGTGAGCAGCAGTTCCTGGTGCTGCTGCTCGTGCTGGCAACCGAGCTCCACCAGCATCGACAAGGCCTCGTCGTCACCGCGCTGAATGCGTCCGGCAATGGCCTCGTCCACGCGGGATCGATAATCCAGCACTTCGTCGAGAGCCGGCCGGGTGATCATGCCTCGGCGCGTACGCGCGTGCATCGGACCGACCGACTGGTAGTACGAATTGAACAGGTAGTGCCATTCCGGATGGGGCGAGACATACGACGGGTCACGAGCCAGGATGAACTGCTCGAAGAACCAGGTCGTATGGGCGAGATGCCACTTCGTGGGACTCGCATCCGGCATGGACTGGATCACGGTGTCTTCGGGTCGCAGATGAGCCGCGAGTGCCGCAGTGCGATGGCGGACGCCAAGGTAGCGCTGTGCGAGATCCGCGGGGGCCGATGAGGGGGTTTCGAGGCCAAGCGGGCGGACCATCATGCGCTGGCCTCCTGTGCGGCCGAAAGAGCGTCAGTCATGACGGAAAGGATGGCCGAGCAAACGTTCAACGAATGTGAGCACACCCCTTCACGACCTTAACGAAAGGTGCACCCGGCCCTGTCCCCTCTCGCTTCCAGGCCGTTTCGGGCTTAACGTGAGACATTCCCCCGGAGGACCACGCCGTGAATGTCCGCACCCTGATCGCCGCTTCCGTGCTGCTTGCCTGTGCCTCGTCCGCGCATGCCCAGAACGCCCCCCCAGTTCCGCGCAACGAGCTTCCATTCAACGACTGCATGCGTACCGACCGTATCAACGAATGGGCCGTCGCCGACGCCCGTACGGTGGCCGTGCGCAATGGGCCCAATCACTTCCTCGTCAAGACCAGCACGGACTGCCCGCGCATGGATCTTGGGGGAGGCATCCACTTCAAATCGTCCAACAGCGACAAGGCCATGGGCGAGATGCGCATCTGCGGCGGGATCGACGAGAAGATCGTGCGACGAGACGATCCGCCGTGCCAGATCCAGTCGGTGGAGACCATCGACAAGGCGCAGTTCGAGACACTGAGGAAGAAGGCGAAGCGGCGTGGGTCGGGCGCGGAGCCGAATGGGGCCGTGCGCTGACGTGACCCGGTCCGCTCACTGGCCCTCAGCTGTCTCCAGCGCGACCGTCTTCCAGAGCGGACCAAAAGAAGAGGCCCGGCAATGCCGGGCCTCTCTCTTAACGTTTCAGCGACTGCTGATTCAGCGACTGCCGACGATCAATACCCGTCGTCGCGGATGTAGCGCGTGCCACCGTAACCATCGTCCACATAGGTGGTCGTGGTCGTCACGCGGCGGGTCACCACCGGCGGCGCGTCCTCGTAAACCACCGTGCGGCGCGGCGCGTAATACGTCGGGCCGTTGTCGTACACGACGGTGCGCGGTGCCGTCGCGTTCGCGACCAGACCCACCACCGCACCGGCGACGATCGCGCCAGCGATCCAGCGGCCGGCGTGGTCGTAGTGACCGCGACCGTAATAACCGCCACGACCGCCATAGTAACCACCGCCGTGGTAGCCGTAACCGCCACCATGGTAGCCGCCGTAATACCCACCACGCGCGAACGCGCCGGGAGCGAACGCCATCAGACCCGCAGCGGCGAGGACGAGGGCGGACTTTACGAACTTACCTTTCATGACAGTTACCTCCGGGTGTTGAGCGCAGATTCGCGCTCTGCCACTGAATCCAATCTGAAGTTTTCTACACTCTCAATTCACGTTTTCCACGGATTCACGTACGGCTTCCGAAGCAGCCAGCAGCCATGGATGTTGTGGCGGCGGGCGAAGTCGAACGGGATGCTGGGAGCACTCCAGTCTTCAATGGAGAAATGGGGTTCGAGGGCGGCTTTGTCAAGCTGGAACCGGCGGAAATTGTTCGAAAAAACAATGACCCCGTCCGGCAACAGGCGGTCCAGGCAGAGCATCAGCAGCTTGACGTGATCACGCTGGACGTCGAAGTCGTCGGCCCGCTTGGAATTGGAGAACGTCGGCGGGTCGACGTAGATCAGCCCGTACTGCATCGAGCGCTTCTCGAGGAAGGTGAGGGAATCTTCCTGCACCAGCCGGTGACGTGCGCCCTCAAAGCCGTTCAGCGCGAGATTACGCGATGCCCAGTCGAGGTAGGTGCCCGACAGGTCGACCGTCGTCGTGTCGCGCGCGTCGCCGGCCGCCGCGTAGACGCTGGCCGTACCCGTATACGCAAACAGGTTGAGAAAATGCTTACCGGGGGCAAGCTCACGGATCTTGGCCCGGACCAGGCGGTGATCGAGGAACAGGCCCGTGTCGAGGTAATCGGTCGGGTTGATCAGGAAGCGCAGGCCGCCCTCACCCACCTCGACAAATTCACCCTTCTGGTCGAACTGACCGTATTTGGAGCCGCCCTTGCCGCGCTCGCGCGTCTTGACGGCGATCCGCTCGCGGGGAATCCCGAAGACTTCGCTGGCCACGCGACCGATCTCGCGCATGCGGATGCGTGCGACATCGACCGGCACGTCCTGCGGCGCCTTGTACTCCTGGATGTGCAGCCAGTCCTCGTAGACGTCGATCGCCGCCGCGTATTCCGGCAGGTCCTGGTCGTACGCGCGCCAGCAGGTGATGCCCTCGCGGGTCAGCCGCTTGCGCAAATGGCGGACATTCTTCTCGAGACGGTTCTTCAGCATCTCCGCGCCAGGCGACAGCGGCCTGGCCTCGCGGGGCGCCGCATCGCGCGGACGCAGCGCGAAGGTCAACAGCGGCGTCTCGAGCGCGCCGTTGAACAGCACGTAGCGCTTGTCCGGGCTGAGGCGGAGGGCGCGGCCCAGCTCCTCGTCACCGGCAAGAATGGCGGCACGCCAGCCCTGGAAACGGTCCTTCAGCGCCTGACCGAGGTCGCGGTAGAGCACCGGCAACTCGGCGCGGTCGCCCAGACGCTCGCCGTAAGGCGGGTTGGTGATGACCAGACCCAGCGGGGTCTCCGGCGGCGGCGCGACATGCACGGCGTCGCGCTTGTCCAAATGAACGAAACCGGCGACGCCCGCGCTCTGCGCATTGCGCTTCGCGGTCTGGACCATGTGCGCATCCGAATCGCTGCCGAAGAACACCGGACGCAGGGCGCGCAGGCCTTCCTCGGCGCGAGCCCTGGCCTCGTCGTAAATCGTGCGCCACAGCGAATAGTCGTGCTTTGCCCAGCCCAGGAAACCGAAGTAGTCGCGACGCAGGCCCGGCGCCACGTTGGCGGCCATCAAGGCACCTTCGATCAGGAGGGTGCCCGAGCCGCACATCGGGTCGACCAGCGCACCGCCTTCGGCGTAGATCCGCGGCCACTGGGCACGGACGAGCATGGCGGCGGCGAGATTCTCCTTCAGCGGAGCCTCGCCCTGCTGCTCGCGCCAGTTACGGCGATGCAGCGGCAGACCGGAAAGGTCGATGGACAGGGTGGCGCGGTCGCGGCGCAGGCGCACGTTGACGCGCAGATCGGGTTCTTCCGGGTCCACATCGGGGCGCGCACCGCTGGCGGCGCGGAACTGGTCGACGATGGCGTCTTTGGTCTTCAACGCGATGAACTGGCTGTGGTTGAGCTTGCTCTGCGCCGTGTTGGCGTCCACGGCCATGGTGCCGTGCGGCGCCAGATGTTCGGACCAGTCGATATCCTGCACACCCGCGTACAGGGCGTCCTGATCGGCGGCGTCGAACTCGGCCAGCGGCAGCAGCACCCGGCTGGCCATACGCGACCACAGGCAGGCCCGGTAGGCGGTCTCGATGCTGCCGGTGAACGACACGCCCGCCAGCGCCTCGCGCACGTCACCGGCGCCGAGAGCGATGAGTTCGTCCTTGAGCAGGTATTCCAGGCCCTTGGGGCAGGTTGCGAAGAAGTGGCTCATGCCAGACCTCCGAGGAAACGGCGGAACTCGGCCTCGATATCGGGCAGCGAATCGCTCAGGCGATGGTCGTCCTGCACCAGCAACAGCGGCGCCGCGTGAGCACGGGCGTAGCCGATGGCCTCATCGACCGGGCAGACGTCGTCCGCGTAACCGTGAACCAGGAACGACGGCACGCCGGTGGCGGCAGCGAACGGACGGGCGTAACCGGGGATGCGTGCCGGCAGGGCCAGCAGGAACAGCCCGGCGACCGGGGCGTCCAGCGAGGCCAGGCCGGAGACGAAGGCGCCCATGCTGGACCCGACGAGGACCGGCGGCGCGGGGGACGCGGCGACCGCCTCGGCCAGGCGTGCCAGACGCGGATCGACGCATCCGGCATGGCCGAGGGCGTCGTCGTCGCGGTAATCGGGGCGGACCGTGGTCCAGCCGAGCGATTCGGCCACGGCGGCAAGCGCGCTGACCTTGGTGGCGTCGGGACCGGAATCGGACCCGTGGGAAAGAATGATGTTGCCGCGCATGGCGGACTCCGTACGCGGAATGACCGCCTATGTTATCAAAGCGCCATGATCGACATACTTTACGCCCCCCTGCCCTATGAACGTCTGCTCCCCGAGCGGGCGCCCGACACCGTCGACCTGGTGGTCATCCACTGCACCGAGCTGCCCGACCTGGCCATGGCCCGGGAATACGGCGAGCGCGTGCTGTACGAAGATCGCGGCACCGGCGCCAGCGGGCACTACTACATCGATCGCGACGGCTCGATCCTCTGCTACGTCGACCCGAACCGCGTCGCCAATCACACCCGCGGCTACAACCCGCGATCGATCGGTATCGAACTGGTCAACCTCGGCCGGTACCCGGACTGGTTCCACTCGGCGAAGCAGGAAATGACCGAGCCCTACCCGCCCGAGCAGATCGCCGCCCTGCGCGACCTGCTAGACGAACTGGTCGTCCGTTTCCCGTCGCTGCGCCACATCGCTGGCCACGAAGACCTCGATACCGCGCTGGTGCCGGCCAGCGACGATGAGGAAAACAGCGTGTCCCGCAAGCGCGATCCGGGCCCGCAATTCCCGTGGTCGCGCGCGTACGACGCCGGCCGTCTGGGACGGCTCGAAGGCTGAGGCCCGTTATACTTTCCGACCATGTCGCCACCCCGCACACCAGGTAACCCCATGACGGACAACCACGTCGGCGAACTCGTCGAGCTGCTCGAGCTCGAACGTCTCGAAGACAACCTCTTCCGCGGCCAGAGCCGGGACATCGGCACCAAATTCGTCTTCGGCGGCCAGGTGCTGGGCCAGGCGCTGTCCGCCGCTCAGCGCACCGTGGACCCGAGCCGGGAGGCCCACTCGCTGCACGCCTACTTCCTGCGTGCCGGCGACATCAACGCTCCGATCGTCTACAGCGTCGAGCGCACACGCGACGGTGGTTCGTTCTCGGCCCGCCGCGTCGTCGCCATCCAGCACGGCCAGCCCATCCTCAACGGCTCCATCTCGTTTCAGGTGCCGGAGACCGGCTACGAACACCAGATGTCGATGCCCGAGGTTCCCGCGCCGGAAGACGTCGAGCCCATGCCGGCGATGACCGCCGAACAGCTCAGCCGTCTGCCGGAGAAAACCCAGCGCTGGCTCGGCATCGACGGGCCTTTCGAGTTCCGCCACGTCTGGCCGCGCGACGAACTGCGTCCGGCCAAGCGCCCGCCTTATCAGCACATCTGGTTTCGCCTGACCGCGCCGATCGGGGACGCGCTCGGCCTGCACCAGGCCTTGCTCGCCTATGCCTCGGACTTCCATCTGATCGGCACCGCCACCCTGCCCCACGGGATCTCTTACCTGACGCGCAACATGCAGATGGCGAGCCTGGATCACGCGCTGTGGTTCCATCGCCCGTTCCGCATCGACGACTGGCTGCTCTACTCCTTCGACAGCCCGACGTCGCAGGGAGCACGCGGCCTGGCACGCGGCATGATCTACACACGCGACGGCGTGCTCGTGGCTTCCACCGCGCAGGAAGGCCTGATCCGCGTCCGTCCGGACTGACCCCATGAGCATCGAGCTGCGGCATCTGCGCTACTTCATCGCCGTCGCCGACGAGCTCCATTTCAGCCGCGCCGCCGAGCGGCTGGGCATGTCCCAGCCGCCGCTCAGTCAGCAGATCCGCGATCTGGAGACCATGCTGGGCCTGCGACTGCTGCGCCGTACCAACCGCCGCGTCGAGCTGACCGACGCAGGCCGGGTTTACCTGGATGCCGCCCGCGACATCGTCACGCGCGTCGACGACGCCGCCGACATGGCGCGTCGTGCCGAGCGCGGCGAGATCGGCGAACTGCATGTCGCCTTCACCCGTTCCACGCCGCTCATCGAGAAATTTCCTCAGGCCATCCGCGCGTTTCGCGATGCGTATCCCGCCGTGCGGCTGGTGCTCGTCGAGCGGAACACGCTGCAGCAGGTCGAATGCCTGCTCGACGATCGCCAGCAGATCGGTTTGCTTCGCGGCGGCAAGCTGCCCGCCCCGCTGGTTTCGCACAAACTCGTCGACGACCCGCTGGTAGCCGTGCTTCGTGCGGACCATCCCCTGGCGAAGCGCGAACGTCGCAAGCTGCGCATGGAAGAACTCGCCGACGAACGGTTCGTGGTGTTCAGCCGTGCCGCCGGTACCGGCGTACACGATCAGTTGCTGACGATGTGTCGCAACGCGGGCTTCGCGCCGCGCATCGCACAGGAAGCCGGTGAATCATCGACCATGATCGGCCTCGTCGCCGCGGGCATGGGCGTCGCCGTGTTGCCTGACTCCCTGCGCCACGTCCGCGTCGACGGCGTCGCCTATGTCGCCATCGATTCGCCTGACGCGGCGAGCGCGATCCACGTCACGCATCGCCGCGACGACACCTCGCCGCTGGTCAGAGCCTTTACGAAGCTGATGCTGAAGGCGTGAGCGTGCGCAGCTTCAAGGCGATGGCGAGGCCACCGAGCACGAGCAAAGCCGCGTAAGCCGCCACACCGTTCCAGCCGCCATGCGTCCAGGCAAGACCGCCGAGCGATCCGGCGATGCTCGAACCCATGTAGTACGAAAACAGATAAAAGGACGAGGCGTGCGCCTTGGCATACACCGCGCGCCTGCCTACCCAGCTGCTGGCGATCGAGTGCCCACCGAAGAAACCGAAGGTCAGCATCGCGATACCGGCGACGATGGCCCACAGCGATGAGCTCGCGGTCAACGCCACGCCTGCCAGCATGATCACGAAGGTCGTCCAGAGCACATGGCGACGTCCCAGCTTGCCAGCCAGTGAGCCCATCCACGCCGAGCTGCCTACGCCGATCAGGTACACCATGAAGATCGCACCCACGTGCGACTGCGACAGTGAGAACGGCGGCGCAAGCAGGCGATACGACACGTAGTTGTAGATCGTGACGAAGGCGCCCATCAGCAGGAAGCCCTCAGCGAACAGCCACGGCAGACCCTTGTCGCGCCACAGCGAACCGAACGACGCGAGCAACGCACGCGGATGGGCGCGACGCTTCTCGAAATGCACGGAGGCGGGCAGCCCGCGGAATACGAGATACGACGCAAGGAGACCAAGCACGCCGATCACCGCCACGGCGACACGCCACGACGAATGATCCGCGGCGAAACCGGAGATCAGTCGCCCACCCATGCCGCCAATGGCGTTACCGCCGATGTAGAGACCCATCGCGAAGCCCAGCGAATCGCCGTGAATCTCCTCACTCACATACGTCATGGCGACCGCGGGTAGCCCTGCCAGCGTGATGCCGAGCAACGCTCGGATTACCAGGAACGAGCCCCAGGTCGGCGCCATGGCGGAAAGCAACACGAGAATCGACGAACCCAGCAACGACGCCAGCATGATCGGCTTGCGACCGAACGCATCCGAGATCGCCCCCGCGAACAACATGGCCACCGCCAGTACGCCGGTCGTCAGCGACAACGACAGACTGCTGCTCGCCGCGTCCACCCCGAACCCGTGAGAGAACGCGGGCATGAGCGGCTGGACGCAGTAGAGCAGGCCGAAGGTGGCGAAACCCGATGAGAACAAGGCCAGATTGGTGCGCCGGAATGCCGGCGTACCATGACGAATGCGTCGATCGACGATGACAGCCGACGCGGCGGGGGACGAGCCGTCCACGGGGACCTCCAGGGAATGAGCCATGGTGTTAAGGCTAGACCCTGAATTGAGTCGAATCGATACCGGAACGCGTCCGCTTCGATATGTCCTGCGTATCAATACGGGAGGGGCAGTACGGCGACCGCGTATCCGGCGACGCGCCAGCGCGCAGGCGCTAGCGCACTGCGGTGCCCGAAGCGGCACCGTCCCACTGCACCGCATCCGCGAGCTCCTGGTCGGTCAGCGCCAGAGAGCCGGATTCGGCCTCGGTTTTGACCGAGAGCACGTGCCCGTCGTTACGCGACAACTCGCGTGCCCCGGACGTCGCCATCGCATGCGCCCGCTCGTCATCGGACGACAGCAGCACCAGCAAGGTCTTCGAACCCGCGACGAAACGCACGCCGCTAGTCGCGCCTGATTTGGCGAGTGCGGCGGAGTCCAGCGGCACCGCGGTCACCTTCCCCGTCCAGCGCGGCGGTGCGACAAAGGTGTAACCGGCCGCCTCGTCACGCCAGGCAAAACGCTTCATAGGCTCAGCTGCCGGCGCGCGCTCGCCGTGGGTACCGGGAGGCGTCTGGGCGGCGGACGCGGCGACGCTGAAACCGAGCAGCAGGAAAGCGATAGCGACAGGTTTCATGGCATACCTCCGGACGATGGGAGCAGCGTACGCTTCCCGTGTCGCGATGGCGTCAAGCGCCCCGGTCGGCGGCGACGTCGTCCGGGGCGACGTGCCCGTCCCTGCCGCTGACCCAGGCAAACAAGGCGATGCCCACGATGATGGCGACCGCGCCGATGGCGGCCATCGGGCCCGGCACGGCTTCGTGCAGGAAGATCACGCCGATGACCGTCGCGAACAGCAGCTCGGCGGCCTGCATGGCTTCCACACCGGCCAGCGCGGTCGGCTGGCGGCCGACCATCTCGGTCGCGTGGAAAAACAGCACCGTCGCAATGACACCCGACGACAACGCCACGCCACCGGCCAGCCAGATCTCCCGCCAGGACGGCGGCCCGATGCTGAACCACGTAGCCACGGCAAGAAGAATCCAGAGCGGCCAGCTCGCCAGCGTCATCCCGAACACCCGTTGCACGGCACCGAGGCGTGTGCCGGTGCGTTCGAGATGCAACAGGATTTTCCGGTTGCCCAGCGGATAGGCGAAGGCAGCCAGGACGACCGCGCCGACGGCCAGCCACGCCGACGCGTCGAGCGATCCGCGGGCATTGCCGAACTGCAGCAACATCACGCCGATGACGATCAGGGCGCCGATCGACAAGGCGCCAACGTGCCAGCGGGCACGCTCATCGCGATAGATGAAGGGGGCAAGCAAGGGGCCGGCGAGGACGGTTGTCTGGAAACTTCCCGCCACCAGCCAGGACGGACCGCTGCTGGCCGCCCAGGTGAGCGGCAGGCCGAACAGCACGAAGCCGATGCTGCTCCACATGAGCCACGTGCGCGTATGCGAGCGAAGTTCGCGAGGAAGCGAGCCCAGCCCGCCTTGGAACGGGAGAACCACGGCGAGCAGGGGCAACGTGATCAGGTAGCGAAGAATCACCGCCCATTGCCAGTGCCCACCCCCACTGACGACGGCGCGGTTGAGGACATAGGTCAGCGTGAAGAACAGCGCGGAAAGCAGCGCGATCGCGACGGCCTGGAGTGCACGGGAACGCATGGTGGACCTTGATTCGAACGAGGTCCGAGTGTGCCAGTGATGGAAAGGCGCGTCAGCCCGCTTCGTTAAGCTCCAGAAACAACTCCTGCAACTCCCCGCCGATCGGCTTCCCGTCCACGCAAAGCGTCACGTCCCCCTCGATCCCGGAAACCGGGCAGCACCCGTCGACGATACCCAGCAGGTTAGCCGTCGTATCGATCATCGTATGGCAGATCACCTGGAGGAAGACCTCCTTGTTGTCCTCGTCCAGCCCGTTGAACAGTTCGAGCGCGCGCACCCAGTGCGGGTCCACCGCCATCTCCACGGGGGTGCTGCGGAACAGCTCGGAGTAGACCGCGAGGTTGTCGCGGACCACGGTGTTCTGGAGAGCGAGAACGAAACGCTCGGGGGACATGGGTGCCACCTGCTCGAAAGACGGGTTGGGGATGCACCCTATGTGTGGGGGACGGGGCCCTGGCTCAATAGTGCTCCCGCCCCTCCCGCCTCGGCCGGCGTGAAGCCGGCACATAGCCGGGCCAGATGGCGTCGTAGAAATACCGTTCCGCCTCGCTGGGTGGCCCGTAGGCCCGGACCGGCGGCGGGATCAGTTTCCGCAGCCGGGCCTCGTTATGTTCGGCCCAGCGCATCACCATGCGCTGCATGAGGGAGACGCCCCGTAGCGTCGCGCCCTGCCCGCCGCGAGGCCCGTAGCGCCAGCGGACCACCCAGCGGCCATCCTTCGGGCTGACCCGTGCGAAGGCCCGCGAGGTCCCTTCCAGGATCGCGTACTGCCGTTCGCCCATCTGTACCCAGTTCACCTTGGCCATGGGGCCGAGATTAAGTGGGGGTAGTCTCAGATATGTGGACGGGACGGCAGGTTTGCCTGAGGTTGTTCGGGCAAGTCGTTGAGTGCGCGAGGTCCCGGGTCGGTCTGCCGGAACATGGCGACGTGCTCTTCCGGTCGACGCAGCCAAAGGCAGGCACATGGTCGCGACGTTGCCGTCAAATCGCCTCGAGATGCGTCACCAGCAACCGAACGCTCTCCCTGCCCTGCCAGTCGTTGACGGACAGTTCATAGGCGACACGCATCCGCGCGGGTGGCGGCGTACCGTCGTAGCAGTTGAACATCACCGCATCCAGCGGTGCACCGCCCTGCGTGTGGCGCAGCTGCAAACGCAGATGCCGGCTGCCCATCGGCTTCCATGACGCGCACTCGAAGCGCGCCTCGAACACCGGCGGCGGAAACGCCTGCCCCCACGGCCCGGCGTGCCGAAGCTGCTTCGCCAGATCGAGGGTGTGGTCACGGTAGTCGAGTTCACCATCGGTATGCACGAGTGCCTGCAGATGATCGTCGTCGAGATGCTTGCGTGCGATCGCGTCGAACGCGGCGGCGAAGCGCTCGAAGTCGCGCGCCTGCATGCTCAGGCCTGCCGCCATCGCATGGCCGCCGAAGCGCAGGATCAGACCCGGATGCTTCGCGTCGATCTCGGCCAGCGCATCGCGGATGTGGAACCCGGGAATCGATCGTGCCGACCCCCGCAGCTCATCCGTGTCGTCGCCGGCCGGCGCGAACGCCAGCACGGGGCGATGCAGCTTCTCTTTCAACTTCGAGGCGACGAGACCGACGATGCCGGGATGCCAGCCTTCGTCGAACAACGCCACGCCCACCGCATCGACATGTTTCGCCAGCGAGACCATCCGCTCGGCTTCGTCGACCATGCCCGCCTGCATCTCGCGGCGTTCCTGATTGATGGCCGAAAGCTGTTCCGCGTAACGACGCGCGATGCCGACGTCGTCGGTGAGCAGACAGGCGACACCGAGCGACATGTCTTCCAGTCGACCGGCGGCGTTGAGGCGCGGGCCGATGGCGAATGCGAGATCGGTTGCGGCGATGGTCGACAGCGATCGGCCACTGGCTTCGATCAGCGCCGTGACCCCCGCGCATGCCTTGCCCGCGCGCATGCGCTTCAGGCCGGCTTCGACCAGTACGCGGTTATTGAAATCCAGCGGCACCAGATCGGCCACCGTGCCGAGCGCGACAAGATCGAGCAGCGCGCTCAGGTCGGGTTCGCCGTTCGGAAACCGCCCGGCGTCGCGCATCGATGCGCGTAGCGCCAGCAGCAGGTAGAACATGACGCCGACGCCTGCCAGGGCCTTGCTCGGAAAGCCGTCGCCATCGAGGTTGGGATTCACCATCGCGTCGGCATCGGGAAGCGTGTCGCCCGGCAGGTGATGGTCGGTGATCAGCACGCCGATGCCACGCGCTCGCGCGGCCGCGACACCGGCGACACTGGCCACGCCGTTATCGACGGTAACGATCAGGTCCGGTGACGGTTGCAACGATTCGACCAGCGCTTCGCTGAGGCCATAACCGTGGACGAAGCGATTGGGTACGACATGGGCGACGTGTTTCGCACCGAGCAGGTGGAGGCCGCGCACGGCGACCGCCGTGCCCGTCGCGCCATCGCAGTCGTAATCGCCGGCGACGACGATGCGCTTGTCGCTGGCGATGGCGTCCATCAGTACGGCGACGGCGCGATCCATGCCACCGAGCAGGCTGGGCGACAGGAGCCGTGCGAGGCGATGCTCGGCGCCGTCCGGGGTGCTTACGCCGCGTGCGGCGTAGATACGCTGGATCACGGGATGGATGTGCGCGGGCCAGCCGCTGGGTGCGGCGGTGGCGATGCGTTGTCGCCAGACGCGGGTGATCATGCCTTGCGCCAGAAGCGCAGGCGGTGGTTCTTCTTCAGGACCATGCGGAGGCCGTCGGCGAAGGCGAGGCGGAGTTCGGTGCCTTCGGTCAGCTGGGTTTCCAGGGCGGGCCACCAGGTCTGGTCGAAGTCGTGGGGCTGGGTGTCCTGGAGGTCCAGCAGGGTGTAGGGGGGGAGTGCTGCGTGGGTTTTGCTGTCGCCAGCACCCTTCGCCAGCAGGCTGGCTCCTACAGGAGCCGGCTTGGCTCCTGTGGGGAAGGCACTGCGGGCCTGGACGTCTACGTTGGCTTTGTGGCCGAGGGCCCAGGGGAGGAGGTCGTCGCTGTAGATGCGGCTGAGGCCGCATTCGACCCAGTCGGGGAGGACGCCGGCGCCCCACAGCCAGACGCTGTTGACGGGTGGCAGGTGGCGGGAAGCACGCGAGCGGTTGACCGGGTGGTTGTGCAGGACGACCTGCGCCTCGTTGATCAGGGCACGCCAGCGACGGCCGGCTTCGCCTTTAGGCAGTTGCTCGAACAGGTCGGCGCCGAGGGCTTCTTCCGGCTCAGGGAAGGCGGGTACGTCGATATAGCTGGGCAGACGCAGCTGCCAGTGCTGTGCGTCACCGACGTGCAGGCTCATGCCTTCCGCTTCGAAGGTCTCGGCCAGCGCGGCGACGAGGCTCGCGGACTCCTCCACCGTGAGGCCGAGGTTGCCGCAGGCGAGCAGCCGCGCCCCGCTCAGTTCGGGCTGCACCCAGGCGGGATCGGCGGACAACCACAGCGCGTCGCCCGCGTCGCCCGCGACCGACTGACGGATGACCGCCGCAGCCGGAAGTGCGCCGCCGGGCCAGCGGAAGTGCTCGGCCATCGCGACCATGTAACCGGGCAACGCCGCCGGCAACGTCGTGCCGCGCGCCAGCCAGGCGGCGAACGGCGCGATGTGGGCGAGTTTGTCGCGTCCCGGCAACAGGACGTTGAGGACGGCGGCCATGCTTACTCCTCGATCTGTTCCAGGATGCCGAGCCATTCGAGCTCGAGGGTTTCCTTTTCGCCGCGCAAGGCGGACTGCCGCTGGCTGAGCTTCATCATCTCCGCGGTCGGGCCGTCGTAGACCCTGGGGTCGGCGAGCTGGCTTTCGATCGCGGTGAGCTCCTTGTCCATCGTGGCGATGAGGGTCTCGATCTTCTTCACCCGGGCGCGCAGCGGCTTTTCCTTCTCGCGCTCTTCGGCGCTGAGCTTGCGCTTTTCCTTGGCCGAGGCCTGGATCGGCGCTTCCGGTGCGGCCGAGGCGACGGCGGCGGTCTTGCGCGTGGTGGCGCGCGTGCGCAGCCATTTGGCGTAATCGTCGAGATCGCCATCGAAGGCTTCGACATCGCCGTCGGCCACGCGCCAGAACTCGTCGCAGACCATGCCGAGCAGATGGCGGTCATGGGACACCAGCACCAGCGCACCGTCGAAGCCGGACAGCGCATCGGCCAGCGCTTCGCGCATGTCGAGGTCGAGATGGTTGGTCGGTTCGTCGAGCAGCAGCAGGTTCGGCTTGTCCCACGCGATCAGCGCAAGCGCGAGACGCGCGCGCTCGCCACCGGAGAACGCATCCACCGGCTCGAAGACGCGGTCGGCGGGGAAGTTCCACGTACCCAGGTAATCGCGCAATGCCTGCTGACCGGCGGTGGGCGCCTTTTCCTGCAGGTGATCGAACGCGCTCCAGCCTTCGTGCAGGCTTTCGACCGTGTGCTGGGCGAAGTAGCCGATCTTCATGTCCTTGTGGAAGGACCGCTCGCCCTTCAACGGTTCCAGTTCGCCGACCAGCGACTTCACCATCGTGGATTTACCGGCGCCGTTCGGACCGAGCAGGCCGATGCGGTCGCCCGACTCGAGACCGAAGGCGACGTCGCGCAACACCACGTGATCGCCGTAGCCCGCGTCGATGTGATCGAGCTGAAGCATCGACGTGGGCAGACGATCCGGCGCGGGGAATGAGAAGCTGAAGCTGCGCTCGGCGCGCACCGCTTCGGTACCGGCCAGCTTTTCAAGGCGCTTCATGCGCGACTGCGCCTGCTTGGCCTTGCTGGCCTTCGCCTTGAAGCGGTCGATGAAGGATTGCAGGTGAGCGCGCTCGGCCTGTTCGCGCACATGTGCGATCTGCTGCTGACGCAGATGCTCGGCACGCTGGCGTTCGAACGCGGTGTAGTTGCCGGTGTACAGCTTGGCCGTGCCGTCATGCAGATGCATGGTGTGCGAGATCACGCCGTCGAGGAATTCGCGATCGTGCGAGATGATCAACAGCGTGCCCGGGTAGCGGCGCAGCCATTCTTCCAGCCACAGCACCGCGTCCAGATCCAGATGGTTGGTCGGCTCATCGAGCAGCAGCAGATCGGACGGCGCCATCAGCGCGCGGGCCAGGTTGAGACGCACGCGCCAGCCACCGGAGAAGGAGGACACGGCGCGCTCGTGGGTTTCCGGACTGAAACCCAGGCCATGCATCAGGCGACCGGCGCGGGCACGTGCGTCGTAGCCGTTGAGTTCCTCGATGCGGTGGTTGGCCACGGCGGCGGCCTCGTAGTCTTCGCGGTCATAGGCCTCGGCTTCGGCCTTGAGCGCCGCGGCGACCTCGACGTCGCCACCCAGCACGTAGTCGATGGCGGGATCGGGCAGCGACGGAGTCTCCTGCGAGACGGACGCCAGCCGGACCCTGGAAGGCATGTCCAGCTCGCCCACCTCCGGCTCGAGCTCGCCCTTGAGCGCGGCGAACAGGGTGGATTTGCCACAGCCGTTACGGCCGATGACACCCAGGCTCCATCCACTCTGGATGGTGAGGTCCATCTGCGACAGCAGGGTGCGGCTGCCCCGGCGAAGGGCAAGATTGCGAAACGAGATCATGGATTGGGGAGACTGGCGGCTAGCGACCGTCCATGATAACTGCCCCGCCCTGCCCGCGTCCGGAAACGCGACGCAGCACACAGCCGTGAAGGCGACGCGGCGCGCCCCATGGCGTGGGTGAAGGCGATCTGTTAAAACGACGTCCTGCGCCGCATGGGGAGCGCGACGGAGCCATCATGAACACCTTCAAGCCTGTTTTCACCGCGATCGCCCTGGCGCTCGTGTCCGCCGCCATGGTCCCGGCCGCTCACGCGGGCGACAGCCTGCTGGTCAACCGCGTCCAGCAGGAGCAGGCCATGAACCTGCCCAGGAAGGGCATGAGCATGGCCCAGGTGGAACGCCAGTTCGGCGCGCCGACGTCCAGACTCGACTCGCGCGGCGGCGGCAGTGCGAAGCAGCCGGTCATCAACCGCTGGATGTACCCGGACTACATCGTCTATTTCGAGCGCAGCCACGTGGTCCACACGGTGCTGAATACGCCGGCCGGCAACAACCTGAATCCGCAAGCCGCCAGGTAATCGGCGGATTACAGCAGCGGTAACGAGGAAGCCCTACAATAGCCGGCTTCCTTTGCTGCCCCGTTGCCCGCCATGACCGACCGCACTTCGTATCGCCTGCCCGCCGAATGGGAGCCGCAGGCCGGCGTCCTGATCGCCTGGCCGCACGCGGATACCGACTGGGCCGACCGTCTGGCCGAGGTCGAGAGCACCTATGTGGCGCTGGCCGCCTCCGTGACCCGCTTCGAACCGCTGCACGTCATCGTCGCCGATGGCGAGTTGCGTGAACGCGCACGGCTGCTCACCGGGCAGGCCGGCGCCGACATGTCGCGCCTGCACTTCATCGAACTGCCCTACGACGATACCTGGCTGCGCGACTCCGGCCCGATCACGCTGACCGGCCCCGACGGTGTGCTGCTCAACGATTACCGTTTCACCGGCTGGGGCGGCAAGTTCGGCGCCGAGCAGGACGACGCGCTGATCTCCGGCCTGCTCGAGCGTGGCGTGCTGTCCGGTCTGCCGCACAAACGGATCGACTGGGCGCTGGAAGGCGGCGGCATCGAGAGCGACGGTCGCGGCACCATCCTCACCACGTGGAAGTGCCTCAACCAGCGTCACCCGGACCTGTCGCGCGAAACCATGACCGAAACGCTGTCCACCACGCTGCACGCCAACCGCGTGCTCTGGCTGGACCACGGTTACCTTGAAGGCGACGACACCGACGCCCATATCGACACGCTGGCCCGCTTCTCCGAAGACGGCGGCATCGTGTATCAGGCGTGCGACGACGCCAGCGATCCGCACTTCGAGGAACTGGGCCAGATGGCCTCGGAACTCGCCGAACTGCGCACCCCGGATGGCAACCCGTACCCGTTGCACCCGCTGCCCTGGGCGCAGCCGATCCTCGACGACGGTCGTCGACTGGCCGCGTCCTATGCGAACTACCTGATCGTCAACGGCGCGGTGCTCGTGCCGGCGTATGGCGATCCGGCGGACGCGGAAGCGGCGCGGATCATCGGCCTCGCCCATCCGGGCCGCGAGATCGTCCAGGTACCTTGCCGTCCGTTGATCTGGCAGAACGGCAGCCTGCATTGCATCACCATGCAGCTGCCCGCCGCCATCGCCAAGTAAGGAAGAAGTCATGTCCCGCAAGACTCTCAAGGTCGCCCTCCTCCAGGAAACCGACCGCGGCAGCCGCGACGCCAACCTCGACGCGATCGAGCAGGCCCTGCGCGATGCGGCCGGAGCCGGCGTCGAGCTGGTGCTGCTTCAGGAACTGCACAACGGCCCGTACTTCTGCCAGCACGAAAGCGTCGACCTGTTCGACCTCGCCGAGACCATTCCCGGCCCAAGCACCGAGCGCCTGGGCAAGCTTGCCGAAGAGCTCAGGCTCGTCGTCGTCGCCTCGATCTTCGAGAAGCGCGCCACCGGCCTGTATCACAACACCGCGGTGGTCTTCGATCGCTCGGCCGCCATCGCTGGCAAGTACCGCAAGATGCACATCCCCGACGACCCGGCGTTCTACGAGAAGTTCTACTTCACGCCGGGCGACCTGGGTTTCGATCCGATCCAGACGTCGGTCGGCAAGCTCGGCGTGCTCGTCTGCTGGGACCAGTGGTATCCGGAAGCCGCGCGCCTGATGGCGCTGGCCGGCGCCGATATCCTGTTCTACCCGACCGCGATCGGCTGGGATCCGAAGGACTCCGACGAAGAAAAAGCGCGTCAGCGCGAGGCATGGATCACCGTGCAGCGCGGCCATGCCGTCGCCAACGGCCTGCCCCTGCTCTCGTGCAACCGCACGGGCTACGAGGCGGACCCGACCAGCGTCGGCAACGGCATCCAGTTCTGGGGCTCCAGCTTCGTCGCCGGTCCGCAGGGTGAGTTCCTCGCCCAGGCCGGTACGGACGGTCGTGAACTGCTGATCGTCGATGTCGACATGGAACGCAGCGAGCACGTGCGCCGCATCTGGCCGTTCCTGCGCGACCGTCGTATCGACGCCTATGCCGATCTCACCAAGCGCTTTCGCGATTAAGACATCCAACGGACACCCGAGCGCATGATTCCTGCCGAGAACGACGTCACCCTGCCCGCCGCCCTGGAAGGCCAACCCATCGAGCGCATGACGCGCGACGGCGTCGACTACGTCATTCTCGGCACCGCGCACGTCTCACGCGCCAGCGTGCAGGCGGTGGATGCGCTGCTGGAAACGGAGCACTTCGACGCGGTGGCGGTGGAACTGTGCGCCAGTCGTGCGCATGGCATCCGCGATCCGGAAGCGTTCAAGCAGATGGATCTGTTCCAGGTCATCCGTCAGGGCAAGGCCGGCATGGTCGCCGCGAGCCTCGTGCTCGGCGGCTTCCAGAAACGTCTCGCCGCGCAATACGGCATCGAGCCGGGCGCGGAGATGAAGGCCGCGATGGACGGCGCCGAAGCGCGCAACCTTCCGGTGTGGCTGGTGGATCGCGAAGTCGGCACCACGCTCAAGCGCGCCTGGCGCAGCGTCGGTTTCTTCCAGCGCTTCGGCCTCATGGCCGGCATGCTCGGCAGCGTGTTCGAGCGTGAGGAGATCCCCGAGGAAGACATCGAGAAACTGAAGCAGGCGGATCTGCTCGAAAGCGCCTTCAGCGATTTCGCCCAGGGCTCGGCACCGCTTTATCGCGCACTGATCGCGGAGCGCGACGAATACATGGCCGCGCGCCTGCGCGAAAACGGCCAGCGGATGGATGCTGCCGCGCCATCGCGCAAGGTGCTCGTCGTCATCGGTGCCGGCCACCTGAAGGGCATGAGCAGGCAGCTCGCCGATCAGCAGGGAGATGCCCGTTCGACGGCGGATGACCTCGCTGTCACGCCACCCGCCTCGCACTGGCCGAAGATCGTCGCCGTAGGCGTGGTGCTCGCGATCTTCGCCGCCATCGGCTTCGCCTTCTACCGCAGCCCGAGCCTGGGCGCCGACGCCGTGAAGAGCTGGATTCTGCTGACGGGCGGCCTTTCCGCGCTCGGCGCCCTGATCGCGGGCGGTCATCCGCTGTCGATCATCGCCGCGTTCATCGCCGGTCCGCTGAAGCCTTTCCGGCCCGGCATCCCGTCCGGCGCCTTCAGCGCCATGGCCGAGGCGTGGGTCCGCAAGCCGCGCGTGCTCGACTTCGAACACCTGCGCGACGACATCACGCACTGGACCGGCTGGTGGAAGAATCGGGTGGCCCGCACCCTGCTCAACTTCTTCCTGGTCTGCGTCGGCACCATCGCCGGCGAGTACATCGCGGGCTTCCACATCATCAAAAGTCTTCTCTGACGCGGACTTACGCCTGAGTTGTTCCCCGTTGCGACAGCCCTCTATACTTCGACGGCTGTTCAACCCCGGCCCCGCCCGGCACCCAGGGAACTCTTAATGAAGCGTCTGCATCTGGTTGGTCTGATCGCTGTAGCTCTGTGTGCCGCATCCGCGGCGCATGCCGAAGGGGATAAGGCCCGGGGACGGACGCTCGTCTACACCTGCAATGGCTGCCACGGCGTGCCCGGCTATGCCAACGCCTACCCCGAATACCATGTGCCGCACATCGTCGGCCAGAACGAGCAGTACATCGTCAACGCCCTGAAGGCGTACAAGAGTGGCGAGCGCACGCACCCGACGATGGGCGCCCAGGCGCAGAGCATGTCCGATCAGGAAATCGAGGACATCGCCGCCTACCTCTCCAGTATCGCCAAGTAAGCCGCCGAGGACGAATGATGATCCGTGGTTTCTCCCTGATTGCCATGAGCGCGCTGCTCGCGCTGACCGCCACCCAGACCTTCGCCGCCGGTGACCCGGCGCGCGGCAAAACCAAGATCGCCACCTGCGTCGCCTGCCATGGGCAGGACGGCAATTCCGTCGACCCGCAGTATCCCCGCCTTGCCGGCCAGTACGCCGACTACCTCGCGCAGGCCCTGCACGAGTACAAGGACGGACGCCGCGGCAACGCCATCATGAAGGGCTTCGCGGCCACGTTGTCCGATCAGGACATCGACGACGTGTCGGCGTATTTCGCGACGATGCCGTCGAAACTGCAGGGGCTTGAGCACCACATCCAGGGCGACTGACCGCCCTGTAGGAGCGCGCCCTGCGCGCGATGTTTTTCATTCTCGCGCGTCATTCGCGCGCGAGGCGCGCTCCTACATTTAGCCGGCTGCTTTCGCGAAATAGGGGGCGTCGCCGGTTTCGTGATCGGTGACGTCGCGCACTTCCGTAATCTCCGGCACGCGCTCGCGCAGGGTCTTCTCCACGCCGTTCTTCAGCGTGACGTCGACCATGCCGCAGCCGTGGCAACCGCCACCGAAACGCAGCACGACGATGCCGTCGGCGGTGACCTCGACGAGGGAGATGCGACCGCCGTGCGAGGCGATCTGCGGGGCGACTTCGGACTCGAGGACGTATTTGACCCGTTCGACCACGCCAGCACCCTCACCCGGGGCGTCGCCCTTGATGCGCGGCGCACGGATGTTGAGCTGGCTGCCGGTAGGCGTCATCTCGTAGTCGATGTTGGCTGGATCGAGCCAGCGCATGCTCTCGCCGTCGACATAGAGATTGAAGCCGGTGCACTCGATCGTCCATTCGTCCCCGGTAAGCTCCGAGGCTTCGCAGAATTCGAGTTCACACTGGGCGGCAGGCGTCCCGGCCTCGACGACGCGCAAGCGAACGCCGAGGCCATCATCACCCTGCTGGGCGATCAGGCGCTGGAAATGCGCCTGCGCGCGTTCCGTGATGTCGATCATGGGGGCTCCGGTATCGGGTCCGGCGTGGGGAGCGCCGGAATACAGCACCATTCTAGTACTGTTTCCTCCGGGATGCCGCCTTTTGACAATTCAGGCGCAAGCGTCGACGCTTCGCGCTTTCCTCTGCCGGATGCCCGCCATGACCCTCTCCCCGCTCGCGACCCAGCATTGCCAGCCACGCAAAGGCCCGGAGAATGCGCTCGACCGGGCGACGCTCGACCAGCACCTTGCCGGTCTGCCGGGCTGGACGGTGACCGCGGACGGCAAGGCCATCGTGAAGGACTTTTCCTTCAGGGACTTCCATCACACGCTGGGCTTCATCAATGCGGTCGGCTTCATGGCTAACCAGGAAGATCATCATCCGGATCTCGAAGCCGGCTACGGCCATTGCCAGGTGCTCTGGTCCACGCATGACGTCGGCGGCCTCTCACTCAACGACGTGATCTGCGCCGCACGCGTCGAGGCCCTGCTCGATCGCTGACGTGTCACCCCGCGCCTCCCGCTGGATGGTCGCGGCGACGCTCGTCGCGGCGGTCGCCTTGCTGTTCGCCCTCCCCCGGTACGCCGCCACGGTGGTACGCGGTGCGATCGAGCGTGAAAGCGCAAACGACCGCGTCGCGTTCGCCGAAGGCCGCTCGCCGTGGTCGTGGCGTTTTTCCGGCGTCGAGGACGTGGTGGCCGGTCGTGCGTTTGGCGGAGGCCGGCTCGCGAGGTCACCTCCTGGACTGAGCGTCCAGGCGACAGACGCGGGTGGCTTCGAGATTGGCCTGGTGTTACGGCGTGATGCCGACCTCGTCCGCCTCGACACGTTCTACCTGGACGCCACGGCATCGGCGACGGGACGCTACGCGCTTGCGGTGAGGGAAACGCTGACGAGTCCGGGACGACATGCCAACCTCGGTACGCTGACGCCCGCGGAGCTTGGCCGGCCCGTGAGGCTCGACAGGCTGTCGTGGACTGACGATCAGGGCCGCGCCGTCGATCCACCGCGTCGGGCCGCCATGCTGCGCATTCGGGCTGTGTTGCCGGTGGGCGCGACGCTGAGCCTTCGCGGCGCGCGGCTGGCCTTGGCGGAGGGGGCCTTCTTGCCACCTCCGGTGACACTGCCCGATGGCCTGTCGGCGGAGGGCTTGCTGGCATTCCGGGACCGGGAGCGTGCGGCGGATCCGCTGGTGGCGTTCGGTGAGGCTCCGGAGCGGGTGCGTGCCACGTCGGCGGAGTCTTACCCTTCACCGGCTTGGCCTGGCTGGGTGGAGGTCGGGATTTATCTGGCTCTGGTGTCGGCCGTCGGGTGGCGCCGCCAGGGCGATCGCGCACGTCGACCTGTCGACGACGGGGCCGTCTCCCACCCGGGCTGGCGAGCTCTGGCCGGCGCCGGGCTCGATGTGGCGCTCGTCCTGGCGGGCCCGTTGTGGTTTATCGCGGGGCTGGGGCTCTCGTTGCGGCCGGCGCCGCCTGGCATCGCGGCGTTCGCTATCGGCGTGGGCTATGCCGTGGCGCTGGGCGCGCGGCGGCAGTTGCCGTCGTGGCACTGGGCAGGCGCGTGGCGCCAGGCGGGCTGGCCCTTGCTGGCTGTCGCGGTCGCCGGCGGCATCGCCCTCACGGCGGGGCATTCGCCCGCATGGCCTCCTGCCGGGCGCACCCTCCTCTATATAGGGTGGGCGCTTTTTCAGCAGTGGCTGATTCTGGCCGTCGTGGCCGCCCTGCTCGACCGGGCGGTCCCCCGAGCGGTCGCCATCCTGCTGGCCGCCCTCGCCTTCGCGCTGCTGCACACACCCAATGGGCTGCTGATGCAGCTCTGCTTCGTCGCCGAACTGGGCTGGGCCTGGTGGTACCTGCGCCACCGTGCCCTGTTGCCCGTCGCCGTGGCACATGCGCTAAGCGCCGTGATCCTCCAGGCCTGTGTCGCGGTCGGCCTGCTGCGCTCGCTCGAGGTCAGTGCGCGGTTCCTCGCCTGATCAGTCGCGCAGTTTGTCGAGGAACGCCTTCAGATCGTCGGGCAACGGCGCCGAAAAGTCGTAGTTCTTGCCGCCAAGATCGAAGCTCATGCGCGCCGCGTGCAGGAACATCCGCTTCAGGCCCTTCGCGCGGAACCGCTTGTTGGCCTCCTCATCGCCGTATTTCGGGTCGCCCGCGAGCGGATGGCCGACATACTGGGCGTGAACGCGGATCTGGTGGGTACGACCCGTACCCAGTGTCGCCTGCATCAGGCGGGAGGCCGGGTACTGCTCCAGTTCCTGGAAGAACGTAAGCGAGGGCTTGCCTGCGTCGTCGACCCGCACCATCCGCTCGCCGCCGTGCATCACCGACTTCAGCAGCGGCTGATTGACGTCGAACTTCGCCTTACGCGGCGTACCGGTCATCAGGCAGAGGTATTGCTTGACCACCTCGTTGTCGCGGATCAAGGCCTGCAGGCCGGTCAGACCCGGACGCGAGCGAGCCAGGACCAGGACACCGCTTGTATCGCGATCCAGCCGGTGGACCAGTTCGAGGTGCTCGTTCGGACGGGCCGCGCGCAGCAGCTCGATGGCGCCGTGGCTCACACCGCTGCCGCCATGCGCCGCGATGCCCACGGGCTTGTCGATCACCAGGAAGTGTTTGTCTTCGAAAATGACCGAGTCGGCCACCGCACGGACCATGCCCGAGGGCGCCACCGTCTCATCGCGCTCCGCGACGCGCACCGGTGGAATCCGCAGCATATCGCCGGCGGCGAGGCGCGTTTCCGGCTTGGCCCGTTTGCCATTGATGCGAACCTGCCCGGTTCTCAGGATGCGGTAGACCAGGCTGCGCGGCACTCCCTTCAGGAGGGTCATCAGAGCGTTGTCCACGCGCTGACCGTCCCTTTCGGGTCCGATTTCGACGATGCGCACACCTTGGCCGCCGTCGAGGGAAGTTGCCGTCTGCATTGATAAAACTCGAAATTGATAGGATACTCGGCCAGCGCCAGGCTCCGCTGAAGACTTATCTCTCGCGGGGTGCCTGTACCGTCACGTAAGGCGAGTGTCGCGCGGGTCCGTCCGAGGGGACGGAACGCGAAGACACCCCACATCGTAACGGTTCGGGTTGCGGTTGTCCGGCTAATCCGTAGGGACGCGGACCGGTTGCAAGGCGCTTATCACGAATCACGCCGGGTCCAGGTATCGGTCCCGGATCCCATGCCGCTTGAAGCCTCACCGCTGCGGCGCGATCCCCGGCAGGCCGCCAATCAGGCGCCACCGCGGCCCGCGGCCGCGCGGCAAGGCCGAGGAAATTACAATGAAGCGTATGCTTATCAACGCGACTCAGCGCGAAGAGTTGCGTGTGGCCATCGTCGATGGTCAGAACCTTTACGATCTCGATATCGAAATCCCGTCCCGCGAGCAGAAAAAGGCCAATATCTACAAAGGCCGTATCACTCGCGTCGAGCCCTCCCTCGAAGCCTGCTTCGTCGACTATGGCGCCGAGCGCCACGGGTTCCTTCCCCTGAAGGAAATCTCCCGCGACTACTTCAATCCGAATGCGGAAGGTAAGTCGAACATCCGCGATCTCCTCAAGGAAGGCCAGGAGATCATCGTCCAGGTCGAGAAGGAAGAACGCGGTAACAAGGGCGCCGCCCTCACCACGTTCATCAGCCTCGCCGGCCGGTACATGGTCCTGATGCCGAACAACCCCCGTGCCGGCGGCGTCTCGCGCCGCATCGAGGGTGAGGACCGCCAGGCCCTGAAGGAAGCCATGGAGCACCTGGAGGTGCCCGACGAAATGGGTCTCATCGTGCGCACCGCCGGCATGGGCCGCGACGCCGAAGAACTCCAGTGGGATCTGGACTACCTCCTGCAGCTCTGGAAGTCGATCTCCGGCGCCGCCAACTCGCAGAAGGCGCCGTTCCTGATCTACCAGGAATCGAAGCTGTTCATCCGCGCCCTGCGCGACTACCTGCGTAACGACATCGGCGAAATCCTCATCGACGAGGAGTCGCTGTATCAGGACGCCCGCGATTTCGTCCAGCAGGTGATGCCGAACAACCTGCGCAAGCTCAAGCTTTACCAGGATCCGACCCCGCTGTTCTCGCGGTACCAGATCGAAACCCAGATCGAGAGCATCTTCGAGCGTAACGTGCGCCTGCCCTCGGGCGGCTCCATCGTCATCGACCAGACCGAAGCCCTGACCGCCATCGACATCAACTCGTCGAAGGCCACCAAGGGCAGCGACATCGAAGAGACCGCGTTCAACACCAACCTCGAAGCCGCCACCGAGATCGCCCGTCAGCTGCGCATCCGCGATGCCGGCGGCCTGATCGTCATCGACTTCATCGACATGGACAGCCCGCGCCATCAGCGCGAGGTCGAAGAGCGCCTGAAGGACGCCCTGAAGGCGGACCGCGCCCGCGTCCAGATCGGTCGTATCTCGCGCTTCGGCCTGCTGGAGATGTCCCGCCAGCGCCTGCGCCCGAGCCTCGGCGAAGCCACCCAGAACGTTTGCCCGCGTTGCGAAGGCCACGGCCACATCCGCAGCGTGGAGTCGCTGGCGCTGTCGACCCTGCGCCTGATCGAAGAACACGCGATGAAGGAAAACACCGGGCAGGTCCTGGTGCAGGCGCCGTCCGCGGTCGCCAACTTCATGCTCAACGAGAAGCGCGCCAGCGTCGTCGAGATCGAGCTGCGCCACAGCGTCCACGTGGTCGTGGTCGCCGACGAAAAACTGGAAACCCCGCACCTCGAGATCACCCGCATCCGCGAAGCGGACATGGGCGAGCACAGCAAGCCGAGCTACGAGCGCACCACCCCGGTGGTCGCCCAGGCCCTGCCGAAGATGGGCCAGGCCCTCGGCAGCGGCGAGCAGCCGCTGGTGACCGGCGTCGTGCCGGCGTCGCCCGCCCCCATTCGTGAGGAAGTGGCCGAGCCGGTCCCCGTCGCCGCACCCGTGCCGCGCGTTTCCGCCCCGGCCGCTCCGACCGGCGGCTTCTTCTCGCGCCTGTTCGGCAGCCTGTTCGGGGGCGGCAACGCCCAGCCGGCAGCGGCGCCGCAGCCGGCCGCACCCGCCCGCCGCGAGGAATCGCGCTCCGGCGGCCGCAACGACCGCAACGATCGCGGCAACCGCCGTGACCGCGACGATCGTCGTGGCAACGAAGGCCGCGGTCGCAATAACGAACAGCGCCAGTCGCAGGGTCAGCGCAAGGAGCGCGACGCCGCGCCGGTGCAGGGCAAGGGCCAGCAGCAGCCCAAGGGCGGCAAGCAGGCTCAGGTCCGCGACGAGAAAGCTCCGCGCCAGAAAGACAACGCCCAGCAGCAGGGTCGCCAGGGTGGCCGTCAGGAACAGCCGCAGGGCGGCGAGAGCACCGGCCGCCGCGAGAGGCAGCCGCGTGGCGAGCGCCAGCCGCAGGGCGAGAAGGTCGAGAAGGCGGCGAACGTCAACGTCGCTCCGGTCGCGGCTCCGCGCAACCCGGCCGAGAAGCCGGTGACCGCGCCGGTCCTCAACGATGACGAAAAGCTGATTCTCGACGCCGAGGCACTGGGTGTCGACGCGACCGCCACGGGTGAAGTCAACGGCGACGCGCCGTCGACCGATGCCGGCAAGGACACCGAGGGTGGTCAGCGCCGTCGTCGCGGCCGTCGTGGTGGCCGCCGCCGTCGTCGCCAGGAAGAAGGCACGGCAGCCGGTGGCGTCGAAGGCGCCGCGGGTGCCGACGACCTCGACGACGAAGACGGTGACGACGAAGGCCAGGCCGATACCGGCCGCTCCAGCCCCAGCGTCCCGCCGATGCTCGACACCGCCGCGGCCGCCGAGAACGCGTTCGCGGTCGAGGCTCCCCGCCACGAGGCGACTCGCCCTGCTCCGTCGGCTCCGTCTGCTCCGGCAGCCTCGGCTGCGGGCAACGCGGACGATGAGAACGTGCCGTCGGCACTGACGCTGTCGTCGCTGCCGAAGTTGCCGCCGATCCCGGGTCAGTCCCCGGCGCCCGCGCCGTCGCGCTCCGTCGTCGACCCGGCCACCCCGGCCGACTCGGCACAGACCCGGACGACCGAGCGTCGCCAGACCGAGTCGGATGCTCCGCTGAACTCCGCCCCGACCACGGGCTCAGCTCCGGTGCCCGCCGCTGCGGCGCCGGCTCAGCACGCCGCTCCGGTCGTCGCAGCGGAAGACGCCATCCAGCCCGCGGCCTCGCCCGCGAGCCAGCCTTCTGTGCTCGACGCGCCGGCACGCGGCATGCTGCCGACCGAAGCTGACGAGGCCCGCGCAGGCGTCAAGGCGACGACGCCGGGCCCGGCGGCTGTGACGGAGGCCGCCGCATCGGCTCCGGCTAAGGCTCCGGCGCCGGCAGAAACGCCGACCTCGGCTCCCGTGAAGACGTCGGTCGAAGCTGTTGCCCCGGCGGAAGTTCCGGCTCCTGCTTCTGCTCCCGCACCGGTGGCGGTGGCGGCACCGGCACCGGCGCCTGCTCCGGTTCCGACGTCAGCTCCGACCGTGACGCCTGTTCCGGCTCCGACTCCGGCGCCAGCTCAGGCTCCGACGCCAGCCCGCACCCCTGCCCCGACGGCCAGCGCACCGGTCGTCGAGAGCCCGGCGGTCAAGGCCGACGAGGATGCGATCGAGGACGGAAAAGCGCCTTCGGCACTGCCTGCGGATCCGACGGCGGTCACCCCGAAGTCGCCTGAGGCTTCCAACGTGTCGCCGGTGTCGCACACGCCGCCTGCCACACCCAGGCCGGCGTCGACGCCGCTGCCGGCCCAGGGCGACCTGCTGACGCGTCCGCGTCAGGAGCCGTCCTCCGGCGATACGCCGCGCGACGACGCGTGAGGCTTTGGGGAGGCTTCGGCCTCCCCGAAAGCTGAGTGACTCGTCGTTCCAAACGAAAAACGCCGGGCTGAGAAGCCCGGCGTTTTTCGTTACAGCGAGCCGGTCGTGGGACCGATCAGGTGCCGACCTGGTGATTGTGCGTATCGAGCAGGCCGTGAACGGTCATGAGGTGGGCCAGCCCGACCACGTGCTCCACGTGCAGCTTCTCCATCAGGCGCTGCTTGTAGGTCGATACGGTCTTCGGACTGAGATTCAGACGCTCGCCGATGGACGTGAGCGGCATGCCGCGCACCAGCATCATCGATACCTCCATCTCACGCGTAGACAGCGTGTCGAACGGCGAATCCGAGCCGTCGAGGGTCGCAAGGGCCAGCTGCTGCGCCACCGTTGGCGCAAGGTAGCGACGGCCGGATGCGACCTGACGCACGGCGCTGAGCAGCTCGTCCGACGAGCAACCCTTGGTGAGATACCCCAGCGCACCCGCGTCGAGCAGGCGCTTGGGAAAGCGCGCGTCGTCCACCACCGTGAGAATCACGATGTTGGTGCGCAACTTCGCACGGATCACCCGCTCGGTCAGTTCCACGCCACTCATACCTGGCATGTGGACGTCGACAAGCGCGATATCCGGCGACTGGGAACGGATAAGACGCAGGCCTTCCTCCGCTGAACCGGCTTCACCCCTGATACGGATGTCCGCCTGCTGCTGCAGGATCATCCGAAAGCCGGTCCTGACCAGTTCGTGGTCGTCGACCAAAACAACATTAATCATTCTTTGCCCTCCCTGGGCCGACTGTACTTCTATGCGCGCGGTGTGGCCCGCACGCTGCCTGCGAATGCATACAATGCCAGATGTGCAGGCGAGACAACCAGCGTGACGGTATGATCATGGAATGCCTTCGAGGCCTGTAGCGGTAATCTCCCACCGTCGTGAGGCGATGCGACCCGATGGTCGTGTAGGCGTCGTCCGCGCTGATCTATAGGGTTTCGCCTACACGCAAAGATGCGCGATAACGGTGACGCGATTATTGCCGGAAGAAGCGCACTGGGACGGAATGGACGTGGCCGCCCCTGGCTCCACTTATCCGAGGCGACATACCCGTCACGCGGGGCGCACGCCACCGTCAACGGGATGGCGCGAAGCTGGTCGCTCACTCGAGGAGATTGACCATGGCTAATGAGAAAAATCGCCCGCCGCAGCATCCTGGACAGAACGATGCGCCGTCAGAGAAGCGCGGTCCGACGCAGCAGCCCGAGACCGATTCTTCCGGCGACCCGGTCGATGACACGGGCGAAGACAATCAGAGCAGTAAGTAGTCGCTCTTAGCGCAGCGCGTCGATGCGGTGATCGCTGGACTTCAGATCAGCCCGCAACCGGCGCGCCGCGCGATTGGCGGCACGCTTCCTCAACAGGACAATGCCCGCAAGAATGAGAATAACCGGGCCCCATCGCCCTCCGGCTGCCTGCGCGAGCAACCTGCCTGCCGCCAGTGAACCGATCGTATTGACGTGTGAACCCGTCGTGCTGGCCATGATGCCTTCCCCGTTTCATCGGTGCGCTGACTGCGCTGACACACAGACTTACCGCTGCGACATGGCAGGCGCGTGAAGCCAACGACTAGGCGGTATTTACCTCTGCATTCAGCCTGGCGGCGTGGCGATGCCAGCTGACAATACGGCGATCGCATGACGGGTAATGACCTCGGCGTCGATGTGCCCGCGCAGCGGATCGTCTTTCCATTTGCGAATCGCGGACATCGGCAGCACGGTCAGGCTCAGCACTGTGGTCATCAGCAACGCCGGATCGAGCCCCTTGCTCAGACGGCCCTCTTCCTGCCAGCGTCGAATCGTGTCGATCACGACGATCTGGCGCGAGTCGCCCAGACGTTTCTGCATGTGTTGCTTGAACAGATCGTTGTCGCTCAGCATCTCGCCGAAGAACACCGGCCCCATCCACGGCGAGTCGCCGGCAATCGTGACGAAGCGCCGGGCGAGTTCACTGAATGCGGCGACCGGATCCTCCGCGTTGTCGAGGAAAATGCCTTCGAGTCGCTTCCGCATCGGAGCGATGCGCTCGTCGAACAGGACGTCGAACAACTGCTCACGGGTCTTGAAGTAGTAATGCACCGCGGCCGAGGTCATGCCCGCCGCCCGTGCGATGCCGGCCAGCGTGGTTTCGGCGTAACCCTTACGAGCAATCAGTTCCAGCGCGATGTCGACCAGACGCTGACGCTGATCGGGGCCATCGGGCTGAAGCGGTGGCCGGCCGGGCCGACGGCCACGGCGGGGAGCGGAAGTAACCAAGCAAACTCCTGACATCGTCGACGACGACCTGAATACCACGACCGCCGGACCGATTGACCATCCACGGTGTCGCATTTATATTAACTTACCCATTAATTAAATTCACTGGACGCCTCGTGACCGCCTCCTCCACTCCGGAAACGGCCAGCTCACCCACTTCATCGCCGTCCCTGCGCGTCCTGTTCCCCGCCCTGATGCTGGTCATGCTGCTGGCAGCGCTGGACCAGACCATCGTGTCGACGGCGCTGCCGACCATCGTCACGGAACTGGGCGGTTTCAACCAGCTGTCCTGGGTGGTCACCGCCTACCTGCTGAGTTCGACCGTCGTGGTCCCGCTCTACGGTAAATTCGGCGACCTGTTCGGGCGCAAGATCGTCCTTCAGACAGCCATCGCCCTCTTCCTGCTGGGCTCGGTCCTGTGCGGGCTCGCCCAGAATATGGATCAGCTGATCGCCATGCGCGCTCTGCAGGGCCTCGGCGGCGGCGGCTTGCTGGTGGTCGCCATGGCGTCGATCGGCGATGTGATCCCACCGGCCGAGCGCGGCAAGTACCAGGGCCTCTTCGGTGGCGTATACGGGCTGGCCACCGTGCTCGGGCCTCTGGTCGGCGGCTTCATGGTCGACCACCTCTCGTGGCGCTGGATCTTCTACGTGAACCTGCCGCTGGGTCTGATCGCCGTTGCGGTGATCGCCGCGGCGTTTCATCCGCACGTTCGACACGTAAAGCACACCATCGACTACTGGGGCGCCGGCTGGCTCACCCTCGCCTTGAGCTGCCTGATCCTGTTCACCACGGAGGGCGGCACGATCCTCCCCTGGAACGCGGCGGAACTGTGGTTCATCCTCACCTTTGCCGTCGTCGGCGTCGTCGGCTTCATCTACGAGGAGTCGATCGCCAGCGAACCGATCATCCCGCTCGGCCTGTTCCGTCACCGCACGTTCCTGCTCAGCTGCATCATCGGTCTCTTCGTGGGTGCCGCCCTGTTCGGGTCGACCACCTTCATGCCGCTGTACCTGCAGGTCGTGAAGGGGGTCTCGCCCACCGGCGCGGGCATGCAGCTGCTTCCGCTGATGGGCGGCGTGCTGGTCAGCTCCATCGTCAGCGGACGCGTGATCAGTCGCATCGGCCGCTACCGGATCTTCCCGATCGTCGGCACCTTCATCGCCACGGTCGCACTGACCCTGCTCGGCACCTTGCACAACGACAGCCCCATCGCCCTGCTCTATGCCTACGCCGGCCTGCTCGGTCTGGGCCTCGGTATGGTCCTTCAGGTCCTCATCCTCGCCACGCAGAACAGCGTCGACATGAAGCACATGGGCGTGGCGACGTCCGGCGTCACGCTGTTTCGGTCGATCGGCGGCTCCGTCGGCGTGTCCGTGTTCGGCGCGGTGTTCAGTAACGGGTTGCAGTCGCGGCTGGCCGACATGATGCCGGCAGGCGTGCCCGCGCCGCACTCGCTGCGCCCGGACGCCGTCAACGCATTGCCGCCGGACGTCCACGCGCGCTATCTCGAGGCGTTCGGCGCGTCGCTGCATACCGTGTACGACGTGGGCGCGTGCGTTATCGCGGTCGCGTTCTTCTTCGCCTGGTGGATGAAGGACATGCCGCTGCGTCGCGCCTCCCACCCGACCGAGCCGGCCGCGACGGGCAAGCCGGCCGCCGCCGAGGAGCGGGTGGCCGAAGCGGAAGCCTGAACGTCAGCGTGCGCACATTCGGCATGGCCCATCAAGCGCGCGGCCGCTCGGCCGTTACATCAGGCGACCCTCCGGCTGGACATCATGTGAAACGCCATCGTGTACCGGGCATCGCCCTGCTTTCTCTGCTAGTGCTCGCCGGCTGCGGGAGCAACGACCTCCATCTTGCCGGCAAGGGCGCCGATCCGGCGGACATCACGTTGTCCGGCAAACGCGGAACGGTCACCTGGCAGTGGGGACCGAAGTCGTTTGCGGAAGCCGTCACGGCGATCAGCCGAACGACCACGCATGGGCCTACGGGTGTGTCCGGCACCGTCGACCTGACCCTTGCGGGTGGCAAACACGTTTTCCTCGTCGGGGACCACAGCACTTTCGCCTGCCGGCATGGCTGCACGGAACTGCACATGCCGGCCCTGTGGGTCGTGGCCGAGGACTAGCTCCCCCTTCCGGATCGGACACAAAAAAAGCCCCGGTTTTCACCGGGGCTTTAAAAATCTGGAGCGGGAAACGAGACTCGAACTCGCGACCCCGACCTTGGCAAGGTCGTGCTCTACCAACTGAGCTATTCCCGCATCGAGCCGGCAATTCTATGGAAGATGCCGGGGCATTGCAAGCCCTTCGATCAGGAGACGCGCACGGACATCCACGATCCGGAAATCTTCTCCTGCAGCACTTCGACCGGGCGACCATGGCCGCTCAGCTCGCGAGCACGCGTGAACGCGAAATCGACCGCCGCGCCTTCGGAGTCGAACAACTCTTTCGCGGAGCCCGGGAGCAAGACCCACCACGAGCGGTGATTGATCGAAGGGTAGAAGACGTACACACGTATCGGCTTGACGTGCTCCGTCACCGGTCCTTTGTGCGCGGCATAGCTGGAACCGAGCATGGG
This sequence comes from Dyella sp. 333MFSha, assembly GCF_900102405.1. Lineage (NCBI taxonomy): Bacteria > Pseudomonadati > Pseudomonadota > Gammaproteobacteria > Lysobacterales > Rhodanobacteraceae > Dyella > Dyella sp. 333MFSha. The sequence goes on along the minus strand of NZ_FNBR01000006.1, from coordinate 30,346 downwards.
TTACCTCCGTAATTCTTACGTGTCGCACATGAGGTGTTATGCGTATGTGACCCGCCGAACTTTCCTGCGCGCTCCCGGTCGAGAACTCATGCATGGCAAGGGAGCATCAGGTGAAGCCGATCGAATGGCGTCGCGTTTTCAGGAACGGACTCAGCCTGGGCCTGGTATTCGCCGGACACCTCATGCTGCTGCTCTGCCTGATTGCATATCGTGCTGAGCGCATCGAATCGAATGCGGTCACGGAAGCCAAATCGTCTTCGGTTCTGCACGCGTCGCTGGATCTTCGGCGGGACTTTCCCGTCTCTCCGCCGAGCATGCACATCGCCGCTCCGCTACCCGTCAAGCGCACGTCGCGCCACGCGCCCGCGGCGCACGTGAACCGCGAAGACGCGCCAGCCCCTGCTGCTGAAACCGACCTGCCTGAGGAACACGAGGTGGAAGCGGACGCGCGGTCGGGTACGAGCACGGACAGTCAGCCTTATGGCGATCCGGGCATCACGCATGCCTTGTCTTCCGACGGCACGAAACATGCGCCCGCCTTGCCCGGCTATGCGGACGGTTCCAAAGTACGCGGCGTCGATCTTGCGCCACCATCCAGCATCCGGAAGTCCATCGAACGTATCGGCGACTTCCTGACATGCAGCCAGATCCAGATGAAGCGGCAGACGGCCGGCTACGGATTGGATCGACGGTTGGCGCAGGCTTATGAGGCGAAGGGGTGCACGCTTTGAAGCGCTGACCGCTGATAGCGTGACGTGGTCGCACAAACGAACCGATGCCACGACTGACGAGCTTCACAGCGCAATTTCGGGTCGGCACAATGCGTTCGATATGCGACTATCAGACGAAAAAGTGCTCACCCTCGCCGACCTGGCGAACGACGCACTAGCCTTGAACAAGGCGGCCCTGGCCGGCGACTACGACGAGGCGCGCTTTCGCGCTCAGATGATTACCGAGAAGGCCATGACAGCGGGTTACGACGCACTTGCGTCGGCGGCGGCCACGGCGCACCGAAGCCTGGGCGCGGTGGGTACTACGCCGGAAATCGGCTTCGGCCACGGCATTCTCAATATCGCGGAGCAGATCGGCGTTCTGGTCGAAAGGCAATCCACCAGCCGCCTGCCGTGACGTTTACGGCCGGATGCACTGACGTCGCTGCGACGTGCGAAACCCTTGGGTATCCCTGGTGCCCGGAGTCGGACTCGAACCGACATACCCTTGCGGATGAGGGATTTTAAGTCCCTTGCGTCTACCGATTTCGCCATCCGGGCGTCACAAAGAAAAAAGGCGCAACCGCGTTAACGGATGCGCCCTGGAATGCGATGGAGGCCGAGGTCGGAATCGAACCGGCGTACGCGGATTTGCAGTCCGCTGCATGACCACTCTGCCACCCGGCCATCGCTTGCGCAGCGCGAAGAGTATCGCGTGGCGCTTAAAAAACAAAACCTCGGGTGACCGAGGCTTCGTAAAATCTTTGGAGCGGGAAACGAGACTCGAACTCGCGACCCCGACCTTGGCAAGGTCGTGCTCTACCAACTGAGCTATTCCCGCGTCGTTGTCCCGCTATTCTAAATCACGACGGCAATGTGTCAACCACCTTGCACGGGTTTTTTTTCACTTTCGTTCTCATCCTCCGCATCGCCGCGCAGCGCGGGCCATGCGGCGCGGAGGTAGTCCAGTCCCGACCAGATGGTCAGGATGCCCGCGATGACCAGCAGGGCCTCGCCGATGTGGTACAGGCGCAGGGTTTCGGCGTCGTGCTGCAGAAGCAGGACGACGAGGGCGACCATCTGCATGGCGGTCTTCAGCTTGCCAAGGAAGGCGACCTTCACCCGTGAGCGCGCACCGATCTCGGCCATCCACTCGCGCAAGGCCGAGACACTGATCTCACGCCCCACGATCACCGACGCCGTGACCGCGAGCAGGATGCCCTGCCAGCCGCCGGGGTGCGACTGCACCAGCAGGAACAGCGTCACCGCCACCATCAGCTTGTCCGCGACCGGATCGAGGAAGGCGCCGAAGGCCGAGGTCAGATTCATGCGACGTGCCAGATAGCCGTCGAGCCAGTCGGTGAAACCGGCCAGGACGAAAACCAGCGCGGCGGTCAGGCTCGCCCCGCGAAACGGCAGGTAGAAGACGACAACCATCACCGGCAACAGCAGCACGCGGAAGAGGGTCAGCCAGGTCGGGAGGTTGATGCGCATAGGTCAGCCAGTACGGGAGAGGTCGGTGCGAGCCGACATCTCCATTCGATCAGGGATGCAGCATGGCATAGATGCGTTCGGCGAGCCCGCGATCAATGCCCTTTACGCTCATCAGTTCTTCGACGCCTGCCGCTTCCACGCCGGCGAGCCCGCCGAAAGCCTTCAGCAGCGCCGCGCGACGACGTGCGCCGACACCGGCCACGTCTTCCAGCGTACTGCGTTCGCGGGCCGCCTCACGCCGGCGGCGATGCCCGCTGATCGCAAAACGGTGCGCTTCGTCACGAACCGCGGCAACCAGGTGCAGTGCGGGCGACGATGTGCCGGGATGCAGGGTCTTCCCGCTTTCCGCGAGAACCAGCGTTTCTTCGCCCGCGCGGCGACCCGGCCCCTTGGCCACGCCCACGACGCGAATGCCTTCCACGCCCAGCTCGCGAAGGACGTCAACCGCCTGCGCCACCTGCCCCGTGCCACCGTCGATCAGCAGGATGTCAGGCCTGACGCCGCCTTCAACGACCTTCTTGAACCGGCGCGTCAGCGCCTGGTGCATGGCGGCGTAATCGTCGCCCGGGGTGATGCCCGCGATATTGAAACGACGGTAATGAGACTTTTCAGGACCTTCGGGGCCGAAGACCACACACGAGGCCACGGTCGCCTCGCCCATCGTATGGCTGATATCGAAGCACTCGATGCGACGCGGCATGACGTCCAGCGCCAACACCTTCTGAAGATCGTCGAAGCGCGCCAGCAGGGTGTGCCGACTGGCGAGCCGCGACGTCAGCGCGGCGCCCGCGTTACGCTGGGCCATCTCCAGGAAGCGCGCACGCTCACCGCGCACGCTCGGCTTCAGCGAAACCGTGTAACCCGCATGCTCGGAGAGGACGGACGCGAGCACGTCGATGTCCTCGACGGTGTCGCTGAGAATCAGCTCACGCGGCACCTGCCGCTCGAGGTAGTACTGCGCGATGAACTGCGCGAGGACGTCGCCCAGCGACGCATCGGTACCCAGTCGCGGGAAGAAATCGCGCGATCCCAGGCTGACGCCATTACGGAAGAACAGCACGCTGACACAGGCCATGCCGCCCTCCATGCTGCAGGCGATCACATCCATATCGGCGCTCGCGCCTTGCACGAAATGCTGTGCCTGAAGGCGGCGGAGGGCCGCGACCTGATCGCGTAGCGTCGCCGCGCGCTCGAAGTTGAGCGACTGGCTGGCGGTTTCCATGGCCACGGCCAGTTCATCGATCACGGCACTGCTGCGACCTTCGAGGAACATCTCGGCGTGGCGCACGTCATTCGCGTAATCCGGCACGTCGATCAGGCGCACGCAGGGCGCGCTGCAGCGGCCGATCTGATGCTGCAGGCAGGGCCGGGAACGATTCCTGAAGTAGCTGTCCTCGCACTGGCGCACCTTGAACAGCTTCTGCATGAGACCAAGGCTCTCGCGCACGGCGAACGTGCTCGGATACGGCCCGAAATAACGGCCGGGGCCCGTCTTCGCGCCCCGATGGAAAGCCAGTCGCGGGTATTCGTCGGTGCTCGACAGGTAGATGTAGGGATAGCTCTTATCGTCGCGCAGGACGATGTTATAGCGCGGCTTCAGCGACTTGATGAGCTGCGATTCGAGCAGCAGCGCCTCGCCCGCGGTGCGGGTCAGCGTTACTTCCGCGCGCGCGATCTGCGACACCATCGAGGCGATGCGCGGATCCATCGGCGGCTTGAGGAAATAGTTACTGGTCCGCTTCTTGAGGTTGGCGGCCTTACCCACGTACAGCAGTTCGTCCTCCGCGTCGAAATAGCGGTAGACGCCAGGCGAAGTGGTGAGATGACGAACGAAGGCCTTGCCGTCGAACGGATGCGACTCGGTGTGCTCCATAGCGGTCATTTTACCGCGTCCGTGTACGCCGGACGCGAAAACGCCGGCATGGGATGAATCATGCCGGCGCCGGACCTTCCGTGGGAGCGTCGCCGTCCTTAGGGGGAGAGCTTGGCGACAGGGATAGGTTACGTCGCCGCCCTACGCCGCGCGCCCGGCGGAGGCCGACGCCGGGCCTAGGCAAACGCCTCAGCCCAGCGTCAGCGATCCCTTACACGCCGGCGCGACGGAATCGATGCCGACGCAATACCAGGGCCTCGGCGGGTCGATCGCGCCGGCTCAGGCCTTCAGCTGCGCCGCCACCCAGCGCTCGGCCCGCTCCAGATCCTCCGCCGTATCGATCCCGGGCGGGAACGGCTCCGGCGTCGGCCGGACCGAGATGGCATAGCCGTGCTCCAGCGCCCGCAGCTGCTCCAGGGATTCGATCCGCTCCAGCGGCGTACGCGGCAGAGCCGCCAGACGGCGCAGGAAGCCCGCGCGGTAGGCGTAGATCCCGATGTGGCGCAGGAACGGGGCATTGGGCGGCAGGACGCCGCGGTCCTTCGCGAACTCGTCCCGGGCCCAGGGCGCGGGCGCCCGGGTGAAATACAGCGCGCGACCGTTCCCGGCCCGGACCACCTTAACGATGTTCGGGTCGAAGAATTCCTCGGCGTGCTCGATCGGGGTCGCCAGGGTGGCCATCGGCGCGTCGTCCCCGGCCAGGGTGGCCACCACGGCACGGATGCCCGCGGCGGGCGCGAACGGCTCGTCACCCTGCAGGTTCACCACGATGGTGTCTTCCGGCCAGCCGAAATGGCTGACCGTCTCCGCGATGCGGTCGCTGCCGGACGCGTGGTCGTCCCGCGTCATGCAGACCAGGATGTCGCCACAACCGCGCAACTCCTTCGCCACGCGCTCGTCGTCGGTGGCCACCACGACCTGGGCGGCACCCGCCTGCCCTGCCCGCGCCGCCACCCGACGAATCATGGACTCGCCGCCGATCTTCAGCAGGGGCTTGCCCGGCAGGCGGGTCGACCCGAAACGTGCGGGTACGACGACGACGAACGGGGGAATCTTCTCGGCCATGAGGGCTTCCGGTCTCGGGGAGACGGAAGCGTACCCCCTATGACCGTACGGCGGAATCAGACGACCGAGAGATTGAAGCCCAGACCGTTGGCCAGCTCCATGAACCCCGGGAATGACGTGGCGACATTCGTACAGTCGCCGATCGAGATCGGCGCGGAAGCGACGAGGCCGGCGATGGCGAAACTCATCGCGATGCGGTGGTCGCCGTGGCTGTCGACGTTGCCGCCACCGATCGTGCCACCACGGATCATCGCGCCGTCCGGCAGTTCGTCGATCAGCACGCCACAGGCCTTCAGGCCGTTGGCCATGCTGGCGATGCGGTCGGACTCCTTGACCCGGAGTTCGGCCGCGCCACGGATCGTGGTCATGCCCTCGGCGACCGCCGCCGCGACGAACAAGGCCGGGAACTCGTCGATCATGTCGGGCACGATATCGAGGGGCAGTGCCACCCCGTGAAGCTTCCGATAGCGCACGACGAGGTCGCCAATGTCTTCACCGCCGCTGCTGCGCTCGTTCTCGACCGCGATGTCCGCACCCATGAGTTCGAGCGCCGCCAGCAGGCCGGTACGACGTGGATTGAGGCCCACACCCTTGATCCGTACATGCGAACCCGGCACCACGCAGGCGGCGACGATGAAGAACGCCGCCGAGGAGAAGTCGGCCGGGACGTCCACATCGACCGCGGTCAGGCGGTGACCGCCTTCGAGCTTCGCCTTGCCCGGCGAATACTCGATGGGCCAGCCGAACGCCTTGAGCATGCTCTCGGTGTAGTCGCGGGTCGGATGCGGCTCGATAACCTCCGTCGTGCCTTCGGCGTACAGGCCGGCCAGCAACAACGCCGACTTGATCTGGGCGCTCGCCACGGGCGGCCGGTAGCTGATGCCCCGGAGCTTCGCGCCGGCATGGATGCGTAGCGGCGGTTTGCCGTCCTCGGTGTCGATGGTCGCGCCCATCAGAGCGAGCGGATCCGTTACGCGACGCATCGGCCGGCGCGACAGCGATTCATCGCCGACCAGCGTGCTGCCGAACGCCTGACCTGCAAGCAGGCCGGCAAGGAGGCGCATTCCGGTGCCTGCGTTTCCGCAATCCAGGTCCTCCGTCGTACCGCGCAGGCCATGCAGGCCCACGCCGTGCACGACACGCTCGCCCGGTGCCGGCGTGTCGAAGCGCACGCCGAGCTTGCCGAGGATCGCCGCCGTGGCGCGAGTGTCCTCACCTTCGAGGAAGCCACGGATATGGGTCACACCTTCAGCCAGGGCGCCGAACATCAAAGCGCGATGGGATACGGATTTGTCACCGGGTACGACGATATCGCCGTGCAGAGCGGTGCCTGCGCGGCTTTGCCAGTCCATGCGGCTCATGGCAGATTCTCCAGAAGACGTTGTAGTTCAGCGCGGCTGCCGATGCTGATGCGTACCGTGTCGGGCAGGCGATAGCCACCCATGGGGCGCACGATGACGGCGCGCTCGAAGAGGTGCGCCTCGAACGAGGCGGCGTCGCGACCGAGATCGACGAGCAGGAAGTTGGTCTGCGATGGGAGCACGCGCATGCCGCGCGCCGTGAGCTCCCCGGTCAGCCACGCGCGGTCGCGACGATTGACCTCGCGCACGCGGGCGCGATGCTCGTGATCGCCCAGCGCCGCTTCGGCCGCGGCGAGCGCCACGACATTCACGTTGAAGGACTCACGCAGGCGTTCGCACACCGCGGCCACGGACGGATGACTCAACATGTAGCCGATACGCAGCCCGGCCAGACCATGCGCCTTGGAGAAGGTGCGCGTCACGACCAGATTCGGGAAGCGACCCAGCAGGTGCAGCGCCGTGCTGAGGCCCGCCGCGTCGACGTACTCGTGGTAGGCCTCGTCGACCACTACGATCGTTTCGTCTGGCACGCGTTCGAGAAAGGCTTCGAGCGCGGCGTCGGTGAACCAGGTGCCAGTCGGGTTGTTCGGGTTGGCCAGATAGATCAGCCGCGTCGTCGGCGTGACCGCCGCGGCGATGGCATCGAGGTCATGACCGTACGGCGCGTCCGGATGATCGGCCGGCAACGCCGGCACGGCGATACCCGGCGCACCGGCGGCGGCGGCCGCTATGGGAAACACCGCGAAGCCGTACTGCGAGAACACCACCGGGTGATCCGCATCGGCGAAGCACTGCGCCAGCAACATCAGCAGTTCATGCGAACCGTTGCCCAGGGTGATGCCGGCCAGCGGGACGCCCAGTTCCGACGAGAGGCGCTCTTTGAGCGACTTGCCGCTGGGATCGGGATAGCGCCACATCTCCTCGAGCACGCGCGTCGCCGCCTGTGTGGCGAGGCGGCTCGGGCCGAGCGGATTCTCGTTGGAGCCGAGCTCGGAAATCACCGCACCGAAACGACGGCGCAGCGCGGGCAGGTCATGACCGGGATCGTAGGCACGCAGCGCCGACGTCGCCCGGTTGGCGAGCGCCGCCGCGTCGAACACGCCGGTCACGGCAAGGCGACCGGGTAGGAACCGAGCACGCGCACGTCGGCAGCCGCGGGCTTCATTTCCTCGAGGGCGGCCTTCATCGACTCGTCCTCGACATGGCCGGAGACGTCGATGAAGAACGCGTACTGCCACTTGCCCGTGTGCGCCGGGCGCGACTCGATGCGGTTCATGCTGATGCCGTGCTGCGCCAGCGGGCTGAGCACGTCGTACAACGCGCCCGGCTTGTCACGCACGGAAACCAGCAGCGACGTGCGATCGTTACCCGACGGCGGGAAGATCGAACGACCGATGACGAGAAAGCGCGTCGTGTTGTCCGAGCGGTCCTCGATGGGGCCGGCCACGGTCTTCAGACCGTACACACGCCCGGCCGTCTCGCCAGCGATGGCCGCGGACTCCGGCGACAGCTTTGCCGTGCGGGCCGCCTCGGCGTTGCTCGACACCGCGATGCGCTCGGCGTTGGGCAGGTTGACGCGCAACCAGCCCTGGCACTGCTGCAACGACTGCGGATGCGAATAGATGCGCTTGACGTCCTTCAGCTCGCCCGTGAGCGAGAGCAGGTTCTGGTGAACGCGTAGTTCCACTTCGCCACAGATGGTCGCCTTGGACACGAGGAACATGTCCAGCGTCATCTGGATCATGCCCTGGCCGGAATTTTCGACGGGGACGACGCCGAAATCGGCATTGCCCGCGGCGACTTCCTGAAAGACTTCCTCGATGCTGCCCAGGGGCAGACCGTAGGCGGCGTGACCGAAATGCTTGCGCACGGCCTGCTCGCTGAAGGTGCCCTCGGGACCGAGAAAGCCGATCTTCAGCGGCTGCTGCTGCGAGAGGCAGGACGACATGATCTCGCGGAACAGACGGACCAGCTCGGCGTTGGGCAGCGGGCCATCGTTACGGTCGATCACGCCCCGCAGGACCTGGGCCTCCCGTTCGGGTCGGTAATACTCCACCGCCGCCTTCAACGGGCCTTTGGCCCGGCCGACCTGCTGTGCCCAACGGGCGCGCTCGCTGATGAGCGACTGCAGTTGCTGGTCGATGCTGTCGATGCGCGTACGCGCTTCGACGAGCGTGGCTTGCTTATCGGTGGGGGTCTTGCTCATGGACTTCCAGGCAGCTAAGTGGTTGCAAATGAAACGGTTATCACCGCAAACAGCATGCTGCAGTGCGGTGACTCCCGACTTTAACCGTGCCGCGCCATAAAGTCCCGCATGAAATTCACGAGGATATCGACAGCCTCCTGCGGCACCGCGTTGTACAGCGACGCGCGCATGCCACCGACGGCCTTGTGCCCCTTGAGCGCCAGCAGGCTGGCTGCCTCGGATTCGGCGAGGAAAGCCGCATCCAGCGCGCTGTCATGCAGAGTGAATGGCACATTCATGCGCGAGCGAGCGCTCACTTCGACCGGGCTTCGATAAAAGCCGCCGGAGCCGTCGATCGCGTCATACAGCGTCGACGCCTTGCGCGCATTGCGTTCGCCCATCGCGACGAGACCGCCCTGCTCTTCCAGCCATTCGAACGTGAGCCCGGCGAGATACCAGCCCCAGGTGTTCGGCGTGTTGAGCATGGAGTCGTTCGCTGCGTGCTCCGCGTAGCGAAAAATCTTGGCCATCGGACGGCCCGCGCGTGCCAGCAGGTCGTCCCGCACGATCATCACCACCAGCCCCGACGGCCCGATGTTTTTCTGCGCGCCAGCGTAGATCATTCCAAAGCGCGAGACGTCCACCGGCTCGCTGAGGATGTTCGATGACATGTCCGCCACCAGGGGAACACCACCGGCATCCGGCACGTCATGAAATTCGACCCCATGGATCGTCTCGTTTGGCGTGTAGTGCAGGTAGGCCGCTCCCGGATCGAGATCCCACGTGTCACGTGCAGGCAGCGCAAGATAATTCGCCGATTCCGACGTCGCTGCCACGCGTGCCGTGATGTACGGCGAAGCCTCACGTACGGCCTTCTCGCCCCAGTGCCCTGTAACGACATAGTCGGCCGACGCGCCCACGGGTGCCAGGTTCATCGGTATCTGCGCGAAATGCTGGGTCGCCCCACCCTGCAGGAAAAGCACCTTGTACCCAGCCGGCACGCTCATCAGCCGGCGAAGACGCGCTTCGGCATCCGCTGCGAGGGTCATGAAGGCCTTGCCGCGATGCGAGAGCTCCATGACCGATGCCCCGGAGCCGTTCCAGTCCAGCATCTCCGCTTGCGCCCGTCGCAACACCGCTTCGGGAAGCGCTGCCGGACCGGCACTGAAATTCCATGCTCGCGACATTGTGAGTCCACTCAGAAGGAAGGCTTCGATTATGCCGAAAAGTGCCCTCGATCGCGCCTGACTTTGCGTCAGGACATCAGCGAATTTCACGACGGCTGAATGCTTGAAGGACTGTAATCCAGACCGTAAGCGGTACAGGATGCCGCCCTCGACGCAAGGAAGCGACCATGCCGATCCATGCCATCCCGAGCACCGGGATCTCCGCGAGTGACCTGGCCTCGGGCCTTAGCCGGCTCGGATTCATCTCCTGCCTGGACGTCGTCCGCCAGGGACGACACGCCTTTCTCGAACACGCCCGAACGATCGACACGCCAGCGGACGCCGACACCCCGACCGACGCCGATGCGCTCTACGACGCCGCACTGAGCCGCGCCTCATCGCTGGCCCAGTGGCATAACCGCCTCATTGCCCGCCAGTCCCCGACCACTCGCGCCCTCCGCAAGCTGGACGCGGGGGACGCGAGACAGCGAACCGTCGCAACCATCGGCGATGGCACGCAATACGACGACTGGTTCGCACGCGCCGGGAATTACGCCGCCACGGACTCCGTGGCCAGCCTGTTCTCGCCTGCGAGTTACCTCGTCGACCTCTATCGGCAGGCGAAAAAGCTGCACCTTGTGAGCAGCGTGTTTCACATCGACAAACGCCGACCGGATCTGGCGACGTTCGTACTCAGCCAGGCCAATATGGATGACGAGGTACCCAACCTGACCCTGGTCAATGAGATCCTCGCGACCGCCGTCGACGCCAAATGGAATCTCAAGGAAGAAAAGTCCCCGCCCTTCGAGCTTCCGTACGATGCCGACGCCGATCTCGTCGACGAGTGGATCCGAGCCCTCGGAACCACGGAGGCATTCATACTGGATGCTTTGTTCGATGATGTTGCCGACGCATTTGAACCGGCGGTGTCTTACAACGACAGCGCGCCCTGGCGCGCAACGCCGGAACTTTGCCGGGCGACGCTGCGCTGGGCCCCCGCGCGTATGGCAACCCTGGCCAAGGGCGCGACGCCCTGGCGAACGCCGACTCCCGAAAGGGTGACCGACCTGACGCGACAGACCGGGTTATCTGTCGGGCAAGTGCACGATCTCCTGGCGGTCGAGCCAGCGTTCGGACCCGACGGGTTGCGCACGAACCCGAAAACCTACGGCGCCTATTTCATCCACGATGGCAACAACCCCCTCCCGCCCGCCGCGTTCGAAATCGTGCATGACAAACCCGGCGACCCTGGCAAGATCGTCAACGGAGGCAGTGGCAACTGGGCCCGCATGCTCTGGTCGATCGCCATCCAGCGATCTCTCGGCATATCCTTCGAAGACATCGACTGGATAGGTCGACAAATCGATTATGACGTCACCGACCTCCGTGCACATGCGAGGCTCTACACGGCCTTCAGCCAGATTCGCGATCTCCACGGCCTTTCGGCAAACGCATTCGCCGGACTCGTCGGCGACCTGAACAGTTACGGTCGTCCGAGAGAAGCGTCGTTCCTGTGCACCGTCTATTCGCCTGCCATCCTTCCCATGCTCGGCAAGAAATACGATTTCCTGGCAAGTGCCGGCTTGGCAGAGAACACCCCCATGAAGTGCATTTGCGAGGCACTGGGCATGCTCCCGGACCAGGTCGAACGTTGCATACGAGAGGGCTTTGCGACGACCAGACAGGTCGAAGTCAATGTGCACCTGCTCAGTGGTCTCTACCGCGTCTCCCTTATCGCCAGGCTCGTCGGCCTGACCATGGGTGAAACCCTGGCGTTGTGGGCACAGATGGAAACGACTCTCGTCCAGCAGCTCTTCGAAACACGCGCATCCAATCTCGCGGAACGATCCATTCGCATCCTCAAATGCACTTACACCGTCGCCTGCTGGCTTCGCGAACAAAAAATGGACGTGGACACTCTCGTCCGCCTGACGGCGCGGACGCACGCGACGACCGCCGACGACAACATCCTGAAGTTTGTCGCCAATCTGCATCAGAGTGCACAGGAGGGAACCGACGCGGAAGGGCACGGTTTGAGTGACGCGCTAACGCAGGCCAGGATGATCTCGCAACTGTCCCGACACGTCGCCACGCATTTCGGCATGAAGGCCGAAGCGGCAGCAGCCATGCTCTCCTGGGTCGACGACGTGATCGAGGAAGCGGATCCGGAGCTGGCGGGATACGGTTCCGCGACGTTCTGGAAAGACGCATTCGCCAACCCGCAGACCAAGCATCCGCTGGGCCGCGACGACCTGCCTCCAAAGCTGGTCCAGTACGTGCGCGTGCTTACCCAGTTCGCCGAAGTCTGCTGCCGCTATGGCTTCGAGGAACAGGACATACGCCTCATCATCGCACCGAACGGATATAGCTCACCGATTTACAAGGGACAGACACCCGCACTGCGCCTGCCCACGCTTTTTCACCTGGCCTGGTACGCAGCATGGCGAGACGGCATTAAAGGGGATATCAGCCAGGCCAGACTGAAGCTCGTCGAGGCGGTACAGGCGAAGAAAGACGAATATGACGTCACCGAGTTCGCCATCCTGAACGCGTGGTCCGTGGACGATACGCAACACATCTTCACCGGCGTACTCAAGTCGAAAATAAGCACCGTGTCCGATATACGCTGTATTAAGGCGCGACTGGCTCAGTGCGACCTGCTGAGCATCGACCATCCGCAGCTAACCGTTTTCGAGTCGACGTTCGCGTTGATGGACTCAGCCGAGCCGACCTTCTCCGGTCGCGGCCAGCACGCGGCCATCGCGCGTGCCGCACTCAACCACGCGCCAGCCTCCGTGCAGCGCAGAGTCAGTGAGACCTGCGCCGAGCGTCTGCGCGACGCGCGGCTCGCCTGCTACATCCGACTGAACGACTGGGGCACACTGACCGGCCGCATCAACACGCCGGACGACCTCTACGAGTATCTCCTGCTCGATCCGCTCGTCACCGCGAAGCCCACCACTTCCCGGCTGGCCGAAGCGATCGCCAGCGTGCAGCTCTATATGCATCGCTGCAGGGAGGGCATGGAACCCGAAGTGATCGCATCGGCACTCGCCGAGCTGAAGCGGCCTGGAGGCTATTTTGACTACTGGGACGCCTATCACAAGCGCTACGGCACGTGGGCTGGCCTCCAGCGACTTCTCAGATACCCGGGCAGTTTTCTCGATCCCGCACTGCGATACCGAAAAACCGAAGCATTCAGCAAGCTGGAGAATTCGTTGGCTTCAGCCCGGCTGACCAAGGAGCACACCGAAACGGTGTTTCGCGAATTCGTCGCCGCGACGTGCGATCGTCTCGACATGCGGTACGACTCGGCGTTCCTCGTGGAGGACGGAAAAAATACTCACATATTCATGTTAGGTCACCTGGAACAGAACCCACGGCGGTACTTCTGGCAGCGCGTGGACAATCCCTACGTTTCGGCGTGGAAATGGTCTGACTGGCACGAAGTTACGTGTCAGCCGGGCAATAGGGAGCCGGTGAAACCCAGCATCTTCGTATATCGATCACGGCTTCACGTAGCGTGGTGGTGCGTCCGTCCCAGCAACGTGGCCAGCACGGATACGACACCCCTTTACGACGTAACCCTCATGATTGCCGTTCAGACGACGGATAGCGGATGGACGTCTTACACCTATGATGTGGCACAGGGAGCGAATTACACTTCCTTTACGGATGGGACCGTCAACGTCGGCGGAGATCACAGCTTCGGCATCGTAGCGGCCTTGTTCACGGGAGCGGTGATGAATCATTTTTTTGTCATTTCTCCCGACATGACGAAAAAACCCGAGGGCGAATGGCCTTCACATAATAATTTCTCACTCACCCTACGTGACGTCCCGGGGCGAATCCACGTACGGCAAACGCTTCATTACAGAGAGCTTGAAAATAGTAGGGACGACGACGGAGTCGTAGCAGACGACGAAGCCAATTCAACGAAAGTATCGAACTACTACGATGACTTTCCCCATGCCAGCCTTTTATTCGAGTATCCAGGAAAAGCTTCCGGCAAAGTGACGCTTGACCTGATCGATCTCTCTACCGTCATCGCCCATCGCTCGGTTTCCAGCCACCTCATTGCAGCGCTATCCCGGGGTATCGAGACGTTTCTGGCTTATCGTACTCAGCACGACATGCCGTCCGACTGGCCTGTCTGGCGTACGGGATATGGTTACTATTTGTGGGAGCTCTTCCTCCATGCCCCGCTACTCATCGCGAGCCGCCTGATCGACGAACAGGATTTCGACGAAGCCACTACCTGGCTAAGCCGGCTTTTTTCTTCGTCCGGGTATATTGGCACCGACGGTGCCCCGTTGCTCGACAGTGCCTACAAGCCGCTGTACTGGAATCCACTCCCGCTGCAAGACGACGTCAGCTGGGGTTCGACGGGGACGGAAAGCACCGATGACCCCGACATCATCGCGATGCTCGACCCCATGCACTACAAGCTGGCCATCTTCCAGCGCTGGCTGAAGCTCTACCTCGACCGCGGTGATCGCGCCTACCGGCAACAGACGCGCGATACGCTGACCGAAGCGAAGATGTGGTACGTGCAGGCGTCGCAACTGCTGGGTGAGCAGCCGTACTTTCACGTAGTGCCCGGATCGCTATGGCCCAACCCCTCGCTCTCGAAAGCGGCCACGTCGACCCTCGGCGCGCTGGATGTCCTCGAGGGCATGGTCGAACCCGGCGAGGAACTGCCCGCCGACCCGGGCCCTCGTGGCCAGATCGATCTCATCGACGGCGTGTTTCTCTCACCCCTGGACGACGACACCTTGCAGTGGTGGCCGCGCATCGCGATGCGCCTGCGTTATTTGCGTGCCGGTCTGTCACTCGACGGCCGACCGCTGGTCCTGCCTCTTTACGAAACACCGGTATCACCGCGCGAACTTCAGCAGCGGCGTCTCGCAGCCGGTGCGAATGGTGGTGACCTCGGGGGACCTGTCGCGACGATGCCGGTCTACCGATTCCTCTATGCCCTCGAACGCGCGCGCTCGATCGTTCGCGAGGTCATGCAGTTCGGCATGACCTTGCAGTCACTGATGGAACGAAAAGACGGCGATGCCATGGGCGCGTTGCGCGAGGACCAGGCGGTCGCTATCCAGGCGCTGATCAAAGACGACTACCTCGATCGTCAGCGGCAACTGCAGACGACCGAGCGAGGGCTGAAACAGAGCCGGGCTCGCGCCGAACAGCGACGGGACCACTATCAATCCCTGTTCGATCGCAACCTTCTGTCCGAGGAGACGGCGGCGCAGATCATTCGTTACGCATTGCCCCCGCTCTACCATCTGACGGCCGGCGCAGGCGCCGCCGCGGCATTCCTGGACACCGTACCGAATTCATACACCGCGGGAATGTCTTTCGGTGTCGGCGGCACCAAATGGTCGGCCATCGGCAACG
Organism: Dyella sp. 333MFSha; assembly: GCF_900102405.1. Classification (NCBI taxonomy): domain Bacteria; kingdom Pseudomonadati; phylum Pseudomonadota; class Gammaproteobacteria; order Lysobacterales; family Rhodanobacteraceae; genus Dyella; species Dyella sp. 333MFSha. The sequence continues at coordinate 15,089 of NZ_FNBR01000006.1, read as the reverse complement.
CCGTCGTCCAGGGCATGCAGCTCGAAGCGGCCGGCATGGAGTCGGTGGCAGCCGGCCTTGAACAGAAAGCGGCCTACGCCGTACGCCGCGACGAATGGAACACGCAAAAAAAGCTGGCCGAAGGCGACATCGAACAAATCGATATCCAGTTGGAAATCAACGCCAGCGAACAGCGACAAGCCATCGATGCGAGCGAACTGCTCGACCTGCAATACGAGCATGCCAGGGCAACGCGCGACCTGCTCGCCACCCGTTTCAGTTCGCAGGAGCTGTTCGGCTGGCAGGCGAGCCGCGCCAGCACGCTGTATTACCAGTTGTACGACATGGCGCTTGGTCTGTGCGGTGAGGCGCAAAGTGCCTACACCTACGAAACGGGGCAGCCGGCGGGGTTCATCCTTCCCGGGGTCTGGGATGACCTGCATCAGGGCCTGCTGGCTGGAGAGGGATTGCTGCTTGGTCTGCAACGTATGGAACAGGCATTCCAGCAGCAGAACATCCGCCCACTGGAAGTGGAACGGACGGTATCCCTGGCGGCACTCGCCGACCAGCCACTGGCCGACCTGATCGCTGAGGTCATGGGGGCAGACGCGGGCGAGGGCATGAGCGTTCGCGCCAGTGGGGCGCTCAAGGTGGAGTACGGCGTGCAGGGACTCGATATCTCGTTCGCGCTCAAGGATGCAGGCATCGCGACGGATTACCCGACCTCGATGAACCTGGGCACCACACGGCGGATCAAGTCGATGGCACTGACCCTGCCCGCCCTCCTCGGCCCTTACGAGGATATCCGCGCACTGCTCAGCTATGGCGGCGCTTACGCCGGCGGCATGCCGCGTGGATGCCAGGCGGTGGCGATCTCGCGGGGGCTGGCCGACAGCGGGCAATTTGTCCTCGATTTCAGCGATGCGCGCTACCTTCCGTTCGAAGGCATCCCGGTCGACGACCCAGGCGAGATCCGCCTGAGTTTTCCCGACCCTGCCGACCGGCCGCAACGGGAGATGCTGCTGAGTATCACCGACGCCATCCTGCATGTGAGGTACACGATCCAGGAGGACGCTACGACACGACGGGTCAGAGCTTGACGAAGAGCACCAGCGCGATGCCGAGCGCGAGCAGCGCGGCGGTGAGGATCAGCCACCAGACGTCGCCGCGGGCGCCGCCGGATTCGTCGTTCGCCGCGTCGGCTTCGACCTCCGGCTCCGGCATGACGACGACAGGCTCTGCCGACCAGCCGGGGCCATCGACGACGAAGCGGTGTGCGGCCAGACCGATCTGGTCGCCGGGCTGCAACACGGCGCGGACGAGCTTGACGCCGTTGACGCGGACCGCATGCCGCGCGGGTACGCGGGACCCATCGAGAACCAGCTCACCGTCTTCCCACGCCAGCACGAGCAAGGCGGCGTCGTTGCCGGGCAACTCGAGCGGCAACGCCCCATGGGTGGCACCGAGTTCGAGCCGGTCGCCCACCGCGATCACGCGGCCGGACAACGGCCCCGCCACCGGGCGCAAGGCAACGGTGCACCGGGCGTCGGTCGGCTCGACGGTTTCGCGGGCATCGAGGTCGGCATCGTCCCGCAGCAACATGCGGCAGTCGCCAAGCGACAGGCTGTCGCCCGGACGCAGCAGCGCACGCTCGCGTACGGGACGGGCATTGACGTAGACACGGCCCGTCTCCGGGGCCACCTCGAGGACGAGGCCGCGGCGGTCGCGATGGATGGTGACGTGACGCGCGGCTACCTGGGTTTCGGACACGACCAGGTCGTTGTCCTCACCACGGCCGATCGTGAGCACGGGCCGTGACCAGTGGAAATCACCGCGAGCCGAGCTGACGAATTCGATGCGCATGGAGGAACCGGGACGTTGACGAAGCGACTTTAGCAGAGTGCGGTATCTGTTTGAACTTAAAGGTGTCGACGTAGCGTGATGCCGGTCCTGCTAGACTCCGTCGCTTTCCACGAACAGGAGACTCCCATGGCGAAGATCGACATCCGCCGCCCGCACGGCAGGACCGTGGCCGAGGCACGCGCCGTGGTCGAGAAAGTGGCCGCCCGCATGAGCGAGAAGTTCGGCACCGAAGGCAGCTGGAACGGCGACACCATGAGCTTCGCCCGGTCCGGCGTGAAGGGCGCCATCGCCGTCTCGGATACCGACGTGCACGTGACCGCCGAACTGGGCATGTTGCTCTCCCCGCTCAAGGGCACCATCGAGGAAGAAATCCGCAGGAAGCTGGACGAACACTTCGCCTGAGACCGCCCCGTGGGGTGACTCGGGCGGGCGGGCATGGCATACTAAGGGACTTATGCGGCCATTCCGGCCGTTCATCGACCCGGAACACATGGCAAAAGACGACGTCATCGAAATGGAAGGCACGGTCCAGGAGACCCTGCCCAACACCATGTTCCGCGTGCAGCTCGAGAACGGGCATGTCATTACTGCCCATATCTCCGGCCGTATGCGCAAGCATTACATCCGCATCCTCACCGGCGACAAGGTGAAGGTCGAGATGACCCCCTACGACCTGACCAAGGGTCGTATCACCTACCGTATGAAGTAAGCGCGTCTCGCGCTGCACCGGGTAGGTGCCGAAAAAAAGCCGCAGCTTTCGCCGCGGCTTTTTTGTTGTCGCGATTCCTGAGGGAATCAGTCGCGGCGCACGTCTTTGCGATGCTCGACGATGCGCGAGACCAGGCCGTACTTCACCGCGTCTTCGGCCGACATCCACAGATCGCGCTCGATGTCTTCGCGCACGCGCTCGATCGGCTGGCCGCTCTCTCGCGAGATGACGCCGGCGATGCGCTCGCGCGCCTTCATGATCTCCTTGGCCTGAATCGCGATGTCGCTGGCCTGACCACCCGCGCCGCCGCTGGGCTGATGGATGAGGAAGCGCGTCTGCGGCAGGCAGACGCGACGCTCGCGCGGCGCACCGAGGTACAGATGCGTGGCGGCGCTGCCGACCCAGCCGGTACCGATCATGTTGACCGGCGCGGTGATGAAGCGGACCACGTCGTGGATCACGTCACCCGACTCCAGGTGACCACCCGGCGACGAGACGATCATGTCGATCGGCGCATCGGACTCGGCGTCCAGCGCCAGCAGGCGACGGACGGTGTCGGCGGCGACGGTATCGGTGATCGTGCCGAACACCAGCACGGTACGCGCACGGAAGGCTTTCTCTTCAAGGAACGTGCTGCCCTGACCCTGACCGGCGTTCGGCTTGGGCTCGGTTTCGTTGCTGAACATGTGCGTTATCTCCATGGGGCAGTATTCATTTCTGGCGGCAAAAAAGGGCGGCCCGCAGGCCGCCCTTTCTCTCAAGCCAGCATTGCTTTCAATCCATCATTACGACTTAAGCCGTCACAGCCGCCGGCTCAGCCGACTCAGTTTCCACGTGAAGCTCGTCGCCGTCCACCGACAGCGTCACCTTGCCGCCATCGGCCAGCTTGCCGAACAGCAGCTCGTCGGCCAGCGCACGCTTCACCTTGTCCTGGATCACGCGAGCCATCGGGCGGGCACCCATCTGCGGATCGAAGCCGTGTTCCGCCAGCCAGCGGCGGGCCTCCGGCGTCACGTCGACGCTCACCTTCTTCTCGGTCAGCTGGGCCTCGAGCTCGATCAGGAACTTGTCCACGACGCGCAGGATGTGGTCGAAGTCCAGTGCGTTGAACTGGATGACCGCGTCCAGACGGTTGCGGAATTCCGGCGTGAACATCCGACGGATGGTCTCCATGGCGTCCGTGGCGTGGTTCTGCTTGACGAAGCCGATGCCGCGACGCGAGGCCAGCTGCGCACCCGCGTTCGTGGTCATGACGATCACCACGTTCTTGAAGTTCGCCTCGCGACCGTTCGTATCCGTCAGCACACCGCGATCCATGACCTGGAGGAGGATGTTGTAGACGTCCGGGTGAGCCTTCTCGATTTCGTCCAGCAGCAGCACGCAGTGCGGATGCTTGGTGATCTGCTCGGTGAGCAGACCGCCCTGGTCGAAACCGACATAGCCCGGGGGCGCACCGACCAGGCGCGAGACCGAATGCGCCTCCATGTACTCGGACATGTCGAAGCGCACCATCTCAATGCCCAGCTGCATGGCGAGCTGCTTGGTCACCTCCGTCTTGCCGACACCCGTGGGGCCGGCGAGCAGGAAGCTGCCGATCGGCTTGGACGGATCGCCCAGCCCGGAACGCGCCATCTTGATCGACGAGGACAGGGCTTCGATCGCACCGTCCTGCCCGAACACGACCATTTTCAGGTTGCGCTCGAGATTGCGCAGCACGTCGCGATCCGAGGCCGAGACCTGCTTGGCCGGGATGCGCGCCATCTTGGCCACGATGTACTCGATTTCCGGCACGTCGACCTTGCCCGTACGCTCGTCTTCCGGGAGCAGCCGCTGACGGGCGCCGGCTTCATCGATGATGTCGATGGCCTTGTCCGGCAGCAGGCGATCCGGGATGTGCTTGACCGAGAGGTCCACGGCCGCGCGCAGGGCTTCACCGGTGTACTCCACCGAGTGATGCTCTTCGAAGCGGGTCTTCAGGCCCTTCAGAATCTCGATGGAGTCGGCCACGGTCGGCTCCACCACGTCGATCTTCTGGAAGCGACGCGCCAGCGCGCGATCCTTCTCGAACACGCCCCGGAATTCCTGGAACGTCGTCGAGCCGATGCAGCGCAGCTCGCCGGACGCAAGCATGGGCTTGATCAGGTTCGAGGCGTCCATCGTGCCGCCCGAGGCCGAGCCCGCACCGATGATGGTGTGGATCTCGTCGATGAAGAGGATCGCGTTGGGCTGCTTCTTCAGCTGACCGATGACCGCCTTCAGGCGCTTTTCGAAATCGCCGCGGTACTTGGTGCCGGCAACGAGGGCGCCCAGGTCCAGCGACCAGATCGTGCAGTCTTCCAGCACTTCCGGCACCTGCCCCTCGACGATGCGCTTGGCCAGACCTTCGGCCAGGGCGGTCTTGCCCACGCCGGCTTCGCCGACGTAGAGCGGGTTGTTCTTGCGACGGCGGCAGAGCACCTGGATCGTGCGCTCGACTTCGTCCTGGCGGCCGATCAGGGGGTCGATCTTGCCCTGAATCGCCAGTTCGTTGAGGTTGGCGGCGTATTCGCTCAGGGGGTTGCCCTTGCCTTCACCGCCTTCCTCGCCGTCGCGCTCCGGATTCTGAGCGGCCGCTGCCGACTCGTCGCCGATCTTGGCGATGCCGTGCGAGATGTAATTGACCACGTCCAGCCGGGTGATTTCCTGCTGATGCAGGAAGTACACAGCGTGGGAGTCCTTTTCGCCGAAGATCGCTACCAGCACGTTCGCGCCGGTGACTTCCTTACGACCCGACGACTGAACGTGGTAGACGGCGCGCTGGAGCACGCGCTGGAAACCCAGCGTGGGCTGCGTGTCACGCTCGTCACCGGCCGGCAGTACCGGCACCGTTTCAGCGATGATTCGCTGAAGATCGGCCGAAAGTCGCGGAAGATCGACGCCGCAGGCGCGCAGGGCGGCCAGGGCTGAGGTGTTTTCAGTGAGCGCGAGGAGCAGGTGCTCGACGGTCATGAATTCGTGGCGCTGCTCACGGGCCTGCTTGTAGCAGTGCCCGATGGTGACTTCGAGATCCTTGCTGAACATACGGACCGTCTCCGATAGCTGTGGGCGGCGGGGACCAGCCCCATGTTTCATTGCCGCATGAACACCAGATGGGGGAGCGCCTACATTTTTTCCATAGTGCACAAGAGCGGGTGCTGATTCGACCGTGAGTACTCGTTGACCTGAGTCACCTTGGTTTCTGCCACCTCTCGAGTGAACACGCCGCACACGCCCTTCCCTCGCGTATGCACGTGGAGCATCACCTGGACCGCCCGCTCCTGATCCATGCCGAAAAACGTACGTAAAACCTCGATCACGAAATCCATGGGGGTGAAATCGTCATTCAGCAAAACCACCTGGAAGAGCGGCGGTTTTGCCGTTTCCGGACGAACGCTCTCGATCGCCAGCCCGTGGCCGCGATCGCTTTCCTGATCGTGTTCGTGTTCCTGGGACATTAATTGACAACCTGTCGGTACGCGATTCGATTATATACACCGGAATTCCGTCGTCCTCCGGCTCGATTTCCACAGGTGATGGCACAATATGCCTTTTTCCAGAGCCCACCCGACCTTCAGCCGATGCCGCCGACTTCCAACCAGCCTGAAAACGTCTGGCGCCCCCGTGCCACGGTGGCGTGCGTCGTCGCGCGCGGCGATCGCTACCTGATCGTCGAAGAGGATGTCTTCGGCGAAGTCGCTTATAACCAGCCAGCCGGTCATCTGGATCCGGGCGAGAGCCTGCAGGCCGCGGCGATCCGCGAAACCCTGGAAGAAACCGGCCACACCATCGCGCTCGACGCTTTCCTCGGCGTCTGGCAGTGGGCCAGCCCGGAGCACGGCGAACAAGTGCTGCGTTTCGGTTTTGCGGGTCATGTCACCTCATACGATGAGCATCGCCCCCTGGATGAGGGGATTCGCAGGGCGATCTGGCTGCGACGCGACGAGATCGCGGCGCTGGGCTCGCGCCTGCGCAGCCCGCTCGTGCTCGAGACGATCGACGCCTGGCTGGACGGACGCCGCCTTCCGCTGGACGCCGTCACCAGCCGCCTGCCCGAGCCCTCCGCGTGAAGGTGATCCTTGGTGTTTCCGGCGGCGTGGACTCGTCGGTGGCGGCCCTCCTGCTCCAGCAGGCCGGACACGAGGTCGAAGGCATGTTCATGCAGAACTGGGAGGAGGACGACCGCTCCGGCCCCTGCACCACCGACGACGACCGCAAGGATGCCGTGGCCGTCTGCGGCCGGCTGGGCATTCCGTTTCACGCAAGAAATTTCGCCGGCGAGTACTGGGACGGCGTCTTTGCCTACTTCCTCGCCGAGTACGCGGCGGGCCGCACGCCCAACCCCGACGTGCTGTGCAATCGCGAGATCAAGTTCAAGACCTTCCTCGAGCACGCGCAGGCCCTCGGCGCGGAGAAGATCGCGACGGGCCACTACGCGCGCGTGGATTTTCACGAAGGGCGCTACCGGTTGCTCCGCGCGGTGGATGCCGCCAAGGACCAGAGCTACTTCCTGCACGCGCTTGGGCAGAAGCAGCTCGCCGCCACGCTGTTCCCGGTCGGCGAGATCGAGAAGCCGCTGGTGCGCGAGATGGCACGCGAAGCCGCGCTGCCCACGCATGCGAAGAAAGACTCCACCGGCATCTGCTTCATCGGCGAGCGCGACTTCCGCGCCTTCCTGTCCGCCTACCTGCCGGCCAGGCCGGGTCCGATGGTCGATCCCGACGGGCGCGTCATCGGTGAGCATCAGGGCGTGATGTATTACACGCTGGGCCAGCGCAATGGCCTCGGCATCGGCGGCCGCGCCGACGCGCCCAACGAGCCCTGGTACGTGGTCGGCAAGGACGTCGCGACCAACACGCTGATCGTCGCCCAGGGCGGCGAGAACCGCTGGCTGCAGTCCACCCGGCTCACGGCCACCGATCTGACGTGGGTGGCAGGCGAGCCGCCCGCTCCCGCCTTCCGCTGCACGGCGAAGACGCGCTACCGGCAGGCCGACCAGGCCTGCGCCGTCGAGATCCGTGGCGACACCTTATATGTGTCGTTCGACGAGCCCCAGCGCGCCGTCACCCCCGGTCAGTCCGTGGTGCTCTACGACGGCGAGGCCTGCCTCGGCGGCGCGGTGATCGCCGCCACGGACGCCACCTACGGCGGCCTGGCATGACCCGGCGTCTCTACACGCCCCCTCTACGCTGTAGGAGCGCGCCTTGCGCGCGATCCCCTCTCATTTTTTCCAGGTTTTACCCATGAACGAAGAACGCGTCCTCGCCCTCGCGGGGGTTTTCCAGGGTGCCTCACTGGCCCAGCAACTGGCTACCGAAGGCCGTTGCGAAGATGCCGCATTCGAGGCGAGCGTGGGTAGCGTGTTCCGTATCGACGCGGATTCCGTCGCGTCCGTCTATGGCGGCGTCAGCGGCGTCCGCCGTGGCCTGCGCACCCTCGTGGCACAGTTCGAGGACGAGACCCGCGATATCGCGGTGATGCGGATGGCGATCACCGTGCTGCGGCTGGAGCGCTCTCTGTCGCGCCATCGCGGTCTGCTCGATCGCGTGCGCGAGGGCATCGTCGCCACGCAGCGGCAGGTGGAGCATTTCGGGATCGAGCACCCGAATGTCGCGGCGCGGCTGGCGGAGGTCTATTCGACCACGCTGTCGACGCTCAAGCCGCGCGTCATGGTGACCGGCAATCCGACGCACCTTCAGCAGAAGGCGAACGTGGATCGCGTGCGGGCGTCGTTGCTGGCGGCTGTGCGGTCGGCGGTGCTGTACCACCAGATCGGCGGGCGGCAGTGGCACCTGCTGATCTATCGTAAGCAGTGCGCGATGCTGGCGAGGGGGTTGCTGACGGGCTCCACGCTGGACGACGGGGGTTAAGGTCTACGAAGCGGCCGCATCCAGGCCCGGAATCGACCCGGCCAGCTCCCGCAACAAATCCCCGAACCGGTCCAGATCCTCACGCCACGGCGTGGCACTCCGCCAGTAAAGCGCGATATGACGGCCCGGTCGTGCCCCTTCCACCTGCGCCAGCACCACGTTGCGGATCGACCCCAGCCGCTCGTGCGCAAGAATCGGCACCAGCGTGTAGCCACCACGCATCGCCACCAGCGACGCCAGGCTTTCCAGGCTCAGGTCCTGAATCCGCTCCGGCCGCGCCGCGCCGGCCATGCCCAGGTCCGACACGCCGTTGCCGTGGCTCTCGGCCATCAGGGTGGCATCGGCGGCATCCAGCTCGGTGAGCGCCACGGAGGGCCGCCCGGCCAGCGGATGCGACGCGTTCAGCATCAGCTCGTACGGTTCGAAGAACAGCGCTGCGGATTCGAGTCCGGTGGCGGTCGTGCTCGGCGGCGCCAGCACGGCATCGAGCTCGCCTTCGTGAAGACGGCGCAGCAGCCCGCGTGGCTTGCCCTCGGAGATCGTCAGCCGCGCGCCCGGAAAACGCTGGGGGAACGGCTCGATGAAATGCGGCAGCAGGTAGGGTCCCAGGGTGGACGGCACGCCGAGGCGCAATTCGCCGCCAAACGCCACATCCCCGGCACGCGCGGCGTGCTCCAGGTGTTCGGCCGAACCCAGCACGGCCTCGATATAACCCAGCAGGCGCTGGCCGCCGACGGTCGGAACGACCCGCCGGCCGCCGCGCTCGAACAAGGGGACGCCGAGGGCCTGCTCGACCTTCTGTACCTGATGCGAGAGCCCCGACGGGCTGATGTACATGGCCCGCGCGGCGCTGGTGAAGCTGCCTTCGCGCGCCACCGCCTGGACCAGCGCGAGGTCGCGCAGCGACACCGACGACAGGGCCATCGAAATCATCGAACGCTGCGTGCCATCAAATACGTTTGCGCCCATCCGCTTACCGCTCCATCCTTTCGCCGCCGAATCATCGCCCGGCCCTGCCCCGAAGCCCGCCATTCTAGCCCGACGCCAGACTCGTGGCGGTCGCACAGGGGCCGCGGACTGCGCGATAATCGACGCTTTGGCGGAACCCCTGCGGGGTTTCTCCAGGCCTCCCCAGCTAAAGAACGTCACGCCAGGAGTACAGCATGAAAGATTCGTTCTCGGTACGAGACAGCATCGAAGTCAACGGCAAGCGCCACACGATCGCCAGCCTCGCCAAGTTCGGCGCGCAGCACGACATCAAGCGCCTGCCGTACTCCATGAAGATCCTGCTGGAAAACCTGCTCCGCCAGGAAGACGGCGTGAACGTCACCTCGAAGGAAATCGAGGCCGTGGCCAAATGGGACGCCAAGGCCGAGCCGGACACCGAGATCTCCTTCATGCCCGCCCGCGTGGTGCTGCAGGACTTCACCGGCGTGCCCTGCGTGGTCGATCTGGCCGCCATGCGTGACGCCGTCGCCAAGCTCGGCGGCGACCCGAACAAGATCAACCCGCTGGCGCCGGCCGAACTGGTCATCGACCATTCGGTGCAGGTCGACGCGTTCGGTTCGGAAAGCGCGCTGGAAGAGAACGTCGCCATCGAATTCGAGCGCAACCAGGAGCGTTACTCGTTCCTGCGCTGGGGCCAGAAGGCCTTCAACAACTTCAAGGTCGTGCCGCCGCGCACGGGCATCGTCCACCAGGTCAACCTGGAGAACCTCGCCCGCGTCGTCTTCACCAATGAAGTCGACGGCGAGTCGTTCGCCTATCCGGATACCGTCTTCGGTACCGATTCGCACACCACGATGATCAACGGCATCGGCGTTCTGGGCTGGGGCGTGGGCGGTATCGAAGCCGAAGCCGCCATGCTCGGCCAGCCGTCGTCCATGCTGATCCCGCAGGTCGTCGGTTTCCGCCTGAAGGGCAAGCTGCCGGAAGGCGTCACCGCCACCGACCTCGTCCTGACCGTGACCCAGATGCTCCGCAAGCTCGGCGTCGTCGGCAAGTTCGTCGAGTTCTTCGGCAGCGGCCTGCAGAACCTGCCGCTGGCCGACCGCGCGACCATCGCCAACATGGCGCCGGAATACGGCGCGACCTGCGGCATCTTCCCGATCGACCAGGAAGCTCTGAACTACATGCGCCTGTCGGGCCGCGACGAGGCGCAGATCGCGCTGGTCGAGACCTATGCCAAGGCCCAGAACCTCTGGCACGACGCCAACACGCCGGAAGCCGAGTTCACCACCGTGCTCGAACTCGACCTGGCCGACGTGCGTCCGTCGATGGCCGGCCCGAAGCGTCCGCAGGACCGCGTACTGCTCGAAGGCGTGCAGCAGAGCTTCCTCGACGTGGTCGGCCCGCTCACAGCCAACCGCAAGCCGAAGAGCCACGGCGAAGCCAGCTTCAGCAATGAAGGCGGCGGCACCGCGGTCGGCAACGAAGCCAACAACGTCGGCGAAGACGGCGGCGTGCTGGTCGAGAAGGACGGCAAGTCGTTCCGCATCAACGACGGCTCCGTCGTGATCGCCGCGATCACCTCGTGCACCAACACGTCCAACCCGGCCGTCATGCTGGCCGCCGGCCTCGTGGCGAAGAAGGCGGCCGCGCGCGGCCTGACCTCCAAGCCGTGGGTGAAGCCCTCGCTCGGCCCGGGCTCGCTCGTCGTCACCGAATACCTGAAGAAGACCGGTCTGCTCGAAGAGCTGGAAAAGGTCAATTTCTACGTGGTCGGCTACGGCTGCACCACCTGCATCGGCAACTCCGGTCCGCTGCCGGCCGAGATCAGCAAGGGCATCGCCGAGGGTGACCTCGCCGTGGCGTCCGTGCTGTCGGGCAACCGCAACTTCGAAGGCCGCGTGCATCCCGAAGTCAAGATGAACTACCTGGCGTCGCCGCCGCTGGTGGTCGCGTACGCCCTCGCCGGCACGCTCAACATCGACCTGACCAGGGATCCCATCGCCAACGGCAGCGACGGTCAGCCCGTGTACCTCAAGGACATCTGGCCGAGCAACCAGGAAATCTCCGACGCCATCGCGGGCGCCATCAATCCGCAGATGTTCAAGGACAGCTACGCCGACGTCTTCAAGGGCGACAGCCGCTGGAACCAGATCGCCTCGCCGGATGGCCAGACCTACGCGTGGGATGACTCCACCTACATCAAGAACCCGCCTTACTTCGACGGCATGTCCGCCGAAGCCGGCACCATCGAAGACATTCACGGCGCGCGCGCCATGGGCATCTTCGGCGACTCGATCACCACCGACCACATCTCGCCGGCCGGCTCGATCAAGAAGGACAGCCCGGCGGGCCGTTTCCTGATCTCGCGTGGCGTCGAGCCGAAGGACTTCAACTCCTACGGTTCGCGTCGCGGCAACGACGACGTGATGGTGCGCGGCACCTTCGCCAACATCCGCATCAAGAACCTCATGCTCGACGGCGTCGAGGGTGGCTTCACCCGGTACATCCCGACCGGCGAAGAAATGGCGATCTACGACGCCGCCATGAAGTACAAGGCCGACGGTACGCCGCTGGTCGTGCTCGCCGGCAAGGAATACGGCACCGGCTCGTCGCGTGACTGGGCGGCCAAGGGCACGCTGCTGCTGGGCGTCAAGGCGGTGATCACCGAGAGCTTCGAGCGTATCCACCGCTCCAACCTGGTCGGCATGGGCGTGCTGCCCTGCCAGTTCCAGGACGGCGAGAACGCGCAGACGCTCGGTCTGAAGGGCGACGAAGTGTTCGACATCACCGGCCTGAATGGCGGTGAGTCGAAGACGGCGACGGTCAAGGCCGTGCGTCCGGACGGTTCCGTCAAGGAGTTCACCGTGAAGGTGCTGCTGCTGACCCCGAAGGAGCGCGAGTTCTTCCGCCACGGCGGCATCCTGCAGTACGTGCTGCGTCAGCTGGCCAAGGCCGCTTAAAGCACCGCCAGGAGGCTGGCTCCTGCCAGAGCAGGCATCGCGCCGCTCTTGCAGGAGCCAGCCCCGCTGGCGATCTCATCTACAACGCCCGCTTCCAGCTAGCCGTAAAACAGCGCCACTCCCCACCGTCCTTACGCCATCCCGTCTCGACGTCATACGCCCCCGCGTTATCCGGCAACACGCCGCTACCGGCGGTAAGCGTCACGGTGAACCTCGCCACGCTCCGCTCGCCACGCGGCTCGACCGTCACCGGCCCCATCAGCACGTGGATGCCCTGCCCGCGCAATGCGAACAGGCGAACCATGTTCGACAACGCCCGCTTGTCGAATTGTCCGGCGTTACCGTCGAAGTCATCGCTAAGCGCGGCGACCGTGTCGGACGCCTTGCCCGCTTCGGCTCCCGCCGCCGTCGTCGCGATGGCCTCACGAATCCGCTCGTCATCCGGGGTGCCATGACACCCGGCCAGCGCGATGACAAGGGTGAAAACGAAGGCGAGGATCGACGGCAATCTCATGGTTTCTCCGGTTGATTTCACGCTGCGTTGCGGCTTGCCGCTATACGCACGCGTATGCTCCAATGCCGCATCGTACGGGACGTGTGCCGTGCGACAGTCATTTTACGGAGCGCGTCCGATTCATGAGCATTGAACGTCCCTGGCTTGCCCACTACCCGGCCGGCATCCCCGCCGATATCGACGTCAACGCCTACCGCTCCGTGGCGGCCGTCTTCGAAGAATCCTTTAAGAAATTTCGTGACCGTCCCGCCTACAAAAACTTCGGCAAGGTTCTGACCTACGGGCAGATCGACGAACTCTCTACCGCGTTTGCCGGCTACCTTTCCGGCGAACTCGGTCTGGTCAAGGGCGATCGCATCGCGATCATGCTGCCCAACCTCCTGCAGTACCCCATCGTGCTGTTCGGAGCACTGCGCCTCGGCCTGACGGTAGTGAACACCAATCCGCTCTACACGGCGCGCGAACTCCATCACCAACTGGAAGACTCGGGCGCGAAGGCGCTGGTCGTCCTCGACAACTTCGCGGCGACGGTGCAGCAGGCCCTTGACGGCACCAAGGTGCATCACGTCATCACCACCGGCGTCGGCGACCTGATCGGTTTTCCCAAGGGCAACATCATCAACTTCGTCGTCAAGCACATCCGCAAGGAAGTGCCTGCGTACAAGTTGCCGTCGAGCATCCGCTTCAAGGACGCGCTCGAGCGCGGCAAGTCGCACGCTCTGCCGCCCGTGGAAGTCGGTCACGACGACATCGCCTTTCTGCAGTACACCGGCGGCACCACCGGCGTGGCCAAGGGCGCGATGCTCACCCACCGCAACATGGTGGCGAACATGCTGCAGGCGGATGCCTGGATCAGCGGCTCGGCCAAGGCCGGCGAAGAAGTCATCGTCACCGCGCTGCCGCTGTATCACATCTTTTCGTTGACGGCGAACGGCCTGGTCTTTACGCGCATGGGCGCGATGAACCTGCTGATCACCAACCCACGCGACATGAAGGGCTTCGTCGAGGAGCTCTCGAAAGAGCGCTTCACCGCCATCACCGGCGTGAACACGCTCTTCAACGGCCTGCTCAACACGCCGGGCTTCGCCGACCTCGACTTCTCGGCACTGCATCTCTCGCTCGGCGGCGGCATGGCCGTGCAGCGCGCGGTGGCGGAGCGCTGGAAGAAGACGACGGGCGTGACGCTGGCGGAAGCCTACGGTCTCACCGAGACGTCGCCGGCCGCCTGCATCAACCCGCTGGACCTGAAGGAATACAACGGCTCGATCGGCCTGCCCATCTCGTCCACCTACGTGCAGATCTGGTCCGATGACGGTGACGTGCTCGGCTTCGGCGAAGTGGGCGAACTCTGCATCAAGGGCCCGCAGGTGATGAAGGGCTACTGGAACCGTCCCGACGAAACCGCAAAGGTGCTCGACGCCAACGGCTGGCTGCGCACCGGCGACATCGCGAAGATGGACGAGAACGGCTACGTCTACATCGTCGATCGCAAGAAGGACATGATCCTGGTCTCCGGTTTCAACGTGTATCCGAACGAGATCGAAGACATCGTCGCGCGCCACCCCGGCGTGAACGAAGTGGCCGCCGTCGGTATCGACGACGAGCACTCGGGCGAAGTGGTGAAGCTCTTCGTCGTCCGCAAGGACCCCTCACTGACCGAAGCAGCCCTCAGCGAGTACTGCCGCGAGAACCTCACCGGTTACAAGCGTCCCAAGCAGATCGAGTTCCGCGACAGCCTGCCGAAGACGAATGTCGGCAAGATCCTCCGTCGCGAGTTGCGCGACGAGGACCGAAAGAAACGCGCTGCCGCGAAAGCCTGAAAAGTGTAGGAGCGCGCCCTGCGCGCGACGCGTTCCGGCGCTGCCTGGCAAGGTTACGCGCCAGCTCCCGGCCACCGCCTTGAAACATGTCGCGCGCGGGGCTGTAGTGGCCGGGTTTTTCAGGACCACCAAGTAGGAGCAAAATCTCCTGCGAGGTGAATCATGGCTCATAGAAAAATTCCGGCAGCGGTCAAAGCCGAGGCAATACGACTGGTGGTCGAGGTGGGATATACCCCGCCTCAAGCCGCTCAGATGATGGGTCTGGGGCCGACAGCCCTGAGGCGATGGGTGGAGGAATGGCGCGAACGGCAAGCGGCGATACCGGACGATCCGGTGGAGCAGCGACGCCTCATCGCGCAGCTTCAGGGACAGCTGAAAGCCTCTG
This sequence comes from Dyella sp. 333MFSha, assembly GCF_900102405.1. Taxonomy (NCBI): domain Bacteria; kingdom Pseudomonadati; phylum Pseudomonadota; class Gammaproteobacteria; order Lysobacterales; family Rhodanobacteraceae; genus Dyella; species Dyella sp. 333MFSha. The sequence goes on along the minus strand of NZ_FNBR01000006.1, from coordinate 23 downwards.
AAGACGCTCGTGCGGTGTTGGCA
>NZ_FNBR01000005.1:0-284175 GCF_900102405.1 Dyella sp. 333MFSha | reverse complement strand
TGCACTCCGCGCTCGACTACCGCCCGCCGGCCGAGTTTGAGAGGATGGCGGCTTAACGCTCCTATGCGTGGTCCTCAAATACCCGGCCACTACAGCCCTGCGCGCGAAACGCATGCCGGATCCGGACGCGCTTCAGGTCTTCGTTTTGCTGAACGGAAACAGCTGCTGCTTCACGAACCCATCCGGCATGTAGTCACCCACCACGCCGTATTTCTCCGGAAACTGCTTCGTCGACTTCACGGCGGTACCGAACGCATAGTCGATGAAGGCGTAATGCGCCGCATAGTTCTTGTCGATCGCTTCGTCGTCCGACGCGTGATGCCAGTGATGGAAATCAGGTGTCACGAGGACGTACTTCAACGGACCCCACGGCAGATGCACGTTGGCGTGGTTGAACACCGCCTGGAAGCCGACCACCAGAATGTACGCGTTGGTCACCGCTTCGCTGAAACCCAGCACGTAAAGCGGAGCCAGCACGCAGACGCGGGTGAACAGCAGTTCCAGCATGTGCTGGCGTGAACCGGCCAGCCAGTCCATCGTCTTCACACTGTGGTGTACGGAATGGAAGCGCCAGAGGAAAGGCACCTCGTGATACGCGCGGTGCGTTGCATACTGCGCCAGGTCGGCGACGAGAATGCACAACAACAGCTGGGGCACGAAATGGATGCTCGCGACCATGCGCTGGAAGTCGCTGTTCACCAGCCAGGTGAACGCGTGGTGGATCAGGAAGTTCACCACGAGCAGCGCGAGGCCCACCGCAAAGTGATTCACGGCGAAGTGCTTCATGTCGGTCTGCCACTCGAAGCGAAACACCGACTGACCACGGTAAAGCGGAAACAGTTTTTCGATCACGACGAACAACACTGTCGAGCCGAGCAGGTCGAGGATGAACCAGTCGAGGCCGATGTAGGGCGTGTGGTCGGGGAATGCGCCTACCGGCACGCGCGACCCGCCGAGCGCGACGGCGGCGAGTACCATGGCGAACGCGGCGATATTGAGGTTGCGGCGGCGGCCGAGGATGACGTTCGCCAGCGACAGGCCGCCGGCGATCAGCAGCGCACCCAGCAGTGCCTGACGCAGGACATCCACCGAATACTTGTGCCGCAGATCGGGCGTGGTCAGGTACTGGGGGAAATGAAAGGCAATGACGGCCAACAGGCAGAGGAAGCCGAGCGACAGCGCAATCGCCGTGCTGACCATGGCCTTGCGGGGGTCGAGGTGACCGCTTTTGTTCAGCAGGTCGCGTGTTTCGTCGACGACCGCTTCCGCACGACGGACAGGCGCCGTCGCGACACGACGGGCGATGGCCCGCTTCTTTCCCCTGCTCATGGAGGCTCCGTTCCGGTGAGTTTGGACGAATCCTAGCACCCGGCCGGCCTGGGGGCTGCCTGGGCCGTCCGCCGCCGGTGACGCAGGAGGGACCAGGGTTTAAGCTGACCCCATCCGACCCCACCTGTGGGGTACCCCATCTCTACCGGCGAACCTGATGGATTCCCTGATTTCCCTTGCCGAACGGCGCCTGCTCACCCCCGGCGGCCTGGCTTCCACCGACCTCGATCGCGTATTTTCCCAGCTGATGGGGCCGTCGATCGACGCGGCGGATCTGTATTTCCAGCACTCCCGCAGCGAGTCGTGGGTGCTGGAGGAAGGCATCGTCAAGGATGGCAGCCACTCGATCGAGCAGGGTGTGGGCGTGCGCGCCATCTCCGGTGAGAAGACCGGTTTCTCCTATTCGGACGAAATCGTGCTTCCGCAGCTGCTCGAAGCCTCCCGTGCCGCGCGCGCGATCGCGCAGGGCGGAGCGGGTGCCGGCAAACCGCTCGCCATCGCGACAGGGCGCGGGCTGTATCCGGCCATCGACCCGGTCGAGAGCCTGCCCAACGAAGCCAAGATCGCGCTCCTGCGCGAGGTGGATGCCTATGCGCGTTCGCGCGATCCGCGCGTCAGGCAGGTCATCGTCAGCCTGGCGGCCACGCTCGACACGATCCTCATCGCCGGCTCGGACGGCACGCTGGCCGCCGACGTACGTCCGCTCGTGCGTCTCAACGTCCAGGTCATCGCCGAGCAGAACGGCCGCCGCGAGCAGGGTCATTCCGGTGGCGGCGGTCGTTACGGCTATGGCGAACTGATCGAGAACGGTCGCGCCCACGCCTTCGCCGAGGAAGCGGTGCGCCAGGCGCTGGTCAATCTCGAAGCGGTGGATGCGCCGGCCGGCAACATGACCGTCGTGCTCGGCCCGGGCTGGCCGGGCGTGCTGCTGCACGAGGCCATCGGCCATGGTCTCGAAGGTGACTTCAACCGCAAGGGCAGTTCCGCCTTCACCGGTCGCATCGGCCAGCGTGTCGCGGCCGACGGGGTGACCATCGTCGACGACGGCACGCTGCCGGGTCGCCGTGGCTCGCTGAGCATCGACGACGAAGGCACGCCGACCGAATGCACCACGCTGATCGAGAACGGCATCCTCAAGGGTTACATGCAGGACAAGCTCAACGCGCGGCTGATGGGCGTCAGGTCCACCGGTAACGGTCGTCGCGAGTCCTTCGCGCAGCTGCCGATGCCGCGCATGACCAACACCTACATGCTCGCCGGTAACCGTGAGCCGGAGGAGATCATCCGGTCGGTCAAGCGTGGCCTCTACGCCGTGAACTTCGGCGGCGGTCAGGTCGACATCACCAACGGCAAGTTCGTCTTCTCGGCGAGCGAGGCCTATCTCATCGAAGACGGCAAGGTCACGCGTCCGGTCAAGGGTGCCACGCTGGTGGGATCCGGCCCCGAGGTGCTCACGCGCGTCTCGATGATCGGCAACGACCTCGCGCTCGACGAAGGCGTGGGCGTGTGCGGCAAGGACGGGCAGAGCGTGCCCGTCGGTGTGGGCCAGCCGACGTTGCGTGTCGATGGCATGACCGTCGGCGGCACCGCGGCCTGACCGCCAATACGTTGACGTGGAACGTTTTCGTGACATACCTCGGAAGAGGTATGTCACCAAGGAACGCATGCAACGTGCGTTCCGGTCTTGATCGAAGCAATCCTCTGCAGGGCAAACCGGACGTCCGTCACGGAATGCGAACTCACTCTGCGAAAAGTCGTGCTTCGAGCACCCTCTAGTATTGTGAGTGACATTCAGCAAGCGGAAGATCCGCGCTGACAGCGTATGGATGGCTAAAGCCCGGGGCAAGGCGGGTCCACCTCCACTTACCGCGAAACGAACGAAGACCGCCGGCGCGATATGCGCTGGCGCACGCGTTCGTGCGCGATGGGAAATGTGCTGTCGATCACGCGGCTCACCTCACACGCGGCACATACAGGGGACCTCTCGTCCATGAAGCGACAACCCAGATCACCCCGCGGTACGCCGAGGCTGGCGAGGCTGTCCGCCTTGCTCGCCATCGCGCTCCTGGGCGTGACCGCGACGGCGCAAGCCGTCACGCTCGCGCCCTCGGACCGGCAGGACATCAATCTCGGTGCCCGGCCCTGGAAATACACCAAGCAGGCCATCGCCAACCCGAATGACCCGGTGACCTACGCGCCGCTGCCCAACGGCGACGACGGCGCCCTGGTCAACTACAACGACAGCGCGTGGCTGACCGTCGGCATCCCGCACGCGGCCAACGACTTCACCACCTTCATCAACCAGGAGTCCGGCGGTGGCCAGGGCAGCCTGGACGGCGAGACCAGCTGGTATCGCGTCAGGCTCGACGACTCGGCGAAGTTCGCCGGCAAGAAGGTCATGGTCGAGTTCGAAGGTGCGCACACGGGTGACCGTGTCTACATCAACGGCCATTTCGTTCCCGGCACCGGCGTGCTCAACCAGCCAGGCCAGAAGGACGCGCAGGCGACCCACGTCATCGGCTTCGTGCCGCACATCGTCGACCTGACGCCGTTCCTCAAGTTCGACGGCAGCGACGTGCTGGCCGTCAAGGTCAGCCGCAGCGGCGGCGGTTTCTTCGAGGACCCGGGTTTCTCCGGTTCCTTCCGTTTCGGCCAGGCCGAAGCGGGCCTGTTCCGCCCGGTGAAGCTGCACGTCACCAACTTCGTGCACATCCCGGAAAATGTCTACGCGGGTCAGAACACCTGGGGTACCTACGTCGGTACGCAGAGCCTGAGTGCCGACCACACCTCGGCCGTCGTACGCGTGCAGACCAACGTCGCGAACGAAACCGCCGCCGCGAAGACGGTCACGCTGACGACCCAGATCGTCGACGCCGACGGCAACGTCGTGACGTCGGACCAGCAGCAGAAGTCGCTGCCGGCCAACTACGTACCCAGCGACCAGACGCCCGTGTTCGACGAAACACTGCAGGTGAGCAACCCGCACCTGTGGTTTCCGAACAACAGCCTGGACGGCAAGCCGTACCTGTACAAGGTGCTGCATACCGTCAGTATCGACGGCGTCGTGGTCGATGCGAAGCAGAGCACGCTCGGCATTCGCGTGATCACCTGGGACAAGGACTTCCCGTACATCAACGGCAAGAAGCAATACATGTGGGGTGGCTCCGGCCGCTACGATTACCCCGCGCTCGGCTCGTCCGTGCCGGAAGAACAGCAATGGCGCGATCTGCAGCAGCTGGCCGCCGGTGGCGGCAACCTGTGGCGCCCGGGTCATTCGCCGTCCAGTCCCGAATTCGTCGAGGCGGCGGACGCGCTGGGCGTATTCATCGTGCAGCCCAGCGGCGACGGCGAGAACGGCTTCGCCACGCCCTGCGCGACCGGCGACCGGGCGTGCAACGACATGTGGACGATCAAGCGCGAGGTCCATCGTGACATCGTGATCCGCGATCGCAGCCACCCGTCGATCCTCGCGTGGGAGCACGACAATGGCGTGATGTCGACACCGTTCGCGGTGGAACTTCGCGCGCTGGCACGCACGTGGGACAGCATCGCACCGCGTGCCGCGGCGGACCGCACGCCCGATGCCGCCAATGGCGACATCCTCAGCTGCTCGAAGGCCGGTTGCGAAACCTACCTGCATTCGAACGAATTCCCGAACAAACCGGCCTGGGGCGCGGAATACTGGGGTCCGGGTACGCTGCGTCATTCGTACGACTACGAACTGGCCTTCGCGCTCAACTACCTCGTGCCGTATTCGCAGGCGCGCAAGGTCGGCACGTTCGGCATGGCGCAGTGGTACATGTCGGATACGCCGGGCGAAGTCATCGAGATGGTCGAAGGTCTCGAGGACGCGACGCACTGGACCTACCAGCGCAACCCGGACGGCAGTATCGCGACGCACGCCGACGGCAAGCCGATCAAGGGCTTCCGCCACAACGTGCGCGGCAACAACGCATCGATGACCGATGCGAACCGCTTTCCGCGCATGCTGTACTACATCTACGAATCGGTGTGGGTGCCGTACGAACTGCGGCCGGTGGTCAAGCTGGCCAATCACTGGAATCGCCCCGGCAATATCCAGGTGAATGCGTTCAGTAACTGCCCGAAGGTGCGCCTGCTGGTGAACGGCGTGCCGCAGGGCAGCGATCAGGTACCCAATACCTGGGACACCATCGACGAAGCGTCTTACGCGCTCGAGAACGGCCCGGTCGACGAAGAAACCGGCAAGATGGTCGGTGCCGACAAGGCGCAGGCCACCACGAAGCTGCCCGGTCAGGTGCATTGGAACCTCACATGGCAGTCGGGTACGGCGACCGCGCAGTGTCTCGACGCACTGGGCAACGTGCGCACCGATGCCAACGGTCAGTCCGTGCAGGATACGCTGACCACGGCAGGCACCGCCGATCACATCGAGCTCGACGTCGTGCCGAACGTGGTCAAGCCCGATGGCTCGCGCTTCCAGGTCACCGCCAACGGCTCCGACGCCGCGTTCATCGTGGCGAAGGTGGTCGACAAGAACGGTGTCGTCGTTCCGACGGCGGCGCAGAAGGTGACCTTCGAAGTCACCGGCGGCGCGTCCATCGTGACCTATCAGGGCGGTACGCAGCAGTACGTGGATTACAGCGCCGGTGAAGTGCCGGACAACAATGGCGGCATCCCCGAGCCGATTCACAGCTATCACTCACCGGGTTCGCCGGAGCTGCAGTTCGAAGGTGGCCTGCAGAAGATCGCCCTGCGCTCGAAGTTCACCGCCGGCCAGGTCACGGTCACCGCCACGGCGGCCGGCCTCACGGCAGGCACGGCGACGTTCAACATCGTCGACGTTCCCGCGGCTCCGAATGCTTCGGGTCCGCCGTCGATCATCGCGCAGCCCATCGGGCAGGACGTGACGGAAGGTGATGTGGGCCACTTCTCCGTGACCGCGTCCGGCACGCCGCCGCTCACGTTCACCTGGAAGAAGAACGGCGTCGCCATCGCGGGCGCCACCAGCGCGAGCTATGTGACACCGGCGTCGACGCGTGCGGATGACGGCAGCAGCTATACGGTGGTCGTGCACGGACAGGGCCCGGATCAGGAGTCGGCCCCCGCGCTGCTCAAGGTGTTCGCCTTCAGCCCGGTGACCATCACGACGCAGCCCATCGCGCAGAACGTCGACGAGGGCCAGCAGGCGCACTTCCAGGTGGTCGCGTCGGGTTCGCCCACGCTCAGCTACCAGTGGATGAAAGGCGCGGCGGAGATCCCGGGTGCGAATGGCCCGAGCTATGTCACGCCGAGCCTGACCGTGGCCGACAACAACGTGAACTACGCTGTCGTCATCAGGAACTTCGGCAGCAATGCGTCGTCGGTGCCCGCTCACCTCACGGTGAATGCCGCGCGTCCGCCGGTGTTCACCGGTGCGCTGGCCGATGTGCGTGCCAACCCGGGTCAGCCGGCGACGTTCGACGCGTCCACGCTCGTGGCGGGCACCTCACCGTTCCACTACAAGTGGTCGGTCGGTGGCGTCGCGGTGGGCGACGATCTGCCCACACTCACGTTGCCCTCCGTGCAGCAGAGCGATGTCGGCACGTATACCGTGTCGGTGACCAACATCACCGGCGTCGTCGCGACCGCCTCGGCGAAGCTCACACTGGCACCGCCGGGTGCGAATCTTGCCCGCGAGAAGGCGACCTCGTCCACGGAGGTGGAGAACGTCAACGGCACTGCCGCATGGCAGGCGGTGGATGGTGACGAGACCACCCGCTGGGGTTCGAAGGTCGGCGACGACAACGCGAACATCACGGTCGATCTCGGCTCGTCACGGACGTTCAACCGTGTCGTGCTGAAGTGGGAAAACGCGCACGCCAGCGAGTACAAGATCCAGTACTCCGACAGCCCCGACGGCGGCTTCCAGGACGCGTATCACACCGATACGAGCAACGGTGGCACCGAGGACTTCACCTTCGACCACCCGGTGAAGGGTCGCTATGTCCGCATGCAGGGCGTCAAGCGTGCCACGGACTACGGTTACTCGCTCTACGAGTTCGAGGTGTACAACTCGCCCGGTTGCTGCGCCATCACGGATCGCTACACGTCCGCGACGGGCTCGACGCTGGTGACGGACAACCTCAGTGGCCTGCAGTGGGATCGCGTGCAGCGTGGCTTCGCCGACCAGGGTGCGCAGTTCACGCAATCCGTCGCGATCCAGACCTGTGCGCAGGATGGGATGCGTCTGCCGACCGTCGACGAAGCGCTGGCCATCAGCGGCCAGCATTATTCCAGCGCCGCGTTCCCGGGCGCATGGAATACGTGGACCGATGGCAAGGACCCGACCGACGCGACGTTCGCCTTCCAGGTGAGTTCGCTGGGCGATATCCGTCGTGAAGTGGCCGAGAACAATCCGGGCCATGTGCTCTGCGTCAAGGGTGCGAAGGTGGTCGCGCCGACGATTACGGCTCAGCCGGGCGCACAGAAGGCCGGTGTCGGTCGTTCCGCGCACTTCGCCGTGACGGCGACGGGCGTGGGTCCGCTCAGCTACGACTGGTACACGGTGACCAGGGACGCCAACGACCAGGATGTGCTCACGTTCGTCTCGAGCACGGCCGACGGTACCTATGCCACGCGTGCCCTCACGGCCGCGCAGAACGGCACGGTGTATCGCGTCAATGTCGTCAGCGCGCAGGGCATCACCACGGCAAGCAACAACGTCGTGCTGACCGTCGATAATTCGACGGCCGGCTTCGATCCGCCGGCATGGGCCGGTCCGGTGACGCAGCCGGGTGGCGGCAACGACAACGGCGGTGGCAATCCGGCCAGCCCGGGTAAGCCGGGTGACGGCAAGGGGGGCGTGAACATCGCGCTCGCTTCCGCCGGTGCGTCCGCGTCGTCGTCCCTCGGTACGGAGCGTCCGGACCTGAGTCCGTCCGCCGCGATCGATGGGGACTTCGATACGCGCTGGGGTTCGGTGCAGCAGGTGGATCCGGTCGACCTGGTGGTCAACCTGGGGTCGGTGAAGAGCTTCGACCACGTGATCATGCGCTGGGAGAACGCGTCGTCGGCGCAGTACACCATCGATGTCTCCAGCGACGGCAAGTCGTGGAACACCATCGTGGGTCCGGTTGTGGGCAAGGGTGGCGTCGACACGCAGACGTTCCCGGTGCAGACGGCGCAGTACGTGCGCATGAACAGCCTGAAGCGCATCACCGGTTACGGTGTCTCGATGTTCGAGTTCGAGGTGTATGCCGCCGCGCCGCCCCCGTCGTTCATCACCCAGCCGCAGTCGCAGAGCGTGACCGCGGGCCAGGCGGCGAGCTTCGGCGTCAGCGTCAAGGCGAGTAGCGCGGTCAGCTATCAGTGGCGACGTAACGCCGCCTCGGTGGCCGGTGCGACGTCGGCGACCTTCGGCTTCACCGCGACGACCGCGGACGCGGGTAGCTACGATGTGGTCGTGACCGATGCGTCGGGCCGCAGCGTCACCAGCAGCGCGGCGACGCTGACGGTGCAGCAGCCGGTCGCCTCGCAGGATCCGGCACCCGCCAGTGGCAACCTGGCACTGAATCGACCGGTGCTGGCATCGGATACCGAGAACGCCGTGGCGTTCAAGGCAGCCAACGTCAACGACGGTGACGCCGGTACGCGCTGGTCCTCGGGCTTCACGGACGACCAATGGATCCGCGTCGACCTCGGCTCGGTGAAGTCGGTGAACAAGGTGGTACTGAACTGGGAAAACGCGCATGCCATCAAGTATCTGATCGAGGTGTCGATGGATGGCCAGTCATGGAGCACCGCGTACGCGAAGGCCGGCAGCACGGGTGGGGTCGAAACGCTGACCTTCCCGGCCGTCTCGGCCCGATATGTGCGTATGCACGGCCAGACGCGTTCCACGCAGTACGGTTACTCGCTGTGGGAGTTCGAGGTGTACGGTGCGGATGCAGGCACGACGCCGACCGATCCGTCCAATCCGGGCACCGGCACGAACGATCCGTCGACGGGCTTCGACTACGACGTGTACCCGGGCTTCATCGGTACGCAGCTGCGCAACGCGACCAACGGCAAGTGGCCCGACGACAAGGTATTTGTCGCCGTCATCGGCCGCGACCCGACCACCAACGTGTTCTCGTGGGTGAAGCCGGACGGCACGACCGTGCCGCTCGCCGTGGAGGACAACGATGCTACGGGTCACCTGACCAAGAACGGACAGAACTATCCGAACTACTTCTTCACGCTCGCGCAGTCGAAACTGCTCAAGCTGCCGAAGCTGAGTTCGGGGCGTATCTTCGTCTCGGTCGGCGAGCCGATGTACATCAAGGTGCTCAAGGCGGCCGATAACACCATCGGTTTTGCCGGTCCCAACCCGCTCAACGCGACGGACCCGAACATCGACGTGTACTACGACTGGTATGAGTTCACCTGGAACGACGATGCCATCTTCATCAATACGACGCAGGTGGATCAGTTCTCCATCCCGCTGTCGCTCGATGTGTATGGCGGTAACAAGACCCGTCACGTGAACTCGGGTATCACGCAGACACGTGCGCAGATCTTCGCCGAGTACAACCAGGAGGTGCCGGCGGAGTTCCAGATCGCCGATGCCGATCCGATCCGGATCCTGGCCCCGGGCAAGGCGGCGTTCGATGTGGGCAAGCCGCAGGAGCATTACTTCGACGATTACATCGACCAGTCGTGGACGTACTACCAGTCCAACGTGCTGCAGATGAGCATCGGTGCCAAGCAGTTCGAAGGTTCCGTGGTCGATGGCGTGCTGGTGTTCAGACACACGAACTGGGCTGACACGCACGAGCCGGACGAGCCGCAGGGCATGCTCTTCAACGTGCAGAAGCCGACCACGCAGGATGTGCTCGAAGGTAAGGGCACGCTGGCGCGATCGAACGATCCGTGGGGCGTGGAAGGCCAGCTCGAGGCGCAGATCTGTGCGGAGTTCAACCGTCACGTGATGGAAGACAACAGCGAGTGGAAGGACGCCGGCGCGTTCTACCTGCAGTCGCCGGCGAACTACTACGCGCGCTTCTGGCACCTGCATGGGGTGAACGGCAAGGCGTATGGCTTTGCATATGACGATGTGTCGGATCAGAGCTCGACGCTGATCGAGACCCAGCCGGAGCATCTGGATCTGGGGATTGGTTGGTAAGTTGAGTACGTGAAAAAGAGAAAGGGCGGCGGAGTGATCCGTCGCCCTTTTTTGTTTGTCTTTCTCGGGATGGCTCGGCTTCGCCATCGCGGTTCGCTTCGAAGCGTTCGCCCTGAGGGAGGGCGCCGCCGGCTGCCATTCCTGTCGCTAAGTCCTCCTACGGCCTTCGCCTTCGTGCGGAAGCGCTCCAGGAACGGCAACCGACGTCACCTCTGATCGGTGAGGTATGCCGAGCTAAGAGCAACCGCTCGCTCACCCGCGGCCGTGCGCCCGCCACCGCCCGCCACCGCTGTTGTAGGAGCGAGCCTGCTCGCGACACAGGTTCGCCCCAGCTGCGCGTCCGCGACCGCTGTTGTAGGAGCGAGCCTGCTCGCGACACAGGTTCGCGCCAGTCCTAAAATCAGTCGCATTTTTCAGCATTGCCCCGAAGTCAGGGCGCGATCCATCTCGTCGTGCATGAAACCAACAAGAACACCTCAAAGAAAAAGCCCGGCATCGGCCGGGCTCATCTTCATTCCGCAGCGTCGTCCGCCTGCGAAGCTTCCAGCTCTTTCAACAACCGATAAATCTCGCGGAACGCATGCAGCGGCTTGTTCGCGTCGCGCTCGACGCGTGCCTGACGCACGATCGATCGTACGTGCTGGCGATCGAGATCGGGGTACTTGTCGAACAGCTCGCCGAGCGCCTCGTCACCACCGGTCAGCAGCTTTTCGCGTGCGGCCTCCAGGCGATGCATGTGCGCGGCTTCCTGACGCTGGCGATCACGGTCTTCACCGAGCGCGGCGCGGGCGTCGACGAAGGCGGCGTCGCCGTGGCGGCGCATCTGCTTGGCCAGGTAGGCGAGCTGGCGCTTGCGGGCGATGTGCGCCGTGATTTTCCGGGTGCGGCCGATCTCGTCGACGATGTCATCGGGCAGCTTCAGCTTGGGGATGCGGCTGGGCGGCAGGTCCATCAGCTGGCCGGCGAGCTTCAGCATATCGAGCGCATTGCGGCGCAGTTCGCTGCGGCTCGGGCCGAAGTCTTCTTCTTCCTCGTCCGCGCGCGGACGGTCGTCATGCGGCCTCATGCCTGGGTCTCCTGAATGGCGAGCGGATCGGTGGCGTCACGCTCGAAGGCGAAGCGCGGTACGGTGTTGCCGTCGTGCTGGACGGTCTCGGCGAACATGCTGGCCGGGCGTACCCAGAGGCCGTGTTCGCCATAGAGGGCCTGATAGACGACGAGTTCTTCCATCGTCTCGCTGTGCCGGGCGGTGCCCAGTACGCGATAGGGCATGCCCTTGAAGTGGCGGTAGTAGCCGACACGGATGCTCATAACGGTTCCATGGCACCATGGACGGTGCGCTGCGTTGCTTTTGATCGGGTCACGCGGCCCCATATCCGGTGGGTTGGCCGCGTGCGGCCCGTCATTCTAACCCAGCCCTCCGGGAAGCCCTAAGTGAGCCTCGTTTCCACCGCCGACAGCAGCCAGCAGGACCTCGACCGCCTCGCCACCCTCGCCGAGGACACCATCCGCCGGGCCCGCGCGGCCGGCGCCAGCCAGGCGGAGGTCTCCGCCAGCATCGACACGGGACTCAGCGTCAACGTCCGTCTGGGCGAGGTCGAGACCGTCGAGCACACCCGTGACCGCGGCTTCTCGCTGACCGTGTACTTCGGCCAGCGCAAGGGCTCCGCGAGTACGGCGGACCTCAATCCGGACTCGATCCAGGCCACGATCGAGCAGGCCTGCGCCATCGCCCGGTTCACCGAGGAAGACCCGGCGGCCGGTCTGGCCGACGCCGACCGTATGGCCACGAGCTTCCCCGACCTGGACCTCTGGCACCCATGGGACCTCGACGTGGACCAGGCCATCGCGCTGGGCCAGGCCATTGAGGACGGCGGTCGCGAGGTGGCGGGCATCACCAACTCCGACGGTTCCAGTGTCAACACGGGCCGGAGCCTGTCGGTCTACGCTAACTCGCATGGCTTCCTCGGCCGCGAGCGAGGCACGCGCCATTCGCTGTCCGTCGCGCTTATTGCGGGCGAGGACGACGCCATGCAGCGCGACTACTGGTACGACAGTGGCCGCCGCGCGCAGGACTTCATGGACCCCGCCGAGATCGGTCGCAAGGCCGCCGAGCGCACGCTCTCGCGCCTGAATGCGCGTCGCCTCGGTACACGCCAGTCGCCGGTGCTGTTCGCACCGGAAGTCGCCCGCGGCCTGCTCGGACACCTGCTCGGCGCGATCAGCGGCGGATCGCTGTACCGCCGGTCGAGCTTTCTCGTCGACCACGCGGGTAAGCAGATCCTGCCGTCGTGGTTCCGGCTCGATGAGAAACCGCTCATTCCTCGCGGTCTGGGCTCGTCCGTTTTCGATGCCGAAGGCGTCGCCACGGTCGAGTCGCCGCTGGTCGTGGATGGCGTGTTGCAGCGTTACATCCTCGGCAGCTATTCGGCACGCAAGCTGGGTCTGCAGTCCACCGGCAACGCCGGTGGCGTGCACAACCTGGTCGTGAAGACGGGTGACGACGACCTCGCCGGCATGCTGCGCCAGCTCGGTACCGGCCTGCTCGTCACCGAGGTGATGGGGCAGGGTGTGTCGATCGTGACGGGTGATTATTCCCGCGGTGCATCGGGTTTCTGGGTAGAAAACGGCGAAATCGCCTACCCGGTCGAAGAGATCACCATCGCGGCGAATCTGCGCGACATGTACGCCGGCCTGGCGGCGGTCGGTGCCGACGTGGACCGGCGCTCGCACGTGCTGACCGGGTCCTGGCTCATCGAGAAGATGACCATCGCCGGCGAATGACCGGGTCCGGGCCGTCGTGACGTACGGCCCGACCCTGCCGGAAGTCTGCTTGACAGGCTCACGGCGCTCTCCGACAGTGGGCGCGACATCTTACGGAGCAGCGCCATGAGTACGCCGTCCGACCACATCCCGCCGACACCGCCGCCGCCTACACCGCCGCCGCCCCCGTATGGCGCCCCGCCGTACGAACCGGTGCCGCCCGCCTCCGCGCACACCAACGACGACAAGAACCTGGCGATGCTCACGCATCTGTCCGGGCTGATCCTCAGCATCATCGTGCCGCTCGTCGTCTGGCTGATCAACAAGGACAAGGCGGATAAGGGCTACCTGGTGGCCGAGGCCAAGGAAGCGCTGAACTTTCAGCTGACCGTGCTTATCGGTTACGTGATCTGCTGGATCCTCACGGTGATCCTCATCGGTGCCTTCCTGCATCTGGTTCTGTGGATCGTCAACATCGTCTTCTGCATCCTCGCCGCGATAAAGGTGAGTCAGACGGGAACGTATCGGTATCCGTTCGCCTTGCGGCTGGTGAGCTGATTCGAACCGTTGTGACGGAAAGAAAAAAACCCGCTCAGGCGGGTTTTTTTCGTTCGGCGGCAGGGCTGGGCCTCACCGTCGCGTTGCCTCGCGCCGTGGGCGGTTAGTGGCCGCGATTGGCGGAATAGCGGGCGAGGTCCGCCAGCCATTCGGCACGAGGACCGAGCGGGGCGATGGCGTCGAGGGCATCGTCGACCAGGGCGGTCAGGTGCGCCTTCGAGGCGTCGAGGCCGATGATCGACGGGAACGTCGGCTTGTCGGCTGCCGCGTCCTTGCCGGCGGTCTTGCCGATGACGGCGGATTCGCCCTCGATATCGAGGATGTCGTCGCGGACCTGAAACGCCAGTCCGACGGCATGGCCGTAACGGTCCAGTCGTTGCAGCAAGGCGTCATCCCGGCACCCGGCCGCGAGAGCGCCGAGGCGAACCGAGGCGCGGATCAGGGCGCCGGTCTTGTAGGCGTGCATGCGCTCGAGCTCATCGAGCGACAGCCGGGTACCCACCGCCGAAAGATCGAAGGCCTGGCCGCCGGCCATACCTTCGGCACCGCAGGCCGCGCCGAGGGTGCGCAGCATGGCGATCCGTGACATGGCGTCGTCCTCGGAACCGAACGGCGTGGCCAGAATCTCGAACGCCAGCGCCTGCAGCGCATCCCCGGCGAGGATCGCCATGGCCTCGCCAAAGACGATGTGGCAGGTCGGGCGGCCGCGGCGCAGGTCGTCGTCGTCCATGGCCGGCAGGTCGTCGTGCACGAGCGAATACGCGTGGATGATTTCCACGGCACTCGCGGGCGCGTCGAGGATCCCGCCGTCGCGACCGAGGGCATGGCCCGCCGCGTAGACGAGAAGGGGGCGCAGACGCTTGCCACCGCCCAGCACCGCGTAGCGCATGGCGCGATGGAGTTCGGTGGGGGCGAGATCTTCGGCGGGCAGCGCGCGCGCGAGCGCGTCGTCTGCACGGCCGACCAGCGCCTTGAGCGGCGCGGGCAGGTCAGTCGGTGCGGGAGTCAAAGGCTTCGGCGGTTTCGGGGGCTTCGGGATCGAGCAGGAGTCGCACGCGCAGTTCGGCCTGCTCCAGCGCCGTCTGGCAGTGGCGATAGAGGCCGATGCCGCGTTCGAAGGACTTGAGGGACTCGTCGAGACTGAGTTCGCCGCCTTCCATCCGTGTGACGAGTTGCTCGAGTTCGTCGAGCGAATGCTCGAACTCGGCGATCGAGGGAGTGGCGGCGGCAGGGGCGGACGACTTCGGCATGGCCGCAAAACTAGCTCACATAGGCTTTTTGATCAATCGCGCGGCGAATCAGGCGTCCTCATCCCACGTGAGGACGCCACCCGCTTCCTGGAACAGCCGTCGGCCGCGTTCGCTCATCCAGCGGGATCCGACGGCGACCAGCTCCTTGCCGGACCACAGCAGCGGCATGCGCGGACGGCGCCACGGCGGCACCGCGCCCTGCTGGAACAGGTCACGCAGTTCGCGGGTGTGCCGGTCCCCCTCGGGACGCAAGGTTTCGCCGCCGGAGCGATAGCGCACCTGGAGCGGCTCCCGTAGTCGCGCGGACCCCAGGGTGAGCGTGCCCCCACCGGGCAGCGCCAGCGGCTCACCCGACCATATGGCCGACCATTCGGTATCGAACGAGGGCAGTCGCCGCATGGCCCACAGGCGGCCGCGCCAGACACGCACCTCGGTATCCAGCCAGCCGACCAGCGGAAGCTTTTCGGCGCCACCTTCGCGGGCCTGACGTTCCAGTTGCAGTCGCTGTCCGGTCGTGGGGGCGGACAGGCCCTGCGTGTGCAGCCAGTGCTCGAGCAGTGGCGTCCGCCACGCCGGCTGAAGCGCGAGCCAGCCTTCGGCGTCCAGCGTTCCCTCGGGGCGGCGCACGGTTTCCAGTGCATCCATCCACGCATCGCGCAGGCTGTCGGCCGCTTCCATGCATAGCCGCGCGCTGTGCGCGATGCTGGTGCCAGCCTGAGGCCAACGCTCGAGAAGCACGGGAAGCACGCTGCCGCGCAGGTAGCCACGGGCGATCGACGGGTCGTCGTTGGACGGGTCGTGAATCGTCGACAGGGCATGCGTGGCGACATGCTCGAGCAGCGCGTCGCGCGGCAGGTCGAGGAGTGGCCGCCAGAGCATCCCCGCGCCTGACGGACGCAGCGGACGCATGCCGCCCAGGCCGTCGGGCCCCGCGCCACGCAGGAGTTTCAGCAGCACGGTCTCGACCTGGTCGTCCCGATGATGTGCCAGCACCATGCGCTCGCCGGGACGCAGCGATGCAGCGAAGGCGGCGTGCCGCGCACGTCGCGCGGCGGATTCGACCCCTTCGCCGCGACTGAGATCCACGGAGACACGGGATACCTCGAGAGGTATTTCCAGACCGTCGCAGAATCGTCGGCAGTGCGAAGCCCACGCGCCGCTTTCGGCATGCAACCCGTGATCCACGTGCAGCGCACGCAACGGCGGGCGTGGCGAATGGGTCGCCAGGGCGTGCAGGAGGGCGCTCGAGTCCGGCCCGCCACTGAACGCGACGACGAGCGCAGCCCTGGGCGCGTCACTGAGAGCGCTCGCCACGTGATCGGTCAGGGAACGGCTCATTTGCCCTTGCTTCGCATGCGCACGTAAAGGTGTTTGGCATTGCCGAACTGACGCTCGTCCACGTCGAACAGGCCGATGCCGTTGATCAGGCCGCTCAGTTTGGCGTAGCCGTAATTGCGTGAATCGAAGTCGGGTGAGCGCTTGCTGAGGATGCTGCCGATGCCGCCGAGCGCGGCCCAGCCATTTTCATCGGAGGCGGCTTCCACCGCGTTGCGCAGGCGATTGACAAGCTTGGTATCGCCGCGCAGTTCGCTGGCGGACTTCGGTGCGGGCGCTTCATCGCCCTCGTTTTCGCTGGCGCCCACCAGCACCTCGGTGTAGATGAACTTGTCGCACGCGGAGACGAACGGTTTGGGCGTCTTCAGTTCGCCGAAGCCGTAAACGATGAGCCCCGCCTCGCGAATGCGCGACGCCAGCCGCGTGAAGTCACTGTCGCTGGAAACGATGCAGAAGCCATCGAAGCGTTCGGAGTACAGCAGGTCCATCGCGTCGATGATCATCGCGGAGTCCGTCGCGTTCTTGCCGGACGTATAGGCGAACTGCTGGATCGGCTGGATCGAATGATCGAGCAGGGCGGCCTTCCATCCGTTGAGGTTGGGGCCGGTCCAGTCGCCGTAGATGCGCTTCACGTGCGCGGTGCCGTACTTCGCCACTTCGGCGAGCAGGCCATCGACGATGGCGGGGCGGGCGTTGTCGGCGTCGATCAGGACGGCGAGTTTGACGAGAGCGTCGGCCATGGCGCATGTCCGCTGGGGATATGCGCCGATGGTAACCGCAATGCCGGGACGATCAGCCCTCGGTGAAGGCGCCGTAGCCGCGCAGGCGCTTGTAGCGGTTTTCGAGCAGGGCTTCGACCGGCTGCGCTTCGAGGGCGTCCAGCTCGTTGAGCAGCACGGCCTTGAGACGCACCGCCATCGACTGCGGGCTGCGATGCGCACCGCCCAGGGGCTCGCGGACGATCTTGTCGATCAGGCCGTTCTCGAGCAGGCGCGGCGCGGTGAGGCCCATGACCTCGGCGGCATCCTTGGCCTTGTCGGCGCTCTTCCAGAGAATGGACGCGCAACCTTCGGGCGTGATGACCGAGTACGTCGAGTACTGCAGCATCAGCGTGCGGTCGCCTACGCCAATGGCCAGCGCGCCGCCGGAGCCGCCTTCGCCGGTTACGGTGCAGATGATCGGCACGCGCAGCTCGGCCATTTCGAGCAGATTGCGGGCGATGGCTTCGGACTGACCGCGTTCTTCCGCATTGATGCCCGGCCACGCGCCGGCCGTATCGATGAAGGTGAAGACCGGGATCCTGAACTGCTCCGCCATCTTGAACAGCCGCAGCGCCTTGCGATAACCCTCGGGGCGCGGCATGCCGAAGTTGCGCTTCACCTTGGACTTGGTGTCGCGGCCCTTCTGGTGACCGACCACCATGACCGAGCGGCCATTGATACGGGCAAGGCCGCCCACGATGGCCTGGTCGTCCGCGAACATGCGGTCGCCCTTGAGCTCGTGGAATTCCTCGCACATCGCCTGGATGTAATCGAGGGTGTACGGACGTGCCGGATGGCGCGATACCTGGCTGATCTGCCACGGGGTGAGATTGCGGAAGATCTCGTTGGTCTTGATCTTCAGCTTTTCACGCAGACGGCCCACTTCCTCGTCGATGTTGAAAGCCTGCCCACTGCTGGCATGACGAAGCTCTTCGATCTTCGCTTCCAGCTCGGCAATGGGTTGTTCGAAATCGAGGAAGTTGGGATTCATGAATACGAAGCATCCGGACAAGACCGCTGATTATACCCAGTGGCGCCCTGGGACGTGTGCGCGAGGGTACGGTCGGCCCCGGACGTAAGAATTGCCCGAAATTCATGTAGGTACAACGGGCGCACGCGTCAGACGGCCCCCCCCGGGCGTGTGATCTTTGATTGAATGCGTCGGCGGGCACGGCTGCCCGCGGCCCTGCCTCGACCTTCGCGTCGACGGGAGGATCACCTCTTCTGACGAAAGGAATCATCATGCCCGGTGCAATTCACCGTATCGCAAAATGCCGCCGCTTCTCGCTTCTGATGGTCGGCCTGGTCGCCAGCGTCTCAGGGGCGAACGTGGCGTTCGCCGAGATCCCCGGCCCCTACGCGATCCATCGCATGCCCGAGTGCGACATCGCCGCGGAAGGCCAGATCTGCCGGCTCACCGTGCCAAACGGTGACTTTGAAGGCGTAAACGACGTCTTCTGGCATGGCGAGTACCAGTGGTTCGGGTTCAACACGAAGCGCCACGCGATGGGGGATCACCTCGCGCCCTGGGTCTTCGAAGGACCGGGCGCCGACAGGTACAACGCGTCGCTGGCGCTCTACGACACGTCGAATAACCGGTACCGGACGGTGCGCCTGGCGGAGCCGGAAGACAGTGTGACCCAGTGGGTCGCCCTCCCGCCCGCCGACGCCGACGATTTCGTCTACACCGTCCACGCGCATGTCGGTGCCGAGCAGGGCGGTGCCACGGTCCTCATAGCCACCGCGTTCGACGACGGCGACAAGAAGTGGAACGCGGCGCATAAGACACAGGCCATCAAGGGCGAGTTGAACTCGGGGGGCTGGCCCTCGGGCGAACTTGTCGACAGCGTCCTCGTCCCGGCAGGCTCGCATGTCCGGCATATCGGCGTGAGGATCCAGAAAGTCGACGGCGTCGGTGCGATCAAGGCGGACGATGTCGTCGTCGTCCGTTCCTACCCCGGCCAGATTCCCGTCCAGCTGTCGGCGTCCGAATAGGCGGCGTATCGCCCGGCCGGCAGGAGCGGCCGGCGCTCAGTCGGCCGGCCGTACCATGCGCAGCTCGGTCCCCAGAACACCGGGGATCGTCCGCAAGGTGCGCACGAGGTCGGGGAGGGCGCGCACGCGCCACTGATCGCCCAGTTCCAGGCTGGCCTGGCCTTCCGCGTTGCGGTAGCCGGCGAGCATCAGCGGGGTACGTCCCCCGCGATAACCCATCAGGGCCTGACGCAGGTGCTGCGGGAAGTCCGGACCGACGCCGTTGAGTTTCAGCGTGAGCAGGCGGCCGAAGTGCTCCATGGCGTCGGACAGCGCGTAGGCCTTGCGGGCACGCAGCTGATAGCCGCCGGCGAAGTCGTCGATACGCAGGCCCCCTTCAACCACGATCATGCTTCCGCGTGTAAGCAGGGGGGCGGCGTCGGTGAACACGTCACGAAAAAAGCTGGTCTCGAGCACGCCCGTCGCGTCCTCGATCTGGACGAACGCATCGCTCTCGCCACGCTTGCGCATGCCCACCACCATGCCGGCGACGGTCCACGGCGTGTCCGGGCCGCGACGGAAGCGGTTGGCGTTTTCGTCGTCGTCGTTACGGCGCGGTTTGGGCGGCTGGTAGCGCTGCGGAATCTCGCCGATGGGGCAGCTACCCAGCTGCGCCAGTTCGGCCTTCCACGGGTCGGTGGGGTGACCGGACAGGTAATGGCCGAGCGTGTCGTGCTCGCCCTGCAGCAGCTGTTCGAGCGGCCACTCCGGCACTGAACCGGAGAGTTCGATGATGCTGGGGGCTTCCGCCTCACCGAACGCGTTGCCGAAGATGTCGACCTGTCCCGAGGCGCGGTTCTTCGCTTCCTGGTCGGCGGCGCGCATCGCTTCGGGAATGTGCTTGACCAGGGTGGCGCGGTTCTCGCCGAGCGCGTCGAGCGCGCCGGACTGGACCAGCGCTTCCATGGTGCGCTTGTTGAGCTTGCTCGAGCCGACGCGCTGGCAGAAGTCGACCAGTCCGCGGAACGGTCCCTTCGCCTTGCGTTCGGCGACGATTTCCTCGCAGATACCCTGGCCGACGCCCTTGATCGCGCCGAGGCCGTAACGCACCACGCGCGGCTCCACCGCTTCGAACATCCAGTCCGACGCGTTGACGTCGGGCGGCAGCACCTTGATGCCGATCGCCCGCGTTTCTTCGAGGAAGGTGACGGCCTTCTCGGTGTTGTCCATGTCCGACGAAATCGTCGCGGCCATGAACTCGGCGGGGTAGTGCGCCTTCAGCCAGGCGGTCTGGTACGACACCAGCGCATACGCAGCGGCGTGCGACTTGTTGAAGCCGTAGCCGGCGAACTTCTCCATGAGGTCGAAGATCGCATCGGCCTTGTCGCCCACGATCCCGTCTTTGGCGGCACCTTCGCGGAAGGTCGCGCGGTGCTTGACCATTTCCTCGGCTTTTTTCTTACCCATCGCTCGGCGGAGCAGGTCGGCGCCGCCGAGCGTGTAACCGCCCACGATCTGCGCCATCTGCATCACCTGCTCCTGATAGACCATGATGCCGTAGGTCTCTTTCAGGATGGGTTCGACGCGCGGATCCGGGTACTCCACCGCTTCGCGCCCGTGCTTACGCGCGCAGAAGCTGGGGATCAGATCCATCGGGCCGGGGCGGTACAGCGCCACCAGTGCGATGATGTCTTCGAAACGGTCGGCCTGGGCCTCTTTCAGCATGCCCTGCATGCCGCGCGACTCCAGCTGGAAGACGGCGACGGTCTGCGCTTTCTTCAGCAGGTCGTAGACCTTGGGATCGTCCAGCGGCAGCGATTCGATCACCAGCGCGTCCGTGCCTTCCTTCGCCCGGCGCTTGTTGATCGCCTTGACCGCCCAGTCGATGATCGTGAGCGTGCGCAGGCCGAGGAAGTCGAACTTCACCAGGCCGACCGCCTCGACATCGTCCTTGTCGTACTGCGTGACGACGCCTTCGCCGCTGGCTTCGCAGTACAGCGGTGCGAAGTCGGTCAGCGGTGTGGGCGCGATCACCACGCCGCCCGCGTGCTTGCCGGCGTTGCGGGTGAGGCCTTCGAGGCTGAGCGCCAGGTCGATCAGCTGGCGCGGCTCTTCTTCCTGATCGTAGACGTCGCAGAATTCCTTGACGATGCGATCGGGTTCCTTTCTGGCTTTTTCCGTACGGCCGAGCGCGTCGCCGAGGGTCAGGTCGAGCGGCCGGTTGGGAATGAGTTTGGCGAGACGGTCGACCTGACCGTAGCCCATGCCGAGCACGCGACCGGAGTCGCGCAGCACGGCCTTCGCCGCCATCGAGCCGTAGGTGATGATCTGACTGACGTGATCGCGACCGTACTTGCGCGCCACGTAGTCGATCACCTCGTCGCGGCGATCCATGCAGAAGTCGATGTCGAAGTCGGGCATCGACACGCGTTCGGGGTTGAGGAAGCGCTCGAAAAGCAACTCGAACTGCAGCGGATCCAGGTCGGTGATCTTCAGCACCCACGCCACGAGCGAGCCCGCGCCCGAGCCTCGGCCCGGGCCCACCGGAATGCCGTTGTCCTTCGCCCAGCCGATGAAGTCCGCGACGATCAGGAAGTAGCCGGGAAAGCCCATCCGGATGATGACGTCGACTTCGCGATCCAGGCGCGCCTGGTAATCCTCCAGCGTCTTGCCGGCGGCGATGGGATGCTGGCTGAGGCGTTCTTCGAGCCCCTTTTGCGCGAGATCGCGGATGAAGGTGTCGAGCGTGTGGCCTTCGGGGACCGGGAAGTTGGGCAGGTAATACGTGCCGAACTCGAGCACGAGATTGCAGCGCTTGACCAGTTCGACCGTGTTTTCCAGCGCCTCGGGAATGTCGGCGAACAACGCCTCCATGTCCTCGGGCGACTTGAAGTACTGCTCTTCGCTGTAATCCTTCGGGCGCTTCGGATCGGCGAGAACGCGGCCCTGGTTGATGCAGGTGCGGGCCTCGTGCGCATCGAAGTCTTCGCGCAGCAGGAAGCGCACGTCGTTACTCGCGATCACGGGCAGTTCGTGATCGCCTGCCAGCGCCATGGCGGCGCGCACCCAGTTTTCTTCGTTCTCGCGACCCGTGCGGGTCAGTTCGAGGTAAAGACGGTCGGGGAACAGGCGCTGCAGGAAGCTGAGGCGCAGGGTCGCGGCGGGAAGACCCGCCGTCAGCGCGACGCGCGCGACTTCACTCTCGCGACCGGCGATGGCGATCAGGCCGCGTACGCTCTCGGGATGCATCCAGGCGGCATCGACGAGCGCGCGGCCGGTACCCTGGCCTTCGCGCCAGGCGCGTGAGACCAGCCGGGAGAGATTGAGGTAGCCGTCGCGATCCTGGCAGATCAGCGTGAGACGCCAGGGGCGCGGATCATCGGGGCTTGAGACCCAGATGTCGCAGCCACCGATCGGCTTGATGCCCGCCGCCGTGCACTGCTTGTAGAACTTCACCAGCCCGAACATGTTGTTCTCGTCCGTCAGCGCGACGGCGGGCATACCCGCCCGCGCGCAGGCGGCGACCAGCTGCTTGATGCGGATGGTCGAGTCGACCAGCGAGTACTCGCTGTGCAGGTGGAGATGGGCGAAACGAACAGACATGGGCGGCGCCGGGCAGAGCAGAGGGAAGGCTACGCCGGGATGGGGGCGGGGACAAGAATTGACAGGACGGATTTGTCCGCCGGACAGCCATCTGGCGGCCTCGGCAGGTGATTTAGCGGGGCCGTGTAGGTGGTCGCCGCGAGGTTGCTGCGGTCTACGCCGTCAGGCCTGTCAGCGGGCCACAGTTTCCTGGGCAATCGACCGACAATCCCGTCGGCTGGCGCCTGAGCTATCCCCCTCCCTCGCCCTGGCGCCAGCGTACGTACTACCCCTCATCACTCACAAAGGAATGTAAGTCATGCGCAAGCACCCTTCTCACCGGCGGTGGGTCGCCACGGCGGCGATCGCGACCCTGCTCTTCACCGGTCACACGCTGGCGGCTCCGTCACTGGAAAATCTCCCCGGTTGCCGCGGCTCGATCGATGCCATGGCTCAGGCAGCCTGCCGACTGCGGACCGACCACGGCTTATTCGAGCGGACCTCGATGTGGCAATCGTTCGGCCACCCTGGCGAGCAGATCGACGGAGGCGTAGGCCCGGCGTGGCACGCTCCGACCATGACGGTCCGTGGGTTCACGCCGCTCGGTACGACGTATTACGGCGGCGACGTCAGCTACACCGTCCAGTTCAACGCAGGTCTCACGCAGGTCGAGGGCGGCGCCCTCGGCAAGCTGCGAGTGAATTTCTGGCTGGGCGACGACCAGGGGCGGCACCGGCTGGACCTTGGCGAGAAAAAGGCGACGTTCGGCGGCGATACCGCCGGCACGTTCCGCTTCACCGTGCCGGGCCAGAACGTCGGGTTCGATCCCAACTTCCTGTATGTCGACATCCACTCGGAGGAGCGGGTCTCGACCCCGGGAGGCCATGAGATGTGGATGGAAGGCGGCTCGGTGTCGATCCAGAACGTGCACGTCAGCGTCCAGCCGACCGCGGCGAATTGATTGTCACCCACTCCGGCCACCCGGCCGGAGTGGGTTTGCCGCTAGCTGTCAGCGCATGTGCGCTTCGGGATGCTCGATGAACCAGAGCCCTGCGAACAGCTTCGCGTCGATGGAGAAACCTTCCTTTGCACGGTCGAACAGCCACTTGCCGGCTTCGGCGCGTGGCACTTCGTGAACGATGATGTTTTCCGTCTCGTCACCGCCGCCCTTGCCCACCCTGGACAGGTCCCAGGCGCGCGCAAAGGCGATCATCTCCGTGCTCATGCCGGCCGACGACGGGCCCTCATGCACGAACTCGATGCTGCCGCAGGCGTAGCCGGTTTCTTCTTCCAGTTCGCGGCGAGCGGCCAGCAGTACGTCCTCGTCCTCGGCACCGGCAAGATCGCCGACGAGGCCGGCGGGCATCTCGATGGTGTTCTTCAGGATCGACACGCGGTACTGCTCGACGAAGACGACCTTGTCGTCGGGCGTCACCGCGAGAATGATCACCGCGCCACCCGGATTGTTACGTTCGGCGTATTCCCAGCGGCCGCGCTTCTTCAGGGTCAGCCACTTCGCCTTGTGCAGGACCTCTTCCGGCGCACTGGCGTCATCGGGGATCGGCGAGGCATGGGGCAGCGGACTGGTCTGCATGGCGGGTTCCTTGGAGGGATAAGGGAATATCCGACCAAGGGTATATCGACTGGGTAACGTATTACATCAAGGCGCGCAGGCGTGACCGGGTCAGCGGTCCGAAGCGCAGGCGCTCGCACAATTCGTCGATCGTCGCGGCCTCGCCCTGACGGCGGCTCAGGGCATCGGCGGTCTCGGCGACGGCGATATCCAGCGCGATGCGGGTGAGGCGACGGCACAGCAGCGCCTGTTCCGCATGTTCACGCAGACGGACCGCACAGGCCGCGGCGCCGCGGATGCGCAGGTACGGCACCTCGTCGATGCGATCGAGCAGGTTGTCCAGGCTACCGAAGTGGGCGAGCAGGGCGGCCGCGGTCTTCGCGCCGATGCCAGGCACGCCGGGGATGTTGTCGACGGCGTCACCGCACAGCGCCAGATAATCGGCGACCTGGTGTGGATGCACGCCGAGCTTGTCAAAGACGCCGGAAGGCCCCCAGCGCACGTTCTTCGCGAAATCCCATTGCTCGTCGTGCTCGCCGAGCAACTGACCGAAGTCCTTGTCGGCGGAAACGATGACGCCGCGGAAGCCATGCGAGCGCAGGCCCCACAGCGCGCTGCCGATCAGATCGTCGGCCTCGTACTGGTGATCGTTGAGCACGGTGAGTCCAAGGGCCGCGGAAATCTCGCGGCACAGCCCGAACTGACGGACCAGATGGGGCGGTGGCAGGTCGCGGTTGGCCTTGTACGCCGGATAGATCGTGTTGCGGAACGAGGTGGTGAGCGACGCGTCGAACGCCACCGCGATGTGCTCCGCACGGCTGCGCTCGAGCAGCTCGCAGAGGAATCGCGTGAAGCCGTGCACGGCGTTGACCGGCTCGCCTTCGTGGTCGTGAAATTCGTCGGGCATGGAGTGCCATGCGCGGAACACATACAGGCT
This sequence comes from Dyella sp. 333MFSha, assembly GCF_900102405.1. Classification (NCBI taxonomy): domain Bacteria; kingdom Pseudomonadati; phylum Pseudomonadota; class Gammaproteobacteria; order Lysobacterales; family Rhodanobacteraceae; genus Dyella; species Dyella sp. 333MFSha. Next base: position 258,989 of record NZ_FNBR01000005.1, on the reverse strand, counting down.
GCCGTCGACCAGGTGGACGAGGGAGTCGTCGCTCACGGCGACCACACGCTCACGATGTCGTCGTACGACGGACGATCGCGCTCCGGCGCGTCGATGGCGGCCGTGCCGATGTGGATGAAGCCGACGATGTGTTCGCTTTTCTTCATGTCGAGCAGCTTCGCGACTTCACGGTCGTAGGCGGCCCAGCCGCTGAGCCACTGCGCTCCGTAGCCGAGCGCCTGCGCGCCGAGCAGGATGTTATAGGCGACGCAGCCGGCGGTGAGGTCCTGCTCCAGCTCGGGGACCTTGCTGTCGGTGTCGATCTTCGCGGAAACGACCAGGACCAGCGGGGCGAATTCGTAGCGGCGCTGTTCTTTCTCGCGCTTGGATTCGGACAGGTCCGGATTGGCTTCGACCGCCAGCTTAGCCAGCTTGCGGCCAAAGACCAGTTTGGCCTCGCCGCGCAGCACGCGGATGCGGAAGGGTTCGAGCTTGCCGTGGTCGGGCACACGGATCGCGGCCTCGAGGAGGCGGCGCAGCGTGGCGTCATCGGGAGCGGGTTCGCCGAGCTGGCGCGAAGGCACCGAACGGCGGTCGTTGAGGAAAGCCAGGTCGTTTTCGGTCATTGGCCCAGTTTAGCTCACTCCCCCGGAGGGGGAGGCGGCCGGCGATCGCCCGGGCCGTCGGGGCCGCCCGGACCGCCGTGTGGCGGGGGCACGATGTCGTTCGGGCCCGCGTGGTCCACCGCGTCGCGGCGCTGATCGGGTGTCATGTTGCGCCACTTCTCGATCAGCGCGTGCCGCTGGTCGGGCGTGAGGTTCCTGAAACGCTCGAAGGCGTCGTGCAGGCGGGCACGCTGGTCGGGAGAGAGGTCCTGAAACTTCTGCTGGTTCCGGCGTGCCTCGGCTCGCTCCTCCGGCGTCATGTGCTGCCAGCGTTCGATGCGGTCGCGGATTTCCGCACGACGATCCGGCGGCAGCCCGCGCCAGCGCTGGGCTTTTTCGAGCATCCGCGACTGGCGCTGCGGCGGGAACGTGTCCCAGTCGTGGGCCAGCGGCGCCAGGATGTCCTTTTCGTCGGCCGACAACGCGCTCCACGGACGGGGCGGCGGCAGCGGCATCTCACCGCCGGGCGGCGGTGGGGGGCGATCCTGCGCGCTCGCCGTCAGCGGCGCCGCGAAGGCCATGAACAAGGCGAGGACGAGCGGAAGGCGGCGCATGGGGCTCACTTGCGGGACGGGGACGAGGGCGCGTCGTTGTAGGCGAGCCAGCTGTAGAACTGCATGTCCTTGTACAGCGCGGGGTCCGCGCTGTCGGCATCGGGCGGCAGATCGCTGGGCTCCGCTTCCGCGGACTGCTGCGTGGCTACGGGCATGTCCGAAGGGGATACCCGCGGCTGCCAGATCATCAGCGAAGCGAGAGCGACCACGGCGAAGGCTCCCGCGGGGAGCAGCAGGCGTCGCGTCATGGACGGTTGCGGACGGGCGAGCGCGGTGCGCCGCGCCGCGCGCAGGCGCCCCGCGGTGGCCGGATCCACGTCGCGGCTGGCCCGCAGGTACAGGTCCCGGGCGCGACGTTCGAGTTCTCGATCGTGCTGGCTCATCGCCAAGCCTCCAGTTGATCGCGCAGCGCATGCATCGCGCGCGAAAGGTGGGTTTTCACGCTGCCGTCCGAGCAGCCCATCGCGGCGGCCGTCTCGGCCACATCCAGGCCTTCCATGATGCGCAGCGTGAACGCTTCGCGCTGGCGCCGGGGCAGCTTGCGCACGGCCGTCACGATGTCGCCGTAGGCCTGCGTGTCCTGCAACCGGGCCGAGGGATCCGGCGCGTCGTCCGCCGGCTCCCACATCGGGAGTTCGTCGCCTTCGTCGTCGCGACCACCGCCCATCCAGCTGACGACGATGGACCGGACCTTGCGGCGCCGCTGCAGATCGACGATGCGTCGGCGCAGGATGCCCCAGAACAGCGGCGTCCACTCACCGGCGGGCTTACCCGCGTAATGATTGACGAGTCGCAGCATGGCGTCCTGGACGGCATCCATGGCGTCGTCCTTGTTGCCCAGGTGGATTTCGGCCATGCGCCAGGCGCGTCGCTCGATACCCGCCAGGAAGGCGTCCATGTTCGCCGGGACCTCGCGCAGATCCTCGAGCGATGCGCTGTCGAGTGCGAGGGAGCCGTTCACGGCTTTCTCCGCATCGTCGTGTTTCGCATCCTCGTGCTCCATATCGCCAGGTTCACTCCGGTAAACGCGGTCATCGACCGCCGGTTGACTGTTACTTCCCCGGAATATCTTTCCCGTAGGGGGATTTACCGCTTATGAAAGTCAGTCGCCGCGCGGCTTTCCCCGGCCCAGCGGCCAGGCGGTAAGGGCCGCGATCAGGGCTCCGGTCAGGTAGAGCGACAGGTCGACCGGGCGCTGCGCGAGACGGGCGAGGTCCAGCAGCATGGCCGGTCCGGCGTCGGCGATGGCCTGGCCGAAGCCGATGCCCATCATGCCGGAGATCGTGGCGGCGGCCACCAGGCACGCCGTGTACAGGGCCGCCAGCACGGTGGCCGCAGCCGCCAGTACGGCGCCTGCCAGGCCGCGAAAGTGCAGCCAGCGGCGCACGACGAGGCCAAGCCCCCATCCCACCGGCAGCACGAGGGCTGGAATGGCGCGACCGAACATCATGGAGGGGAGCATCCAGACGGCGCCCGCGGCGAGGCCGAACATGGCCGCGCAGAGTGCACCGAAGAGGAAACCGGGAAGGCCTGTGCGCTCAGCCGGCATGGATTTCGGTCAGGTCGCGCATGGGATCCCGGGTGCGGCAAAAAGGGGGCCATCATAGCGGGGCAAGCGGCCGGGCGCTCTTGTGCCCCGACGCGTGCGCCCCGACGTTAAGCCGGTAGGTGCCTACCCCCCGCTTCGCGGGCGGGCGCATAATCGACGACTTTGCGGCCGCGGCGCGGCCTTTACAGGACAGCAATGAGCGGTTTCAGCCTCAGCAGCGAGCCCTTCACCCTCGAACGTGACTGCCAGGCAGTCATGGTGCCGCAGGGTGAGACGGTGACGCTCCCCGCCGGGCAGATCGGCTACATCACCCAGGCCCTCGGCGGCAGTTTCACCGTTTACGTGGAAGGCAATCTGTTCCGCATCGCCGGCGACGACGCCGACGCGCTGGGCAAGGAGCCGCCGCGCCCGATCGAACTCGAGGACGGCGCGACGGACGACGACGTGGAGAAGCTGGTCTGGCAGCAGCTACGCACCTGCTTCGATCCCGAGATCCCCATCAACGTGGTGGAGCTGGGCCTGGTCTATGACGTCAGCCTCGAATCCACCGACGAGGGCTCGCGCCGCGTTTACGTGAAGATGACGCTGACCGCGCCGGGCTGCGGCATGGGCGACATCCTCGTCGACGATGTCCGCACCAAGGTCGAGCTCATTCCCACGATCGTCGAGGCCGATGTCGACCTCGTATTCGACCCGCCCTGGAATCACTCCATGATGTCCGATGCGGCGAAGCTCGAAACCGGGATGCTCTGATCCCGGCGACGCCGTCCTCAGCCGTTCGGCTCGGCGAGATGAATTTCCGTGCCGAGCGACGCACCGTATGTCGCGATGGCTTTGACGTTGGCGGGTGACAGGTAGCCGGTCGGCACACGGTCTTCGTAGATGTCGGTGTCGAGCGCGACGTGTGCGTCGAGTTCGAGTGCCCTGGTCAGCGCGACGATCTGGTCGCGATGCGGCGCAAGCGCGTGCAACAACCCCGTCAGCGCGTCGTCCAGCATGTACGTGCGTTGCGGCGGCAGTTCGAAGCACCAGCCGTTGGTCCGCCGCTGCAACGTCGTCGAGGCGATGCTTTCGCCTTTTTGCCACGTGACGGCACCCTCGATGCCGACCTCTCTCAGCAGATGATCCAGCGTATGCCGCTCCGACGTGAGACGGAACGCCGCGCGCACCGTCGGCGTCAGTCGACGTAGGTCAAGGTCCAGATCCGGTAATCGCGCCATGCGTCGCCCCCTTCGCAAGTTCGTGTTCGCAATTCGTGCGTAGCATCGCGTTTTTTGCCGCCCTAGGGAAATCCCTAGGTAGTCGGTCGCGAATTCTTGCGCTAGGTTGATGAGGACTTCCGGTTGGGGGACCGGTCGTCGCGACATAAAACGGGCATCGCGCCGCGGCGCGAATTCAAATCGTTCGGAGTGTGGTCCTCACGGTCCGCCATGGCGGAGTGCGGCCCATTCCTGGAGGAGGAACGTTAATGGCAACTCATGTTCGCTTGAAGCTCCTGGTCGCATCCCTCGGGATCGCCGCCACCTCGGTCGCATCGGCGGCTACCGAACAGGCACTGCGTGCGCAGAGCCTGGGTGCCGTACCGGCCAACCAGCTGGCGACAAAACTGGGACTTTCCGCCGACAACGGATTCGTCGCACAAGCCTCGCTGCCCACGGTAAAGGGCACGCAGACCGTCCGCATGCAACAGACCTTCAAGGGCGTGCCGGTCTATGGCCGCAGCATCGCCGTCGAGCAGGACACGCAGGGGAATGCGCTGGTCGCCAATGGTGCGGTCACGTCCGACCTGCAGGTCGATATCGCCTCGGTCACCCCCAGGCTGGACGGTACGCGCGCCGTCGCCTTGCTCAGCAAGCAGGCGCCGTCGCTGGCCGGCGTCGCCACCGTCAAGCCGGAGAACGTCAAGGCGGATCTGTACATCTATCCGGGTGACGGCGCTCCCGCGCGTCTGGTCTATCTCACCTCGTTCTTCTCCGGCGGTGACCATCCGACCCGCCCGACCGCCCTGATCGACGCCAACACCGGGGAGATCATCGAGCAGTGGGAAGGCCTGACCTACGCCGAGATCGATGCGACCGGTCCGGGCGGCAATCAGAAAACCGGACAGTACACCTGGGGCGCCGGCGGCAAGCCCGCGCTGCGCGTGACGCAGTCCGGCACGACCTGCACGGCGCAGAACGCCTACGTGAAGTCGTACAACATGAAGAAGGCGACGTCGGGAAGCGGCACGCTGTGGAGCTTCACCTGTAGCGCCGGATCGAGCGGTGACGCGGTCAACGGCGCTTACGGCCCGATCAACGACGCCCACCACTTCGGTGGCGTGGTGCACGACATGTACACCTCGTACACCGGCGCGGCGCCGCTGAACCAGGTTCTGATCATGAAGGTGCACTACGGCAGCTCCTACGAAAACGCGTTCTGGGACGGCAGCTCGATGACCTTCGGCGACGGTGCCAGCACGTTCTACCCGCTGGTCGCCCTGGATGTGACCTCGCACGAGATCAGCCATGGGTACACCGAACAGCACTCGAACCTGGCCTATAGCGGACAGTCGGGCGGCATGAACGAGGCGTACTCGGACATCGCCGGTGAAGCGGCCGAATACTACGACCGCGGCAGCAACGACTTCCTCGTCGGTGCCGACATCGTCAAGACCAGCGCCGGTATCGGTAACGCGTTGCGCTACATGTGCACGCCGTCGCAGGACGGTGGCTCGATCGACAATGCGTCCGATTACTACAGCGGTCTCGACGTGCATTACTCGTCGGGTGTCTACAACAAGGCGTTCTGCCTGCTGGCCAAGACCAGTGGCTGGGACACGGTGAAGGCGTTCAAGGTGTTCGCCCGCGCCAATGCCCTGTACTGGACCGCCAGCTCCACGTTCAACTCCGGTGCCTGCGGTGTCGCCAGCGCGGCGACCGATCTCGGCTACTCCGCGACGGATGTCGCCACCGCCTTCACCGGCGTGGGTGTCAGCTGCTCGACCGGCGGCGGTGGCGGTACCGGTGGCACGGCGCTGCAGAACGGTGTGGCCAAGACCGGCCTTGCCGGCAGCTCGGGTACCGAACTCAGCTACACCGTCGTGGTGGCGGCTGGCGCGAAGAACCTCAGCATCGTCACCAGCGGTGGTACCGGTGATGCGGATCTCTACGTCAAGTTCGGTTCCGCACCGACCACCTCCAGCTACAACTGCCGTCCGTACGTCTCGGGCAACAACGAAACCTGCACCTTCGCCACCACCCAGGCGGGCACGTATTACGTGAAGGTCCGCGGTTACTCGACGTTCTCGGGCGTCTCGCTCAAGGCAACCTGGACGCCGTAAGCGACCCCTCTCGCTTGCTGCGTCGGGGCCCGGACGGAAACGTCCGGGCCCTTTTTCGTGCCCGCGTCGAGAGGATGCCTGTCTGCACACTTCGCTGCTCGCAAACCCTTCAACGTGCATCCCCATTTCGCCTACATGCCTTGATGAGCGTCGGCGCGTACTAGCCGGGAACGGATCGGCCTACGTTGTACCGACTGCGGCGTCGCCGCGTTTTCCCCAGGGTGTCCGAGATGCGATCGATGACGTATCCCCGTTTAGCTTTACTCGCCGCCGCGGCCTGCGTGCCCGTACCTGTCGCCATGGCTGGCGAGATGCCCACCGATCGATACATCGTGCACTTCAGCGACAAGGTGCATGCGGCGGCCGCCAGGCATCCACGTGTATCGCACGCGCGTTCCACGCGCAGCATCCAGCCCGTGCATGTGCGTACCCTTGCGGCGGGCGGTGAGGTTTTCGACCTGCGCGGCCTGGATCCGGCCGTACTCGCATCGATGCCGGGTGTCATCGAGATCGAAGAAGACCGCATCGTCACGCCCGCGGGCCGCCTTACGACGTTATGGCATCGCCAGTGGTACATGCACGATCCTCGTGTCGGCATCGACGCGGAGGTGGCCTGGCGTTACACGAAAGGCGCCGGATCCGTGGTGGCCGTACTCGACACCGGCATCGCACCGCATCCGCAACTCGTCGGTCAGCTTTTGCCGGGCCACGACTTCGTCAGCGATGCCGCCGCGGCACGCGACGGTGACGGACGCGATACGAATCCCGCGGACGAAGGCGACTGGAGCGACGCGGGTGAGTGTGGTTCGGCAACGGCGTCCGAATCATCGTGGCATGGCACGCATGTCGCCGGACTCGTGGCGGCGAGGTCACCCGATGGTCGCGGGATGCTGGGCGTCGCGCCCGAGGCCAAGGTGATCCCGGTGCGGGTGATGGGCAAGTGCGGAGGCCGTCTCTCGGATGTGGCGGATGCGATCGTCTGGGCGAGCGGTGGTGAACTGCCGGGTGTTCCCGCGATCGCCCGCCGCGCCGACGTCATCAACCTGAGCCTGAGGACGCCCGGTGCCTGCGGGATGGCACTGGCGACGGCCATCGCACAGGCGCGCTCGCGTGGTGTCGCCGTCGTAGCGGCGGCAGGTAACGACGGCATCCGTGCCTCCGCGGTCTCTCCATCCAATTGCGCGGGCGTCGTGAGCGTGAACGCCCTGGCTCGCGACGGATCGATGGCGTGGTATTCGAATCACGGCGACGGCGTCACCCTGGCTGCGCCGGGTGGCTCGCTGACGACATTCGGTGCCGACGACATCCTGTCGACCGTCGACGGCGGCAAGCGCGGCAGTGAGGGCAGGCCTCTTCTCAAGTACTACGCGGGCACATCCATGGCCGCACCCCAGGTTTCCGCGCTGGTGGCGCTGATGCGATCGGCGGACCCGGCGATCGGTGTGGAAGCGATCACGCGGCAGCTCGTCGACAATGCGCGGCCCTTGCCCGGTCCGTGTCCGAAAGGCTGCGGTGCGGGCCTGATGGATGCAGGCGCCACGGTGGACGCGGTCGTCGAAGACCGTGGCAAGCCCTGACCGGCGCGTTCAGGCCGGCGTATTGGATCGCTTCGAATCAGATGGCTTCGAAGCGGTTCGCGTCGCGGTTCTTGCGGACGTTTTCCGGATTCCACACGCGGCCGTTCATGGCGATGTACACGCCATCGGCCAGCGTCTGTACCGCGCCGACCGCGCAGCCGATGTTGAACACGGCGTCCGACCCCTGAAAACGAGCCGGATTCAGGGCGCCGGTCAGCACGATCACCTTGTTGGGGATGCCGGCCAGTACACGCGCGGTTTCCACCATGGTGTCGGTGCCGTGGGTCACCAGCACATGACGATGCGGCTGGGCCTCGATGGTGCTGCGCATGAGCGCACGGTCTTCGTCCGTCACGTGCAGGCTGTCCTTGCGCAGGATCGGAATCACGTCGAAGCGGAACGCGACGCCGAGCTGGGTCAGGATGTCGCCGATTTGCGGGGAGCCGATCTGGTAATCCGACTTGTCGTCGAAGTAGACCTTGTCGATCGTGCCGCCGGTGGTGACGATGGTGAGCTGCTGCATGGTTGACCTGGGAAGCCGGGTGAAACGGGCGCCTATCTTACATGCTGCCGGCGAGCAGGCTGTCGCCCTCGTTGTCGGGAAGAGCCAGACGGTCGAGGCCGCGGGCGACGAACCGGCGGAGAGCGGCTGCCGGGCGGGCGTCGCCGGCCGAATCGCCTGCCCGTGCGGCACGGGCGAGCAGGGCCGCCGCCATGCAGCGCGCGAGGGTGAAGGCGATGCCTCGCGCCGACGCCTCGAGGGACGCCCGGTCGGCCGCCACGTCGCCCAGAAGGGCTTCGGTCGCATCGAGCGTCCTGTCGATGACGCGCCGTTCGGGGCTCCCTTCGTCGGCCAGCGCGGCGACCGCGCCGCGGATCGGGGCGACGCCGACGCTGCCCAGCGCGCGCAGCATGTCGAGCGACAGCACGTTGGTGGTGCCTTCCCAGATCGCGTAGACCTGCGCGTCGCGCAGGAGCTGTGGCAGGCCGGTGTCTTCGATGTAGCCCGCGCCGCCGAAACACTCGAGCGCTTCGGAGACGACGCGGATGGACACCTTGGCGGTCCAGAGTTTGGCCAGCGGCGTCAGCAGCCGGAGCAGGGGAGCGTCCAGGGGTCCGGCCTGGCCATGCTCGACGTGGCCGAGCAATTCGGCCACGTGGAAGGTCAGGGCGAAGGCGGCCTCGTATTCGGCCTGCATGTCGGCCAGCGTGCGCGCGTGCAATGGGTGGTCGATGAGACGCGCACCGAAAGCGTATCGGCGTTTCGCGTAGTCTCGCGCCAGAGAGATCGCGCGGGCCATGCTCGCGACCGCGCAGACGGCGTTCCAGGTACGGGTGACGTTGAGCATGGGTGCGATCTGGCGCACACCGTGGTCGACGGGGCCGACCGGGATGGCCGGCAGACCGTTCAGATGGATCTCGGCGGTGGGCAGTTCATGGGTGCCGAGTTTCTTCTTGAGCCGGTCGATGGTGATCTCACGCCACGCACCGTGGTCGTCCTTCGTTTCCACGTAGAAGAGCCCCAGCGCGGCGGTGCCCTGCCCAGCGCCTTCGGGGCGCGCAAGGGCGAGCGCGGCCTCGCCGACGACGGCGGAGCTGAACCACTTGCGGCCGTAAAGCCGCCACTGACCGTTCGCGTCCTGCCGGGCGACCGTCTCGGTACGGCCGACGTCCGAGCCGCCGGGCGTCTCGGTCATCCACTGGCCGGAGAGCCAGAACGAGGCCGGGTCGCGGCTGAGGAAGTGCGGCAGTGCCCGCTCGATCAGCGCCGCGTTGCCGGAGGCGCGGATCGCCGTGGCGGCGCCGTCGGTCATCGCCAGCGGGCAGCAATAGAACTCGCTCGACACGTGGTAGAGGTAAACCCGGAAGAACTCCTCGACGCGCGCCCAGGGCGAGGCTTCGTGACCTGAAGCGAGCACCGCGTGGCGTGTGGTGATGGCCGGGCCTTCTTCCCACGCCGGCGTCAGGGCGATCCGGTCGACGCGGTTACCCCACGCATCCCACGAGGTGAGCACCGGTTCGGTGCGCGGGGTGCGGTTACGCCGTTCCCAGGCCATGACGGCGTAGTCGCCGAGGGCATCGAGGTCCGGGCGCACGGCCGCGGCTCGCTCCGCGGGAAGCCGTTGCGCGAGCCATGCCTGGAGCACGCGATCATGCTGAAACGGGTGCGCCAGCTGCGGCGCGTGCTGCACGAATGCCATCGTGACGTCCTTGGCGTGTCGATCGGATACCCAAGCCTGCATCCTGCGGACGCCCGCGTCGATACGCGGAGCAGCATGACGCCCGGTTGGACCTTATCGGCGACGGCGCACACCTGCGCCGAGGGTGCCGATCAGCAGCAGTGTCACGACGATTTCCAGGATGCCGAGCCAGCGATCGTTCGCGGAGCTCCAGGTTTCCGCCACGCCATGGCAGAAGTAGAACAGCGCCAGGATGCCCACCCAGAGCAGCGCGCGGGTGACGCGGGGCAGGGACATCAGCGGGAGCAGCAGCGGCGGAACGGTGATCGCGAAGGCCACCCAGGTCGGTATCGAGACCGGCGGATACAGCGAGTACCAGAGCAGCTGAATGACGATCAGTGCCGCCCAGGCGGCCAGTCCGGTCTTCTGGCTGGCGCTGAGGCCGTTCATCCCGCCCGCGCGCGCCGTGCGATGCCCGGCTGAGCCGCCCGTGCCCTGTGGCGTTTCGTTCATGCCGGGGTGCCGAGCCGCCGCGCGATGTCGGCCAGACGCTTGCCCAGCGCGCGGGCAAGGTCGCGTTCGTGCTCGCTGATCGCGTTGTCGCCACGGGAGCCGGCGACGTGGCTGGCGCCGTACGGCGTGCCACCGGTGGTCGTGCTGGACAACGCCGGCTCCGTGTAGGGCAGGCCGACGATCACCATGCCGTGATGGAGCAGGGGCAGGGCCATGGTCAGCAGGGTCGATTCCTGCCCGCCGTGCATGGTGCTGGTCGAGGTGAACAGCGCGGCGGGCTTACCGGCCAACGCGCCGGATGCCCATTCGGCGCCCGTCGTGTCGAGGAAATGCTTGAGCGGGGCCGCCATGTTGCCGAAGCGGGTCGGGCTGCCCATCGCCAGACCGACGCACTCGACCAGGTCCGTCCGGCTGACGTACGGCGCGCCTTCCTCGGGTTCCGGCGGCATGGCGGTTTCGGTCACCGGGGCCACGGGAGGTACCTGGCGCAACCGGGCGCGCATGCCGGGGACTTCCTCGATGCCGCGGGCAACGAGTCGGGCGAGCTGGGCCGTGTGGCCAGTGCGGCTGTAGTAGAGTACGAGAACGTCGTGGGACATGGATGAGTGCCTTTGCGAAGGCACTAGTCTCGCAGAACTGTTTACGTTCCCAAACCACCGGGACCAGGATTCAAGGACCACCATGCCGCTGCGCTTCGACCGCGACCGCGCCCTGAGCTTCACCCGCTTCACCTGGCTGCGTTTCGTCGACGACAAATGCTTCGAGACCGCGGGCGCACTGTCTTACACGACGCTGGTCTCGCTGGTGCCGCTGACCGTTGCGATCTTCGCCATCCTTTCGGCCTTCCCCGTGTTCGCGGAGTGGCGCGGCTCCCTGGCCAACTACGCATTCCAGAACTTCGTGCCGGCCACCGGCATGAAGATCCAGGAGTACATGCTGGCCTTCGCCGACAAGGCCAGCCAGCTGACCGGCATCTCCATCCTGGTCATGCTGTTCAGCGCGGTCTCGATGATGATCAGCATTGAGGATCGTCTCAACCGGATCTGGCGTGTGCGCAAGCCGCGCGGCTGGACCTCGCGGCTGCTGCTTTACTGGGCGGCCCTCACCCTCGGGCCGATCCTCGTCGTCGGCGGTCTGGCCCTGTCGTCCTATATCACCGCGTTTCCGCTGCTGCATGCGGCGGCCGATCAGATCGCCTCGCAGTTCCGGCTGATCAGCCTGCTGCCCTTCGTCATCACCTTCGTGACGCTGGTGCTGATGTACACGATGGTGCCCAACCGCCGCATCTCGTGGCGGCACGCGGCCATCGGTGCGCTGCTGGGGGCGATCCTGTTCGAGTTCGCGCGCTGGGGTTTCACCCAGTTCATCCGCAACTCGCCCAACTACGAGGAGATCTACGGCGCGCTCGCCGCGATCCCGATCTTTCTGCTGTGGATCTACCTGTCGTGGATCATCGTGATCCTCGGCGCCTCCATCGCCGCGTCGATTTCCGCTTTCGAGTACGTCGTACCGACCGATGCCTTGCCCGAAGGCGCGGAGTTCATCGGTCTGCTCGTCGTGCTGCAGCATTTCGTCGCGGCGCAGCGTCGCGGTGACAGCGTCGATCCGGCCATCATCCGCCTGCGCGAGCCGTATCTGCCGTCCAGCGCGATCGCCTGCTATTTCGAAGACCTGCAGCGCGCCGACATGATTCAGCGTGGCGAGGCTGGTGGCTGGTTGCTCAGTCGCAGCCTCGACACGACCGAACTCCTGCGCGTGTACCGTTGCACGCAGTACCGTCTGCCGTTGCGTCCGCGCGAGCAGGTCGAGCGCATGGGCATCTACCTTCCCCCTGACCTGCTGGTGTTGCTGGACAATCTGGCGGCGGCGCTCGACGCCACACTCGGCGCGCGTCTCGACCAGCTGTTCCCTCCGACACCCGCACCCGTTTCCATCGAGGATTCCCCCGCATGATCCTGCGCACACTCGCCGTCGTCGCCCTGGCACTCGCCACGCCCGCGATGGCGGCCACCGCCGCCAAACCCGAGCTCAAGGTCACCACGCTGGAGGGCAAGCCGTTCGATCTTTCCGCGCAGCACGGCAAGTGGGTGATCGTGAATTACTGGGCCACCTGGTGCGTCCCGTGTATCAAGGAGATGCCCGACATTTCCGCGTTCGTGAAGAGCCGCAAGGACGTCGTGGCGATCGGTCTCGCCTTCGAGGACACCGACGCGAAGGAGATCAAGGCCTTCGTCGACAAGCACCCGGTGGTCTACCCGATCGCTCAGCTCGACGTCACGGCACCGCCGAAGGACTTCGACCCGCCCAAGGGTTTGCCCACCACCTACCTGATCGCGCCGGACGGCCACGTCGCCCAGCGCTTCGTCGGCCCGGTGACGGGCGAGAAACTGAGCGAGGCCATCGCCAGGGGGTCATGAGATGAAAGCCGCACGCTTCATCGTGAGAGGCAAGGTGCAGGGCGTGTTCTACCGCGCTTCGGCGCGCGAGCGGGCCGTGGCGCTGAAGCTCACCGGCCATGCGCGCAATCTGCCGGATGGCAGCGTCGAGGTGGTCGCTTACGGTGATGCCGCGGCGATCGACCAGCTCGAGGTCTGGCTGCGTGACGGACCGGAACACGCGCGGGTGGACGAGATGTATCGCGAGGACATCGGGGCGCACGATGCGCCCGTCGATTTCCTCATCCGGTAGGAGCGCGCCTCAGTCCTTCGGGCCCGTGGCGTTCGCCGGCCGTGCCACGAAGCTCACCGGCAGCTTCTTCCCGTCGGACAAATCGAAGGTGATGGTCAGCGTATCGCCCGCCTTCACCGGATGCTTCGGCTTCTCCAGCATCACGTGATAGCCGCCCGGGTTGAACTCGACTTTGCCATTCGCGGGCAGGGGCACGCTGTCCACCATTTCCATGCGCCCCATGCCACCTTCGGTACTGCTGCGGTGGATCATGGCTTCGGCGTAGTCGGCGCTTTCCGCACCGACGATCTTCAGTGCGGTCGTCGACCGGTTCTCGAACGTCACGTACGCGCCGGCGGGCAGGCTGCCGGGGAGGACGCGGATCCATGCGGCGCTGGCGTCGACGACAGGCGCGGTATCGGCGGCATGCGCCGTCGTGGCGAAAACGAGCAGAGCGGCGGCGAGCGAGCGAAGCATCATGCGTGGGGTTCCAGCGAGGTGAGCAGGGTCAGGTCGTGGACCATGTCGTCCTGTGACGCCGACGGTGTGGCAAGCAGGCGTGCCTTGCCCTGAGCATCGAAGAAGTAGATGGCCGAACTGTGGCTGACATCATAAGCGCCGTCGCCCTTGTCGGGCTCACGGGTGAATGCGGAGCGATAGCGCTTGGCCAGCGCTTCCACATCGGCATCGGAACCGACCAGGCCCACGGCGTGCTTGTCGAAGGCGTTGACGTAGTCGTGCATGATCTGCGGGGTGTCGCGCGCCGGATCCACGCTGACGAAAAGGATGCGGACCTTGTCGGCGGCAGGCCCGAGGCGGCCGAGCACGACGTGCAGCTGCGTCAGGGTCAGCGGGCAGACGTCCGGGCAGTGGGTGTAGCCGAAGTACATGAGCGTCACCTTGCCGCGGTAGTCGGCACCGGTCACCGCCTTGCCGTTGTCGTCGGTCAGCCTGAAGTCCAGGTCGGGAAGGTGGCCCGACACATCGTTCAGTCGCCACTCGGGCTGAGGCTCGTGCTGGCAGGCGCTCAGCGCGGCCAGTGAGACGAGGGCGAGCAGGGTCAGCAGGACCCGGCGGGCAAGAAACGGCTTCATGCGACACTCCGCGGGATATCCTGCGCAGGATACGACACCCGTGCCGGTTCCCAGGCACGCCCTCACCCGGAACGAAGCGAATGCGACAACCTGTCAGTGGTGCCCATGCTCTCCTCGTCGGCGTGGCCGGTGCTTCGGCCGTGGGGCTAGGGGCTTTCGGTGCGCACGCCCTGCGTGGCGTGGTCGACGATGCCGGGCTGCAGGTGTGGCACACCGCGGTGCAGTATCACTTCTGGCATGCGCTGGCGATGTTCGTCGCGGTGGTCGGGCTGGCGCCGGGACGGGCGCGATCGGTCGCCGTCGCGCTGTTCGCGGTGGGCATCGTGCTGTTTTCGGGGAGCCTCTACGCCCTGGCACTGGGGGCGCCACGGTGGACGGGGGCGATTACGCCGTTCGGCGGGGTGGCGTTTATCGTTGCGTGGATCGCGGTCGGGCTGTCCTTGCGGCGGGCGCCGTAGGATCGCCAGCAGGGCCGGCTCCCTGCAAGAGCGTCTCCATCACCCGCCTTTGCCAGCTCCGCCGCCCATGTCACCCATGCTCGGTGCCGGCATGTCCATCAGCGACGATGCCGGGATGGCGCGCTCGATGCGGACCCTGCCCAGGACCGACATCGACGAGAAGAAGCGCCACGGTTCGCCGTCACCCACGCCCAGTGCGATATGCGTGGCGTCGAAGCGGCGTTGCGCGGAGTCGAAACTCACCCAGCGGTTCTCAATCCACGCCTGTGCCCATGCATGCGGGATGAAGACCCGGTTTACGCCGCCAAATCGCTCGACGTAGACGACGCCGGTAACCACGCGTGTGGGAATGCCCAGCGAGCGGGCGAGGGCGGTAAGCAACACCGCGTGTTCCGTGCAATCGCCACGCCGGGTCTGGATCGTCTCCAGCGCCGACGCGTAACCGACGTCCAGCCCTTTCTCCGTGATGAAGTCCGAGAGGTAGGAGCGCAGGCGTCGCATGCGTTGAATATCGGTCGCCGCGTCGCCCACGATCGATCGCGCCATGCTGAGTACTTCAGGCGAGTCGGATTGCACCCAGGGATTGGGCGCCGTGTCCTCCGGAAGCGGGCCGGGCTCGCCGCTGTGCGACTGGGAAAACCCGATGTCCAGCTGGTAGAGCCCGTCGCCGATCGGGGTGACGCGTTGCTCGTCGGTCTGCACAAACGGACTGGTGTAGCCGCCGCGCACGAGGATCGTATATCGGACCGGTGCGAAGCGAAGGTTGGCGGTCATGGGGCGGGGTGCGCCGATCATCGCCGCGCGCAGCAGGTCGACGTCCTGGTCCGGTGCATTGGCACAGGCCTCATCGCATGCCGTCATTTCCATGCGGAAGCCGAGCAACGGTGCGATGCCGCGACGGACGAAGCCCTGGCCGTCGACCCACAGATCGACCGACGAGTTGTTCTTGCCCGAGGCCAGGGTCTGCCGAAGGTGGTGCAGCGATTCGCGCCCCAGCGGCATATCGACCATCTCGTCGCCGATCACCTCCATGTCGACGGTGGCGACCTGCTGCTTCACCGCATCGAAGCTGCGCATACGATACGTCGTGCCCGGCTTGAAACCATGAGTGGCCATGGTCAGTCGCTGGCCTTCGATCAGCGCCGCCCCGGACGGCCAGATCAGCAGGTTTACCTTCGACTGGCCGCCCACGGTGTTGGATACCTGAAAGGCTCCGTCGTCGCGAACGGTGCCCTCGACGGTGTTCTCCTGCGCGGACATCTTGCTACGCGCGTAGAACGCGAGGGGAGCACCTGCACTGGTCTCGACCGAGCGAACATCGGTATGCATCGCAAGCGGCGTCTTCACGCGGGTGAGGCGGAAATCCAGGCTCTGCGAGGTAGTCACCCGGTCGCCGACGACGTCACGGTCGATGCGGACCTTGCCGACCTTGCGCCCGTCGAGCAACACGGTCATCCAGGTCTCCGTCGCCAGCGCACACGCGGGCAGGAGACACAGCAGTACGGCGAGAACGACTGGATACCGTCTCATGTGCGTACGTCCGGATGGGCGGGGACGGCTCCATGACAGCACTTTTGCCGTCACAGTCAAGCCCCCCGTGAGTCGGGGGGTATGCCCGGATCAGCGACGGCCGCCCGTCTGGCCGACAGGGCCCACCGGGTTGAACGATGGGGTCGCGGGCTGCTGCGACGGCGCCGGACCCTGCATGAAATCGGGCATCGATCCGGAGATCTTGACGTCGGCGACCTGCATGCGTCCCAGCGATGCCATCGAGGCGAAGAAGCGCCAGGGATCGCCGCTGCCGACGCCGAGAGCGATATGGGTGGCGTCGAAGCGCGACTGCGCGGAATCGAAGCTTTCCCAGCGCCCGTTGATCCACGCCTGCACCCATGTGTGCGGGACGAAAACCCGCGATGCGCCCGCGAATCGCTGTGCATAGACGAGGCCGGTGACGATGCGCGTCGGAATGCCTTGCGATCGCGCCATGGCCGCCAGCAGCACGGCGTGTTCCGTGCAGTCGCCACGGCGCGTCTGGATAGTTTCCAGCGCGGAGGCATAGCCGACTTCCAGACCGGTCTGGTCGATATAACTGGTCAGGAAACTGCGCAGGCGGCGCATCCGGTTCAGATCGCTGGATGCGTTGCCGACGGCCTCCTTCGCCAGCGCGATCACCTCGGGTGCGTCCGACTGCACCCAGGGGTTGGACGCCGTGTCTTCAGGCGTCGGACCGGGTTCGTCGTCATGCCTCTGCGGATGGCCGACGGTGATCTCGTAATCGCCGTTCGACAGCTTTTTCACCTGCTGCTCGTCCGTGCTGACGAACGGTGCCGGCAGATCGTCGCGCAGGTGAAAGCGATACGTCATCGCCTGTCCCTGCGACCCGTTCGGAATGATCCGCGGCGACTGCAGCATGGCCGAGCGAAGCACGTCGATGTCCTGGTCGGGCGCCGTCGCGCAGGCTTCGTCGCACGCGGCGACTTCCATACGAAAACCGAGCAGTGGCGAGATGCCGCGACGCACTTCACCGCGGTCGTTCACCCACATGTCCAGCGACTGTGCGCCACTGCCGCCGGCCAGCCGCTGGCGCAGATGATGGAGACGTTCCGTGCCGCCCGGCAGGTCGATCATCTCGTCGCCGATCACCTCGACGTCCAGCGTCGCGACCTCCTGCTTCATGGCGTCGAAGGTCTTCAGCGGGTAGTGGCTGCCCGCCTTGAAGCCGCCGGCGACGATGGCGAGCCGCTGTCCTTCACTGAGCACCGCGCCGGGCGTCCACGCCAGCAGGCTGACGTGCGCATCGTCGCCGACGCGCGTGGTCACCTGAAACGTTCCGTCGGGGCGCGGCTGGCCGTCGACGGCGTTCTCCTGCGATGAGCCGGTCTTGCTGGCGTGGAACGCCAGGGGCTTGCCGTCGAGGCTCTCCGTCGCGACCGCTTCGTTATGGGTGACCAGTGGCGTGCTGCCACGCGTGACGCGCAGATCGATGGCCTGGCGGGTGGTCACGGTGTCGCCGGTGACCGAGCGTTCCGTGACCAGCTTGCCGACTTTGCGCCCGTCGAGCATCACGCTCATCCAGGTCTTCGAATCTTGTGCATGGGCGGTGGCGAGGCTCGACAGGAGCGCGAGCGCGACGATCTGACGACGCATGGGCATACATCCACGTTGTAAGGCCAGATCGCATGAAAGCACGATTAGCTGTCGTGTCAATGATGCAAACCTTCATGTAAGGCCCGCTGGCACCCCTGTGGCGCGACACCTAGAATGTGCGATCACGCTTTCCTGGACCTCCCTCGCATGAATACCTTCGGTACGCCGCACTCCCATACCGCCCTCAAGGTGCTCCTGCTGGGCTCCGGCGAACTGGGCAAGGAAGTCGCCATCGAGTTGCAGCGCTTCGCTGTCGAGGTGATCGCCGTGGACCGCTACGCCAATGCGCCGGCGATGCAGGTGGCCCACCGCAGCCACGTCATCGACATGCTGGACGGTAAAGCCCTGCGCGCTCTGATCGAGGAAGAGAAGCCGCATCTGGTGGTGCCCGAGATCGAGGCCATCCACACGCCGACGCTGATCGAGATGGAAAAGGAGGGCCTGAGGGTCGTCCCGACCGCGAAGGCGGCCTGGCTGACGATGGATCGGGAGGGCATCCGTCGCCTCGCCGCCGAGGAGCTCGGCCTGCCGACCTCGCCTTACCGGTTCTGCGACACCTACGAGGAGTTCGTCGAGGCGGTGAAGGTGCTCGGTACGCCGTGCGTCACCAAGCCGGTGATGAGCTCGTCGGGCAAGGGTCAGAGCGTGCTGCGCACGCCCGCCGATGCGCAGGCGGCATGGGAATATGCGCAGGCCGGCGGTCGTGCCGGCCGGGGCCGGGTCATCGTCGAGGGCTTCATCGACTTCGATTACGAGATCACCCTGCTGACGGTGCGCCACCGGGACGGCGTGTCGTTCTGCGCGCCCATCGGCCATCGCCAGGAAGACGGCGACTATCGCGAGTCGTGGCAGCCGCAGCCGATGAGCGATACCGCGCGAGCGTCCGCCGAACGCCAGGCCGACGCGATCACGGCCGCGCTCGGTGGCTGGGGGGTGTTCGGGGTGGAGTTCTTCGTCCGTGGCGACGAAGTGATCTTCTCCGAAGTCAGCCCGCGGCCGCACGATACCGGCCTGGTCACCCTGATCTCGCAGGATCTGTCGGAGTTCGCCCTCCATGCGCGCGCCATCCTTGGTCTGCCTGTGCCGGAGATTCACGCTTTTTCGCCCGCCGCCTCCTGCGCGGTGCTGGTGGAAGGGGAGGGGCACTCGCCCACGTACCACGGCGTGGCGGAAGCCCTGGCCGAGACCGGCACCATGCTGCGTATCTTCGGAAAACCCGAAGTGCGCGGCCGTCGCCGCATGGCCGTGACGCTGGCGCGCGCCGCGACGGTCGACGAGGCGCTCGACAAGGCCAAGCGCGCGGCCAGCCGGATCCGCGTCGAAATCTGACGTGCGCGGCCTACAACGGCCGTTCACGCCTGAATGTTAAGCTGCTCCGCTCCTAGGGAAGACCCACGCCCATGAGCGGACGCAAAGACAACCACGATCACGACCATCGCGGTCGCACCGAGCCGACGCTCGGCCGGCTCGATGACCTCGACCGTCCGGCCGCGCCGGTGGACGACGGCCTGCCTCACATCGTCGTCGACGAGCCGCGTCGGCGTACGGGCGGACCCACGCCACCGCCGCCACGGCGCGAGCGCAAACGCGGCTGGCTCATTCCGGTGCTGGTTCTCGTGCTCATCGGTGGCGTCACCGGCCTGTGGTTGCAGCAGGACCGGCTGCGCAATCTGATGCCGGCGACGGAGCTCAACGATCTCCTCGGTCAGGCCAACCAGGCCCTCGCGGCCGGCAAGCTCGATGGCACGGCGGGTGACAGCGCCCGCGAACTGTTCGAGAAGGCGCGTGACCAGCAGCCCGACAGCGACCAGGCGCGCGACGGCCTGCGCCGCGTCGGCATGGCGGAAGTGGCTCGCGCCGACGCCGCCCTCAGCGCGGGCAACCTCGACGAAGCCGAAGCCGCGCTCAACGTCGCCCGCGAACTGCTCGGGGGTGGCAGCGACGTCGAACGCCTCACCCAGCAGCTGTCGCAGGCGCGTAATCCGCAGGGCCACACCGAATCACTGATCGACCGTGCGCAGGCGGCGTTCGCCGCCGGCAAGTTCGACGGTGACGACGGTGCGGGTGCGCTTTACCGCCGGGTGCTCGACGCCGACCGCAACAACACGGTGGCGGCACGCGGTCTCGATCGTGTGGGCGACGCGCTGGCGGCGCAGGCAAGGCAGGCGATTTCCGACAACGACCGCCCCAGGGCCAATGCGCTGGTCGATCGTATCGCCATCCTCGTGCCCGGCTACAGCGACCTTCCGTCGCTGCGTGCCTCGCTGGCGGAAACACGCAAGCAGGACGACCAGGCGATCGCCACGCTCATCCAGCAGGGCAACGATGCGATGCGCGCCGGGCGCTTCACCGGTGACGGCGACGACAGCGCGCTGGCGCGCTTCAACGCCGCGCTCGCCGCGGACCCCGACAACGCGGGCGCGAAGGCCGGGCTCGGCCAGGTGGCCCAGGCGCTGATCGTGCAAGCCAATGCCGCGCTCGACAGCAATGACGACGCCCAGGCGGCGAAGCTGCTCGATCAGGCGACGAAGCTCGCCCCGAAATCCGCCGAACTCGCCGCCGCACGCGCACGACTGGGCGGTGGCGACGGGCATGCGGCCGCTGGCGTCCCGCCCGCGGCAGGCGCGCAGGCAGGTGATGACAACGCACCGGAAGCCTCGCTCGCGGTCAGTCCGGAGCAGAAAGCTAAGGTCGCCGATCTGGTTCGTCGTGCACAGGCCGCGGCGTCGCGCGGCGACATCATGGATCCCCCGGGCGACAGCGCCTACGACCTCTACCGCAATGCGCTGGCGATCGACGGTAACGACCCGACCGCTCGTGCGGGCCTGCAGGGCCTGCCCGCACAGGTCGAGAAGCAGATGCAGCAGGCCGTCGCCGCTGGAAACGTGAAGCGCGCCGAAGATCTGTACGGCACCCTGTCCGACCTGGCGCCGGGCGATGCTTCCCAGGGCGAGATGCGTCATCGCCTCGGCAGCGCCCTCATCGATAACGCGCTGCAGCGCGCGTCCAGCGGCGATCGCCAGGGCGCCTTCCAGTCGCTCGACCACGCACGGCGCTACGTGCCGGACGATCCGCGGCTGCAAAGCGCCTATGAGCGCATCGCGACAGGGCGCTGAGCACGATGACGGTATTGGTGATGGGCGCGTCCGGCCAGATCGGGCACTTCCTCCTTCCGCGACTCGAGGCGGAGGGATATGCGTGGATGGCGGTCAGCCGGCGCCCGCCGGGCAACGACCCTCGCTGGCGGTCCGGTCATCTTCCGGACGGCATGCCGGAGCTGCCGCCGCTGCAGGCCGTCGTCTCGCTGGGGCCCATCGATCTGCTGGCAAAGTGGCTTGCCGAGATGCGGTTGCCGGGCATTCCCCACATCGTCGCCACGTCGTCGATGAGCGCCGAAACCAAGCGCGAATCGCAGGTGCCCGAAGAGCGGGAAGTCTCGCGCCGCCTGCGGGACGCGGAAACGATGCTGATAGCGACCTGCGCATCGCGCGGTATGCCATGGACCGTCTTCCGGCCGACGCTTATTTACGGGGCCGGCATGGACAAGAGTCTGACGCCTATCGTGGCGTCCGCCCGCCGGCGCCATATCTTTCCGCTGCCGGCAGGTCGGGGGCAGCGCCAGCCGGTGCACGCGGACGATATCGCCGCGGCTGTCGTCGCCGCTCTGCGGACACCGGCGGCGCGCGGCCGCACCCTCTCCATGGGCGGCGGTGAACGGCTCACGGCCGCGGACATGTTCCGGCGGACGCAGCGGAGCGCCGGCGGCTTCGTGTTGCCGCTCCCGGTCCCTCGTCTCGTGCTCGAACTTGCCGCGTCCGTGTCGCCGCTCATGCGCGGACCGGTGAACCGGCTCGATACCGACCTGATTGCCGACAATACGGACCTGGAGGCCATCCTCGGTGTGCATCCGCGGCCTTTCCGGCCGCAGCCCGGCACCTGGCAGCCGGTCCGCTGATCCGCATCGCCGTCACTTTGCCCTCATCCGTTCAGATGGGCGCCGGTGAACTGCCCCTATCATCGGTCTCCGACCTCTCTCGCAGGACTTCCCCGCGTTGGCTTTCCTGAATCGTCTTGGCTCCCTCCTGCGCACGGCCTGGCCGTGGCTGCGTATTCCCTTCTGGCTGGTGATGGGGCTGCTGTTCGGCTTCCTCTTGCCCTACACGCTGATTCTCAATGCGCGCCTGCAGGAGCGCTTCAACGACCTCGTGTTCGCGGTGCCCACCCGCGTCTATGCCCGGCCGCTGCCACTGGAACCGGGCAGGGCACTGACCCCCGCGGCCCTCGAGCTGGAACTGACCTTCGCCGGCTACACCACCGAGGGGGCCGGCAAGATTCAGGGCAGCTACTCGAAGAACGGCTCGCGCTTCATCATCGCCTCGCATGGTTACTTCGGTCCGGATGGCGGCGAGCTGCCGCACCGCATTCGTGTCGTCCTGGCCAACGGTCAGGTCGCCTCGGTGGTGGACGACACCAACGACAAGCCGATCAAGTCGATCCATCTGGATCCCGCGCGCATCGCGACGTTGTATGGCGCGCAGCAGGAAGAGCGTCGCATCGTGCGTCTGGAGAATGTGCCGCCGCTGCTCGTGCAGGGCCTGCAGGCGGTCGAGGACCGCGACTTCAAGAATCACATCGGTCTGGATTTCTCGGCCATCGCGCGCGCGTCGGTCGCCAACATCCGTGCAGGTCATACGGTGCAGGGCGGGTCCACGCTGACCCAGCAGCTGGTGCGCAACCTGTTCCTCGACCGCGACCAGAACATGCTGCGCAAGGTCAACGAGGCCATTCTCTCGTTGCTCATGGAAGCGCATTATCCGAAGGGACGCATCCTCGAGGCCTACGTCAACGAGGTCTTTCTGGGTCAGCAGGGGAATCAGGCGGTGCACGGTTTCGCCGCCGGCGGCGAGTTCTTCTTCGGCCGCCGTCTGGAAGACCTTCGTCCTCAGGAGATCGCCCTGCTGATCGGCCTGGTCAAGGGCCCCAGCTATTACGATCCGCGTCGTTATCCCGACCGTGCCCTGTCGCGTCGCAACCTCGTCCTGCAGCAGTTCCACGACACCGGCCTGCTCGACGACGCGCAGACGAAGGCGGCCCAGGCCGCGCCGCTGGGCATCGCGCCCAACGCACAGCTGCCGCACAACCGCTTCCCGGCCTTCATGCAGCTGGTGCGGTCGCAGATCACGGCGGACTTCGACGAAGCCGCGCTGCGCGACGGCAGCCTGAGCATCTTCACCACGCTCGATCCGACCGCGCAGCTCTATACCGAGCAGGCCATCGTCACGACCATGAAGAGCCTCGGCAAGCGGGGCGCCGCCGCGCAAGCCGCCGCCGTGGTGACCGATACCACCAACGGCAGCGTGCTGGCCGTGGTCGGTTCGCGCGATCCGGGCGAGCAGGGTTTCAACCGTGCGCTCGATGCCCGTCGCTCGATCGGTTCGCTGGTCAAGCCGCTGGTGTATCTCGTCGCGCTGGCGCAGCCGTCCAAATGGTCGCTGGCGTCGATCGTCGACGACTCGCCGATCAACATGCGTCAGCCCGACGGCACCCCATGGACGCCGCAGAACGATGACCGCGAGGTCCACGGCCAGGTACCGATGCTGGACGCGCTGGTCCATTCGTGGAACCTGGCGACGGTCAACCTCGGCATGCAGGTCGGCGTCGGCCGGGTGAAGGGCTTTCTCGAGTCGTTCGGGCTCGAGGGCGTCAATCCCAGCCCGTCGCTCCTGCTCGGCGCCATCGACATCTCGCCGCTGCAGGTGGCGCAGCTGTACGAGTACATCGCCGCCGACGGGCACGCCTTGCCGCTCGTGGCCGTGCGCGGCGTCATGGACAGCAAGGGCCAGGCGATCAAGCGCTACGAAGTGAAGGAGGGCGAAGGCGAGTACCAGACCGCCGCGCGCCTCACGACATGGGCCATGCAGCAGGTGGTCAACGGTGGCACGGCCGCGGCCATCGGTAATTCGAACCTCGCCTATCTGCACGCGGCGGGCAAGACCGGCACCAGCGACAGCCAGCGCGATGCCTGGTTCGCCGGCTTTACGGGCGACCGTCTCGCGGTGATCTGGATGGGCCGTGACGACAACAAGCCCACCGGCCTCTACGGCGCTACCGGCAGCATGAAGGTCTGGCAGGAGTTGTTCCGCAAGCTGCCGACGCGTCCGCTGTCGGCGGCGCCGGGCGAGGGCCTGGAAATGGCCTATGTGAATCCGCAGACGGGTAAGCGCACGGACCCGTCGTGCGAAGGCGCGCGTCAGTTCCCGTTCGTGTCCGGTTACGTGCCGGAAGCGGAAGAGGGCTGTTTCTGGCAGCGATTCAAGGGTATGTTCGGCGGCGGTGACGGAGCTGACCAGCCCGCGCCGCCCGTTCCCAGTAATCCTACGGATTGACCCATGCATCGCTTTCGCTTCTGCGCCATTGCCGCCGTCACCCTCGTCGCCGCCTGCAGCCAGCCGGCGCCGCCGCAAGCCACCCGCCCCAGCAAGCCGTCTTACGACATCGTGGCGCAGATCCGCGCCGCGGGTGAGCGTGAAAAGTCGGCGATCGAAGTCGCGCCGCTGCGCGATCCGGGCGTGCAGGGCCTGCAGCAGGCCGCCTCGGCCGACGAGCGCGCGGGCAACTATCCCGATGCCGACGCCAAGCTCGCGCAGGCGCTGAAGCGCGCGCCGGACGCGCCCGAGCTGATCCAGGACCGGGCGGAAATCGCCGTGCGCATGCAGGATTTCCCCCGCGCGGAGCAGCTGGCCAAACAGTCGTTCGAGATGGGTCCGAAGTCCGGCAGCCTCTGCGCACGTAACTGGCAGACGGTGGTCGAGATGCGTCTGCAGGCGAACGATCAGGCCGGCGCCGCGTCGGCGAAGACCGAGCTCAACAAATGCCACATCGCGGGACCGAACCGGTTCTGAGATAAGACCCCGTAGGAGCGCGCCCTGCGCGCGATATGCTCTGGCGCGAGCACGTTCGCGGTCAGGAGCATCGCGCGCGGGGCGCGCTCCTACAGGGGTAGGGGGCTCAGGGCCCCCGGATCGCCCGGCCGTGGGCGTGCACGGTATCGACGAGAACCTTTACGTTCTCCGGATTCACTTCCGGGGTGATGCCGTGGCCGAGGTTGAACACGTGGCCTGGATGGTTGCCGAACGAATCCAGCACCGCGCGGGCCTCACGCGCCACGATCTCGGGTGACGCGCGCAGGACGGCGGGGTCGAGGTTGCCCTGCAGGGCGACCCGGTCGCCCACACGACGGCGCGCCTCGCCGATGTCGATGGTCCAGTCCACACCCAGGCCGTCGCAGCCGGTATCGGCCAGCGCTTCGAGCTGACCGTGCGCACCTTTCGAAAACAGGATGACCGGCAGGTCGCGGCTGACCGGGTCGGCCTTCAGTGCGTCGACGACCCGGGCCATGTAGCGCAGCGAGAACTCGCGGAACGGCGCGGGACCGAGCAGGCCGCCCCAGGTATCGAAAATCATAAGGGCCTGCGCCCCGGCGTGCGCCTGAGCGATCAGGTAGGCCGCGACCGAACGCGCGATGGTGTCGAGCAAACGGTGGGCCAGCGCGGGATCGTTCCAGGCCAGCGCCTTGACCTGCGCGAAGTCCTTCGAGCCCTGACCCTCGACCATGTAGCAGGCGAGCGTCCACGGACTGCCGGAGAAGCCGATCAGCGGCACCCGTCCGTCGAGCTCCTTGCGGATGAGGCGCACCGCGTCCATGACGTAGCGCAGCTCGCCATCCATATCGGGCACGACCAGCTTGTCGATCGCGGCGGCATCGCGGACGGGACGCGCGAAGCGCGGACCTTCGCCCGCTTCGAACGACAGGCCGAGACCCATCGCATCGGGAATGGTCAGGATGTCCGAAAACAGGATCGCGGCATCCAGCTCGAAACGCTCGAGCGGCTGCAACGTGACTTCGCAGGCGAATTCGGGATTCGTCGCCAGGCCCATGAAGCTGCCGGCCCGCGCGCGGGTGGCGCGGTATTCCGGCAGGTAACGGCCGGCCTGACGCATGACCCAGATGGGCGTGGTGTCGACGGGTTCGCGACGAAGCGCGCGGAGAAAACGGTCGTTACGCAGGACGTCAGCGGCCATGCGCCGACTCCTGACCTTGGCTGAACATCACTTTGAAGCCTTTCTTCAGTTGCGCGTCGCGCGCTTTTTCGAATGCCGCCAGCGCGCTGTCGCGTTCGATATGTACCTCGCGCTTGAGCGAGGCCTTGC
Organism: Dyella sp. 333MFSha; assembly: GCF_900102405.1. Lineage (NCBI taxonomy): Bacteria > Pseudomonadati > Pseudomonadota > Gammaproteobacteria > Lysobacterales > Rhodanobacteraceae > Dyella > Dyella sp. 333MFSha. Next base: position 233,073 of record NZ_FNBR01000005.1, on the reverse strand, counting down.
CGCCCTGCACGCCGCTTTCGCGGTACAGGGTCCAGCCGCCGAACAGGTCCTGTTCGAGCGTGATCTGGACGTAGCGGGGTGCTTCGGTCCCCGCTTCGGGCATGGTTTGCATGTAGATCCGCATCGAGCGATCCGGGCTGGCGCAGGGCCGATCATTGTAGGCGCTCCCCCGGAAGGGCGCACCCTGTGCGTCAAATGAGCACGCCGAGGACGTCGTCCTCGGCCACGCCGGCGACGATCTCCGCCCGCCCGACACCTCGCCAGAGGATCAGTCGCAGCGTCCCGGCCGTGTTCTTCTTGTCCAGTCGCATCAGTTCCAGAAGTCGGCTGGCGGCATGCTTGCCCGAGGGTTCCGTGGGCAGGTCCAGTCGCCGCAGCAGGGTGACCAGACGCTGCGTGTCCGCCGCCGGGGCCATGCCCAGCCGTTCGGAGAGCTTCGCCGCCAGCACCATGCCGATGGCGACGCCTTCGCCGTGCAGGATCTCGCTGTAGTTGCCCGCGGTTTCCAGCGCGTGCCCGAAGGTATGGCCGAGGTTGAGCAACGCGCGCTCGCCTTGTTCGGTTTCATCCCGCGCGACCACGCCCGCCTTGTAGCGGCACTTGCGGGCGATCGCCTCGATGAGGGGGCCGGTTTCGCGTCCGGCCAGTGCATCGGCGTGGTCTTCCAGCCAGGCGAAGAAGTCCGGGTCGCCGATGGCCGCGCCCTTGACGATCTCGGCCAGACCCGCGCGAAACTCGCGCTGCGGCAACGTATCGAGCACATAGGTATCGGCCACCACGGCGCGCGGCTGGTGGAAGGCGCCGGCCAGGTTCTTGCCCGCGGGCAGGTTCACGCCGGTCTTGCCGCCGACCGACGAATCGACCATCGCCAGCAGGGTGGTCGGTATCTGCACGAAGTCGATGCCGCGCATCCAGCAGGCGGCGGCAAAACCGGCAAGATCGCCGACGACGCCGCCACCCAGCGCGATCACGCAGGCGTCGCGTGTGGCGCCGAGTTCACCGAGCGCTTCGAGCACCTTGCCGACGTTGGCGAAGGTCTTGTGCGTCTCGCCGTCCTCGAGCAGATACGACGACCAGCGCAGACCATCCAGCCCCTGAGCCAGCGCGTCGAGGTAGAGCGGCGCCACGGTGGTATTGCTGACCACCAGCACGTGGCGGCCACGGATGGCCTTGCGCCAGCGTGCGTTATCGGCCAGCAGGCCGGGACCGATCCAGACGGGGTAGCTGCGACCGGCAAGGTCGACGTCGACGGTTGCGATATCCATCAGGTGCGTTTCCAGTGACGGTCGAGGAGGGCGACGGCGCGGGGCACCGCGGCGTCCACGTGTTCGTGGCGACCGTGGAAGATCAGGTCGGCGATCTCTTCGTAGAGGTGGTTGCGATGTCCGGCCAGCGCTTCGAGCTTGCCGCGCCGGTCGATGCCCGCGATCATCGGCCGTGCCCGGTCGTGCCGCAGACGGTCGAACTGTTCGTCGACGTTGACTGACAGCAGCAGCACGGTGCCGCGCTCCGCCAGCGTCGCGCGATTTCCTTCGTCGAGCACGGCGCCCGCGCCCGTCGCGAGCACGATGCCGTCGGCGCGACTAAACTCGTCCAGATGCGCGGATTCCAGCGCGCGAAACGCCGCCTCACCTTCGCTCTCGAAGAGGCTGGCAATCGTCACGCCGAGGCGGGCTTCGATCTCCACGTCGAGATCGACGAACGGCAGGCCATAATGCGCCGCGAGGCGTTGTCCGATCGTGGTCTTGCCGGCGCCCGTGGGGCCGACCAGAAACAGGTTGGGCGAGGGATTCATCGCATCCATGCTAGCAACAAGCCATCCCCAGAGGTACGAAACCGTGCTCGTCGCGGGCGCGGGTGACGTCGGCACGCGTGTCGCCCGGCGTCTCGTCGAGGCGGGGCATCGCGTCTTCGCCCTGCGCCGGAGCGAACGGCCGGACGGCGAGGGCATCCGCTGGCTGCGTGGCGATCTCACGCGCCCCGACACCCTGAAGGCCCTTCCTCACGCCGATGCCGTGGTCTACGCGCCCACACCCGGCGCGCGCGACGAAGAGGCTTACCGCGCCATCTTCCCCGACGGTCTGCGTCACCTGGTCGATGCGTTGCCTGCGCCGCCGCGTCGAACCGTGTTCGTCTCGTCGACGGCGGTTTACGGTGAGCATGGCGGCGACTGGGTCGATGAAACGAGCGTGCCCGCGCCGATGGGATTCAACGGGCGCGTGTTGCTCGAAGCGGAGCGGTGGCTCGCGTCGCGCGATATCGGTGGTGTCAGCGTGCGTCTGGCGGGCTTATACGGACCGGGGAGGACGCAGCTGCTTGACCGGCTGCGTGAGGGAAAGGTCGTGGTGCCGAGAGGGCGCGGGATCTACGCCAACCGGATTCATGTCGATGATGCCGCGGCCGCGCTGGCGCTGGTGCTTTCGCTGGAGCAGCCCGCGCCGGTGTACGTGGGGGTGGACGACACGCCCCTGCCGATCGACGTGTTGTATGACCATCTGGCGGGATTGCTCGGTGTGGCGTTGCCGGGCGAGGGGCCGGGGCCCGTGGGCATCGGGAACAAGCGCTTGTCGAACGGGTTGTTGCGGGAAGCGGGATTCCGGTGTCGCTGGGAGGATGCCCGGGATGGGTATGCGGCTCTGATCTGAGAGGCGTATCGCCCACGGCGCCGACTCCTGCGCCGGCACGCTCCGCGGGTCCGGTGGGCGCGACGAAACGTCCGGAGACGCCTCGACCGGGCGTGCTAGCATCCGGACACTATGCTGACTTCCGACATCCTCGATACCTTCCGCGGCCTGCTCGACGAGGCGAAAGCCAGCGGCGATCGCGAGCCGACGGCGATGAATCTCGCCACGTCCGATGCCAGTGGCCGGGTGCATTCGCGCATCGTGCTGCTCAAGGGCATCGATGAGCACGGCCTGCGTTTTCACACCAACCGCGAGAGCGCGAAGGGCCGCGAGATCGCCGAGCATCCGCAGGTCGCGCTGTGCTTCCACTGGAAACAGATCCGCGAGGGTGTGCAGGTGCGTTTCGAAGGCCGTGTGCAACGGCTCGACGACGCGGAATCGGACGCTTATTTCGCCAGCCGTCCGCGTGGCAGCCAGATCGGTGCGTGGGCGTCGAAGCAGAGCCAGACGCTTCCGGACCGCCACACCTTCGAGGAGCGCGTCGCGCATTTCGAGCAGGAGTTTGCCGGGCGTGACGTTCCGCGCCCGCCGCACTGGGGTGGCTATCTGGTGAAGCCCGACCGCGTGGAGTTCTGGTACGGGGCCACCTTCCGTCTGCACGAGCGCATCGTGCATGACGAAGACGACGCGCGTTGGTCCACGCGCATGTTGTACCCCTGAGTTAGAGCAGCAAACCCAGGTCTTCGGCGCGACGCACGAGTTCCACCGTGCTGTGTACGCCGAGGATCTGCATGATCATGTATTTGTGCGCCTCGACCGTTCGTGCCGACAGACCCAGCTGTTCGGCGATCTGCCGCGAGCGCAGGCCCGTTCCGACCAGACGCAGCACTTCGCGCTGTTTGGGCGTGAGTTCGCGCAACTCGTTCGGTGGCCGGCTGGTGGAGTGCACGCCGAGCGAAGGCGTGACATACGTGCTTCCCGCCAGCACTTCGCGCAGGGCCAGCAACAGTTCTTCGCCCGCGGCCATCTTCAGCACGTAGCCGTTGGCGCCGGCCTTCATCGCCATCGCGGCGAGCGCCGGCTCGGCATGCATGGTGAGGAAGACGAACGGCGTATTGTCGCCGCGTGCGCGCAGCGCCTTGAGCACTTCAAGCCCGTTGCCGCGTGGCATGTTCACGTCGGACAACACGAGGTCGGGCGCCTCGCGGGCGATCGCTTCCATCAGCGTTCCACCGTCCTCGACCAGGGCGACCAGATCGTAGGTGTCCTCCAGCAGACGCTCGATACCCTGGGCGACCATGCGATGGTCGTCCGCGAAGACGATGCGCGGCGGCCCATCGTGGTTCAGTGGTCTTTCAACGGTATGCGTATGCATAGTTCGACTCCTTTGCCTGGCGCACTGCGGAGGTCGAAGCTGCCACCGAGCAGCTTCGCCCGTTCACTCATGCTGATGAGACCGATGCCGGAGGGGTGAAACCGAAGATCGTCCGGGTCGAAACCCTGACCGTCGTCCGCGATCCTCAATACCGCCTGGCTGTCCGAAACCGCCACCGCGATGTCGACGCGGGAGGCCTCGGCATGACGCAGCGCGTTCCGCAGGGCTTCCTGGGCGACCCGATAGAAACACAGAGCGACCTCGCCGGATAGTGCGCCAACCTCGGGAGGCACCGACAAGCTTACATCGGGTTCGCCGGCGTGCCGCGGCGAGGCGCATAACGCCTGCAGCGCTTCCCGCAGTCCGGCATGGCTCAGCCAGCCCGGATGAAGCTGGTGCGACATCAGCCGGAGGTCCTCCGACAGCTCGATCACCTGGGTCTGCAAGGTGCCCACGTCGGTGGAGGCGGGCTGCGGAAGGCGGCGGCGCAAGGCGCTCAGGCCGATGGATGTCGCTGCAAGTCGTTGATTGATATCGTCGTGAATGTCGCGTGCCAGGCGCGCGCGCTCCTGCTCCTGGGTGGCGATGAGATGGCCGGCCAGCTCGCGCATGTCGATCCGCGCGAGGTCGAGAGCGCGCTGGCTGGCGTGGCGCTGCTCCACGATCGCGCTGACGACGAGGGCGCACACGGTGGCGCCGAGCGTCCACAGCTGTACGCCGAGCGTCGTGCTTTGCAGGCTGTCCGAGACGAAAGGGCCGTGCCGGTCGACGCTCATATGGGCGGCCATCACCACGATGACGAACATCGCCGCGGCGCTGCCGGCCATCTGGGCACGCAGGCAGGCCGCCGTGAGGATCGGCGCCGGCGCCAGACAAAGCAGCGGCAGCAGGCCCGGCCGGTCGCCGAAGGTGTACCAGACGGTACCGAGGAGAGCGATCGAGGCGGCCATCCCGATCAGGAAGAGAACCGATACAGGCCCCGAATGACGCACCGCGGCGTCGGAACTGCGCACGCTGATCCAGGCGGGGATGTACAACACGTAGCCCAGCGAATGGGCCAGCGCGACGTTGGGCCAGTCGCTGAGGATGTAGCCGGGGAAGGTGGTATACGGGGCGACCAGTCCGATCAGGGTGGCGGCCCCGGCCGGCAGGGCCACAATGACGATCGCGCCGAAGGCCATCAGCTTGCCGAAGTCCTGCAGCAGCGGCGAGCCACCCCGCACCTGCAACAGCAGCCAGGCCGTCGGAGGGACGAGCGCCGTCGCCGCGATCAGTACCATGGCGGTATCGAGCACGGGCAGGTGAAACAGGCCGACGCAGGCGCCGATCAGCCCGGCCAGCGCCGATGCCGTCAGCCACGGCCAGCGACACAGCGGCGAGGCGAGCAGGGCACCCAGCAGCACGGCGCCCGGGAACCAGACGATGTGCGTGCCGCCCTGCTCACTCCAGAGCGCGGCCGACAGGAGCTGCGCGCCCGCCGTGCCGACAAGGACACCGCTGCACCACAGGGCGGTGCTGCCCGTCGCGCGTTTCATGCTCTGCGGCACAGGCCCTCCCGATACGTCCACGGAGCCGGGCCAGGGCCCGGCGCGCCGCGACGATACCAGCTTGGCATGGGCGCGTCAGGCATGCCGGTCGCTCCAGCCGTGGATGATCCGGCGCAGTTCGGCCAGGCCGTCGGTCAGTGCCGCCGGACCCGGCTGCAGGATCAGCGGCGATTTCACCTCGTGGAGTTCGCCGTCACGGATCGCCGGGACGTTCTCCCATCCCGCGCGTGCGGCGACGTGTTCGGGGCGGAAGCGCTTGCCGCACCACGAGCCGATGATGATCTCCGGTGCCGTCGAGACGATCTCCTGCGCGTCGCCGATGATCCGGTCCTTCGCCAGCGGCTGCACGGCGCGATGTGGAAGCACGTCGTCCCCGCCGGCCAGCGTCACCAGCTCGGAGACCCACCGAATGCCTGAAATAAAGGGCTCGTCCCATTCCTCGAAATACACCCGCGGCCGTCGTGGCAGACGCGCGGAGGCTTCGCGCGTGGCGTCGAGACCGCGCTCGAGCTCGTCGGCGAGCTGGTTTGCGCGGGTGGCCGCACCGACGAGCGCGCCGAGTCGGCGGATGTAATCGAGGATGCCTTCCACACTGCGGTGGTTGGAAATCCAGACCTCGACGCCGGCCTTGATCAGCGCCTGGGCGATGTCCGCCTGGATATCGGAGAAGCCGATGGCGAGGTCGGGCTGCAGTGCCAGGATCCGGTCGACCTTGGCGCTGGTGAACGCGCTGACCTTCGGTTTGTCGCGGCGCGCTTCCGGCGGGCGCACGGTAAAACCGCTGATCCCGACAATACGGTCCTGCTCACCGAGACGGTAAAGCGTTTCGGTGGGTTCCTCGGTGAGGCAGACGATGCGGCGCGGGCCCATGGCGGTTCCGGTGCGGGACAGACCCCGATTGTCGTCGCTCGTGGAGCCGGGAGCCAACGCGGGGCTTTTCACAGATCGGCAGCCTGCGTCAAAGCTTTACCCGGTCGCCCTGGCCGATGACGACATAGCGGACACCCGTGGTGTCGCCTTCGGACAGCTCGCGGGCGATCAGGGCGCGTGGGTCGCGCCCCGGTTCCAGGCTGGGTTTGATGTGGTCGACGATGACGGGAAGCCCGCGCAAAGCATGCGGGTCGCCCGCCTGCGTAGCCAGGGCGGCCAGCTCGCGATGAAGCCAGGCGGGCGTCATGTGTCCGAACAGCTGCGCGTCGGGTACGTCGCCGGGCGACGACACCTCAATCTGCAGTCCTTTCAGCCGATGCCCGCGCACCAGTGGCGCCAGCACCTGCCAGATGTCGGCAAGCCGATGCTGCCCTTTCGAAAGCGCGTCCGGGCCGGTATCGCCGAAGTACGCGTAATACGCATCGCCATGCCGCAGCAGGATCATCGACGACACGGCGCTGTCGTGCCACAGCGGATAGATGGCCGCCTGCATCGAGGTACCGGCGACCTCGAACCAGCGACCGGGCGGTTCGGCGGTGAGCGTATATCGGCCGAGGGCGGGTGCCTTGCCGGTGTTGGCCAGGTTGGGCCAGGCGTCCCAGTTGAAGTAATCTGCGCTGAGGCGTTCGGTGGTCGAGGCGAGCCCGTACAGCGGCTTGCTGCCGCGATCGTCGGGCGATGCGATGACGAGGCCGGCCACATGGTCCAGATGCGCATGGCTGACGAAATAGCCCGCGACGCCGGTGCGCAACACGCGGCCGGCCGCCGCGAGATCGCTGCCATCGGCCTCCGGTAGCGCGCCATGCGCCAGGGCGACCTGGATACCCGAGACCAGCGTTCCGGCGTCGAGGCCGAGGTACCTGTCGTCACCGATGGCCTTGAGCAGGTACGCCGAGAGGTTGTCGGTGCGGATGCCGCCTTCGACGCCGAGCGCGACCAGCTCGAACGAGGGCGCGATGTCGGTCGGAGAAGGAGGCGATGCCGTGGCTGCGTCGGCTAAGGCGAAGGCGAGGGCGAAGCACGCCGCGCGGATCAGGGGCAGGGATGTCATGCACGCATGATCGCCGCTCAGGGCGTCTCGATCCAGCGCCCATGCTTGCGGATTTCCAGCGGATGGAAGCGCCGCTTGTAATCCATCTTGGGATGCCCGGCGATCCAGAACCCGAGGTACACGTACGGAATGCCGCGGCGCTTTGCGAGCGCGACCTGCTGCAGGATGCCGAAGGTGCCCAGGCTTCGCGCCGATTCATCCGGATCGAAAAACGTATAGACGGCCGAGACACCGGCCAGCGCGATGTCGGTCACCGCGACGCCGAGCAGACGTTCGCCTTGGCGCATTTCCAGAAACACGGTCGGGCTCCAGGGCGCGGCGAGAAAGCGCTGGAAATCCTCCGCATCCGCCGTGTCCATGCCGCCGCCAGGGTGTCGCGCGCGAAGATAGCGCTCGTAGAGTTCGTGGCGTTCGCTGGTGAAGCCCGGCAGCGTCTCGGTCACGCTGATATCGGCGTTACGCGAGGCGCAACGGCGCTGGGTGCGGTCCGGCGTGAACCGATCGGCGTCGATGCGGCAGGGCACGCAGGCCTGGCAGGCGGCGCACTGCGGCAGGTAAAGGTGCCCGCCGGCGCGGCGAAAGCCCTTGGCCAGCGCGGGCCCGTAGAGCTTGTCCAGATGCGGCGCGCCGGGATCGACCACCAGATTCTGTGCCGTCCGCTCGGCGAAATAACCGCAGGAATGCGGCAATGTCTGAAACAGGCGGACTCGATCGGTCATGGACCGATCTTATTACGCCCGGTGGTGGACGGACATCCAGTGCGTGATGGTGCCGGTGGCATCGGTGACCGGTTCGAGTTCCAGGCGGCCCTGCAGCACGCCGCCGTCGGCCTTGCGCAGGGCGACATCGATGCGCGCGGCTTCGGCGGCGTCCAGCGTACCCGCGCGACGGGCGAACATGGCGTCATCGCCCACCAGAATGCTGCCGATATGCAGGCCCGCCAGGCTCTCGACGCGATGCCCGGTGGCGCGGACGAAGGCGTCGTTGACGAAGACGATCTGGCACTGGCGCCAGTCGGCATGGCTCGCGTCGGTGATGACGATGGCGTCGGGCAGGCGGGAGAGCGACGCGCGCATCAGCGCGAAGCTCTGCTGGTAATGCTTGCGCTCCATCATCTCGATCAGCACGCGCAGGCCGCGGGCGGAGTCGAGGTGCTGGCGCGACCACGGCCGCGAGCGACCGCGCACGGTTTCCTGCCACGACGAAAAACTTTGCCGGGGCGACAGGCGCGCGCCGGGGATGACCTCGAGCTTGGCCAGCGAGGGGTTGCCCGCCCAGCGTACGTTGCGCACCTGCTCCGCGCGCGTCCAGACCACCGCGTTATGCGAGTCGGCCTGCAGCGGCATGAAGATCACGCCCGCCGCGAGACCCGCGAATTCGGGTCCGGCCAGTTCGGGGTAGTGTTTGCCGATCTCATCGGTATTGAGCACGCCGGTGATGCTGTCGGCGATCCTCGGTGTATCGGAGGTGCCGACGACGTCGCGGATTCGCAGCAGCGCGGCTTCGTCGGGCAGATGGCCATGGCGGATGACGTGGTTGCCGGCGAAGATCGCCACGCCATCGGCGTCGACGACTTCGAGCAATTCCGGTGCGAGCGTCGCCAGCAGTTCGGGATCGATACGATCGCTTTCGTTGAACGCGGTGATCAGCTTTTCGCGAACCGTGAGCAGGGTGCTCTCGACCTCGATCTTGTCCATCTCCTCGATCGCGGCGACGCGCGTGGCGAACGCGCGCGCGACGGAATCGGCCACCTGACGCATGCGGTGGTCGCAGAAGAACGGACTGTAGTGATGGCAGGCGATCAGGCCCCAGAGGCGGCCGTTCGCGATGATCGAGGCCACCAGTGTGGCGGTGACGCCCATGTTGCCGAGGTATTCCAGATGCACCGGCGACACGCTGCGCAGTGAGACATCGCTGAGGTCGGTCGCTTCGGACGTCTGCGGATCGTAGGGCGGGAGAATGCGCGACGGGATGTACTTGCAGTCGCTGATCTGGCGGACCCGGTTACGCAGGTACAGCGCGCGCGCCTGCACCGGAATGTCGGTGGCGGGATAGTGCAGTCCCAGATAGGGCTCCAGCTCGTCCTTGCGCGACTCCGCGACGACTTCGCCGTGCCAGTCGTGATCGAAGCGGTAGACCATGACGCGGTCGTAGCCGAGCAGGCCACGGATGGTGCGCGCGACACGCGTCGCCGCGCGCTGGACGTTGCCGTCGATTTCCAGCTTGTGCGTGAGGTCGTAGGCGACGCGGAGCGGATCGTCCTCGAAGTAGTCTTCGCGCGGCTCGATCTCGATCATCCAGCGTGTGTCGTAGGCATGCACGGTGGCATACCAGCCCGACTTGTCCACGTCGTGCGGGAACACCACCGGGACCCAGGAGCTGTGCGCAGGCCGCTCATCGTCGATGAACAGGTCGTCGGGGAGGCCGATCACTTCGTGGAGCGGCGCGTCCAGCACGGCGTCGAGGTCGAGGCCGAGCACGTCGGCCGCGTTTTCGCTGATCTGCAGGATCGTCCGCGTCGCCGCGTCTGCCACGATCAATACCCCATGGGGCTGGATCGAGCCGGGGATGTGGATCGGCTCGCGGTCGCAGGCGTTGAGGTCGGGCAGGTCAGACATGCGCGGCAGGCTCCATCAGGGTCTGTCGAAAGCGGGCGAACATGCGTCGCGCACCGTCAACGGCGGCGCGACGCGAGGCGTCGTCATGCAGCTGGGTGTCGAGGATGTGCTGGAAACGGCGCCAGGCCGAGGGAGCTTCCTCGCCGATGGCGTAGAACCGGTGGTCGCGGCCCGGGTAGAGCTCGCGCAGGCGGCGGACGATCAGGCGGCCGCCGAGGGCGGAGCCTTCGATGACGTAGAGTTCGCCCCAGCAGGTCGCGGAGTCGTGGGTCGAATCGCCGGAAGGGCTGGCTCCTACGGAGACAAGAGCATCGCGAGCGGGGCTCGCTCCTACGGGGGCAGGGGCAGGGGCAGGGGCATCGCGAGCGGGGCTCGCTCCTACAGGGGGGGCGTGGCCTTCGACGGGGCGGCTCGTGTAGGAGCGAGCCCCGCTCGCGACAGCCAGATCGCCCCGCAGCAACGACGCCCGCGACACATAGCTCCAACCCGCCCGAGGCACGTCGGCAGCCAGCCACCCGGCACGATCCGCCTCCCACTCCTCGAACAACGCCAGCTGCGCACGCAGCAACGCCTCATACCCCGCCACGTCCAGCTCACCGTCCATCAGCCGGCGAATGCCGCCCGAGGCTTCGGTGTCCTCGTGCGCTTCGCGGGTTTCCTCGCGCAGCAGTAGATGGGCGGGGCGCGGCGCCACGATGTCGTCCACTCAGAGGACCTGGGTGGCCTTGAGGAATACCACCAGCATCACCCCGGCGACGATGGTCAGCACCATCAGGCGCACGCGGGACGCGGTGCGCTGCGCGACCGGACGGCGGTCGGGCGTGCGGTGCAGCTGGAGTTCCTCCTGGAAACGCACGACCGGTTCGATGCCGATGTCCTTCAGCAAGGCGCGGGCCTGCGGAAAATCGTCGGCGCTCTTTACCCACACCTGCGGCCAGGTATCGCGGTCGGACTGGCGCTGCGAATAGCTGAAGCGCTGGTAGGTCGGGCGATTCCAGGTCGAACGGTTGGTGACGGTCGTCTCGATCGCGTGCTCGGCGAGCAACGCGACGATCCGGTCGATGTTTTCGGGGCGGGGGGAGGTATAGATCTGGCGCATGGCCCGATTCTACGGGATTGCCGCCCCGTCCGCCGTTCAGTGAGCCGGTGTCGCCAGCACGCCCTCGACATCCTTCAGGTGCCCGTCGTTCGGCAGCGGTTCGATGCCGATCAGGTGGGCGAGCAGCGGGTAGACGTCGACGTTAGGGAACGGCGCGATGGTGACGCCATGGCCGATCGACGGACCGTGGGCGACGAACAGCGCGCGCATGGTCGGGTCGAGATTGTCGTAACCGTGCTCGCCGCGCGACATCGGCCCGTTCCGCTTCGCCAGCTGCTCGTGGCTGGTGATCGCCCAGCCGGTGTCGGCGAGGCACAGCAGCGCCGGTACGCGGCGGTGGGTGCCGTAGTTCAGCCGCGCCGGCAGGTCTTCCTTCCGATAGCAATGCATGTGCTCGTGCGGACCGAGCAGCCGTGCTACGGCGGCGGTCGAGTCACGATCCGGCTTCGGGTTGAAGGTGGCCATGACACCGAACGACACCGCGTCGAGCGCGTCGAGGTCGGTCTCCTGGTCGGCGAAGACGATGTTGCCCCTCGGCACGTCGGCCATGCCGTGGTCGGACAGCACGATCAGGTTCATCCGGTCGTAGAGCCCGCGCTGGCGCAGCTGCGCAATCAGGTAGCCCATCGCGTCGTCCACCTCGCGCAGTGCGGCGTTCACCTCCGGCGAATCCGGCCCGAACTCATGCCCCGCGTGATCCACCGCGTCGAAGTACAGCGTGTCGAACACCGGCTTCGGACCCGCCTCGTCGATCCATGAGAGCAGCTTGTCGACACGGGCGCGTGAGGTGAGCGAATCGTCGAAGGGAATCCAATGGTCCGGGCGCACGCCGTGAATCGCGGCCTCGGTACCTGGCCAGAACATCGTCGCCGTATGCAGACCCTGCTTCTGCGCCGTCACCCAGATCGGTTCGGCATCGGCCCACCAGCGGCCGTCGCTCGTCGCCGCGCGGTTGGCCAGGCTGAAGCTGCCCAGCGCCGGATCGCTCATCGTGTTGTTGACGATGCCGTGGTGGTCCGGCACGCGTCCCGTCACCAGCGTGTAGTGGTTGGGGAAGGTCAGGGACGGAAACGACGGCAGCATGTAAGGCGCACGGGCGCCGTCCTTCGCCATGGCGATTAGGTTCGGGGTCAGTCCGCGGTCCAGATAGTCGGGGCGGAAGGCGTCGATGGAGACCAGCAGGACGGGGGGATGGGCGGGAGCGGTAACCGGACGCGTGGCGCAAGCGGTGACGGCCAGCGTGGCGATCAGTGTGAAGATCGCGGCGAGGCGGGAAAACGTGACGTTCATGACGGAAAACGTAGGCTCTGAGCTAATCAATACCCACCATCATGGCGGACTCTCATGACCAATTCATCACGCAACATCTTGCTGTCGGTGCTGTTCGTCGCCGTGCCCGCGCTTGCGGTCGCGCAAACCCCGCCCGCCCAGCCCGCCCGGCCCGCCGCGGCCGCTCCGGCTGCGACACCGCGTCCCCGCGCGGTGGTGTCCACGCCGTCGCAGACGGCGCAGTTCCAGCGCCAGGTCGATCGTCAGCAGCTGCAGAACGCGCAGAACCAGAGCAATGTGCGCCAGCAGCTGCAGCAGAACAACACGGCGATCCAGCGGACCAATACGACCGACCCGGCCATGCGCAATCAGCTGGACAACGCACAGCGCAGCCAGCAGCAACTGAACCGCGCGCAGCAGGATTCGGCCGCGCGCCAGTACGAGACCACGCCCTCCAACCGCGGCGCCGTCGCCCCGTCGCGACCGTCCACCAGCGGCCAGTAATCGCCGCCTTTGCTGCGCCGCCGCTGGCGGGTGGCGGCGCGGCGCGGCCATAATCCGGAATTCCCGAGCTCCGGAGCATCCCGATGACGGCTGTCACGCGCATCGACACCACCCGTACCGTCCGCGCTCCGCGCGGCACCGAACTGACCTGCCGCAGCTGGCTGACGGAAGCGCCTTTTCGCATGCTGCAGAACAATCTCGATCCCGAGGTGGCGGAAAACCCGGCGGAACTGGTGGTCTACGGCGGTATCGGTCGTGCCGCGCGTAACTGGGAATGCTTCGACGCCATCCTGCGCAGCCTGCGCGAACTTCGCGACGACGAAACCCTGCTGATTCAGTCGGGTAAGCCGGTCGGTGTGTTTCCGTCGCACCCCGATGCTCCCCGCGTGCTGCTTGCCAATTCCAATCTGGTGCCGGCGTGGGCCGATTGGGAGCACTTCAACGAGCTCGACCGCAAGGGCCTCATGATGTACGGCCAGATGACCGCCGGCTCATGGATCTACATCGGCTCGCAGGGCATCGTGCAGGGTACCTACGAGACGTTCGTCGAGATGGGGCGTCAGCATTACGGCGGATCGCTGGCCGGTCGCTGGATTCTGACGGCGGGCCTCGGCGGCATGGGCGGCGCCCAGCCGCTCGCCGCCTCGCTGGCCGGCGCCTCGTCGCTGACCATCGAATGCCAGCAGAGCCGCATCGATTTCCGCCTGAAGACGCGCTACGTGGACGAGCAGGCCAGCGACCTGGACGACGCGCTCGCGCGGCTGGATCGCTACGCGAAGGAAGGCCGCGCCGTGTCCGTGGCGTTGCTAGGCAACGCGGCCGACGTGTTGCCGGAGCTCGTGCGCCGGGGCGTCCGTCCCGATGCCGTCACCGACCAGACCAGCGCCCACGACCCCGTCAACGGCTACCTGCCGTCCGGCTGGACCGTCGAGGAATGGTTCGAGCGCCGCAAGGCCGATCCGACTGGCACCGCCCATGCCGCCAAGGCCTCCATGCGCCGTCATGTCGAGGCCATGCTCGCCTTCCATCGGCAGGGTGTGCCGACCTTCGACTACGGCAACAATATCCGTCAGATGGCCAAGGACGAGGGGCTGAGCGAGGCGTTCGCGTTCCCCGGCTTCGTGCCCGCCTTCGTGCGACCGCTGTTCTGTCGCGGCGTCGGGCCGTTCCGCTGGGTCGCGCTGTCAGGCGATCCGGAAGACATCTACAAGACCGACGCCAAGGTGAAGGAGCTGATTCCCGACGATCCGCATCTGCACCGCTGGCTGGACATGGCGCGCGAGCGGATCAGCTTCCAGGGCCTGCCGGCGCGTATCTGCTGGGTGGGTCTGGGGCAGCGGCACCGGCTGGCGCTCGCCTTCAACGAGATGGTGCGCAACGGCGAACTGAAGGCGCCCATCGTGATCGGCCGCGACCATCTCGATTCCGGCTCGGTCGCCAGCCCGAACCGGGAAACCGAAGCCATGCGCGACGGCAGCGACGCGGTCAGCGACTGGCCGTTGCTCAACGCGATGCTCAACGTGGCGGGCGGGGCGACCTGGGTCAGCCTGCACCACGGCGGCGGTGTCGGCATGGGTTACAGCCAGCACAGCGGCGTGGTGATCGTGGCCGACGGCAGCGAGGCGGCGGACAAGCGGCTGGCCCGCGTGCTGTGGAACGACCCCGGCACCGGCGTGATGCGTCACGCCGATGCGGGCTACGAGGATGCCGTGGCCTGCGCGAAGGAGCAGGGTCTGAACCTGCCCATGATCTGACCCATGTAGGAGCGCGCCTGCGCGCGACCCAGGTATCGCCCTGCGCGACCCGGATATGGCCACGCGCGCGACCCGGCTATCGCGCGCAGGGCGCGCTCCTACACGAGATTGCGGGTTCTCAGCGGCCGTTGGCCCAGCCGGCCACGTACCGCTCCGGATAAATGCGTTGCAGGGCCAGTACCTTCGGCCGGTCGTTGATCGCGATGTACATCGCGTCCGGATTCAGACGCATATAGTCCTGGTGCTCGTCCTCCGCGAGGTAGAAACCCTTAAAAGGCGTTACCTCCGTCACGATTTTCGACGAAAACGCGTGCGCCGCGGTCAGCTGGGCGATATACGCCTCCGCCACCTTCTTCTGCTCCGGCGTCGCATAGAAAATCGCCGACCGGTACTGCGTGCCCGAGTCGGGCCCCTGCCGGTTCAGCAGCGTCGGATCCTGCGCCACGGAGAAGAACACCTGCAGCAGCTGCCCGTACGACACCTGTGCCGGATCGTAATCGACCTTCACCGATTCGGCGTGTCCGGTATCACCGTCGCTGACATCGTCGTAATTGGCGTGGGCGGCGTCACCGCCCGAGTAGCCGGTGCGGACGCTTTTCACGCCGCGGACGTGCTGGAACACGCCCTCGACGCCCCAGAAGCACCCGCCGGCGAAGACGGCGGTGGCGTCGCCAGCGGCCGGTGCGGCATCGACGGTGGGGGCGGGCAGGCGGACACCCTCGTCGCGCGCCGAAGCGGCCGAGCAGGCGGTAAGGGCGAGAAGCAGAGCGGGGATCAGGGAAAGGCGAGGCATGAGTTTCTCCCGGTCGACATGACCTGATACACCAGACCGGTGTACCCGGGAAAACCTCACACGGCGTGAAGGCGGCCTTCACAACTCTGTACCTACAGAATCGGGGTGCAGGGCCGATAAGCCATCGACACGCGCAACACGCTAGAGTCGTGCGCGTATTCGGCCAGCGTGGCTAAAGGAGCGAGGGGAAACGTGGCGTACGATTTAGTGGAGCGACGTGTCTTCGTGTCCGACCTGGAGGTCGGCATGTATGTCAGTCGCCTGGACTGTGACTGGTCCGACACGCCCTTTCCGTTGCAGGGGCTGCCCATCGAGTCCCGTGAGGACATCGAGTCGCTCAGTCGTTTCTGCAAATACGTCTTCGTGGACATGCACCGTCAGGTCGTCCCCGACAGCCGGTTCACTCCGCAGCGCATCGCGCCGAAAGCCGTTGCCACCCCCGCACCGCGTGCTGCGGCAAGCCTGCGTCTGGTCAGTCGACACGCGTATACCGACACGGCCTCGTTCGACGATGAGATGCCGCGCGCCAGAGAAGCCTTCGACACCGTCGCCGAGTTCGCCACGCGCATGGTCGACGACTTGCGGCATGGTCGGCCGGTCGAGCCGCAGGCTGTCGAGAACGCGGTGCGCCCCATGGTCGAGAGTGTGCTGCGCAGCGGTGACGCGTTCTTCTGGATCGAAAGCCTGCGGCGGCGCGATGGCTACACCTATCAGCACGCGATCGGCTGCAGCACGCTCGCCGCGGCGTTCGGGCGGCACATGGGCTTCGAAAGCGACGCCATCGTCAGTCTCGCCGCCGGCGGCCTGCTGATGGATGTCGGCAAGTCGCAGCTGCCTGAGGAACTGCTTAGTCGCGACGGGCCGCTGAACGACGACGAATGGGGCCTCGCACGTCAGCACGTCAATGAAGGCGTCGCCATCCTCGATCACTCCGGTGTCATCGACAACGAAGTGCGCGACATGGTGCTCACACACCACGAACGTTACGACGGTACCGGCTATCCCTCAGGACTGGCCGGCACCGCCATTCCGCTCGCCGGACGTATGGCCGCGATCATCGACACCTACCACGCGATGTCGACGCCGCGTCCGTACCGTTCGGCCGTGTCGCAGCACGTCGCCTTACGCGAGCTGTACGCCGGACGCGACCGCGAATTTCAGGGCGAGCTGGTCGAACAGTTTCAGGCCTGCCTGGGGGTCTATCCCACGGGCACGCTGGTCGAACTCAACACCGGTGAGGTGGCCATCGTGATGGTGCAGAACCAGTCGCGCCGCCTGCAGCCGCGCGTCGCGATTCTCTCCCGGCCCGACAAGAGCGCGCTCGACGATTTCCTGATCGTCGATCTCATGCGCCAGGTGGATCTGGTGCGCCGTGAGATTCTCCGCACCTTGCCAGCCGGTTCGCACGGTATCGATCCGCGCGAGTACTTCGTCGCATGAGCGACCGGGCTTACATCCTGCCGGCGGTCCAGTCGATCCTCGACCGGTCGTCACCGGATGCCGGCCCGTGCGCCGTTCTGATCGTGCGTCTGCAAGGTATGCGCGAGGCGCAACTGCGTTTCGGTTATGACTTCGGCAGCGACATCATGCTCGCCTCGCGCGAACGCATCGTCGATGCCTTGCGCCATGTCGATACCGTTTTCGTGGCGGGAGATGACACGTTCGTGGTGGTGCTTCCGATGGTGCGCAACCGCACCCATGCGCTGCTTGCGGCGACCCGCATCGTCGGCGCGTTCGATGGTCCGCTGATGCAGGGTGAGCGTCCCTGGCACGGTCGCGCCGTCGTCGGTGTGGCCATCCATCCCGAACATGGTGTGACCGCCGATTGGTTGTACCGCCGCGCGGAACTGGCGCACGACGAAGCCCTGCGTATCGGCGAGGCCTTCGCCATCTACAAGCCCGACGTGACACCGGTAGAAATCCTCTACGGCGAGTTACGCGAGGACATCGAAGCCAACCGCCTGCAGGTCGCCTTCCAGCCGCTGCACGATCTGCGCTCGGGTGAAATGAACCGCGTGGAGTCGCTGGCGCGCTGGACCACCGCGGCCAACATCATCGTCCCGCCCAGCGATTTCATCCCCTTTGCCGAGCGAAGCGACCTCATCGTGCCGCTGACCCGCTGGAGCATCAACGCCTCGCTGCGGCATGCGGCGGCCCTGCATCGGGGTGGCTGCGCGCTCGACGTGGCGATCAACCTGTCGCCGCGTGTGTTCGTCGAGCAGGGCTTCGCCGAACAGGTGCTGGGCGCCATCGAGATCTGGGGCGTGCCGCCCCAGTCCGTGATCGTGGAAATTACCGAGACGGCGCTGCTCACCGATCTGGACATGAGCGTGCGCGTCCTGCGTCGCCTGCGCGACTGCGGTGTACGCGTCGCCATCGACGACTTCGGCACGGGGTACGCGTCGTTCGCCTACCTGCGTCACTTCCCGGCGACCGAGCTGAAGATCGACCGCAGCTTCGTCGACGCGATGACCGGCGACAGCCGCACTGAACTGCTGGTGCAGGCAATGATCGACGTCGCCCACCGCCTGGGGCTGGAAGCGATCGCCGAGGGCGTCGAGGACGAGGCCACGCTGCGTCGCCTCGTCGAGATGGACTGCGATCTGGTGCAGGGCTATCACATCGGCCGACCCACCCCGGCGGAGTCGTTCGTCAGCGAGAGGCTGACCGCCGCATCAATGGTTTAGGAGCGCGCCTGCGCGCGACAAGGTTTCGCGAAATCGTTTCGCGCGCGGGGCGCGCTTCTACAACGACAGGGTGCGGTAGCGGCGGTCGAGCATCTCAACCTGCGCGTCCAGGTTCGCCTCGTCGCCATCGTTGACCAGCACATCATCCGCGATCGCCAGCCGGTCTTCCCGGCTCGCCTGCGCCGCGATCATCTTCCTCGCCAGTGCCTCGTCGATACCATCCCGACGTACCAGCCGGTCGATCCGCACCGCCTCCGGCGCATCCACCACCAGCACCCGGTCGACCCACGCGTAATGGCGGTGGTTCTCCACGAGCAGTGGAATGGACAAGATGCAGTAGGCGCCCGTATCGGCTGCGACAGCCTCCCGCAACCAGTCACGAATGCGCGGATGGAGGATGCCCTCCAGTGTCGTCCGGGCCGACGGATCGTCGAACACGCGCCGGCGCATGGCAGCGCGGTCCAGGCGGCCCTCGTCGTCCAGCGCCCCGGGCCCGAACACACGCGCTACCTCGGCAAGCGCCTCGGATCCCGGCTCAACCACGGCGCGCGACGCCGCATCCGCGTCATAGGCGTGCACACCGCGCGCTTCGAAGCGGCGCTCCACCGCGCTCTTGCCCGATGCGATCCCGCCGGTAAGCGCGACGACGAAGCCGCTCATCGGATGCCGCTGACCTGCATGTAGAGGGCGAGCAGGCGATCGCCCACCAGAAACCAGACCCAGCCCGCCGCGGCGAGATAGGGCCCGAAAGGAATCGGCACCTCGCGTCCGTGGCGACGAAACAGAATGAGCGCGCCGCCGACGATGGCGCCGATCAGCGACGACAGCATGACGATCGGCAGCAGCGCGACCGGGCCCATCCAGGCGCCCAGCGCAGCGAGCAGCTTGAAGTCGCCGTGACCCATGCCTTCCTTCCCGGTCAGCAGCTTGAACAGCCAGTAGACGCTCCAGAGGCTGAGGTAGCCGAGCAGGGCGGCGAGGATGGCGGAGGTCGGCGCGATCGGCAGCGGCTGCCAGGAGGGGATCAGACACAGGCCGAGACCGATCCACAGCAGTGGGTAGTTGAGCTCGTCCGGCAACAGCTGCGTGCGCGCATCGATGCCGGACAGCGCGATCAGGAAATACGTCAGCACCAGCCCGGCCAGGGCTCCCGGCGTCGGCCCGAAACGCCAGACCACCGCGGCACTCGCCAGGCCCGCCAGCAGTTCCACCAGCGGGTACTGGATCGAGATCGGCTCGTGGCAATAGCGGCAGCGGCCGCGCAGCATGAGCCAGCCGAACAGCGGGATGTTGTCCCGGGCGGCCAGCGGATGCTTGCACTTCGGGCAGTGCGACGACTCTTTCACCACGCCGGGTGGCAGCGCCTCGTCCACGGCGTCCAGTTCGAGGACTTCACGCGCCTGCTTGCGCCATTCCGCCTGCATACGCGCAGGGACGCGGAGGATCACGACGTTGAGGAAGCTGCCGAACAGCAGGCCGAAGACACCGGCGAGGCCGATCCAGAGTGCGAGGGGCAAGTCGGGCATGGAATATCCGTGGTCAAGAAAAAACCCTCCGCCCGCGAGGGCGAAGGGTTCCTATTGTGCATGGCTCGGCGGGTGTTCGGTCAGACCGTGCCGGCGAGCTTGAAGATGGGCAGGTAGAGCGAGATGACCATGCCGCCGACGAGGACGCCTAGGATGACCATGATGAAGGGCTCGAGGAGGCTGCTCAGCGTGTCGACCGCCGTGTTCACCTCTTCCTCGTAGAACTCGGCCACCTTGAATAGCATCGAGTCCAGCGAGCCGGATTCTTCGCCGATCGCGGTCATCTGCACCACCATATTGGGGAACAGGTTGACCTGGCGCATCGAGAGCTGGAGCTGATGGCCGACGGCGATGTCGTCGCGCATCTGCTTGACCGCCTCGCCGTAGACGACGCTACCGGTGGCGCCTGCGACGGCGTCGAGGGCTTCGACCAGGGGCACACCCGCGTGGAACGTGACGCCTAGCGTACGTGAGAAACGGGCGATGGCCGACTTGTGAAGCAAATCTCCGATGACTGGAATCTTCAGCGACAAGCGGTCCAGGAAATGGGCAAATTTTTCCGAGCGGTTCTTGGCGAAGATGATGGCCGCGATTGATCCCACGATCATGCCAATGACCAGCCACCAGTACGACTGCATGAACTGCGAGGCGCTTACGACGAACTGCGTGGGTGCAGGCAGTTCGGCCTTTGCCTCGGCAAAGGTCTGCTGGAACACCGGCACCACGAACAGCAGCAGGATCATTGAGACGAGCAGGGCGACCACAAGCACCATGATCGGATAGAAGAGGGCCTTCTTGATCTTCTTCTTGATGCCCTCCATCCGCTCCTTATAGGTCGCCACGGTGTCGAGCACCGTATCGAGCACACCGGCAGACTCACCGGCGTGGACCAGATTGCGATAGAGCTCGTCGAACTGAACGGGGTACCGGCCAAGCGCTTCGTGCAACGCGGCACCGCCCTCGATATCGGTTTTGACGTCGATCAGCATGTTCTTGAAACGGACATTCTTCTGGCCGTTGGCGATGATGTCGAAGGCCTGGACCATCGGCACGCCCGAGGCCATCATCGTGGCGATCTGGCGGCTGAAGATGGCGACGTCCTGTGGCTTTACCTTCTTGCCGGACGCGCCAAACAGCGGCTTGGAGCGCTCGCGCACGGTCTGCGGATTCATCCCCTGACGACGCAGTTCCGCCTTCACGAGTGAGGCGTTCTTCGCCTGCATCTCGCCCTTCATGCGCTTACCGCGCTTGTCGAGCGCGGTCCAGTCGTACATGACGAGTGTGCTTACAGCGGCGCGCGCGGCACCTGCGGCGCGCATGTTCTTGCTGGCGGTGGCGATAGCCATGACGCGGTGTTCCCCCCGGGTTGATACATCAGGTGGCCCCCGCCTGGCGGCAGGCCCCTGTTCTTATTCTAGTGTGAACGTAACGCCAGGTGGCTTTCTGCCATCCAGCGCACATCTTCACACGTCTCGTCCCCTGACGAGACGTCAGTCCTTGGTGACGCGGTTGATCTCGGCCAGACTGGTGACGCCGTTGCGGACCTTCAACAAGGCTGATGCCCGCAGATCGTTGATGCCGGCTTTTTTGGCCACCTCGGCGATCTGCATGGCGTTGCCGCCCTCCAGAACGATCTTCTGGATGTCCTCGACCATCGGCATGACCTGATAGATACCTACGCGGCCCTTGTACCCCTCGTTACAGCTGTCGCAGCCGACGGCCTCGTACACGGTGATGCCGGCGTCGATTTCTTCCTGGGTAAAACCCTCGGCAAGCAATGCGGCCGGTGGCAGGCTGATTTCCCTCTTGCAATCGTGCAGCCGGCGGGCCAGGCGCTGGGCGATGATCAGGGTGACCGACGAAATGATGTTGTACGGGGCGATGCCCATGTTCATCAGGCGCGCGATGGTCTGCGGCGCGTCGTTGGTATGCAGGGTGGACAGGACCATGTGACCGGTCTGCGCGGCCTTGACCGCGATTTCTGCGGTTTCCAGGTCACGGATTTCGCCGACCATGATCACGTCCGGATCCTGGCGCAGGAAGGAGCGCAGAGCGGCCGCGAAGGTCATGCCGCGCTTGACGTTCTGCTGGACCTGGTTGATGCCCTCGACGCGGATTTCGACCGGGTCTTCCACCGTGGAGATGTTGCGCCCCTCGGTGTTGAGGATGTTCAGGGCCGTATACAGCGACACCGTCTTACCGGAACCGGTGGGGCCTGTCACCAGGACCATGCCGTAGGGCTTTTCGATGGCGTCGAGGTAGAGATTCTTCTGGACCTCCTCGTAGCCGAGCTTGTCGATGCCCAGCTTGGCGGACGAACCATCGAGGATACGCAGCACGATCTTCTCGCCGAACAGGGTCGGCAGGGTGCTGACGCGGAAGTCGATGGCGCGGGTCTTGGTCAGGTTGAGTTTGATGCGACCGTCCTGCGGGACGCGGCGCTCGGCGATGTCCAGGCCGCTCATGACCTTCAGGCGCGAGGCGATGCGGTTGCCCAGCTTGATCGGCGCCGTGGCGACGACGCGCAGGATACCGTCCATGCGCAGGCGTACGCGGTAGACCGTTTCGAACGGTTCGAAGTGAATATCCGACGCTCCGCGTTTGATCGCGTCGACCAGGACCTTGTTGACGAACTTGACGATCGGGGCATCGTCGTTGGCGTTGGCGTCGATGCCAGTGGTGACATCGCCGTCCTCGTCAGCCCCCTCGAGCGCCAGGTCGTCGAGGTCGCCCTCACCGAAGGCCGGCACCGAGTTGTTCATCGCCGACAGGGCACTGTCGATCACCCGGCGCAGCTGCGACCGGTCGACCAGTACCGGCTCGACCATGTGGTTCGAGTGGAACTTGATTTCGTCCAGCGCATGCGACTGCATGGGATCGGCGATGCCGACGAACAGGCGCTTGCCGCGCTTGAACAGCGGTAGCGCCTGGTGCTTGGAGATGAGCGCCTCCGTCACGAGGTCCAGGGGCATATTGCCCGGGACCATCGCGCCGATGTCCATCAGCGGCATGCCGAACTCGGAAGACGCCACCTGGGACAGCTTGGCGCTGTCCACCAGGTTGTGGTCCACCAGCCATGCGGACAGGGACGAGCGCTTTTCGGCGGCGTCCTGGACGGCCTTGCGAACGTCGGCCTCGGCCATGACGCCCTCGGTGACGAGGCGCCGGGCCATGCCCGTAAGACCCGCCAGCATGGGCGAATGCATTTGTGAAGCCATGTTGGGTCCCGTTTCCCCGAGATACGCGACTGAATCTACTCTAGATTGTGGGTTTGGTCACGCGTGCCATCGTGAAATCGGCAGCAACTCTCAGCGACTGGGAGATTTCCGGTAGGATGCGGCGTCGCTCGCATTCCGGGGTGACGAGGGGCCGCCCGAGGGGGACGGCAGGTCGACTCCCAGGACGTCAGCGTGCTCTTCAACTCATTGAGTTTTCTGGTCTTCTTTGGACTGGTTTTTTCGCTCTACCTGCTGATCCGTCCGTGGCCTGCGCGGAAGGCTCTGCTGCTGGTGGCGAGCTACGTTTTCTACGCAGCCTGGAACCCTCCTTACGTTTTGATCCTGGCCTTTTCGACGGCGCTGGATTGGTGGCTGGCTCGGCGGATCTGGAAAGAGGACCGACCGGCCTACCGACGTGCGCTGCTCGTGGTCAGTCTGGTAGCGAACCTCTCGTTGCTGGGTTTTTTCAAGTACGGCGCCTTCGCCCTTACCAACGCCCAATGGCTCCTCTCCCTGCTTGGTGTGCAGTACATGCCGCCGCATTGGGACATCGTTCTGCCAGTGGGCATTTCGTTCTACACATTTGCGTCCCTGTCTTACACGATCGACGTCTACCGGCGTGAGATCGATGCGGATACGACGCTCCCCGATTACGCGCTGTTTGTCGCATTCTTCCCGCATCTCGTGGCGGGCCCCATCGTTCGCGCACGCGCGCTCTTGCCGCAGATTGCCAAGCCCGTGCCCATCACAGGCGAGCAGGTGGGCTGGGGTCTGACCCTCACTATGCTGGGCCTCGCCTGCAAGAGTGCGCTAGCTGACGGTGTCCTGGCGCCTGTTGCTGACGAACTGTTCCGGTCACCGGCGACACAGTCGGGCGTCGATGCCATCGCAGGCGTATTCGCGTTTGCAGGCCAGATTTATTTCGACTTCGGTGGTTATTCGCTATGCGCCGTCGGCTTAGCGCTTTGCTTTGGCTTCGCGTTTCCCGACAATTTTCGGTTTCCCTATGCTGCGCGCGGTTTTTCAGATTTCTGGCGGCGCTGGCACATGTCGCTGTCCACGTGGCTGCGCGACTATCTCTACATTCCGCTGGGCGGAAATCGTCGCGGCGAATGGGTGAGCTGCCGCAACTTGGCGTTGACCATGCTGCTTGGTGGCCTCTGGCACGGCGCATCCTGGACGTTCGTGGCATGGGGCGCGCTGCATGCGTGTTTTCTTATTATCGAGCGGCTCGCGCGTAAATGTTGGGCTGTGTCGCTGAATAGCCGCGTGGGTGAGTGCGTACTGACCGCTGTAACATTTATCTGTGTCTGCCTCGCCTGGATACCTTTCAGGGCGCCGGACGCCGGTGCGGCGCTGAGCGTGTTGAAGGCCACAAGCAACCCATGGCACGGTGCGTCGCCTGCGGCGATGATGGCCCTTGCCGTAATGGGGCTTTCGATCGCGTGGCAGTGGCGTATGCGCGACAGCTCACTGGAGGCGGCGGCATCGCGCTTACCAGTGCCCCTCCGGGCATTGGCCGCCGTGGTGTGCATGATGGCTATTTTCCTGGCATCAGGAGGAGACGATCGTGCGTTCATCTACTTCCAGTTTTGACATCTACCTCACGCGCAGGGCACCTCCGCGTGGCCGATGGCTACTGCCGATCATTGCGGCGTTCGTTCTCTTTCTGGCTCTGGTCGGTTGGATGGAGTGGGAGTTGGCGCGGCGCGGATTTCGTCCGACGGTGGTCGACTCACCGGAACTGTGGAGTCGCGAGAGAGACCGGGCAAGCGCGCTCGGTAGTCACGCGATCGTGCTAATCGGCGCGTCGCGTGCCCAGCTCGACCTGGACCTTGCGATCCTCGCCCGTGATTCCGGACTGCAACCGGTGCAGCTGGCGATCGACGGCGGTTCGTTTCTCCCCGTGCTTTCCGATCTGGCAGCCGACGACACCGTCACTGGCACGGTTCTCGTCGACTACCAGGACGCCAACCTCGTCTGGCGTGACCACGAGTTCACGGCCTTGGGCTACATCAATTTCTGGCGCGAACGTATGCGCCATCCCCAGGCGATCGGCTTTGCCGCGTCGGAGTCCCTCCTGGCTACCCTGCGTCAAAGGTTTCTGCGGACGTACGCTGACGGTGCGGGTCCAATGCTTGCGGTGAGTCGTCGGCTTCTCACTGCGCATGCGACGCCACAGTACTTGCAGACTCTTCCGGGACGAGAGCGCATCGCGGATTACAGTCTTGTTCCTATGCCCGATTTCTATTATCTGCGGGTCATGCGCGACGCCGGAATCGAGGATATGTCACCGGCCCCCGACGCACGAGCTTTCGAAGCGTCGCTGAAGCAGCGTGTCGAAACGTTGCCCGAAGCACCGGCGGCCGCATTCAACGATAATGTCAGGATTGTCGCTTCGGCGGTCGCCCGGATCGAAGCCCGCGGTGGGCACGTCATTTTTGTCGCCTTTCCGCGGTCCGGGCTGGTTCTGAGGGCCGACGAGGTCCGGTTCCCCCGGAAGCGATTCTGGGGCCCTTTCGTGCAGCAGGTCGGCGGAAAGAGCTTGCGCTTCGACGAAATTCCGGCCCTTGCGGCCTTCCGCTGTCCCGATGGATCGCATCTGGATGCGAAAGACCGGGAGCCCTTTACCCACGCTCTTGCCGAGACACTGGCAACGCGAGGTTGGATCGGACAGGGTCGCCCTCCTGTCCGGAACGAGCCATGATCAGGAGTTCGCGTTGAGCCGCTTAAGCATCATCATCCCCGCCAAGAACGAAGCCTCGGCGCTGGAATCCCTGCTGCCTCGTTTGCGCGCCGTCCAGCCCGATGCCGAAATCCTCGTCATGGACGATGGCTCCACCGATGCCACGCGCGTGGTCTGTGCGAGCGCGCGCGTAGACTGCATTTCCTCGCCGTATTCCATGGGTAATGGTGCGGCCATCAAGCGCGGCGCGCGTGCAGCGAAAGGGGACATTCTCGTTTTCATGGACGGCGATGGTCAGCACGATCCGCAAGACATCGCTCGTCTCGTTGCGCGGCTCGACCAGGGCTACGACATGGTCGTGGGCGCCCGGGACTGGGATAGTCAGGCTGGCGTGGGTCGCGGTTTAGCAAACACGCTTTATAACTGGCTGGCCAGCCGCATGACCGGGCAGAAGGTCGCGGACCTCACGTCCGGTTTCCGCGTCGCGCGCGCCGAGCGGTTCCGTGAGTTCATTCACCTGTTGCCGAACGGATTCTCTTATCCGACGACGAGCACCATGGCGTTCTTTCGCAGCGCGTACGGGGTGGCCTACGAACCGATCAAGGCGGCACAGCGGGTGGGCAAAAGTCACATCAAGCCGATCAAGGACGGAATCCGGTTTCTGCTGATCATCTTCAAGATCGCGACGTTGTATTCGCCACTGAAGCTGTTTGTTCCGGTCAGCTTCGTTTTCTTCATGCTTGGTTTCGCGAACTACCTCTACACGTTCCTGAGCTACGGGCGGCTCACCAACGGCAGTGCATTGATGTGGAGCGCCGGTGTCATCGTGTTCCTGATCGGGTTGATCTCCGAACAGATCACGGCGTTGACTTACCGACATACCGAATGACGCAGGGACTCGCTACCGAAGCCGCATCCACGGGGACGAAGGCCACGGTGCTGGTGCTCGCCTCGACGTATCCGCGCTGGAAGGACGATCATGAGCCGGGTTTCGTCCATGAGCTCTGCCGTCGTCTGACTCAGCGCTTTCACGTAATAGCCGTGGTCCCGGATGCGCCCGATGCGGATCCGTCGGGGTTCCTAGATGGTGTGGAGGTCGTCCGATACAGGTATGCGCCGCGACGGCTGCAGACCCTGGTGAATGACGGCGGGATTGCGGCAAATCTTCGGCGCTCGGTCTGGAAGTGGGTTCTCGTGCCCGGCTTCGTGCTCATGCAATATGTCAGCGCCCGGCGACTCATGTCTCGCCGCAACGTCGCCGTCATACACGCGCACTGGTTGATCTCGCCTGGCGTCGTGGCCCGGTTGCTCTGTTCGCCTGGCGTGCCTTATATAGTGACGTCACATGGCGGAGACCTGTTCGGTTTCCGCGGATCGATGTTCGCGTCGATCAAGCGCTGGGTCGCCTCTCGTGCTGCGGCCATGAGTGTCGTGAGCGCCGCGATGAGCGAAGAGGCGCATCGCTTGGCGCTCCCGGTGGCCCGGATCGAGACGATTCCCATGGGGGTGGACGTCGCACGCTTTGGTGCGGACGAAACGGTTGCGCGGTCGACCTCGGAGTTGCTTTTCGTAGGACGGCTCGTGCCCAAGAAAGGTTTGAATTACCTGCTCGACGCCATGCCGGCCATCATCGAGCGCCGTCCTGATGTCACACTTCGTATCGTAGGCTTCGGTCCCGAGTCGGATGCGCTCCGTCGTCAGGCGATCCAGCTCGGGCTGGCACACAAGATCGTCTTCGCGGGCGCGGTGGCCCAGACGGAACTTCCCCGTTTTTACGGCTCGGCGGCGTTGTTCGTCGCGCCCTTTGTCCGCGACGTGTCGGGCGATCAGGAGGGACTGCCCATTGCGTTGATGGAAGCGGTGTCCATGGGTTGTTCTTTCGTCGTGGGCGACGTGGCAGGCCTTGATGATCTCCTTGGCGATGCGGCTGCGGCCTACCGGGTGGACGCACGGGACCCTGTGGCGCTGGCATCCGCTGTGCTCGGGGCGATGGCGGATCCGGAAGCGGCAAAGGCCGCCGCGACCGCCGCCGCGAAGGTCGCGCGTGATTACGTGGACTGGACGATCATCGCAAGGCGCTACGCCGATCTTCTGGCAAGCTGTATGCATGGGGCCCGGACATGAAGGCATTGGTATGTGGTGGCGCGGGGTATATTGGCTCGCATATGGTGCGCGCCCTGATGCAGCGTGGTTTCGAGATTCTTGTGGTAGACGATCTGTCTACGGGGCACGTCGAGTCGTTGGACGGTGTCGATATCGCTAGGGTCAGCCTCCAGGACCAGGCTGCCATCGACCAGACGATTTCGCGCTGGAAACCCGACGTCGTCTTTCACTTCGCGGCGTCTTCCATCGTCCGCGACTCCGTCGCGGATCCCTTGGCCTACTACCGGAACAACGTCACCGGGACGATCAACCTGCTTGAAGCTATGCGTCGACACGACATCGCCAAGATGATTTTTTCGTCGACAGCGGCCGTGTATGGGCTGCCTCTGGTGGAAACCATTGACGAATCGCAGCCCTTGCGTCCGATCAACCCGTACGGCAGCAGCAAGATGATCGTTGAGGGGTTGCTGGCGCAGGCTTATCGTGCCTACAACATCCGCTCCGTGAGTCTGCGTTACTTCAACGCGGCGGGCGCCGCGCCGGACGGGCGTATTGGCGAAGCGCATGACCCCGAGACCCACCTGGTTCCCAACGCTATTCGCGCCGCGCTTTTAGGGGCGCCTTTGACCGTGTTCGGTAACGACTATGCGACCGATGACGGCACCTGTGTACGCGACTACGTGCACGTTTGCGATCTGGCGGACGCGCATCTGCTCGCATGCGACTATCTCGGGCGTCAGTCGGGTGCTTATAGCTTCAATCTGGGGACGGGGCGTGGCTGTTCGGTAATGGATATCGTGAAGGTGGTCGGACGTGCCACCGGAAGCCTTCCCCGAGTCGTCATCGAGCCACGTCGCGAGGGGGATCCCGACCGGCTGGTGGCGAGCCCTTTGCTGGCGATGCATGAACTCGGGTGGCGCCCGGTCATGAGCGATCTGGAGACCATTGTGGGCACGGCAGCGCGATGGCACGCGCATCCACGTTACTGAGGAAAGAGTATGTCGCGTAAGCAACCCAAACTGGTCCTTCGCGAAGCCTGTATCGCGGATGTGACTTCCGGCTGGCCCACTGGCCGCTTCTTTGAGGCGGGCGCCGGCACGGGACACATGGCTTCGCTGTTTTTAGATCGCGGCTTCACCGGCGTGGCTCACGATCTGGGGGCGTCGAGCCGCGATCTCATCCGAGCGCGCTTCAAGGGGGATGAGCAGCGCATGGCCGTCGTGGATGACGTCGATGAACTGAGTGATGCCAGTTTCGACTACCTCTTCGCCTTCGAGGTTCTGGAACACATTGAAGACGATGTCGCGGTGCTCAGCCGATGGGCATCCAAGCTGCGCCCGGGTGGCCGTCTTCTTGTTTCCGTGCCTGCTCACCAACGCAAGTTTGGTGCTTCAGACGCCATGGTCGGCCATGTCCGCCGTTACGAAAGGAGACAGCTGTGTGACGTGTTTGAACGCGCGGGTTTTAGGGATATCGGTATGGTGAACTACGGCTGGCCAATCACTGAACTCACGCGCACCGTCTCCAATCGCTTGATTGGGAGCCCGCAGCAGGGATTTGACGGGCTTTCCGCGGAGGAGCGTAGCATCCGAAGCGCTCAAGCAAAGCCTCCCGTCATCACGCGACTGTTGAAAGTCGCCGGTGGCAACATGTTTGTCCCGTTTACGTGGATTCAACGCGCTTTCTACCGCACAGATCTTGGCGACGGGCTTGTCGCGTGGGCGACCCGACGCTGATCAGCCGGGCGTTGTCGCAGCGATCAGGTGAGGTTCGACGTCGGCGATCAGGTCTGCCCAGTTCTTGATCGGCAGATCGGCCCGGACGGGATGCGCCAGCTGCGCGCGGATGCACTCCGCCATCGACGAGGCGCTTCCTGCGCGATAGAGCAGCGTTGGATAACCGGCTAGGACATCGCGCATTGCGCCGACGTCCGAAGCGACCACGGCGGTGCCGGCAGCGAGGATTTCGTAGGCTTTCTGTGGAAAGCAGTAACGGCCGAAGGCTGTGTCGAGGACACAGACCGTGGCTACGTCGAGCGCGGACAGCATACTGGCGACCCGATGATGGGGAAGCTGGCCCAAATAATGGACGCGTTGACCCGTCGGCATCTCGATGCTCCCGTCGGTCGGCCCGGCGAGAACGAGATGCATGCGCGGATCGCTCTTAAGTTCGTCCCACGCGGCGTACAGTTCGCCAATGCCTTTGGCACGATGCAATCCACCTGCCGTACCTACAAGTAGTGCATCCACGGGCAAACCGAGTTCTTCGCGGGACTGCATCTTGTCGCGAGGACGGAACATCTCGCTATCGATCGTGCTTGGCATGGCGACGACGTCCGAGCGAACGCCATAGACCTCCCGCACATATCGAGCCAGGGCTTCGCTCGTCGTGGTAACCACGGCGGCCCTTCTCGTCGCTCGGCGTAGTGTCGCGACCATGCCAGGGACTCGAGCCTGCCCGAACGCCTCGAAGTTGTCGTAGAGGTCGACTGATAACGGGCGTTTCAGTCTCGCCGCCGCCCAGGCGGCCAGCGCGACGTTCGGGATATCGGATGCGCCGATCACAAGTTCGGGATCGAAGTTCCTGAGCGCACGGAGCGTCCTGAAAGGGTAGCTCATCATGGCCGGTAGCCAGGGCGCCCGAATGCCCCGCGACACGAATCGTAAGCGACCGCTCGCGGTATCATGTAGCGCTTCGCTGTCAGCCTGTCCCTGATAGCCGATGCACAGCACCAGCACGTCGTGTCCCCGTTCGGCGAGCTGTCGCGGAAATTCGTACAGCCGGGCATAACGGTCGTCGATGACGTCCTTGCCCATGTAGCGGCGTTTGCACAGGAACGCGATGCGCATCGGTCAGCCGATCAGTTGCCGGGCCGCCGCAAGCGCAGCACCCACGACCTGGTCCATGTTGTAGTAACGGTATTGGGCCAGACGCCCGACGAAGGTCACGTTCGCTTCGTCCTTCGCCAACGACTCGTAGCGCTTGAACAGGGCTTCGTTGTCGTTGCTGGGGACCGGGTAGTACGGATCGCCGTCGGCTTCGGGGTATTCGCGGACGAGCGAAGTGCCCTCGTGTTGCTGGCCGGTAAGGTGCTTGAACTCCGTGATCCGCGTGAAGGCATGATCGTTGGGATAGTTGACCGTGCCCACGGCCTGATATTGCGCAACGCCGGGGAGGAATTCGTGCTCGAAGCGCAGTGAGCGGTAGGGCAGGCGACCGAAGCGGTAGCCATAAAAGGCATCGATGGGGCCAGTGTAGATGATGTGGTCGTAGCCACCCCGCGCACGGACCTCGTCGAACTCGACCTCCAGTTCGACGGAGATGGATGGATGATCGAGCATGCGTTCGAACATGCGCGTATAACCTTCGGCAGGCATAGCCTGGAAACTGTCTGTGAAGTAGCGATCGTCTGTGTTGGTGCGCACGGGGATGCGCGCGGCCACTCCCGCCTTCAGCTGGGCGGGGTCCATACCCCATTGCTTTCGCGTGTAATTGAGAAAAAACTTTTCGTAGAGATCGCGGCCTACGCTGTTGAGTACGACGTCTTCGCTGGTGGCGACGGGATCTCTGGGCTCCCTCACTCGCTCGAAGAAAGCGGCGGCGGCGGCTTCGTCCAGATCGAGTCCATAGAGTTGATTGAGTGTGTCCCGGTTGATGGGGAACGGATAGGTCTTGCCATCGACCACGCCGAGCACGCGGTGCTCATAGGGTCGCCACTCGGTGAAGCGGGACAGATACTCGGCGATGCGGGCGCCGTTGGTGTGGAAGATATGCGGTCCGTAGCGATGGATAAGTACGCCGTGGCTGTCGTACTCGTCGTAGGCATTGCCAGCGATATGCGGACGGCGATCGATAACGTGCACCGTGTGCCCCGCGTCCGCCAGTTCGCGCGCGACGACTGCGCCGGCAAAGCCTGCTCCGGCGATCAGGAAGTTCATGGGTCGGATGTCCTGGCTCACGCGTTGATGTTCCAATAATGATGACGGGCACCTTTGTGACCGCGCAGCCCGTCCCAGGTGCCGGCGATGAATGCCCACGTCTGCCGCATACGCTGTTTTTCGTGAATCATGCACGAAATCCAGCGCAGTATCGTGCCCGGAATTGTCTCGGAATAGAGGCGCCTTCCGTAGTATTCGCGCGCGATGATTAGCCGGTTGCGCGTGTCGTAATACCGTTTCCAGGGAGCGAGGCGAAGGCAATGGATGTGGCGCCCGGGACCCACGGCAAGGTACATGTCGGCACGAGGATGCTCGATGCGGCTGGATGCGACGGCGAACACCTGCGATCCGCCGCGCTGCGCACGCATGCAGTATTCGACGTCGTCGGCCGCGATGAAAAATCCCGCATCGGGCAGCCCGATGCGGGACACGGTGTCGCGATGTACCAATAGGCCCAAGAATGGCAGAAAACGTACCGGCGCGACGGGTCTAAGATCTGCTGTGCGGAAAATGTTTCGCTTCGGCTCTTCATCCATCACCGTGAGCATCCATGACGTCTGCTCGCCCTGGACCGCTACCGAGCCATAGAGCTGCATCGGGTCGTGAGCGTGCCGTTCCAGCGCTTCCAGCGCATCCTTGTGCGGTTCAGCATCGTCATCCATGATCCATGCCCAATCGAAGCCCTCGCCGGACGATACACGAAGACCTTCCGCGAAGCCGCCGGCGCCGCCAGTATTCGACGCAAGGCGGTGATAATGGACGCGGGGTTCACTGGCGCTGATCTTCGTCATGCGCGCCTCCGTGTCATCGCTGGACGCGTTGTCGACCACCAGGACGCGATCGGGAAGGCGGGTCTGGGCGAGCATGGCCGCCACGCAGCGCTCGAGGAGCGCCACCCGGTTGAAGGTGACGATTACGGCGCAGATCGTCACGGTATGGCTCTCGCCCCGGGGCCGAACGTGGCCGGATCGATGGTCGCGAATTCGGGAATAAGGGCCATCATCGCCTTCTCCTGCGGATAAAACGAAAAGTGTCCCGCAAGGACATTGGTGAGGTAGAACATCGGGCGGGATGTGAGCATGCAACCTTCGCAGAGGCCGGTTTCATCCACGCCGAGAATGCCTTGCCTCCAGGTAGAGGAAAATCCACCTATTTCTTCCCAGAAGTTACGCTCGAAGTAGATCGCGCCGATACTGAATCGGGTGCCGATCAACCGGGC
This sequence comes from Dyella sp. 333MFSha, assembly GCF_900102405.1. Taxonomy (NCBI): domain Bacteria; kingdom Pseudomonadati; phylum Pseudomonadota; class Gammaproteobacteria; order Lysobacterales; family Rhodanobacteraceae; genus Dyella; species Dyella sp. 333MFSha. Next base: position 200,132 of record NZ_FNBR01000005.1, on the reverse strand, counting down.
ATGTTGCAGTGCGCTGCCGCTGCCGCCGCGGATGCGCTGGGCCACTTCATCGAGAGGCAACGTTTGCCGCCACAACCACTCGGCCGCTTTGGGATCGTAGTGGGCATGCACGGCACCGGCGGCCTGACGGAGCTCGCCAAACGCCTCGCGGTAGGCCGTCGTCGCATCAAGACGCTCAAGGAAGCCTGCATAGGAGATTCCGTTGACGTTGAGCATCGGAGAGCAATAGCCGGGGCGGTACGATCCTTCGCGCATCAACGCGTCGTAACCGGCGATCATATCCTCGAAAAACCCCTCCGCCACGAAGATGTCTTCGTCCAGCTTGAACCAGCGCGTGGCAGCTGGGTGGGCTTCGATGACCTTGTTCAGCGCCAGACCTGTCTTGTTGGCCGCGGTAGTGAGGTAAGTCCAGCCATTCTGCTCGCACAAGGCGGCCAGCTCTGGAACGTGCTTGCCGGCCGTCGTGACACAGACTTCGGCATTGGCCGGTGCGAAACGCCGGATGCGCGCCAAGGTGAGTGGCCACAAGGCAGGCTTATAGCCAGCGAGGACGGCAATACCGATATCCCGACCCTTTGGCTCGCCGTGGAGGCGTGTCGCGCCGCGATGATCGCGCCAGCGGCGCAACGTCGCTTCATACGGGGAGAGCAGATCCCACACGGCTCGAACGATCGCGCCGGCCACCCCGTAAGTGGACAGGCTCCGTTTCAGTCGGGAAGCGAATGATTTTGGATTCATTGTGCCTTGGGAGCTCTTGCTAATTTCACGGCCAGCAGGCCGAACGACAGGGTAACCAGACACTCCACCGCGACGTACGCGACCGAGCCGCCGGTTGCGCCAAAGCGGTGGCCTGCCCACAGGAAAGCGACCACGTGGAGCGGGGCGGCGGTCATCGTGACCACGGCGACGAGTCGCTCTTTTCCCCTGACGACCAAGTATTGCACGCCGATAAGGTGCCCCGCGGTGATGACCGCGACGTTGATGGACAGCAGCCTGGTGGTCGTTACCGCGCCGGGGTATCCGGTGCCGCTTATCAGCCAGACGGCCAGTGGTGCGCATACCGCGAGGAGCAGGGCGATCGCCGTGCTGGCACCCAGGGTAGCTATGGCGGCTCGCCTAAGGTTCGCACGCGTGGCACTCGAACTCCGATCGCCCTCGACGGCGTACGGGTACATAAGAGTGAGGAGGGGCTGCACCGCGTTTTTGGCCGCACGGACAAGGCGCTCACCCAGTGCGAAGTCCGCAACCTGGGGCGAAGTAGTCGCCAGTCCAAGGAGAAATGGGTTGAAGGCCGAATATGCGCCGGCGCTGAGTGTCATGACGAAGAGTGGCAGTCCCTCGCGGAAGCGCGTCTGGACATCTCCTGTCGCGAAATGGGGGCGACGTATGTCCATCCTTGTCTTTTGCCAGACAAGCATCATTGCCGCTGCCGCCAGCGGTAAACCCATCTGGATAAGCGCGGCTCGGTTCAGATCCGATGCATCCCTGACCAGAAGCAGCGTAGCGATGACCGCGATCAGCGACGCACCTGCACTGATCGCCGCGACCGCAACGTTGCGTCGTGTCGCCACGTAGTACCACGCGGGCGATATTGCGGCAGCGAGCACCGGTAACCAAGTGGCGAAAACGAGTACGCCTGTGGCTTTCTCCGATACGACTAGCGCAGTGCAGACAAGGATGGCCGTCGCAGGTATCAGCAGCAGCATTCGGGCCCAGACCGTCGACCAGAAGATCGCGGATCTATCCTCGTCGGAATCGGCGCGGTTCAGTGCGCGCACCGACGTGTAATTGAACCCGTATTCCACGAGCAGGGTGAGCAATGCCGCCAGAGCCTGCCAGAATGAAAGCACCCCATATCGGTCCGGCCCGATGGCGCGCGTCACGATTGGCAGGACGAGCAGTGGAAAGACGTACTGCATGCCCTGGATGGCGTAGAGCGCCACGACATTGGACGCAATCTGGCGACTCGACATCCTCAGTCTCCGAGGAGCTTATCGGCGTCGGCGATGTCGGAGCTCAATTCGCCACCGACGTTCATAGCGGCCAGTGCGTCGCGTTGCATCCGCGCCTCGTCATGGCGGCCAAGTACCACGAGCATGCGAATCAGGGTGATCCGGTAGGCCGGCTCGCCCGGCTTGCCCTGGACGGCATCGGCAAGCATGCGTGCACCGAGCTCATGATCCCCGAGCGCGTTCCATGCGAAGTCACCATACACAGCGACGAGCCGTGGGCTGCGTTCCGGGTGCGACAGGGCGGCCAGAAAGACTCGGGTCAACTGATCGGCAGGCAAGTCGCATTGCTGGGTGTGGTCGCATTGGACCAGCGATGAAAGCGCGCTCTCATCCTGCACGGTGACCTTGCGCGTGCGCAATTTAGTTTCCATGCTGTCCCACCACGCTTTCTCGATCGGCCGGTGCATCCGTGCATTCAGGAAGATCAGTGCCTGCTCCGGCAGGATTCCGGCATCGGGCAGCGCCGCCGCGGTTTCGAGTGGCGGATAGGCTTTGTCGAAGAACGGCGATGAGGCGTCGTACTTCGCGTAGATGATGTAGGTCCGGCCCAGTTCGTACTGGGCGCGCGGCGACCGCGGCGCACGTGCCGCGAGCTCGCGCGCGAGGGTCAGCGGCGTTCCCCAAGCTGCGGCGGTGAAACCTGTCATGCCTGCCCAAAGACCGATGAGCAGGACCATGAGGACAGGCCCGAGCCTTTGTAGCGATGCAGACCAGCGACGTCCCTTTGCGAAGATGGCCGGCTGCGCAAGTAGGGGCGTCAGCGCGAAGACCAGTCCCAAACTGGCGAAGTAATTGCGATGCTCGTAGACGAGCTCCAACGGCAAGATTGTGCCTGTCAAAAGGTGGCACGCCAGAAACCACGTCAGGCCAAGGGCGATGGAGGGAAATGTCCGGCGGGTAAACCACGCGGCGGCAATCAGTACACCGATGCAGAGGATGCTGGGCAGCGTGGTCCATGGCGACGTCAGCGACTGCGAGACCACTAGATCGTCGTGATAGAACGACAATGCCCCGGGTGTCGGAATGAGGGTCCAGCCTACGTAATCCAGCACGACCCGGGCCTCGGTCAGCAGTCGGGTACCGAGGGTGAAGTCGCGTGTCGACCAGCCCGAAGGACGTAGGAGGCCGGGAAGTATCCAGGCGAGACCGGCGACCATGGGTATCCAGAGGATCGCGATGTAAACCACGTGCAGCCGCCTGTCACGGGTCGGGTTCTCAACGGTCGGAAGAGACGAGCGGAGGCCGAAGACGATCCAGTCGGTCGCGAAGGCGTACAAGGGCAGCATGACCGCCGTTTCCTTGGCCATCAGACCCAGGCAGCAGGGCACGATGATCCAGAGTACCGCGGCGATGAGATCCCGCATCGTGCGCCGGTTTTGCATCCTCTCCCGGGTAAGAACATAGCCGGCGAGGCCGGTCAGAACGAAGAGATTCGCCAGGCTTTCCATGCGCTGGACGACGTACAGCACACCGGTAAGGTTGATAGGTAGCAACAGCCACGCACCCGCGACGAGCGCGGCGCTGAGGTCGGTTCGGTGCGCGTTCGTCGCTCCGGCGCGTGAGGCGAGCCGACGGAGCAGGGCTCGCGACAGCACGAAGGCGACCAAGCCATTCAGCAGGTGAATCACCAGGTTGGTGACTTTCATCCAGTAAGGATCGTCACCGGTCGCCAAGTAGTTGGCTCCGAAGGTCAGCGACGAAAGCGGCCGCTTGAACTCGCTGGACGGTGACGATATGGCCACGCGCACCAGGCTGGCCAGGGACGCGTCAGCAGGCTTCACGCCCGGGTTGTCGACGATGTTCGGATAGTCGTCGAACAGGTAGCCGCCCGCCAGTCCCGGGCGATAAATCACGGCGGCCAATAGACCGAGCGCGACGATGGCGATCCATCCCCGCATGGCGAGCGAAATCCTCACTGGTCCCGCGCCTGCGCGGATACCAACGTGGCGCGCAGGTGCGCGATCTCATTCGGCCAGTAGCCTTGCATCGAGAGGACTCGATCGTGAACCCAGGGCATGCCGTCCCGCCAGGAATGGACCCCCGAAGGGGCAAACGACGAAAAATACTCCAGATGGCGCTCTCCGTGCGAGGGAAATCCCGACCGTCCCAGCATGGCGGCCTGTTCCAGCGCCGTGGATGGGACGGGCAGGGCGGCGAGCGCCCGATTGAAGAGGTCCAGGGCCTTGTCGGGCTCGGCCCAGGCGAGGGCGATGGCGCCGCGCGCATGTAATACGTCTTGGCGTCGCCCCGGAATGGCTGCGATACGCGGATTGGCATCGGCGGCATCAAGGATGCTTTCGAGCGCCGCGCGGGTCAGGCCTCCACAATTTCCGGCACGAGCTGACGTCGTTGCCTGCTCGAACCAGTTCAGCAGGAGCGGCCCCGGCTCGCGCTGGGCCGTGCGTAGCGCCTCACGGGCATACGACAGGTCGCCACTGGCCATCTGCCCCTGGGCGCAGTGGATGTCGATCTGATTCAGGGCGATCTGGGGCTCGCCTCTGAATCGGTTGGCCGCCGCTTCGATACGGCGACTGGCTGCCATATAACGTCCTGCGGACAGCTCCATCTGCGCGGCATACGCCTGCGCGCGTGCGGACCCAGGGTGCGCGTTTGCCCATGCCGTGGCCTGGTCCAACGGGCGACCCCACAGACTGGCATTGGCAAAGCTCAGGGAGGTTAGAAGGAAGGCGATCGCTCCGCCGCCTATAAGTGCGACAGCCCCCGAGCGGGGCCGGGTCAGGACGATGCCGAGCGGCCAGAACATCAGCATGGCCGGCAGGTAGTTGCGGTGTTCGAAGTACAGCTCCAGCGCGGGCGAGCTGGATTCCATGAGGTGCCCGGCCAGGAAGAACAGAATCGTCAGCGAGACGGCGGGATGGCGCTTACGGGTATGCCAGGCCGCAAGGACGGCGACGAGCACGGCGGCGACGCAAAGTCCTGTGTACCAAGGAGTTGTCAGGCTGGTGGCGGCCAGGACATCGTCATGCAGCAGATTGCTGTCGGTAATCTTCAGTAGCCAGAGTTGCCGCACATAGTCGACTAGGATGGCGGGCTCGGTCATCAGCCTTTGGGTCACCGTCCAGCCACGGATCGGGATAGGCGGCTCACCGATGCTCGCGAGTGCGAACCAAGTGACGTAGACGACAGGCAGGGCGGCGAGCGGACCGAGGATGAGCAGGACCGCCTTACGAAAGCCCGGTGTCGTATCGCTGGGCGCGAGGAGCGCATGCGTCAGCACGACCAGTAATGGCACGAGCATGCCATTAGCCTTGGCCAGAAACGCCAGAAGGGAGCAACCGCCGACACCCAGTACCAGCCACACCAAGCCAGCGCGCGACCGGCCGTTTTGCCAGGCTGTGCGCGAACGAAACGAACAAAGGAGCGCCAGGAGCGCAAAAGTCGCGGGCAGCATGGCCTCGCGTTGGACGATGTACAACACTGTCGAGACAAAGAACGGGTGCAGCAACCACGCGCTTGAGCCGATTGCAGCGGACCAGACGATGCGGGCGGCCTCGAGATTCAGGGCCTGCCCCATCCGGCGAAGCACGAGAAAGAGTAGCGCGCCGTTGAGCAGGTGAATGAGGAGGTTGGTACGTTTGAACGGTAACGGCGATGCCGGCCAGTCGCGGGCATCGAGCAGGAACGAGGCGACAGCTACGGGGCGTCCGGTCGGATCGGCATGTCCTGATGTGAGATAACGGAGCAGTGCGGCCGCGTTATCGACGCGCCCCGAAGCCCCAAGTGCGGGCAGGTTGGCAGCGTCGTCGAACAGGAAACTCCCCTTAAGGCCGGGAGTGTACGCGAGCCAAGCAAGCACGAGTGCCGAAAGCATGAAGCATAAGGCAGGAAGGAAGCGGAGCGTCGGTTTCATGACCTGCCATGTGGCCGTTCGTATAAAAAAGGGGCCGATAGTCGGCCCCTTTTCTTGCAAACCGCAGATGGATCAGGTGCGGCAGGCGGTCGGCAGGTAAGCGTCCGGCACGTCCGTGCCAGCAGCCGACTTGCAGTTCCAGCTAATCGTGCCGCCCTGGTCGGATGCGGACAGGACCAGCTTCTTGCCGCTGACCTTGGTGTTGGCTTCCTTACCCATGGTGGCAACGATCTTGCCAGGGGTAGTTTCAACGCTGACGCCCGAAACGTACTTGCCGTTGATCGAGCCAACCGCAGCGAGGCCGGCCGAAGCATTCTTCGACGGGTAGGTGCCCTTATTGTTGTAGAACTCAGCAACAGCGGTCTTGGCGCCGTCGGCAAGGTTCATCGCTTCCGACACCTGGGTGCGGATGATGTAGTTCTGGTACTGCGGGATGGCGATAGCAGCCAGGATCGCGATGATGGCGACCACGATCATCAGTTCGATGAGCGTGAAGCCCTTCTGGACGTTCTTCATGGAAATTCCTCGTTTGTGTTGACTAACCAAAAAAAAGTGACGCCCCCTGAGCCCTAGCACCTCACCCGAAACCGGGGTCGGACGCTCCCTCACTTGCTTTGGTCAGGAACGACCAGGAAGCTCGCCGCAAAGCCTGCATCGAACATGCCATGCGTCGCGACCGGCGTATTTCCGCATATTTGCCGGTGCCGCGATTGTGCATCGTGTCACGCTTGTGGATCAACTGGAAAATTTCGCGGATTCAGCCAGTTGGAGATGACCTCCTATGTGACGCGGTAGGTCACATCCTGACGAACTGTGTCAGCTCTTGCGGCAAGTTGTGGGCAGGAATCGGGGGTTGATAGTTCCATTGCACGCCCAGACGATGCTCCCGCCCGCATTGATCGGAGATAGTTGAAGCGTCGAATTTTTAAGGTTCGAGTTGCTCTCCGCGGTCGCATAGCGAACCGTTACGACGCCGGTGTTCTCTATGGTGACCGACGACACATATTTTCCGTTCATCGACGTGGCCGAGGGTAGTCCTGCGGACAAATTTGAGGATGGAAACGCGCCCTTATCCGTAAGGAATTCCCAGATAGCCGCCTTGGCGCCGGACGCAATGACGAAGCCCTCAGAGGCTTGTGTCCGCACCACATAATCCCGATATGCCGGGATAGCGATCGTGGAGAGGATGGCAATGATCGCGACAACGATCATCAGTTCGATCAAGGTAAAACCTGCTGCGGCACGACGGATTGGCATGTTGGAATCCCCCTTATGCGGCCACGGGGAGCACGTTTCGTACCAATGTGACGGCATGGTTGAGCGCTGCCGAAAAAGTGTGACGCAGATCCGCTAAACGGCTGCTTAAACCCTCACACCTCGGTTCCGCATCCGGCTGATTGCGCGAGTGAGGGAGCTCGCGCCGATTGCGCTGAGGCTCCATTCGATACCCCTGTATGGGGTCGAGTAACGAGCGTCGGATTGCAGTAACGTAAATACGATCGTGACAAACGCGGCGGCGGATGCGGCAAGGAGGAGACTGGGAGGCCAGCGTGTCGCCGATCGGAAGATCACGATGAAGCCAGCAAGTGCCAGCACAAAGATTAGTGGATTGAGCGCGGCCATCGCTAGAGTTAGTAGGCCCAGGGGGCCTACTCCGGCAAGCGGCGAATTGAAGGTGGGGTAGGGGTACAGGTCACCTGCGCCGATGCCAATCGACCACCCCCAGAGTTCGATCGGCTTTGACAGATACCATCCGAGGTAATGCCCTGGGTGGCTGAGCAATCGCGAAAAAATGGCGGACATGCCGGCACGGGGACTATCGGTCAACAGTTTCGTATCGCTGTCGATGGCGGCCATGACCGCCTTGGCTTTGGGATCGCCTGTCATGGCAGGTGCCCAAGCCAAGTGATATTCGGGCCAAGATCCCTGCGCGAAGTTCATGGCCATCCGATCCGAGGCCGTACGCTCCGGGGGGAGTGTCGCGCTTCGAGCGATCCATGCAGCGGAGGGTAGGGTGGCGCCGATCAGTACGGCAACCCATAGCGTTCGGCGCCCGTTATCGCGCCATGCGGCAACCGCCGCAAACACAGGTAGCAGGGGTGTGAGTACCGCATTCGTCAATGCGGCGGCCGCAAATAACAGGCCTGCACCCAGCCCTGCTCCGGTCGATGAGCGCTCGCAAGCCATCTGCAATGCCAGTAATCCACTGGCGACAAGGAAGCCGAGCAGGGTTTCGCTGAGTACATATCCGCACATGCTGATCATATGTGGCCAGAGCGCGAGGCCGCACCCTACCGTAACGGCCGCAGCCATGCTCACCCAGCGACGAACAAGCAGGGAGTAGATGCTGACGGTGACCGCGGAAAGAATACACTGGATATCCAGCGTTGCCAGATAAAACGCTTGCTCACGGCCAAAGTAGACGCTGAGTGCGGCGAGAAACGACGGATAGCCCGGATCCCGAAAGCTGTCGGGCACAGGCGTCTGCCCTGGCGGCGCTAGCGAGAACGTATGATGGTCGATCAGATTGAGAGCATAAGCAAAGTATTGGAGGGTGTCGCCCCGCAGTGGATGGTCGACGATGGCGGTGCGGACGTAAGCCAGTCGGATAAGAAGTGCAAGAAGGCCTATCCCAGCCATTGCCATCCACTGCCAGCGTGTTATCACCCTGGACGAAGTCATCGTGGCGTTGGTCAGGTCGTCCATCATGCGTTGCCTCTTGCGGTAGGCAGTGGGTCGGCTTCGTCTTTGCGCAAGCCGACACGTTTAATGACGGCCGCGATAGTGGTGCAGGCGAGCGCGATTTCGGCTGTGCGAAATGGAATCGCGTAGCGTGCGTCCGACTGCAGCGCACCGTAGACCAAGGTGACCCATATCGCTGTCACGGCAAAGGTCAGCATGATCGCCGACGGATTGCGTTCTGCGACAACAACCGCGACACCTACCAGCGCTACCACGGCGAGCAGTCCATTGAAGATGTAGGTGATGGCCTCAATGCCCTTCATGACCGGATTGGTCATGAAGGGCGAGTTCCGGGTCGGATATGCATAGATGTCACCTGACCCCAGGGCGATCTCCCATCCCCACAACAAGGTTGGTTTCCCTAGATACCAGAGGAAGTACGTGCCCGGTGCTCGTGCCATACGGTCACTCATGAGCTTGAGGCCAAGCGCCGGCCGTAGGCGCATCGCGTTGATTTCCTCGTCTATGGCGTTAATTGTCTGCAGGCCGATAGGATCGTGCCGCAGAGCGAGCTGGCTCGCGGCGTGGTAGGTCGGCCACGAGCCTTGGACCAGGTTCACCTTCGCACGGAAAGAGGATGAGAACGGACCAGGGATGGTCGAGTTACGAATGTTCCACGCGACGAGCGGGATGACTGCCACGGTAGCTAACACGAGTAACTGACGCCGTGTGAACGTGCCCTTCCACGCGAACGCCAACGCAAGCGGGACGAAGAGTGGCGCCAACACGGCATTGGTGAGAGCGGTCAGTGCAAGGAGCGCGCCGGCCAGTGCAAGTAGCTTGATGGATTGGCGCCTCGCTGCCTCACCTAGTGTCAGCGCCGTGGCGGCAAACAGGCAGGCGCTAAGATTTTCGGTAAGCACGTACGCGGGAATGGCGACAAGATGCGGCCACACCGCCATGGTTATTGCCGCGAAGGCAAGTAGCTTTGTCGGGAGGGCGTGCCGGAGGCCAAGCGTCGCGCAGACGACCGTCATGCCTCCCATGACTGCCTGGCTTAACAGGGTGATGGCATACCACTTATCGAAGTCATCGGTGATCCACATGAGTGCGGCGAGAAAAACCGGGTAGCCCGGGTCGCGGAATGCATCGGCATGAGGGCGCGATAGCCCTGGAACATCCGAGGAGTAGACACCGTGGTGAACCAGATTCCATGCATACCGGTAGTGCTGCATGGCGTCGCCCCAACTAATGTCCTCGTTGAGCGGCTGCATGACCTGTGCGTGGGTGACAAAGTACCAGCGCACGAAAACGGCGAGTATGCCTGCGATGGCGGCAATGCCCAGCGCCGCGCTTGCGCTAGGGGCTAGGCGCGCATCGCCCGCACGGAGTTCGCTGATCGGGCTTGTCACGATGCTTTTCCTTCCCTTGGCGCCGTCCTGGCATTGGCGCAGCCATAAAAATCGCGAGCATACGCGAAAGCGCGGGCTTGGGGTGTGCGCTCATCGCGCTTGCGCACGTCAAGCCACCGCCGTAACGTCCCCAGCCAGCACAACCCAAGGGAACCCTTATGAAACCACTCCTCGCCGCGCTGGCCCTCGCCCTCACGTCCGGCCCCGTCCTGGCCGCCGACGCCGACAGCGCCGCCACGCACCCGTTCTCCATCCGCGACCTCGTCATGATGGACCGGGTAGGTGATCCGCAGCTCTCGCCGGACGGCCGCTATGCGCTCTTCACCGTGCGAGCCACGGACTACGCCGCGAACAAGGGGGTGACCTCCATCTACCTGATGGACCTCAATAAGCCGCCGCAGCCGGTCAAGGTGGTGGAAAAGGGCTCGTCGCCTCGTTGGGCGCCGGATGGCCAGTCCATCTATTACACGACATCTAAAGACGGCGTGGCCCAGGTTTTCCATCGTACCTTCGAGGCGGATAAGACCAAGGGTCTGGCCTTGACCGTCCGCGCCGGTGACGCCGTGACCGACGGTCCGCTGGACGTCGGCTCGTTCAAGCTGTCGCCCGATGGCACGAAGCTGCTGCTGAGCTATGAGGTCTTCACCGACTGCGCCGACCTGGCCTGCACCAAGGAGCGTCTGGATGGGCGCGAGAAGGACAAGTCCACTGGCACGGTCTACGACAAGCTGTTCGTGCGTCACTGGGATACATGGGCCGATGGTCGCCGCAACCAGCTGTATATCGCTGATGCGTCGGCCCCCTCGCAGCCCTTGTTGCTCAGCCGCGGTATCGACGGCGACGTGCCGAGCAAGCCCTTCGGCGGCGAGGACGAGTTCACCTTCTCGCCCGACGGCAGGACCGTCTACTTCGATGCCCGAATCGCCGGCACGACCGAGCCATGGTCGACCAACTTCGACGTCTACAGCGTTCCGGCCGATGGTTCGGCCACGCCGACAAACCTGACGGCGGACAACCTCGCGTGGGACGCTAACCCGCTGGTGTCGCCGGACGGAAAGACGCTTTTCTATACAGCCATGAAGGATCCGGGCTCGGAAGCGGACCGCTTCGGTATCTGGGCGCTGGATATCGCCACGGGCGCGAAGCGCGAGATCGATCCGTTGTGGGACGCTTCGGCAAGCAGCCTGCAGATTTCGGCGGACGGCAAGACGCTTTACACCACGACCGACGACAAAGGCCAGCATCCGCTGTTCGCTGTGGACGTCGCGACCGGTAAGGCGACCATCCTGGTGACCGACGGTGCGGTGGGTGGCTTCTCTGCGGGCACGAAGAAGATCCTGTTGACGCGCGACGACCTCAAACGTCCGGCGGATCTGTACACCGCCGACCTCAAAGGAAAGGGTCTCAAGCAGGTGTCGCACTTCAACGCCAAGCGCATCAAGGGCGCACAGACCGGCGACTTCGAGTTCTTCACCTTCAAGGGTGCGAACAACGACAGCGTGCAGGGCTACGTGGTCAAGCCGGTCGGCTACAAGAAGGGCAAGACCTATCCGGTCGCCTTCATCATTCATGGCGGCCCGCAGGGCGCGATGACCAATAGCTGGAGCTATCGCTGGAACGCCCAGACTTATGCGGGGCAGGGCTTCGCGGTGGTGACGGTGAACTTCCACGGTTCAACCGGATACGGTCAGGCCTTTACGAACGCTATCTCGGGCGACTGGGGCGGCAAGCCGCTGGAAGACCTGAAGCTCGGCTGGAGTGCCGCGCTGTCGAAGTACAGCTTCCTCGATGGCGATCGTGCCTGCGCTCTGGGCGCGAGCTACGGCGGATACATGGTGTATTGGATCGCCGGTGTGTGGAACCAGCCCTGGAAGTGCCTCGTCGATCACGACGGCGTCTTCGATGCGCGTGCCATGTACTACGACACCGAAGAACTCTGGTTCGAAGAGAAAGAGAACGGCGGTACGCAGTTCGATCATCCCGAGAACTACGAGCGTTTCAACCCGATCAATCACGTGAAGGACTGGCGCGTGCCGATGCTGGTGATCCACGGCGGTAAGGACTTCCGCATTCCGGAAACGCAGGGACTGGGTGCGTTCACGGCACTGCAGCGTCGTAGCATTCCGAGCAAGCTGTTGCACTTCCCGGATGAGAATCATTGGGTGGTGAAGCCGCAGAACAGTGTTCAGTGGCATGAGACGGTGAATGCGTGGTTGAAGGAGTGGACGGCTCCGGGGGCCGGCGTTAAGTAAGGTAAGCAACCGATCGTCGATCGGCGAGGCCGGTCGACGATATGGCCTTTCGTCCACACGCGTGAGCAGTGATTCATGAATGAAGCAAGTCGGGAAGCAGCATCGGAAGGGAAGGGTAAATGGGATGTCGTCACTCGTTACATCGGCGCGATCGACCTTCATTACCATTTCAGAACGAAGCCGTTGGTCCGGTTCTTTGAGCGAGACGACCAGAATGCGGATGTCAGAGTCTTCGAGTTCGGGTGTGGCATCGGCGATAACCTGATCGAATTGCGATCTCGCCGTCCAGCGATGGTTGGCGTGGGCGTTGATATCGATCAGGCATTTATCGACCAGGCGCAACGTTCGGGCCTTCGGGAAGGCTTTAGCGACCTTCAATTTATCTGCGCCAGCCGCGCGCAGGTCAGCGGTGCAGAGCCAGGATCCTTCGATTACGTGATGTTGATCGACGTGCTAGAGCATCTGAATCAACCCCTTCAGGCGCTGGACGACGTTACAACGATGCTCAAGCCCCGTGGAAGCCTGCTGATCTCGGTGCCCACACATCGATATCCCCAGGTTTTCGGACGCGATTATCACGAGGCGGTTGGACACGTGCGCGATGGCTTCAATCTCCACGAGCTTGATGAGCTCCTTGGGTCGTCGTACGAGCGGGTTCAACATAGTTACAACACCGGTCCGATTGCCAGCGCGGCATGCACGTGTTTCTACCGTTTCGTTCCGAAGATCCGATCCAGGAAGCTTGCGATCGTCAGCATGATTTTTTTACATCTATCTCGATTGTTTGACGTTTTTAACAGTGAGTCACGATCTGCATCGCTTTGGGCGGTATATCGGTTGAAATCGTGATGCGGGCTGTTAGTCGTAGCCTGTCCCGTACGCGAACAGATAACGATGGCGCTTATTGTCTGGTAAGCGTGTTCCCCGATTAAAGGCCCCAGTACCGCTCGCCTATCCATTAAGCAGGCGGAACAGCGACTTTCGCCCGGTGCCATAGAACTTGAGGATTTTACGGAATCCTACCTGCCCGACTCGCCAAGAAGGAAATCTTTTTTTGGTGTCGTCTAGACGCAAGGCGACAGTTGAGCGACCCTCACTTCTGACGCACTTCGCCCGCTCATTAACGTCCAAATGGAGAAGTGTTGACGCATGCGCAAGTTCGTTTAAAGCGTCTCAAGAAACGCCTTCAAATCCGCACGCTCCTGCGCAGTCAGCCCGATCGGATAACCCGTATCGAGTCCGCGGTAGTAGACCTCCCGGTCCACGGCATCATCCAGTGTTCTGACGCTTCCGTCGTGCATGTATGGAGCCGTGAGTCGTACCTCGCGAAGTGACGGCGTGGCAAACGTTTCCAGGTCAGCCACTCTATGGCTTACCGCGAAATGCCCAAGCTGCGCTTCGTTTGCATGCGTCGCGACGCGATCGCCCAATGCATTCCCTGAGAGATTCCGGTCGAGCACGCTCTGTGTGAGAGCGGGCAGGGCGAGCGCGATATCGTCCATGCTCACGCCAGATCGATGAAACAGATCGTCCGTCAGGCGTGCATCCGGTAGCTTGTGACATGTGCCACATTGGCCCTTGCCGGCGAAGAGCCGCATGCCGAGCTTTTCGCGCTCGTCGATGGCGTTGGCTTCCCCTCGCGTGAATCGCTCAAACCGGGTCGGAGTCATCGGCAGTCCGCGCAAGTAAGCCGCTAACGCTGCGGAAATCTGTTGATCGAGCTTCTCGGTCGGCTCGCCCGATGCGATCCACTTCGAGTAGTCGCTGAGGGATGCGACTTTCGAAGCCACGGCGGCCCGATCATGCAGGCCCATCTCCACAGGGTTGCTGAAAGGGTCCATCACAGCGTCTTCGAGCTTGTCTCGTCGACCGTCCCAGAAGAACGTCGTCCGTCCCGACGCGATGGTCGCCGTGAGCGATGGCGTGTTGCGTGTGCCGGCCAGTCCGTCATGTCCGATAGCTACGGGCTTCGCGTCGCCGAACGCTGACCCGGGGATGTGGCATGACGCACAGCTGGTTTTGCCGTCGGCACTCAGTCTCGGATCGAGAAAGATCTTCTGCCCGAGCGCCACGGTCTTTTGTGGCGCCGCGTTCGACGCACCCGTGTTTCGCGCAGAAACGAACGCACCCGCCACGATCAGGGCGAGTGCGATGCAGGTGGCGACAAGACCGGCCCGCATGGATGTCCCCGAAAACGCGCGAGTTACATCGACACGACGCGGGCACGAGCGCCCGTGGGTGCCAGTACCTTGGACAGGCCGTCCTTATGGGCGGCGTCGCTGACGACGAGCACCGTGACGCCCTTGAGCGAATCCGGCTTGACCTTCTGGCCCAGACCTTCGACGAAGCTGCGGGTCACGTTCGCGTCCGGGCCCCCGATGATCAGCAGCGCACCGGGAATCAGCACGGAGCCGGCACCGTTGACGATGGACTCCGTCTCGTTCTTCCGGCGGTCATCGCCCATCTGGCTGTCTGCCACGGGGATAACGTAAATAAACGGCTTCATGCCGATGTCATCGGCGTGCACCTTGCCCTGATCGGCGAGGTACAGGCCCCAGGTATTGTCGTCGGCGTTTGCGGCGGGTCGCGCCACGGTGGCTTTCTTGGCCGCAGTGCCCGAGGCGGGTGCGGCGGCGCTTTCAGCCTGGTCCTTGGAGCCGCCGCAGGCGGCAAGGGCGAGCGTGGCGACGATGGCGCACGCGCTGGCAGTCCATTTGTTCATGATGTCATTCCGGACATGTTCCGGTCCCCCCTCGGACCGTTGAGCCGCCGGATACGCTTCCCGGCGTGGGCGTATCAATAGCAGATCGTGAGAAGTCGCGCACTTGTCGGCACGGAGAGCAAGATCTTTTGTGATCCCCGTCTCATTTCGCGATTTATTTCGCCCGTACATTACGCGTGTAAAAGGGGGCCAGGCTTCAGGGGCCAACACGACTGGTACAAGGACAGGCCGGTAGGCGCCGGCCGTAGGGGACGTGCGCATGATTTCGCAGAGGACGCGTGCTAGCCGCGCGTGCAGGACGCTCGCATCATGGCTGGCCCTGGGGCTGGTGTTGATGCTTTCCGCCACGGCCGCCCAGGCCACTAACTACGTCTACGACGCCAACGGCCGCCTGGTCGTGGTGACCAATGACGATGGCGAGAGTGCCCGATACGTTTACGACGTCATGGGCAATATCGTCCGCATCGAGCGGGTGGAAGCCTCCGAATTACGCATCTTCGCGATGACGCCGACCCACGGCACCATCGATTCCGCGGTCTCCATCCGTGGTCAGGGCTTCAGTAGCGCGCTGACGAACAACGCCGTGAGCTTCAACGGGTCGGCGGCCACCGTTACCTCGGCGACGGCCAATGAGCTGAAGGTCACGGTGCCCTATACCGCGACGACCGGTCCGGTCACGGTGACCGTCGGCGCGCGCACGGCGACCAGCGATACGCCTTTCACGATCGACGATACCGGCCTCCCGCCATCGGTCGGTACGGTGACACCGGACATCGCCGTGGTCGGCGATTCGCTGGCGGTCTCTGGTTCGCACCTCTATCCAATCCCCGGCAAGACCTCGCTGCGCCTTGGCGGTCGGTCGCTCGACATTGCGCAGGGCAGCACCAACGCCGGTCTGAATGCCGTGCTCCCGGGCTCGGCCAGCAGCGGTCGCGTTTCCGTGCAGACTCCTTATGGCGTCTCGGAAAGTGTGCAGACCGTGTTAGTCGTCCCAACAGGCGTCGACCCGGCCGCGGTCGCCTCGCGCGGCGTAGCGACGCTGGACACCAGTTCCGGCCACGTCGATCTGGCCAACGGCAGTACCTATGGCGCGGTGATGTTCGACAGCCAGGGTAAGTCGTGGATCAGTCTGCAGCTGTCGAACATGTCGGGTAGCTCAGGCAACGTCGGATACTCCGTCTACGCGCCTGGCAATGTGCTGCTTCAGCAGGGCTCGGTGTCGGCCAACGCGCCGTCCATTCACCTGAATCGTCTTCAGGGTGACGGTACCTACCTCATCCTTTTCAAAACGAATGACGGTGGTTCGTCGTCGTTCGATGTGTCCGCGCTTTCCAATATCGCGTTGACCGATCAGGCGACCACGCTGTCCACGTCGGCACCTTCGCAGAGCGTTCGTGCCACGTTCGCCGCGCAGATGGGCGAGACCCTGGTCGTGAAGATCGCGGGCGCGACCACCAGCCCGTCCAACGCGGCGGTGACTTACTCTGTCTATACGCCTTCCGGCGCGTTCTACACGAGCGGCGTCACCTCCACGACCGGTTCGATCAACCTGCCCAGTCTGCCGACCACCGGCACATGGCAGCTGGTTGCAGCGCCGGGCGTCAGCGTGACCGGCAACATGATCGTCTCGGTGATCAAGGGCACCACCGGTGTTCTGGTGCCGGGGCCGGATCCGGTGCACCTCGACGCTCATTCCACGGGCCAGAACGTCTACATGGACTTCCATGCGGATGCGTTCGATAGCGTGGAACTGACGCTCGCCAACGTGCAGTTGGCCGATACGACGCAGACCTATTACGAGGTCCACGTCTATGCCGCGGCCGGTAACGAAATCGCCTATGCCGGCTGCAGCATCAATTCGCCAGGTGCGAGCTGCAATATGCATCTTTGGTACCTGACCGAGGGTGACTATCGCGTGGTGGTCCTGCCTTACTACGGCGGCACGCTGCATCTCGATACGTATCTGCAGAAGCATCTCGTGGGTCCGGCGCTGGCGCGTGACACCACCAGCGGCATCGATCTGGAACCGGGCCAGGCCGAGCGCTTCACGTTCGACGCCAACGCGGGTGACACGGTCGCCCTGTTCGTGAGTTCTGTGCGCACCGTGCCCACCGGTCAGAACCTGCGCTTCCTGGTCTATCGCCCGGATGCCGGTGGCATCTCGACGCAGACGCGCGCCTATACGGACTTTTCGACCACGGGAACGCGTACGGTCGACCTGCCGGATCTGCCTGTATCGGGTCGCTATACGGTGATCGTGTTGCCGGACTATGGTCTGGCCGGCGCGGCGCAGTTGAGCGTGCTCAGCGGTTCAACGAAGACGCTGGAGGTCAACGCCGATCCGACGACGATCGACACACATGCACCGGGTCAGTCGGCCTATGTCGAATTCAATGCGGCGGCGGGCGAGAGTGTCGAGTTCACCTTGACCGACGCGGTGCTGACCGGTGCCAGCTACAACCAGTATCAGGTGGATGTGCGTGACTCCGCCGGCCGTAACGTAGCTAGCCGCACCTGCTCGGCCAACGACCCGGGCTGTGAATTCCACCTGTGGTACCTGCCGCAAGGGCGCTATCGCGTCACCATCAGCATGCAGTGGGGCGGCACCATCTATTCGAACGTTGGCGTGCGCGACGTCAGGAATGGGCGCGCACTCACGGTAGATGCACCCACCAATGTCACGCTGGCTCGCGGCCAGGCCGAGCACCTCACCTTCCACGCGAATGCGGGCGACACGCTGGCCTTCGCCGTGAACAGTGTGGCGACGCTGCCAGTAGGGCAGAACGTCCGTTACATCCTTTATCGTCCGGACGCGGGTGCCATCAGTGGTACGACGCCCAGCTATACCGAGTTCTCGACGACCGGCCCGCGCCTGATCGATCTGCCGAGCCTGCCCGTGACCGGCGATTACACGCTGGCCGTGGTCTCCGATTACGGTACGGGCATCACCACACAGGTGCAGCTGCTCAGCGGTGTGGTGGGCAGCCTGCCGGCCGACGGCACCATGCAGACCTTCGAAACACATGGTTCGGGTCAGTCGACCTATGTCGACTTCACCGCGCGTGCCGGAGAGAGCCTCGAGCTGAACTTCTCTAATTTCACCCAGGTGGGTGCGGGCTACGGGGCGTTCGCGGTGGATATCCGGGACTCCGCGGGCCGGAATCTAGCCAGTACCACGTGCTACACGAATTATCCGGGCTGCGAATTCCATCTGTGGAACCTGGCGGCGGGGAGCTATCGCGCTACCGTCACCACCAACTGGGGTGGCACGCTGCGCTTCGACGCGACGGCGCGCGAGCACAAGCTGTTTTCCGCACTGAGCGTCGATGCGCCAGTGGCCGTCGCGCTGGCGCGTGGCGAAGCGGGGCGTGTGACGTTCCATGCCAACGCGGGCGACACGCTGGCGTTGGTCGAGTCGGACATCGTGACGGAGCCGGTTGGTCAGAACGTCCGCTTTATCGTGTATCGACCGGATGCGGGGACGCTGACAACCTCAACGCCGGGCTACACCGACTTCACGCGTAGCGGCAACCAGTTGCTCGACCTGCCCAATTTGCCGGTGACAGGTGACTACACGGTGCTGGTGATCCCCGACTACGGTGTACCTGCGACGGTCAATCTTCATCTGATTGGCGGCTCGACGGGCACGTTGCCCGCCGACGGCAGTACGCACACCTTCCAGACCAACGGAGCCAGCCAGACCTCGTACATGGATTTCGCTGCGAGCAGCGGCGACAACCTCGAAGTGGTCTTCTCCAACGTGGTGCAGACGGGGGCGAGCTACGCTGCCTATGCCGTCGATATTCGCGACCAGGCGGGACGTTATGTCGGCGGTGGCACGTGCTACAGCACTGACCCTGGTTGTGAATACCACCTGTGGAACCTGGCGGCAGGCGGCTATCGCGTAACCCTATCGCTCAACTGGGGCGGTGACCTGAAGGTGGACGTGGCGGTGCGTCCACATCGTGCCTCGCGTGTTCTGGCCTTCGACGCACCCGCGTCTTTCGACCTCGGCACGGGCGACGTGCAGCGCCTGACCTTCCACGCGAACGCGGGCGACACGCTGGCGTTGCAGGAGACCGGTATCGTCACCACGCCCGTGGGTCGCGATGTGCGCTTCCTCGTCTATCGTCCGGATGCCGGCACGATTACGACCGGTACGCCGGCGTACCTGGACTTCACGCGCAGCGGTAACCAGCTGGCGGATCTCCCGAAGCTACCGGTGACGGGCGATTACACCGTGCTGGTCATCCCCAGCTACGGCGTGCCCGCGCACGTGCGTCTGGACCTCATTCCGGGTTCGACCGCGACCCTGACCACCGATGCCATCGCGCAGACGGTTCAGGTGCCAGCGGCGGGACAGACCTCGTATGTCGATTTCCACGCGCGGCCGTTCGATAACCTGGAGTTCTCACTGTCGAATGTGACGCAGGCCAGCGGTTCGAGCAGCTACTACCAGGTGGCCATCTACGACGCCGCGAACCGCCAGGTGTCGGGGATCACGTGCTACTACAGCGATCCCGGCTGCGAGTCGCACCTCTGGTACCTGGCCGAAGGCAACTACCGCGCCGTCATCACGCTCAATAACGCCGGGCCGGCGCAGTTCGATGCTGCCGTGCGCGCGCACAAGACGGGTACGACGCTCACGGACGGCCATGCTCAGACCATCATTCTGGGAACCGGGCAGGCCGAACGAGTGACGTTCCAGGCGACGGCGGGCGATACCCGGACATTGGCGTTCCAGGATGTCGTTTCCGTTCCCGCGGGCCGTTCGGTACGTGCGATCGTCTACTCGCCTGACGCTGGCGCCATCACGCTGTCGACGACACGTGTCGCTGAGGTCGCGCCGAACGGCAACCAGATCGTGACGCTGGAGAACCTTCCCGCCACCGGGACGTACACCGTACTGTTCCTGCAAGACTCGGGCGCGCCTTTGTCGTTCAAGGTGACCGAAAGCTTCGTGCGCGCGGCAGGTGCGGCGGTGCCCAAGCCCGTCACGTTGCAGGTCAATGCCGCGGCGGCTCACTTCGCATCGGCAGCGCCGGGCGAAGCGGTGTCGCTGGTCTTCTCGACCGGCGGCGGTACCCACCTCGAAGTGGCGCTCACCGGCGTGACCCAGGACAACGGTCAGGATTATTACTACGTCAACGTTTACGACCCGGCCGGTAACCTGATCGATGGCTCGTACTGTTATGCCAGCTGGCCGGCGTGCACGCGCGATGTCTGGAACACGGTACCGGGCACGTATACGGTAGTCGCAACGCCCTATAATGGGGGCTCCATCGCCTTCGATGCCATCGCCCGCAGCAACGTGCAGGGTGGCGTACTGGCACGTGGCGTGGCCAAGGCGATCGATACGAGCGAGGGCGACCTGATTCGCTATACCTTCGATGCGAGTCAGGGTGAGACCGTCGCGCTCAACCTGACCGGGGTGGCGACCACGCCGCAGGGCAGCGAGGCCTTTATCCGGGTCTACCGTCCCGATGGCGGCCGTATCCTCCCGGCCTCGCCATACAGCAGCACGACGACTCGCGACAACACGACACTGAACCTGCCGACGCTACCGGTAACCGGCACGTACACCGTGGTGGTTAACAGCAGCTATCTGCTGCCCTGGAGGGGCAGCCTGACGCTGGCCTCCGGTGCCGTCGGCGGCTTGTTGGCCGACGGAGTGACGTCGCATGTCGACTCCAACGCGCCGGGTGAGGTGGTCTGGTTCGACTTCGATGCGGGCAGTGGCGGCAACTTTGACGTCACGCTCAGCAACGTCACCACGCAGGACAACAACAACTTCTACTACGTCTACGTCTATAACGCCGCTGGCGCTCAGATCGACAACTACTACTGCTACTCGTCCGATCCCGGCTGTGCTAGGGACTTCTGGAATCTGGCTCCCGGAACCTATCGGGTCGCCATTTCGCCTTACTACGCGACGGAGAAGATGTCCTTCGATGCGGTGGTTCGCCGTAACAAGGTGAGCGGCACACTGGTGCCGGGCGTTGCCCAGAACATTGGTCACGCCACTGGCGACGTGCTGCGCTACACGTTCCAGGCGAACCAGGGCGACACGGTGGGCCTGCACCTCGCCGACATCACCACAACGCCAGGTGGTCGCAACACAACGATTCGCGTCTACCGGCCGGATGGTGGCCTCGTGACGCCGAGTGGTCAGTATGCGAGCTACAGCACCACCAGTGCGGGCACGCTTAACCTTGAAGCATTGCCGTCTACGGGTACCTACACGGTGGTGGTCAGCACCGATTACCTGGTCACCGGTGAGGGCACGCTGACCCTGTTCGCCGGTGCCTCGGGCACTCTGCTGGCGGTCGACAGCACGTCCCACATGGCGGCGAATACGCCTGGCCAGAACGTGTACTTCGACATCGACGTGGGCTCGGCGGGCAACTACGACCTGACCCTGTCCGGCATCTCGTCCAACGACAACAACGACAGCTATTTCCAGATCTATGTCTATACGGAAGCCGGCGTTAACGTCGACAACTACTACTGCTACCCATCGTATCCGGGTTGCGCACGCGATTTCTGGAATCTTGCGCCAGGCAAATATCACGTCATCGCCCAGCCTGGCTATCCGTACTCACGCCTGAGCTTCGACGCGGTCATGCGCCGCAACGTGGTGAAGGGCGTCTTGCAGAAGGGTGTGGGCGTCGATGTCACCCATGTCCTGGGTGACGTGCTCCGCTATACCTTCCAGGCCAGCGCGGGCGACACGGTGGCACTGCGTCTGTCGGATATGGCGACGACGCCCGCGGGTCAGAGCAACACCCTGCGCGTCTACCGGCCGGACGGTGGTCTCATCACGCCGAGCAACCAGTACAGCAGTTTCAGTACGCGCGACTTCCAGACGCTCAATCTTCAGAACCTGCCGTCGACCGGCATCTATACGGTCGTCATTACCTCGGACTATCTGGTAGCGGGCAAGGGCACGCTGACGCTGATCGATGGCGCCGCGGGGTCGACCATCGCCGAGGGCGTCGTCACCCATCTGGAGGGCAACGCGCCGGGTCAGAACGTGTATTTCGATGCGGACTTCGGGGCGGGCGGCAACGTCGATCTGACGTTGAGTGGCATCTCGACGAACGACAATGCCGACAGCTACTTCCAGGTCTATGTGTACAACGCTGCCGGCGTCAACATCGATAACTATTACTGCTACCCGTCGTACCCGGCGTGTCCTCGTGACTATTGGGATGCTGCACCCGGCATCTACCACGTCGTGGTGGTGCCCGGTTACGCCTCGTCGCGTATGAGCTTCGACACGGTCGTCCGGCACAACCAGGTCAAGGGCGAACTTGCCTTCGACACGCCGGTCGACATCGGCCGTACCGTCGGCGACGTGCTGCGCTACACCTTCCAGGCGGGCGCGGGTGACACCGTAGCGTTGCGTCTGTCCGGCATCGTCAATACGCCGTCCAGCGTCAATACCAATATCCGTGTATACCGGCCGGACGGTGGGCGGATTCAGCCGAGCGCCTACTACAGCATCATGGGTACGTCGTCCGCGTCGTTGCTCAACCTGCCGAGCTTGCCGGTGGGTGGCACATATACCGTTGTGGTCAGCACCGACTATCTTGCCGCCGGGCAGGGTCAGCTCACCCTGGTGACGGGCGTCGCCAACGTGACGCTGGGGCAGGATGTGGTGGCTCATCCGCACGCGAATGCACCGGGCCAGACCATATCGATGAATGTCGACGTGCCGACGCCGGGTAACTTCGAGCTGACGCTGGCCCCCACGCAAGACGCGAGTCAGAGTTATGCCTCCGTCGCGGTGTTCAATGCGGACGGTGTGCAAGTGGACAGTTACGGTTGCTACCTCAGTGACAATTGCCCACGTGATTTCTGGAATTTTGCCGCAGGGAAGTACCGCATCGTCGTAACGCCGAACACAAATGCGGACCTGCTCGGCTTCGATGCGCGCTTCCTTCGCAACATTGAGCGTGGGTCGTTGGTGAAGGATCAGCCAGCGGATATCACGCATGCGTTGGGAGAGGACGTGCGTTTCACCTTCCAGGCGAATCGTAAGGACACCGTGGCGCTGAAGCTCATCGGCGGCACGAATACACCCGCAGCAGGCTACATCTACGTCCGTGTCTATCGACCCGACGGCGGACTGATAACGCCAGACGGACGCTACGCCCTTCTTAGCAGTAGTAGTGGGAACGACACGTTGAACCTGCCGAACCTGCCGATCGATGGCACGTATACGGTGGTGGTCAACAGCGACCGGTTGTACGCCGGCCAGGGCACGCTGACGCTGACGTCGGGGACGACCCCATGAGCCATTACATTCGCGACAGGAAGCAGGGAAATCGCATGGAAAAGTCGAGCATCTGGGCCGTCGGCTCGGTCGTAGCGCTCAGCGGACTGGCGCTGGCGGTGGCGCATCGCTTCACCATCGAAGCGAATGCGTCGATGCCCACGCCGTTCGCGCTGAGCAGCGCGCTGGATCGCGCCGAGGTGACGCTGGCCGACGGCCGCGCGCTGTCGTTGCATGACGGTGCGCTCTCGCTCGCAGGCAAGCGGATCGCCTTGTCGTCGCCGCGCCGGTTCGCCTCGCTGACCGTGATGCCGACCGGTCAGGTGCTGGTCTGGGGCGGTATCGATGACGAAGGCAGGTTGATTGAGACGGGGGAATGGTTCGAGCCATCAACCGGCGCCCTTGTCACAACAGGCCGACTTGGGCTCCCGCCTCGTGCGGGCCATACGCTTAACGTGTTGTCCGACGGCACGTTGGCGATGACTGGTGGCTGGGGCGTGGGCAACGTGCCAGCGCACGATGTGGCGCTGTGGCGCCCGCTGGATCGGCATCTGGATCTGCTGCCGGGCGATGGTGCGCATGTGCGGCTGAAGTCGGAAGCGTCGTTGCTGGCTGATGGAACTTTGCAGGTCACTAATGGCGTGGATGAGATCGGCCGGCCGGTCCACGAGGCGTGGCGGTTTGGCCGCGCCGATAACATTGCCGCTTCGAAGCCGCACGGTGTGGCTGCTTCGTACCCGACCAGGGACAACGGGGGTGCCTCGCCGATCGGTCCGCTGGCGCTGCGCTTCAGTGAGCCGGTCGATGTGGCCCAGTTGGGCGGGACCGTGTCGTTGCTCGGTCCCAATGGCGTGGTGAAGACCCGCGTGGTCGGGGCCGAAGACGGTCGTCTGGCCTTCGTCCAGTTGCCGGATGAGCTGTATCCCGCTGCGCGTTACACCATCTTCGTACAGGGCCTGCGTACCGCTAAGGGCGATGCGGTGCCCTA
Organism: Dyella sp. 333MFSha; assembly: GCF_900102405.1. Taxonomy (NCBI): domain Bacteria; kingdom Pseudomonadati; phylum Pseudomonadota; class Gammaproteobacteria; order Lysobacterales; family Rhodanobacteraceae; genus Dyella; species Dyella sp. 333MFSha. The sequence continues at coordinate 175,915 of NZ_FNBR01000005.1, read as the reverse complement.
TGAGGCCATCGGCTTCACCACCAAGGCCGCGCGTAGTGGCGTGGTGCTGGCCGGTGAAGGCCAGCGTCCCGGTACCAAGGCACCGGAGTCGAGCGAACCGCCGATCTTCGTCATGGCCGGTGCCGGCAAGGCCGTGCCCTGCAAACCCGCTGACGCCTTCCATCTGTGTCGCGACAAGGGCCAGGTCAAGGACGGCGCGTTCTATCCCGGGCAGGACAACGTGGCCACCAGCTCCGGTGGTCACTGGCGCCTGTACAAGGACCGCCAGACCCTCCCGGATACGAAGCAGCTTGAAGCCAACCTGCCCAAGGGCAGCACGGCACTGATCGGCCAGGTGCGCCGGATCGACGAGTCACCCGTGGCCAACGTCGAGATCAGTGTCGACGGACAGAAGGTACGCACGGACGGGCAGGGCGTGTTCGTCCTGCAGCACCTGCTGGCCGGCCGCCGCGAACTGTTCGTGGACGGTCGGCCTGCCGGCTCGGCGAACACCGAATACGGCCGCTTCATTGTCGGCGCCGACGTCACCGCCTCGACGGTCAACCACATGCCGTTCGTGATGTACCTGCCGCGGGTACTGGAGCGCGATAAGATCGCGCTGCCGTCGCCGACCACGCGCGAGACGGTGCTGACCCATCCGGACATGCCGGGTCTTGAGCTGCGTATCCCCGCCGGTGCTGTCTTCAAGGACCGCGACGGCAAGGTGCTCAACGAGATCGCGATCGTGCCGACGCCGGTCGACCATGCGCCGTTCCCGCTGCCCGACAATTTCCCGATGTACTTCACCATCCAGCCGGGTGACGCGGTGGTGCAGGGCATGACGCCGGAAGCCGCGAAGGGTATCCAGGTCGTCTATCCGAACTATGGCAAGCAGAAGCCGGCGGATAAGGCGGACTTCTGGGTGTACTCGGCGGAGAAGGGCTGGGAGATGTATGGCGCGGGGCATGTGTCGGCCGATGCGAGCCAGCTGGTGGCGGATAAGGACACGCGGCTGGTTTGGGCATTAGGCGCAGGTGCTTCATTAAACGACGAGCAGCCCGATAGCGACCAGCAGGCGTGTAACGAGTCAGCAGGCGAGCCCATCGACCTTGCATCGGGGCGCTTCTATCACCGGTGGGTCGATCTATCGATTTCGGACATCATTCCAATCGGAGTACAGCGCAGCCTGTCCGCTCTTGGAGACCCAGCTTCGCCTTTTGGGTGGGGCAGTGGTCGCTCCATGGATAACCTGGTTCTTAGCACAGTCAACGGGTTCAGTGAACCCCGGCTGGTCCTAGGATGTGGCGAAGTTATCAAGTTCGGTCTGGTTTCTGGGTCGCCCGTCTGGCCGCTGGTGGGGACCGTATGGCGTCATTCTTCCACGCAATCGTCTTTCTACGGGGCAACTCTTCAGTTTTTGAACGACTCGACACCGGAGGCGGCACACTGGGTTATGACGCTGCAGGACGGTCAGCAGTTCTGGTTTGATCGTCACGTACCGAATCACCTGGTGCGCCACATGGACCGCTTCGGTAACGCGGTCACATATCAGTACGACGGCGGTCTGCTCTCGCGAGTTATCTCTCCGTCCGGTCGAACCCTTAATTACGCGTACACATCACGGAACTATGTCGCTTCGGTAACTGACGATACTGGTCGGGCCGTACGTTACGAGTACGAAAACTTCACCTTCCAGGTGGGCGGCACTCAAAGCTCGCTGCTTAAAAAGGTGACTTATCCTGATGCAACTACTGAGGAATATACCTACCTATCATCTGATGATGCGACGGTCGCTACCTGGCTCGTGAAGACGATGCGTGATCGAAAAGGAAGGCTATGGGTCGACAATGAATACGACAAATTCTTCCGCGTTATCAAACAGACATATGCGGATGGAAGCTCTCTGGGCTTTCAGTACCGTCTGTCAACCGGTGGCCTCGTGGCAGCGACCACGGTTACCGACGAGGCTGGCGTTGCACGCCTCGTGGAATTCGATCCGGAGACACGATATCCGATAAGCGACACATATGCCGTAGGTACGTCGCACGAGCAGAAATGGCGCTATCAAAGAAGTTCAGCGGGTTTCATTCTGTCCGTAACCGATCCGATCGGACGCACCACGGCCTATAGCCGGGACGGCGCAGGAAGCGTTACGACGATGACGCAGCTCGCCGGTACGTCCGAGGCTTCGTCATATCAGATGTCCTATACGGCTGATTATCATCAGCTCGCATCCGTGACCGATCCGCTTGGCGATACCGCAACCTTCGGGTACTCCAATGGCTGCCTGACATCGGTTAAGGATCCATCCGGGGCCGAGACGAAGATGGAGTGTGATAGTTCGGGATTCTTGCGCTCTGTCGAAGACCCGCAGGGACATCGGGCTACCGTCTCATACCAGGGTGGCGATCTCGTATCGGCGACTAATGCGCTCGGCGAGACCGACCACTATGTGTATGACGCATTGGGTCGTCGCGTGGCATACCAGGATTCCGTCGGTGCTACAAGTCTAGTTTCCTACAATGCGAATGACGAAATTATCGAGGGGGTGGATCCTCTCGGCGCGCGGACGACTTACGAATATGACGCCACTGGCAATGTGAAACGTGTGACCCTGCCCCAGGGTGGCTCAGTTGGCTTTGAGTACGATGCGAGGGATCGGCCAGTTCGTCGCATCGATCAGGGAGGGCGCACGGAGAAGTGGACCTACGACGCTCGTGGTCTGCTCACGTCTTACACCGATCGCAAGGGTCAGGCGGATCTTTATGAATACGATCCGCTCGGTCGGGTTTTGACCCTTTCATACGCCGATGGATCCGCGGTTTCGTCCGTATATGACGATGCAGGAAGGCAGATCGAGCTTTTGGACACGGCAAGTGGTTCGATCTCGTGGGTATATGACAACCTTGACCGGATTACGCAGGAGACGGCGCAGACGGGAAGCGTGTCTTATAATTACGATGGTGCAGATCGACCGACCGCGATCGTTCCATCCGTAGGTGAGGCAATCCAATATTCGTACGACGCTGTAGGTCGTCCGATCAAACAAGTCGTTGCGAATGAAGAGACGTCGTTCGTCTACGATACAGCAGGAAATCTCACAGCAACTCAGCTTGGGAGTGGGGCGAGTATCGGGTATGCCTATGACGCGAACAGTCAGATGCTGGGTGTTACCGTCAGAGAGTCAAGCGGCGCGATTGCGGGATCCGTCAGTTATCAGTACACACCGAATGGGCGCATCAGCGCTACATCTGGCTCCCTGCACCACGAGGAGCTAAGAGCGGCGTCGCTGAGCGACTCCGTGTATGGCCTGGGGAACCAGCAGCTGGAGATGGATGGCCGACAAGCTACCTATGACGCGAATGGAAATCTTACGACCGATGGAGTTCTGACCCTCACGTGGAATGCCAGAAACCAACTCGTAGCGGTCGAGGATGGCGGCACGGCAACCATGTATTCCTATGACGGTTTAGGTAGGCGCACTCATAGGAAAGTCGCTGGGATCGATCAGTCTTACCTTTACAGCGGCGGGACCGCCATTGCGCAGACCTCGGGATTGACTACAACGTCGTTGATAGCCGGGCCAGGAGGTAGCGGTGCGCTCGCTCGCAGAAGGGGGGCGCAGACGCGGTATCTCGTGTCAGATGCGCTGGGCAGCACCATCGCGGTGATGAATGAAAGTGGTGGGATTGAAGGCACCTATGCTTACGACGCCTATGGTCAGAGCGCGTCTGACGGAGACACTTTCGACAACGACGCGAAATATGCAGGGCAGATAGACGACGGTAACGGGCTCTATTACAGCAATGCTCGCTACTATCGACCGCTAGCCTCGCGTTTCGTGAGCCCCGACCCCATTGGTATGAACGGCGGGGTGAATGAATTCGCCTATGTCGATGGAGACCCGATAAACGCGCGCGATCCGTCCGGCTTCATGACGTCCGTGGACTGGACATGCATGCGAGATCCGGCCTTCTGTGCCGAACTCTTCGGAGACATCGTGCATGGATCCGCCGATGTTCAAAGGAAGCTAGGAAATCCGTGCGCGGCACTCGGTCTGGATGCGGTAGGAGATATCGCCGAGAGCCTTGAGAAGATGGCGGCCCTTGCGCCCAACCTTCGCAATCTTGAGAAGGGAATCGCCAAAAGGGAAGCTCAGGCCGCAGGACGTGCCGGGAAGCAGGCGCGTCTCAGAGAAATGATGAATGACGACAAGCTCGGGAGCGCAGATCGCGGATGGTTGCGTCAAGATGCTAATGCCGTTGCACGAGGAGAGCGAAAGACGCTACGCGTCCCTCCAGGTAAGAATATGGCTCATGAACGAGGGCGCGAAGCACAGAAGGGTTATGGGTACGATCATTCGAATCTTCAGGATGCGGATTTGCATCGCCTTCAGCACAAGTACGACAATGGCGGCCGGAAGAATCGAGAGCGACCCGTGGAGTAGCGCATGACGGTTACAGAGAAAGAAATAGCAGCCGTATCGTTGCTGCCTCGAGATCAGCGTCTTCGGCACTTCTTGAAGAGAGTGGCGGATTTTGAGGAGGTGTGGGCCATTCAGGACGACGGGTGGGTTCTTGCAGGTACTAAGGGCGAAGCAGAGGTGTTTCAGGTATGGCCCTTTGCCGAATACGCCAGCCTATGCTGCGTTGGTGAGTGGGCAGGATGCGTCCCCGCAGCAATCCCACTGGATGAGTTCATGGATTCCTTCCTGCCGGACTTTGAAGAAAAGGGAATTTTGATCGGGACCTTCTACACCCCGAATGATAATGGCGTGCTTGTGCCCCCGAAGACGCTTTCAAGCTTGCTTGAGGAAGAACTGGAGAACTATCGATGAGTTTTGCCGGGGGGGTTAACGAGTCGTCTTCGTCGCGGGTGAGACCGAGGTAACCAGTATGCTTAATCTTCCGCCGAAACAGCGCCGAAGCTTGCCGAGGTATCACTGGGGTTGAGCTCGAGGTACCTCGGACGTTCATGTTAAGCCCCCTTGGGGTGCGGGCTGGGAAACGCGATTCTGTGGAATTCATTCCTGAAGGGTTGAATCTTTCTCATGGGTCGTGCCTCGCGCCGAAGAGCGTGCTGATGACGCTTCTGAGGACTTAAGTGGTTAGCCACACCCAAGTGTGGCTAACTCGAAATCACATCCGCGGACAAAAATTATCCGCAATCTTCCCCGCCCGTTCGTTCTCCACCCGAAGATGAAAGTCCCGCAACATCCGGTTCTTCGTCATCTGAAACAACCGCACATCCCCGGTCGCCCCCGGCTCATACGCAGGCAGATGAATCACATGGATATTCACGTGGTAAGCATCCGAGAAAATCTGAAACGCCTTCCGGCAAGCCTGACATGGCGGCTGTGACACCCACGCCGCGATAACCCCGCCCCGTGGAATGTTTCCCGCCAGAATATCGCGCTCGATCGTGCGCAACGCGCGCATCTCCGCGTCATACCCACGTCCGAGACGGGCTGTCGAGTCACCTGCCATCGACTCCTCGAGAATGGAGTGCTCGCCGTCGGGAATCCGCGCATACACGTTCGGATTCACGTCGGAGTAGTACTGTGCCCAGTCCGGCATATCGAAGCTCGGTACCGCTACGCCCGCCTCGTGCGGCAGGGCCGCCGCGGCCACGCGCCCGGACAGACCGTGATAAAGCGTCGTGCGTGGGCGCCCCGTGCTGTCGATCCACCTGTACTTGACCTGCGCCGCGGTGGCCTTGGCCCATTCCATGCGGAATCCGGTGTAGGCGCGCTCCGTGGTCGTCGCCGGCCCGTGTGCCGCCGCGTAGCGCTGCGCACCGCGAAGGTGGTACTTGAACGTGCTGACCAGATTTTCCTTCGCGGCGAGCATCGCCTCGGGGGATGTCACTTCGATGTACTTCACCGTTCCCGCCACGGTGATGGACGAGGTAAGAAGCAAGGCGACGGCGGCAGCCGCGCGAAATGAGCGAAACGATGTCATAAGTAAGTCATCCATGATGGAAGGTTCAGAAGCGGCGGCAGAGAAGTCCGGACGAGCGCTCCTCGAGCGCGAGGGCTTCCTCCTCTTCGATCTCACCGGAAGCGGCTAGATCTTCCGCGGCCAGGGTCTCGACGAATTCCGCGGCGGCAAGGACGTCCAGCACGACACCGAACGGGACGAGGAGGGCGAGCACGTTCGCCAGCGGCGACTTCTCCGGCTGGCGTTCGCGGACCAGGCCGGCCTGCCGGCGGAATTCCTCGTTGTACCAGGCGTAGACGGCGCGGTCGCTGGCATCGACGAAGCACACCGGGCCCTGCGTGGGGTCGAGGCTAGCAACGCCTTCGCGATAGCGGAAGGTCTCCGTGCAGGGCGGCGCGACATACGACTGATTGTCGCGATACGCGGCGGCGACGCGCGCGATGCGGAACGGCGTACCGATCTCGCGCAAGCCGCGAAACGATGACCGGGCGACGGTGTGTCGGTTCACTTCGCTCTCGAGGACGTCGCGCAGATACTGCGCGTCATAGGCGTCGAGTGAGCCGCCAGCCGGGGTGGCCATGAAGCGTTCGAGCACGTCGGGCTCGACGTTGCGGACCTCCTGCTGGTCGACCGGTGTCGCGGCGATCCGTTCGCGCAGGATCTGCGCCGCCACGGCGTACTTGGCGGCAAAGGTGCTGTGTGCGCTGCCGAAGATCGTGAGCGACTGGTTGAAAATGTCGGACTCGACGCCCGCCTTGATCGCGCTCAGGGCCGAATGTTCGGACCCGTAGCCGGGGAAGGCGTGGGGCAGGCCTACGTGCTCGGGGTGCGCCTTGGTGAAGCCGAGGTCCCATTGCAGGATCTCCCACGCCTGCTGCCAGTACAGAGGTCGGCCTGGGCGATCGAGCCGTGCCGCGGCGGCGGCGAAGGCGGGATCGATCTGGGCGGCGTCAAAAGCGGCCGGCTCGGTATAAGCGTGTGAGGGCAGATGGCTCGGGCGGAGCAGGCGCTCTTTCCAGTACGCGTCGTTGAAGCCGGCATCGTAGGCCTCAGCGGGCGTGTGGCGCTCCGCGAGATAGGCCTTGAGGAAATCGACCGGAGGAAGGTCGGCGGCCATGGCCGGCAATGGGAGCAGGGCGAGGGCCAGGAGTTTGGGATTGAGGTGCATGGCATCCGTGTCGGGGGCGTCCCTTCATTGGGACGGGCGACATTGGATCGGATATGCCCTGGACGGTCTGTCGGTGAAAGGGGGTGAAGCGTGTGGTCAGAACCACTTGTTCCGTTTCAGCGCGATGAAGATGCCGCCGACGATGCACGCGACCAGACAGGTGATGGCGGGATACGCCCAGGGCTTATCGAGCTCCGGCATGTGCGTGAAGTTCATGCCGTACCAGCTGGTGATCAGCGTCGGCGCGGCGAGCATGGCCGCCCAGCCGGCGAGCTTTTTCATCACCTCGTTCTGACCGAAGGTCACCAGTGCCAGGTTGACGCTGATGGCGGCCCCGAGCATTTCCCGCATGGCCGAAATCGACTCGTTCACGCGGAACACGTGATCGTAGATGTCGCGGAAGTACGCCCGCAGGTCGTCGTGTATGAGGTGCGGATGCAGGCGTACCAGCTGCGCCACGATGTCCTGCAACGGTACGACCGCCAGCCTCAGCGTCATCAGTTCGCGCTGCATGTCGTACAGGCGCTTGATGGTCTGCCGGTTGTAGGTCTCGGCGAAGATGTCGTTTTCCAGCTCGTGCAGCTCTTCCCGGAAGTCGCGCACGATCGGCAGGAAGTTGTCGACGATGAAGTCGAGCACCGAATACAGCGCGTAGCTCGGGCCCATGCGCAGCAGCTCGGGCGACTGCTCGCACGTGCGGCGTGCCGGTGCATACGACAGCGACGCCCCATGCCGCACCGTCACGAAGTACCTCTGCCCGACGAAGATCTGCGTTTCGCCGAAGGCGATGTTGCCGCCGACCAGCTGCGCGGTCTGCGCGACGATAAAGAGCGAGTCGCCGTACGTCTCGATCTTGGTGCGCTGGTGGGCCAGCTGCGCGTCCTCGATGGCGAGGTCGTGCAGGTTGAATTCCTCCTGCAACTTCAGCAGCAGGGTTTCATCGGGTTCGTGCAGTCCGACCCAGACGAAGGTGTCCGGTTCCTTGAGGACATCGCTGATGGCTTCGATGCTGATGTCGCCGATACGGCGGCCATCGGTGCGGTAAGCGACGCAGTTGACCACCATGCCGCCCGAGGGGACGTAGGTGGGCGCGGATTCGGGAAGGATCGAGACGGAAGCCATGGCGGGCATGATGCCGGGCCGGATGTGACGCGGCAATCGCGACCCGGCGATCCACCGAAAAAGCGCAGGGACTTGCGGCTCAACGCCCCGTGAGCCGTGCAAAAAGTTCCTCCCGGGGCCATCACCTGTGCTTATGCCACCCATAACGAGCAACGATTTCAGCGAAATCCGGGGCTGGCCGACAATGACCCTTCGATTGATGGCATGAAATACAGCCGTCATGTTCATTCATTGCGTCTATTGAAGCCGTAGGAAACCACGATGGCCAAATCGAGCAGCCAGAAGTTCATCGCGCGCAATCGCGCCCCGCGCGTGCAGATCGAATACGACGTCGAGCTTTATGGCGCCCAGAAGAAGGTGAGCATTCCCTTCGTCATGGGGGTGATGACCGACCTGTCGGGTGCCAGCGCAGGCGACCTGCCTCCGGTGGAAGAGCGCAAGGCGCTGGAGATTGACGTCGACAACTTCAATGACCGTCTCGAGTCGACGCGTCCGACCGTTTCCTTCGATGTGCCCAACACGCTGACCGGCGAAGGCAACCTGGCCATCGAGATGCGCTTCAGCCATCTCGACGACTTCTCGCCGGCCGCCATCGCGCGCAACGTCGAACCGCTCGCGAAGCTGCTCGAGGCGCGGATGCAGCTGGCCAACCTGGGTACCTACCTCGACGGCAAGCTCGGTGCCGAGCGGCTGATCGCCCAGGCGATCCAGGATCCGGCATTGCTCGCGGCCCTTGCCGCGAACCGTCCGGCCACTAACGACGCCAAAGAGGACTGACCGATGGCGACCACGCAGACCCAGGCCGCCGAGGCCCTCGTCGATACGACCGAAGGCAGCGACTTCTCCGCACTGCTTACCAAGGAATTCCGCCCGAAGAGCGAGCGCGCTCGTACCGAGGTGGAGTCCGCCGTGCGTACGCTGGCCGAGCAGGTGCTCGATCGTGCGGATATCGTGTCCGATGACGTCACGCAGACGATCAACGCGTACATCGCCGAGATCGACCGCAAGCTCAGCGAGCAGATCAACCATATTCTTCACCACCCGGACTTCCAGAAACTGGAAGGGGCTTGGCGTGGCCTGCATCACCTGGTGACCAACACCGAGACGGATCCGCAGCTGAAGATCCGTGTGATGAACCTCTCCAAGAACGACCTCGGTCGTACGCTCAAGCGGTACAAGGGCACGGCGTGGGACCAGAGCCCGATCTTCAAGAAGGTGTACGAAGAGGAATACGGCCAGCTGGGCGGTGAGCCGTATGGCTGCCTCATCGGCGATTACTACTTCGACCACGGTCCGCAGGACGTCGAACTGCTGCGCGGCATGGCCCAGGTGGCTGCCGCGTCGCATGCCCCGTTCATCGCCGCCGCCGCGCCGGGCCTGCTCGGTATGGACAGCTGGGGCGAACTCGCCAACCCGCGCGATCTGGCCAAGATCTACTCGACGCCCGACTACGCCGCCTGGCGCTCGCTGCGTGACGGTGAGGATGCGAAATACGTCGCGCTGACCATGCCGCGCACGCTGTCGCGTCTGCCTTACGGCGCCAAGACCGACCCGGTGGAAGAGTTCGATTTCGAAGAAGACACCAGCGGTGCCGACTCGTCGAAGTACACCTGGCAGAACGCCGCGTACGCGATGGGTGTGAACATCAACCGCTCGTTCAAGCAGTACGGCTGGTGCACGCGTATTCGTGGTGTGGAATCGGGCGGTACGGTGGACAACCTCCCGGCGCACGTCTTCCCGACCGACGACGGCGGCGTGGACATGAAGTGCCCGACCGAGATCGCGATCACCGATCGTCGCTCGGCGGAGCTGGACAAGATGGGCCTCATGCCTGTCGTGCACCGCAAGAACTCCGACATGGCCGCCTTCATCGGTGCGCAGTCGCTGGCGCGTCCGGAGGAGTACGACGATCCGGATGCCACGGCCAACGCGGCGCTCAGCGCACGCCTGCCGTACATGTTCGCCTGCTCGCGCTTCGCGCATTACCTGAAGTGCATCGTGCGGGACAAGATCGGTTCGTTCAGCACGCGTGAGCAGATGCAGGACTGGCTAACCCGCTGGGTCCTCAACTACGTCGACGGCGACCCGATCAACTCCAACGAAGAGACCAAGGCGCGCAAACCGCTCGCCGCGGCGCAGGTAGTGGTCGAGGAAGTGGAAGGTAACCCCGGTTACTACACCTCCAAGTTCTACCTCAAGCCGCACTACCAGCTGGAAGGCCTCACCGTCTCCCTGCGTCTGGTGGCACGCCTGCCGTCCGGCAAGACCGGCTGACCCTGAGTCTCTCCCTCTTCACGCGACACACAAGGAAAAGCGTTCATGGCATTCGACATGCACATCAAGTTCGGCCCCGGTCAGGTCAAGATCGAGGGCGCGTCCAATCACGCCAAGCATAAGGATCAGGTGCCGATCATCGCCTGGTCGTGGGGCGCCAGCAACGCCGGCAACCTGCACACCGGTGCGGGCTACGCGTCCGGCGGTAAGGCCAACGTGCAGGACATCGTGATCACCAAGTACGTCGACTCGTGCTCCAACGCGCTGCTCAACGCGGTGTGCACCGGCGCGCGCGTCGACAGCGCCACGCTGTACGTCACCAACGCCACGGGTGAGCAGACCGACTTCGTCACCATCGAGCTCACCGAAGGCGTGATGATCACTTCGGTATCCACCGGTGGTAGCGGCGGCGACGAGCGTCTGACCGAGAACGTCACGCTGCACTTCGGCAAGTTCAAGTACTCGTTCCAGCCGCAGGACGACAAGGGCAAGGCGACGGGCGGCACCAAGGACTTCACGTACGACATGCAGCAGGTGAAGGGTCAGGCCTGATCGCCGCATGGCCGAGCTGACCAACCAGGAGCGTCTCCAGCCGTCGTTGCTGGATCGCCTGCGCGACGACGAGCCACACGTCGCGCAGGAGAGCCGGGAGAAGCGTGTCATGACCGCGGCACGCCTTCGCGAGTACGTGGTGCGCGACCTGGCCTGGCTGTTCAACTGCACGCGGCATTGGTCATCCGAGGAACTGGCGGGACTGCCGTACGTCGAGGCTTCCGTTCTCGACTACGGCATCCCGGATCTCACCGGCGCGGCCATCGCGGGCATGGATATCGAGGTACTTCGCCAGCGCATCCGCGCCGCGATCGCCACGTTCGAGCCCCGGCTTGATCCGGCCACGCTGCATGTCGATGTGCATGCCGACACCGCGCGGATGGACCGCCTGACGCTGTCCTTCAGCATCGAGTCGACGATGTGGGCGCAACCGTTGCCCCTCAACCTTTACCTGAAGACCGAGGTCGATCTGGAAACCGCGCGTTTCAGTGTTTTCGAAGGCCTCGGCTGAGATCATGGACCCCCGACTTCTCCGCTACTACAGCCAGGAACTCCAGCACGTCCGCGAGACGGGTGCGGAGTTTGCCAGCGCCTATCCCAAGATCGCCGGCCGTCTTGGCATGGAGGGGATGGAGTGTGCGGATCCTTATGTGGAACGTCTGCTCGAAGGCTTCGCGTTTCTCTCCGCGCGCGTGCAGATGAAACTCGACGCGCAGCACCCGGTGTTTACCCAGCACTTGCTGCGCATGCTGTACCCGCAATACCTGGCACCGGTGCCCTCGATGGCGGTGGTCGAGATGACGCCGGACCATACCGAGAGCGTGCCGGGTGAAGGGCATCGGGTGCCACGTGGCACCGCGCTGCGCAGCCAGATCGGCTTCGGCGAGCGCACCGCCTGCGAATACCGCACGGCTCATCCGGTCACGCTGCTGCCGCTTTCGCTGAGTGACGCCCGTTACTTCTCGACGCCCGCGGCGATCGCCGCGGCGGGCCTCGCCGTTCCGGCGGGCAAACAGCCCCGCGCGGCCCTGCGCCTGCGCTTCTCATTGAGCCCGGGGGTGACTCTGGATGCCTTGTCATGCGACGAACTGCCCGTGTTCTTCGCGGGGTCCGGCGATCTGGCGAGCCTGCTTCACGAGCAGGTACTGGGTAACGGCATCGGTTTTTCCGTCGTGGCCGGCGAGCACATCCGGCATCTCGAGCCGTCGCAGATCGAAGCGCGCGGCTTCAGCGATGGCGAAGCCCTGCTGCCGCTGAGCGACCGTTCGTTCAGCGGTTACCGCTTGCTGCAGGAATACTTCGCCTGTCCGCAGCGCTTTCAGTTTGCGGCGTTCACGGGGCTTCGCCGGGCACTGCCTCGCTCCACGGGCCATACCTTCGACATCGTCGTCTGGCTGGATCGCGCGGTCGCAAGACTGGACAACGCGGTGGACGCCTCCTATGTGCGCCTGCACTGCACGCCGGCCATCAACCTTTTCCCGCGCCGCTCGGATCGCATCCATCTGCGTGAGGGGGCGGCGGAGTACCACGTGCTGGCCGACCGAACGCGCCCCATGGATTTCGAGGTGGTGGATGTCGAGGATGTACAGGGCTTCGGTGACAGCCAGGATCCCGAGCAGACGTTTTTCCCGTTTTACGGCGGCAACGCGCGCACGTGGCACCAGCCGGCGTCCGCGTTCTACACGCTGAGGCGCGAACCACGCGTTTCCTCGCAGCGGCAACGCCGCGACGGGCCGCGTTCGAGCTACGTCGGCGGCGAAGTGTTCCTTTCGCTGGTGGACGGGCGCGAGGCGCCGTACGCGAGCAGCCTGCGTCAGCTGGGCATGCGGCTGCTGTGCAGTAACCGCGACCTGCCGCTGCACATGCCGGTGGGGAAGGGCGCGACCGATTTTCTGCTCGATACGGATGCGCCGGTCCGGTCGATCCGTTGTGTCGCGGGCCCGACGCGTCCGCGTGCGGCGATGGCCGAAGGGCAGGCGGCCTGGAAGGTCATCAGTCATCTGCAGCTCAACTATCTGTCGTTGCTGGAGCACAGTGACGGCGCCGCCGCCCTTCGCGAGATGCTGTTGCTCTACAGCGACGAGTACGACGCCGCCTCACGACGCTTGATCGAAGGCGTGCGCGACGTGCGCTCGGCACCGATCGTGCGTCGCCTGCCGATTCCCGGTCCGGTGACGTATGGCCGCGGACTCCAGATCACGCTCACCTGCGAGGACCGCGCCTTCGAAGGTACGGGTACCTACCTGTTCGGGTCGGTCATGCAGCACTTCTTCGCCCGGTACGTCTCGCTGAACTCGTTCACCGAGACCGTGCTGCACACCCACGAACGCAACGAGGTGGCCCGGTGGACGGCTCGCTCCGGCACGCGCCCGATCCTCTGACGCTCTTCGAAGCGTTGCGCGGGGACCCGTCGTCGTTCGACTGGTTCGAAGCGCTGCGCCGCGTGGAGTGTGTGCACGCCGACCGTCCGCGGCTGGGTCGCTCCGTGCGACCGGCGGACGATCCGGTGCGTCTGGCGCACACGCCGTCGCTCGACTTCGCACCCCGTTCGATCGATCGCGTGGAAATCGCGGCCGGACGCCCGCCGCGTATTCACAGCCTGATGCTGGGGCTGTGGGGCCCCAACGGCGCGCTGCCATTGCATCTGACTGAGTACACGCTGGAACGCGAGCGCGTGGCACGCGACGGTACGTTTACCGCGTTCGCGGACGTCTTCCATCACCGTATGCTCAGCCTGTTCTACCGGGCCTGGGCGGACGCGCAACCGACCGTGCAGATGGATCGTCCCGATGAGGACGCCTTTGCGCATTTCCTCGGCGCGCTGGTGGGCATCGACAGCCCGGCGCTGGCCGGACGCGATGCTCTGCCTGATCGCTTCAAGCGCTATATGGCCGGCCGCGTGCTCAGCCAGGCCCGCAATGCCGAAGGGCTTACGGCCTTTCTCGGCGCGTTCTTCGAGGTGCCGGTCCACGTGGAGGAGTTCGCCGTGGCGTGGCTCACGCTGCCGGACGAGGGTCGCCTGCGCATGGGCGTCGCGATGGCCGGGATGGGCACCACCGCCGTGTTGGGCGAGCGGGTGCGTGACGCACAGCACCGTGTTCGCCTGCGCCTGGGGCCGATGCGTTTCGCCGACTACCGCCGTTTCCTCCCGGGCGGCGACGCGCTGGACGAGCTGATCGCCGCGCTGCGCTTCTACGCGGGCGACGCCGTCGACTGGGACGCGCAACTGGTCCTGCGTCGTGAAGAAGTACCGCTCACTCACATGGGGCGCGCGGGTCGCCTCGGCATGTCGTCGTGGATGGGTCGCTTCGCCGGCCCCGGCGATGCCGGGGACCTCGTCGTGCAACCCATGACTCTGCCGAATCGATCAAGGAAACCATCGTGACCGACATTCGTCGTACCGCCCTGTTCGGAAAGCTCAACAGCGTGGCCTACAAGACCATCGAAAGCGCGACCGTGGCCTGCCGGTTGCGCGGCCATCGCGACGTCGAGCTGGTCCACTGGCTGCAGCAGATCCTGGGACTGGGAGATTCGGATCTTCATCGTCTCATTCGTCATGCCGGCATCGATCCGTCGCGTCTCGCGCGCGATGTCACCGAAGCGCTGGACCGGCTGCCGGGCGGCGCGTCGTCTGTCAGCGACCTGTCGGCGGACATCGAGGAAGCGGTGGAACGCGGCTGGGTCTACGCGACGCTCAGCTTCGGCGAATCACAGGTGCGCACCGGCTACCTCATGGCGGGCATCGTGCGTACGCGGCGCCTGCGGCACGTGCTGATGGATATCTCCAAAGAGTTCGCCAAGGTCCGTGTGGAGGGACTGGTCGAGGACCTTCCCGCGATGATCGCCGGCTCGCCGGAAGAGCGTCTCGGCGCGACCGATGGGTTTCGCATGGGCGAAGGCGCCACCGATTCAGGCGATACGCCCGCGCCGGCGGCGATGGGAAAGCGCGACGCGTTGAAGCGCTATACCGTCGATCTCACGGCACAGGCCCGCGAAGGCAGGATCGATCCGGTCGTCGGTCGTGACGACGAAATTCGCCAGGTCGTCGATATCCTCATGCGCCGCCGGCAGAACAATCCGATGCTGGTGGGCGAGGCTGGCGTCGGCAAGACGGCCGTCGTCGAAGGCTTCGCGCAGCGCATCGTCGCGGGCGACGTGCCACCGTCATTGCGCGAGGTGGAACTGCGCGTGCTCGACGTCGGCCTGCTGCAGGCCGGTGCGAGCATGAAAGGCGAGTTCGAAAGCCGACTGCGTCAGGTCATCGACGAGGTGCAGGCTTCCGCGACCCCGGTGATCCTGTTCATCGACGAAGCGCATACGCTGGTCGGTGCCGGTGGCGCCGCGGGTACCGGCGATGCCGCCAACCTGCTCAAGCCAGCGCTCGCGCGTGGCAGCCTGCGCACGATCGGTGCCACGACCTGGGCGGAATACAAGAAACACATCGAGAAGGATCCCGCACTGACCCGGCGCTTCCAGACGGTGCAGGTCGGTGAGCCGGATGAAGCGAAAGCGGTGCTGATGCTGCGCACTGTGGCGGGCGTGATGGAGACGCACCACGGTGTGCAGGTGCTGGACGAGGCGATCGAGGCGGCGGTCCGGTTGTCCCACCGTTACATTCCCGCACGCCAGCTGCCCGACAAGGCGGTGAGTCTGCTCGATACGGCCTGCGCCCGCGTCGCCGTGAGTCACCATGCGGTTCCTGCGCAGGTGGCCGATAGCCGCCGTCGTATCGAGGCGCTGGAAGTGGAGCGCGAGATCGTCCGACGTGAGCGAGCGGTGGGCATCGATGTGACGGAGCGGCAGGCGGCCGTCGATGCCGCGCTGTCGACCGAGACGTCCCGGCAGACGGGACTCGAGGCGGCGTGGCACGAGGAACGCCGGCTGGTCGAGGAAATCCTGGCACTGCGCGCCCGGCTGCGTGGGACGGGCGAACCCGTGGAAGGCACCGGTACGCCGCTGGAACGGGCGGCGCGGGAAGAAGCCGCGGCGATCGTTGTCGATGACGACGGACGTGACGCGGTCCTCGCCGAGTTGCGCGCCCTGCAGGCGACGCTGGCGGAACGGCAAGGCGAGAACCCCATGATCCTGCCGGCGGTCGATCAGCAGGCCGTCGCGGCGGTCGTCGCCGACTGGACCGGCATCCCCGTGGGTCGCATGGTCCGCAGCGAACTCGAGACGGTGATGAACCTCGCGTCGCTGATGGGACAGCGCGTCATCGGTCAGGACCATGCCATGGAGATGATCGCCCGGCGCGTGCAGACCTCGCGTGCGGGCCTGGACAATCCCGGTAAACCGATCGGCGTGTTCCTCCTGGCGGGAACCTCCGGTGTCGGCAAGACCGAAACCGCGCTGGCGCTGGCCGAGACCCTTTACGGCGGCGAGCACAACCTGATCACCATCAACATGAGCGAGTTTCAGGAGGCACACACGGTCTCCACGCTCAAGGGCGCGCCTCCCGGCTACGTCGGTTATGGCGAAGGCGGCGTGCTCACGGAAGCGGTCAGGCGCCGGCCCTATTCGGTGGTGTTGCTCGACGAAGTCGAGAAGGCGCATCCGGACGTGCACGAACTGTTCTTCCAGGTGTTCGATAAAGGCGTGATGGAAGACGGCGAGGGCCGCCGCATCGACTTCCGCAATACGCTGATTCTTCTTACGACTAATGCCGGTACGGAGACGATCGAGCGCCTTTGCGCGGACGCCTCGCACGTGCCGGAGGTCGAGGCGATGGCCACGGCCCTGCACGCGCCGTTGCTCGACGTGTTCCCGCCCGCGTTACTGGGGCGCCTCGTCGCCGTGCCGTACTACCCGCTGAGTCGGCGCATGCTTGGGGAAATCGTGCGGTTGCAGGTCGCGCGGATCAAACGCCGTGTCGAGGAGCGGTATCGCGTGCCTTTCGAGTGCACGGAAGCGGCGACCGCGCTGGTCGTCGGTCGCTGCACGGAAAGCGAGAGCGGCGGCCGCATGATCGACGCCATCCTGACCAACACGATGCTGCCTGAAATCAGCCGCGAGCTGCTGATGCGCACGATCGGTGGCGAACCTGTGGGCCGTGTCGTCGTTGACGCCGGGCAGGACGGTTTTGTCTATAGATTCGATGCAGTCACGGCCGACGCAGCCGCCGACGCATCGTTGGCAACGACGGTGGTGGCCGCATGACAGCCTGTCTTTCGGGTCGCGGGTTCTGTCAGGGTCCGGCGAGCACCGGGCACCGGTGCCTCGACTGCCAGAAGGCGGCGCTTGCGCCGCGGCCCGTCGGCGGTCCGGCGTCCATAACGAATGCGACCATCCGCCCCGCGATCACCCCGGCGGCTGTGCCTGCGGCCGTCTCACCCGCCGCGCCGCCCCCGCGCGCAGGCACCCCCGCACCGGTCGGTGGCCCTGGTGCGACCGGTAGGCCCGCGCCCGTCACGCCCCCCGCCACTGTGGCTCCGGCAGGGGGGAGCGACGCGCCACGGGTGGTCTATCGCGGCGACTCGCGTCTGTTGACGGACCTGCCGCGTGGCTTCGAGGCACGGGTACCGCTGGAACTGGAGGCGGCGCGCGATTTCATACGGCTCTATACGGGTGTGAAGCAGCTGAAAGACTGCGCATTCGCCGAGGACGTCAGGAAGCGCCGGATCACTCTCGAGAGTGACAGTCCCACCGCCGTGCATACGCCGGTCGATCTGGTCCGGCTGATCATTGCGAGCCGGATTCCGGGTCCCGCCGTTTCGACCGACCCCGACGTCGCCTGTGGCGGTTACGCGAGCGGGCGGCAGATCTACCGCATCGACACGAGCCATCTGCGCGTGGTGCCGTGGAGCGAAGCGGTGCCCGGCATGGCGCAGCGGCAGACGTCGTTCTGGCCTCAGCTCCTGCTCAACAGGGACGCCCGTTCGCTCGACGACGCGACGACGATCGCCGTGTGGAACGTCAAGGGAGGTGACACCCGCGAGGTCATGTTCCTCACACCTATCCCGCGCGACACGATAGCGACGCACACCTCCGCCACGGCCGCTTGACTTCAAGGAAACCGACATGCCGGATCTCTACCCCAGTCTTCCCAAGCTGCCCTTCACGTATCAGCAATGGTTGCAGCAGACCTCGAAGACGCTGCGTCCCCGCAGTCCGCGACAGGTCGCGCTGGATATCCTGGTCGACGCCTATATCCGCACGCCCAGCGGAAACAACCTGCGTTACCTGAAAAACGGTTTCAGGAACTGGTGTGAAGCGCAGGGCGCCGGCGACGCGTGGATGAAGGCGAAGCGCAACGACCCCGCCAGCCTGCCGTACGTTTCACTCAACGCGGCGCTCAACAAGGACGGCGATACCGATGCCGCGCTCAACGTGCCGTCCTTCATGCAGGCGGACCTGGTGAGTACGCGTCTGGGCCTGCTGTACATGTTCGGCCGGCTCGAATGCGACAGGGACTATTTCAAGATCGTCACCACCGGCGTACTGGACATGGCCGGCGCAGGCCTGGACTACGGCAACGACGTCGGTAGCGACGGTGCCAAGGAAGTCATCGGCAACGTGAAGACCGGCATGGGTGTGGTCCGTCCCGGATTCGACAGTGCCGCCGAACGCCTCGACGACGCCCGGAAAGGAAGCGCGACGCGCAGGACGTTGCCAAGCGGCAGTCGTGATGTGGGCATCATGGAGATGGAGCAGATGCGCACGGTCGATGCGCGCCGCCTGCTGGGCGCGCCCAAGCCGTCACTCAATCCCAACGACAAGCGGACCAGCGACGCCTTGTACGAGCAGTTCCGTCGTGCGTGGGAGTTCACGGTTGGCGTGTGGGATGAGCACGCGGGATCCGCCCTGCGGCAGCTTTGCGACTTTCTCACCGGGCGCTATCTGTCGGAGGCGATCGCCGGCACCATCGGCGGGTCGTTCGGAGTGGCGTCCAATCTGATCAAGCTCATCGAATCGAGCTTCGAGCGTTATCGCGTCTGGGCAACGGGCAAGAAGACGCAGGTCTTGCTGGGCACGCCTACCGCGATCGTGGATGGCATCAAGCGTGCGATCGACCTGGCCGTGGCCAGCGACCTCTACGCGACCCTCAAGAGCGGCGCGCAGCTGGGCATGCAGATTGCCTCGGTCGGCGCGTCCACCCTGGTCAACCTGGTCAGCTCCATCATCGAGATCCTGATCAAGACCGCATGGCGCTTGTTCGAGATCCACCGCCTGCGCAAGTTCTTCGCCGAAGCGCAGCAGAAGTGGGAAAGCCGCGATACCGAGCAGCTGCATACGCATCCCATCGCCTTCAATCGCTGGTTCCGCGGGTACGCGCTCGGTACGCCGATGATCGCCGCCCTCGCGCTGAACAGCGGCATCTGCAACAAGATGCACTTTCTGCAGATGTTCCCCGACGGCAAGGCACCGATCAACCAGGCACAGTACGACGCGGGTGCCGTGCACATCGCCGGCCTGAAGAACTGGAGCTCGAGTTACATCGAGGAATCCGGCTATCACCTGCACAGCACCGACGGCCTGATCATGGAATGGGTCAAGCCGAGCCAGCGCGAGGCCGAAACGTCGGTGCGTCGCCACTTGCTGAATCCGATCCTCGGCTTCTTCGAGGGAGGCGGCTGAATTCATGGCGCACGCGATCACGCTGAAGTCCAGCCTGGGCAAGACGTTGCTCTTCGCCAACATGACGGCCGGGGAAGAGCTCGGCCGCCTGTTTTCTTGGGAGCTGGAAGCGATCAGCAAGGATCCCGGCGTGGACCTGCGCGCGCTTCTGGGGACGTCGATGACGGTCACGGTGACGACGCCGCAGGGTTACGTGCGCTACTTCAACGGCATCGTATCGGAAGCGGCGCAGGGTGCCTTCATCAACATCGATAACGTGCGCTACGCGGTGTATACGTTCACCCTGGTGCCCAGGCCGTGGTTGCTGCGCAACACGTCCGACTGCCGTATCTACAAGAACAAGACGGTACCGCAGATCGTCCGCGACGTGCTCTCGGAGTTCGGCTATGGCGACGTGCGGCTGAGCCTCAGTGCGAATTACCCGGCCCGCGAGTACTGCGTGCAGTACCGGGAGAGCTACTTCGACTTCATCAGCCGGCTGATGGAGCAGGAGGGCATCTATTATTTCTTCACCCACACCAGTGGCGCGCACACCATGGTGCTCGCCGATGCGCTCGGTGCGCATACCACGGTGCCGGGCTTCGAAACCATTCCTTACGCACCGCCTACCGAGCGCGGCCACCGGATGAAGTCGTCGATCAGCGACTGGACATCCGCCCGTTCGGTCAATCCCACCCGTGTCCGTCTGGACGACTACGATTACCAGCGACCGCGACTCTCGCTGCTGGCCAATGAGCAGGTCAGCGACAGTGCCGACACTCACAATGTTTCGGGGTTGGAGATCTACGACTATCCCTACGGTTCCGTGGGCTACGCGCAGAAGAATGCCGACGGTCAGCGATTCGCCCAGGTGCGCGTCGATGCGCTCAGCGTGCCGCAGGCGACCTCGTCGGGATTCACGGATGCGGTGGGTCTGGCCACGGGCGCGCTGTTCCGCCTGAAGGACTTTCCGCTGGCCCAGGCCAATCAGGAATACCTCGTGATCGGCGCCACGACGCGTCTGGTGGAGGTCGATTACCAGGGCGGCGGCGTCGAACCGGACAAGGACGAGTCGCCGTTTGCCTGCCATTTCCGCGTGATCCGCAGTCGCCAGCCGTTTCGTTCCGCGCAGGTCACGCCGCGCCCTTCCATTGCCGGTATACAGACCGCCGTGGTGTATGGCCAGACCGATGAGGACATCGAGGTCGACAGCCAGGGGCGCGTGCAGGTCACCTTCTTCTGGAACGCGCCGTCCAAGCCGAAGGCGGATCAGTCGTGTCCGGTCCGCGTCGCGTCGGGCTGGGCCGGCAAGCGCTGGGGTGCGCAGTTCATCCCGCGTGTCGGCCAGGAGGTGGTGGTGGGCTTCCATGAAGGCGACCCCGACCGGCCGTTGCTTCTGGGCAGCGTGTACAACCAGGAGCATATGCCGCCTTACGCGCTGCCCGGGGACAAGACGCGCAGCGGCGTGGTCAGCCGGAGTCTGCGCGGGGCGGCGGGGGAGGCCAACGAGATTCGCTTCGAGGATCGCAAGGGCGCCGAGGAACTGCTGTTTCACGCGCAGCGCGACCTGCGGCACGAGGCCGAGAACGACCACTTTTCGACGATCGATCGCGACGAGACCGAAGAAGTGAAACGCGATCGTTCGCATGAGGTCGGTCGCGACGACACGCTGAAGGTCGGTCGCCGTCTGCGTATCGAGGCGGGCGAGGAGATCGAACTGGTCACCGGCCTGGCGCGCATCGTGATGAAGCGGACCGGCGAGATCCAGATCGTCGGCAGCACACTGCGAGTCAACGCCATGGCGGCGATCAACCTGATGTCCGGCGGCGCGACGTCTCTCACGTCCGGCGCGGCGGTTTCGGTGACGGCCGGCGCCACGGTGACGATCAATGCGACCGCGGCGATCGCGGTCACCTCGGGTGCTGCGCTGATGCTTTCTTCCACGCTGGGACCGGCCGTGCTGAAAGGCATGCCGCCGCTGCTGCTATGAACGGCCCGTCCCTCACGATCGGAACCGCCGCGCGGGAGATGGGTCTCGATCCCTCGCTGCTGCCGTTGCTGCGCGACGACATGAACGAGCGCGCCGCGGTCCGGACGCTGCTTGCGCATGGCGACGTTCCCGCCGCGCTCCGCCTCGCGATGCGCCTCATGCCCCGCGGCTACGTCGTGCCATGGCTGTGCCAATGCGTGCGCGACAGCGCGCCCGATGACGCCACACGCGAGGGTCTGACGCTGGCCCAGGCATGGCTCGATGAGCGCAGCGAGACACGTCGCCGCGCCGCACTGGCCTATGCGGCGGCCCGCCACTACGTCGGGGCCGGTGCGCTGATCGCGGCCAGTGCGGGCTGGTCGGAGGGCTTCCTGCTCGATGGCGAGGGCAGGGACGTGGCGCCTGTCGCCGTACCCCTGATGGCCGTGGTCGCGGCGGCCGCGCTGCTGACCCTGGCTTCGTCGTCTCCCGATTTCGATGTCCATTGCCGCGCGTTCGTCGGCTCGGCGATGGAGCTGCTACCACCGGAGGATTTCGCATGAACCGTTCCACCGGACCGAGCCTCGTGCTCTCCATCCTGGGCGACCACGCGGGCGACATCGCCGAGCGCACCTCCGTACGTGCCGAGGCTCACGATCTGAGCATCGGCCGCGCCGAACATTGCGACTGGGTCCTGCAGGCGCAGGGTGTCTCCCGTCAGCACGCTTTCGTCCGCCATCTCAACGGGCTGTATTTCATTGAGGACCGCAGCACCAACGGCATGCTGTTGAACGGCGCGCCGTTGCGCGGTGGCGAGCCGGTATCGCTTGGCGACGGCGACCGCCTGCAGCTGGACACCTTCGAGATTCTCGTGGCGCTGGAGTCAACCGTCGACGAGCAGGCGACGGCGCGACGCGAGCACGACCGTAGCCTGCAGACGCTTCGTGTGCCGCACACGTCGCCGGCATATCACGACTCGCCGTTGCCGCTGGGCACGGCACCATCGCTGATCACCGGCGATGCCCACGGCGGGTCGTCGCTGATTCCCGGGACCGCCGCGGCACCGCTGGACCCGATGGCGTGGTTCCAGACCGTGATGCCCGTGGTGGATCATGCGCCGGCCGCCGTCGAGGCTTCCGGGCACTGGAACCATGCATCGCCGATGACGGACCGCTTCGATGCACCCACGGTCGACTCTGCCCCCCCGCGCGTGGCACCCGTGCTGCCCGAGCACTGGGACCGCACCCGAAGCCTGTTCCAGATGCCCCCCGACGTCGCGACCGCCGACGCGACGCCCGAAGCGCCCATGGCAGCAGCACCCGCCCAACCCGCACCCCCCCCTGTAGGAGCGCGCCCCGCGCGCGACCCCACCGCCGATCCGGTCACATCCACCCCCGCTCCAACACCGCCACCACCCAGCCCCACCACCGGCATCGAACCCCTGTTCGCCCTCGTCCTCGACGGCGTCATGGACGTTCTGCGCGCACGCGCCGAACTGAAGAACGGGTTCCGCCTTCCCGCGACCCTGATTCAGCGACGCGAGAACAACCCGCTGAAGTTCGCCCCCACCGGCACCGAAGCACTGGCACGTGTGCTCGCCGCGCCCAACGAGGCCTTTCTCTCGGGCGAGGCGGCGATCGTCGACGCCATGGACGACATCCGCGAACACCAGGTGGCCTTGCTCGCGGGCGTGAGGGCCGCCTTCGACGATCTGATCGCGCAGTTCGACCCGGCGCGTTTCGAAGAGGGGGACACGCGCCGCTCCCGGTTCGGTTTTGCGCCGGCCAGCGGCCCGTGGGAACGCTACCGCGCGCATTTCCAGAAGCTGGCCACCGACCCCGAAGAACGTTTCCGTCGCCTGTTCGGTGACGAATTCGCCCGCGCCTATGAAGACCAGCTCGTGCGCGCCAAGCGCGACAACCGCTGACCGGAACCGACGATGACCGCATTCAACAAGGTGGTGTGGAGCGAAGGTCTGTTCCTTCGCCCGCAGCACATGCAACAGCAGGATCGCTACACCGAACGCTACGTGGAGTTGCGGGCCGCCACCCTGCGTTCGTACCCTTGGGGGTTCGACGAACTGGAACTCGAGCGCGACCTGCTCGCGATCGGCAAGCTCGGCATTCGTCGCGCACGCGGCGTGTTTCCGGATGGCACGCCGTTCTCGATGCCCGACCGCGATCCGTTGCCACCGCCGCTGGAGATCGACGCCAACTGGCGTGACCAGGTGATCTACCTGACCTTGCCGCTGCGGTCGCCCGCACAGGCCGAAAGCCTGTGGCCCGATACGCAGGCGCCGGGCCAGCTTGCCCGTTTCGCCGTGCGTGAGGCCGAGGTGGTCGATGCCTCGGGCAGCACGACGGGGACGGTGGTGCTCGAAGTCGGTGGCCTCAGTACGCGGGTGATCGCTACCGCGCAGGCGCGCGAAGGTCTGGTCGAGCTGCCGCTGGCGCATCTGGTCGAATGTCGCGCCGACCGGCGCGTGGTGCTCGACGACGGCTTCATGCCCAGCGCGCTCGCGTGCCGCGCCTCGGAGCGTCTGACCCTGTTCCTGACCGAGCTGCTCGGTCTGCTTCACCAGCGTGGCGAAGCGCTCGCCGGGCGTGTCGGCGGTGCGGACCGTGCGAGCACGGCGGAACTCACGGACTTCCTCATGTTGCAGGTGGTCAACCGCTACCAGCCGCAGCTCGCGCATCTCGCCGAGGCGCCGCTTCTGCACCCGGAGGATCTGTATCGCCTTCTGCTGGGCATGGCGGGTGAACTCGCTACGTTCACCACGCCGGGCAAACGCAGCGTGACGTTTCCTCCGTACCGTCACGACCGCCTGCGCGAAAGCTTCGAGCCCGTGATCGCCGCGTTGCGACTGAGCCTCAGCGCGGTGCTCGAGCAGACGGCCGTGCCCGTCCCGCTGCAACAGCGCAAATATGGCGTGTGGGTGGGTACGGTGGCGGACACGACACTGCTTGATGGCGCCTCGTTCGTGCTGGCGGCGAAGGCCGATATCGCCGCTGCGGACATGCGCCGGCGTCTGCCCACGCAGTCGAAGATCGGGCCGGTCGAAAAGATTCGCGACCTGGTCAACCTGCAGTTGCCCGGCGTATCGGTGGCGTCGCTCGCCGTGGCACCGCGGCAGATTCCGTATCACGCGGGCTACCAGTATTTCGAACTGGATACGGCCTCGCCGATGTGGAAGACGCTGCGTACCTCCGGCGGCGTGGCCCTGCATTTCGGCAACGGCTTCGAGGGACTGGAGCTCGAGTTGTGGGCCGTGAGGACCTGAGCCGATGAACTACGACGAGAGCAACGCGAAACGCGACGCGGACGCCACCGTGGTACGGGCCAGTGCCGCGCGCCAGGACGTGCCCGCCCACCCACCGGTACGTGAGCGCGAGCCGGAGCGTGACCTTGCGCGCAGCGTGCAGGACCTGCCGTCGGCGGGCGGAAATCCGCTCGTTCGTGCCGCCAATCCGTTACTGCTGCTGGCCGCGCAGCTGCGCAACAGCGCGGAAGCGCCCGATCCCGGCCTGCTGAGGGATCGCGCCATCGCCTATATCCGGCGTTTCGAAGAGATCGCCACACGCGCCGGTGCCGACGCGCAGACCTCGGTCGCCGCGCGCTATGTGCTGTGCACGATGATCGACGAGGCGGTGCTCGATTCGCCCTGGGGGGAGCAGACCGGCTGGAGCCGGCAGACCTTGCTCGTGACCTTTCACGGTGAGACCTACGGCGGCGAGAAGTTCTTCGCCATCCTCGACCGGCTGTGCCAGGACATGGTCCGGCATGCCGATCTGGTGGAGCTGATGTATCTGTGCCTGGCCCTGGGTTTCGGCGGCAAGTACCTCGTCGAGCCCGGCGGTGTGGCGCGCCTCGCCGATCGCCGCGAAGACGTCTACCGGCGGATCATGGCTTATCGCGCGGCGACGCCCGTCGCGCTGTCGCCGCGCTGGGAAGGTGTCGATCGTCCACTGAAGCCACGGCGTGGCATCCCCATCTGGATGGCCGCGCTGGTGGCGGTGTGTCTGCTTTGCGGGACGTGGATCTACCTGCATGCACGGCTCAACGGACGTACCGAGCCGGTCAGCGCGAAGCTCGCTGCGATCGGCCTGCGTGGTGTGCCGTTGCCCGTGGCGGCCGCGCCACCGAAGCCGCAGGCGGTGAGCCTGCGTCAGTTGCTGGCCGATGACGCGCGCAGTGGTGCGCTTTCCGTCGAAGAGAAACCCGACGGCCAGGCGACGATCCGCCTGGCCGCCTCGGAAATGTTCCCCTCGGGAGGCGCCGATGTGGCGCCCACACACGCGGCGATGCTGGAGCGCGTCGCCAGGGCGCTGAACCAGGTGCATGGACGGGTCATCGTGGTGGGGCACACCGACGACCAGCCCATCCGCTCGCTGCGATTCAAGGACAACTTCGAACTCTCCGCGGCACGCGCACGCAACGTCAGCGCGCTGCTGACGAAGCAGCTGGACGATCCGCGACGCGTGGAGGCCAGTGGGGCGGGCGCCTCGCAGCCCATCGCCACGCCGGCGAACCTGCCGGCCAACCGCGCGCGCAATCGCCGGGTCGAGATCCTGTTCGTTCCGGAGGCCGGATGAAACGTTTCAACGACATGTTCCGTCACGTGTGGCTGCGCACGGCGATCGGCATCCTGCTCTGCGCGCTGTTGATCGCCTTCGGCGGACCCTATCTGGGAATCGGCGATCGCCAGCCGCTCGCCAGCGTGGCCGCACGCGTCATCGCGATCGTCGCGGTGGCGGCGGTGTGGATCGGCGCGGTGTTGCTGCGCCAATGGCTGGCGCGGCGTCGCGACCGGCGCATGGGCGATGCGCTGGCCGGCGAAGAC
This sequence comes from Dyella sp. 333MFSha, assembly GCF_900102405.1. Taxonomy (NCBI): domain Bacteria; kingdom Pseudomonadati; phylum Pseudomonadota; class Gammaproteobacteria; order Lysobacterales; family Rhodanobacteraceae; genus Dyella; species Dyella sp. 333MFSha. The sequence continues at coordinate 149,519 of NZ_FNBR01000005.1, read as the reverse complement.
GACGCGCGACGCAAGGACGTCGACGCCCGCATCCAGGCGGAGCGGGACGGTCTGCGTGCGCGCTTCCTCGACGCACTCGCCGTACTGCGCAAGCGCCGCGAGGGTGGCGGCAAGCTGGAAGACCTGCCCTGGTACGTCGTGATCGGCGCGCCGGGCTCCGGCAAGAGCACCTTGCTCGAGCATTCCGGGCTCGACTTTCCCCTGGCCAGCACGGCGGGCAAGCAGTCCCTGGCCGGCGTCGGCGGCACACGCCAGTGCGACTGGTGGTTCACCGATCAGGCGGTGTTCCTCGACACCGCCGGCCGCTACACCACACAGGATTCCGATCCCGGCGTGGATGCACCGGCATGGCACGATTTCCTGCGGCTGCTGAGCCGGTACCGTCGTCGACGCCCGGTCAACGGCGTACTGCTCACCGTCAGTGTCACCGAACTGCTGACGATGGACGTGGCGGGGCGGCAACGTCTCGCCGACACGCTGCGCGAGCGTCTCGACGAACTGGGCACCTGGCTGGGCGTGACCTTGCCGGTCTATCTGGTCTTCACCAAGGTCGATCTGGTCGCCGGTTTCCTCGAAGCGGTCGACACGCTCGATGCCGCGGGACGCGCACAGGTGTGGGGCGTGACGTTCACGCCGGAGCGCAGCCTCGACGGCGGTGCCTCGTCGCTGCTCGGCGGCGAGTTCGATGCGCTGCTGGAGCGCATCGATGCGGGGACGATCGAACGCATGCACGCCGAACGCGACGTGCGCCGTCGCGCGAGGATCCTTTCCTTCCCGCAGCAGTTGCGTCACCTGCGCGAACTGGCCGTGCCGCTGGCCGCCGCCATCTTCGGCAGTCATGCATACGGGCGTGCGCCCGTGCTACGTGGCATGTACCTGACGTCCGGCACCCAGGAGGGCACGCCGATCGATCGCGTGCTTTCGGTGGTCGGTCATTCGTTCGGTATTCGTTCGTCGGTTCAGGGCACCACGCGTTCGCCACGGCGCACCTTCTTCGTCGAACGACTGCTCAACGACGTGATTCTTCCCGAGGCGGGTTTCGCGGGGTCGGACCCGCAGCGGCTGCGCCGTCGCCGCCTGGCAGAAGCCGGCGCCATCGCGGCGATTGCCGTGCTGACGGCCGGCTTGCTGATCGGCATGTTCACGAGCGCCGCGCGCAACGCGGATTTTATCGCCCGTGTCGACGAGGCCTTACGTGATTATCCGGACGACTCGCGCGTGCCGGTGCCGTCGTCGTTGCGTCAGTACGATGCGCAGGCGTTGCAGCGGCTCGATCCACTTGGCCGCACCGAACAGGTGGCGGCGCAGGTACGCACGGAACGGCCGTGGTCGATGCGCTTCGGCCTGTTCCAGGGCGACGCGTTGTTCGATGAAGTGCGTGCCGCGCACGTGCGCGAGATCAATGCGAGCGTCGTACCGGGGCTGGCGCTGCAGTTCCGTGACGGCCTGCGCGATGCGGCGGGCGATCCGCAGCGACTCTATTACGTGCTGAAGGGCTACCTCATGCTGGGCCAGCCGGAGCACCGCGATGGCGAAGCGCTGTCGTTGCTGGCACGCGAGCGCTGGCGTGAGGTATTCCCGGATGAGGACGGGCTGGCGGATGCGCTCGAAGGACACTTCCGTCTGCTGTTCGACGGGTACGACGGGCTGCGCAGCTTGCCTGTCGACGCCGCGCTGGTGGAAGCGGCGCGTGCCTCGTTGCGCGCGGCGGACCTGGCGACGCTGATCTACGGCGGTCTGAAGCTCGACAGTGAGACGCGTCAGGACATGCCGGTACGCCTGGATCGCACACTCGGGCTGCTTGGCAATGTATTTCGTCGCCGTAGCGGTGCGCCCCTGGCCAGGCCGCTGCCGGCGCTCTACACGCGCCCCGTGTTCGCCAACCTCGTGCAGGAGGGCGGCAGTGCCGCGCTGGGCACGCAGGGCGGGATCGCGAAAGCGGTGGATCGTTTCGTGAAGGATGACTGGGTGTTCGGTGCGACGACGGCGGATCCCCTGCGTCGTGCCTCGCTCGTCGCTCAGGTGCAGACGCTATACGTCGCCGACTACATCCGTGCGTGGGACGAACTCATCGGCGACCTGCAGTTGCAGCCGGTGGCCAACGTACAGGAAGCCAGTGGTGTGGCGGCACGTCTGGCCGGGCCGGGATCGCCGCTGAAGGCCTTGCTGATGCTGGTCCGCGACAATACCAGCGATCTGCTGCGCCAGGCCGCACCGGACGGCGGCGGCAAGGTGGCGACGGTGGCCGAACGCCGGGTGGTCGACCGGGTGAAGAGTCGCAGCGAGATTGCGCGTGTGATCGCCGAAGGCAGCGCACCGGCCGAGCGCGCGACCGTTCAACGTCCCGACGCGACCATTTCCGATCATTTCGCCACGCTCAATCAGCTGACCGATGGCACGCCCGGCAGCATGCCGGTGGATCGCGTGCTCGGTGTGCTGGACCAGATGAGCAAGACGTTGCTGACGCTGCGGCCGGGTGTGGACACCTTCGGACAACCCGACCCCGCTCTGGCGGTGGCGCGGCAGGAGGCCGGTCAGTTGCCTCCGCCGCTCTCGGCGTGGCTGGGCAGTCTCGTTGGTTCGAGCCAGAACCTGGTGAGCAAAGGCGCCGACGGCGCGCTCGCCGATGGGTTCCGTCAGGCGGCGGGCGGGGATTGCTCCCGCTTCGTGCAGGGGCGCTATCCGTTCTCGGCAGAGAGCCGATCCGACATCCCGGTGCAGAACTTTGCCGAGCTGTTCGGTAACGGGGGGCGCTTCGACACCTTCTTCAAGCAGACGCTCTCGCGCGCGGTCGACAGCAGTGGCGGCACATGGACGTTCCGCGACGCGGATGGTGCCCGCTCCGGCGGTGCCGTGCTGGCGCAGGCGCAGCTCGCCGACGCGATCCGGCAGGCGTATTTCCGCGACGGCCCCGCGCCACAGGTCGGCTTCACGCTGTCGATCACGACGCCGCCGGCCGGTATCGGTCGCCTGCTGGTGGAGATCGACGGCCAGAAGTTCGAGTACAAGGCGGGCGAGGACAGCGCGCCGGTCGCGATGCGCTGGCCGGGACCGACGCCGGGAAGCACGCGCGTCAGCGCCTGGGATACCGCCGGCAATCCGCTGCCGGTCCTCGAGTACCCCGGCGAGTGGGGCTGGTTCCACGCACTCGATGCCGCGTCGCTCCAGCGGCGTACGGAGACCCGCTTCGGTGCCAGCTTCGGCTTCGGCAGCGTGCGGGCCAATGTCGACATCGAGGCGTCCAGCTTGCGCAATCCGTTCGGCGACACCAGCGTGCGCCGCTTCCGGTGTCCGACATGACGCGGGTACTTGTAGGTTTCCACGGCAAGCTGCCCTGCGCGGGAGATTTCGTGCAGCGCCGTCTGCCGGTCGGCTTCGTGGATCGCTGGGATACCGCGATGCAGGCGGCACTGGCCGGTATCGTCGAGGCGCTGGGCGAGGGCTGGAAGGACCGCTTCGGCGCGGCGCCATCCTGGCGATTCGTTCTGGCCGCACACGTATGCGGGCCGCTGGCGTGGGCCGGTGTTATCGCGTCTTCGCACGACCGCGTCGACCGGCCGTTCCCGCTGATGCTCGGCGCCCCCGTGCCGCGCGGACAGAACGGATGGCCGCGGCCGCCTCGTCCCGCGTGGTTCCACGCGCTCGACGCCGCGATGGAGCGCTCGCGTGATGCGGTCAGTGTGTCGATCTTCGACGCGGTGGTCGCCATGCTTCCCGAGCCGGTCGCGGGCCCGCACGATCTGCCCCGCATGCCCGACCACGCGCGAAGTCTCTGGTGGCGCGACGACGTCCCTGGTGACGGCATCGCCATGTCGGGTCTTCCCGGTGTTCCCGATTACCTGCGCCTGCTCGGCGTCGACCGCCTGGAGCCTTTCGCGTGAGCATGCCCTATGTATCCGCCGGCCGGACGGAGACCGGCCATGTGCGTCGTCATAACGAGGACGCGATCCTCGTCGCCGAAGAACGTGGCCTCTGGGCCGTCGCCGATGGACTGGGCGGCCACAGCGCCGGCGACGTCGCCAGTTCGCTGATCACCGAGCGGCTGCGCGCGTTGCCTCTCGCGCACGACGTGACCGACACGATGGACGCGGTCGAAGACGAACTGCTGCGCATCAATCAGCGTCTGCGCGCGCTCGCCAGCGACAGGCGCGTGGACGCCGTCGCCTCGACGGTGGTGGTGCTCGTACATACGCGCGATCTGGTGGTGGTCGGCTGGGTAGGCGACAGCCGGGCGTACGCGTTTGAAGACGGACGTCTGTGGCAGGTGACCCACGACCACGTGCACGGCGACCGCGCCGACGAGACACGGTTCGGCGCACAGACGGCGCAGAAAAACGCCGGTGCACTGACGCGCGCGGTCGGCGCGGAAGATCACCTGTTTGTGGACTGGGTGGTCCATCCACGGCGTCCGGGCACGTGTTTCGTGCTGTGTTCGGACGGCATCAACAAGGAGCTGACCGATGCGGAGATCGAGGTGCACTGTCGGCGTCATTCCGACCCGGCCGGCCTGATCGATGCGCTGGTCGGTACGGCATTGAATCGCGCCGGCAGGGACAACGTATCCGCCGTGGCGATACGACTGGACGATTACGAGGAGTCGCACCCATGACGCAGCATCCTGGCGACGACGAAACCCGCGTGCTCCCGCTGTCGCCGTCGACACCGTCCCGTGCGGACGATGACGATGACGCGACGGTGTTCAAGCCGCTGCATACCCAGGCCGGTGACGGCGCGGCATCGTCCGTGGCCACGACGGCATCCGCATCGCAGGGCACCGGCGATACCTGGCGCCGCATGTCCGGCATGGCCGAAGGCGAGCGCATCGCCGTCGGCAGCCTGCTCAAGGGTCGCTTCCTCATGGAGCGCGAACTCGGGCGTGGCGGGATGGGCGTGGTGTACCTGGCGCGCGATGAGCGCAAGGTCGAAGCACGCGACCGCGATCCGTATGTCGCGATCAAGGTGCTCAACGACGAATTCCGCAAGCATCCGGACGCACTGATCGCCTTGCAACGCGAGTCGCGCCGTGCGCAGCATCTGGGCAACGACCACATCGTCCGTGTGTACGACTTCGACAAGGACGGCAGTAACGTCTTCATGACGATGGAGTACGTCGAGGGCGACGACCTGCGCACGGTCATCCGCTCGCGCGCGCGTGACGGTATGCCGTTCGATCAGGCGTGGCCCCTGATCGACGGTATGGGCGAAGCGCTGTCCCGCGCGCACGCGGCGGGTATCGTGCATTCGGATTTCAAGCCGGGTAACGTGATGATCACGCCATCCGGCGTTGCCAAGGTGTTCGACTTCGGCATCGCGCGCGCGGGTCAGATCGGCCTCGAAGCGGCCGACGACCGCACCGTTTTCGATGCTGGCACGCTGGGTGCGATGACCCCCGCATACGCCAGCCTGGAGATGCTCCAGGGCAGGTCGCCGACCCCCGGCGACGATGTGTATGCGTTCGCCTGTGTCGTGGTCGAACTGCTCACCGGGCGCCACCCTTTCGACAAGGAAAGCGCGGAAGAAGCCATGAACGCGGGGCGTCGTCCGCCCGCGGTACCGGGACTGGACAAGCGCCAGTACAAGGCGCTCTGTGACGGGCTGGCGTTTACGGCGGATAAGCGCACGCGCGACATCGGCGACCTTCTGGCCGGCCTGCGCAAGCGGCGCTGGCGCGAACGCGCGACGCCGTGGCTCGCCGGGGCGGTGTTGCTCACGGTGGTCGCGGTGGGCTTCGCCTGGTATGGCGCGATGCGGATCCACCAGCAGCATGTCGTCGACACATTGCGGCGTTTCGGTCCCGGTCAGGCGGACGGTTTCCGCAACGAAGACGATGCACGCGTCGCCCTGGCGGCGCTCGATGGCGACGAGCGTCGGCGTGTCGTGGTCGACGGTGCGGACGCCATCGACGGTTTCCTTGTCCGGCTGGTGGCGAACGACTGGGATCCCGCGCATGGCCGCTACGACTACGCGGGGGCCCAGGAAGCGTTCCGTCTGCGCGGTGAACTGAAGACCTTCGCACCGCGTCTGGACCGTCGCCGCGAAGAGGTGGCGCACGAACGCGACGACGCGCTCAATCGACTGGATACGTCACTGAGCCAGGCCATGCTGGCCAATCGGCTTACCGGCACGAGCGACGACGCGGTACCGGCCATCCTGAGCAGAATCCGCGCCATCGATCCCGCGAGCCCCTTGCTTTCCAGCCCGGAGCTGAAACTGAAACTCGCCGCGGTCGCACCGGCGTCGACCGCGGCGCCAACGCCCACGTCGCCTGATATCCGCGCCGCGGAGCAGGCGTCGAGGCTGGAGTCGCTGCGACGCGCTTCGGCGGCGGGCGATCTCGACAAGGCCAGCGACAGCTTTCACCAGCTCCGCGCGACGCAGGACGGCACGGGAAGCGTCAAAGACGAAGCCGCCGATCTGCTGGCGCATGCCTATCTGGGGGCGGCCCGTGCCGCCTGCGCCGCCGGCCACTGGAAAGAAGCCGCCGATCGTATCGCCGCGGGCGTTACCCAGCTTTCGGGGCGCGCCGACCTGGTCGCCGCGAACAATCGCTACCAGCTGGCGCTCGCGGTGATGACGGCTGCCAGAGCGCCGACCGTCACGGCGGCCGATCAGGACGGATTGCGTAAGCGGGTCGAAGCGATGGGCAAGGAGGATCCGGAAGGCCTTAAGGATCTGGAAGCGGCCATGGCCGCGTCGAAAGCGCTTCCGGACGGCTCGCTGGCCAATGTGGTGAAGAAACTGCGGACGGTGGCGCCGGTCGCCGATCCGTGCGCACTGCGCGGGCTGGCAGGCAGCGGGCGCGAATGTTTCGACACGTTTTCCGCTGGCGCCCACGGCCCGGCCATGGTCGTCGTACCTCGTGGCCGCAAGCCGTTCGCGATGATGCGTACCGAGGTACACATCGCCGATCTCGACCAGTTCTGCCGTGCCACGCGGACGTGCGCGATCAAGAAGGACAACCCGCTGACCGATCCCGCGCGCTCGATCGACGCGGCCTTCGCCCGCCGCTATGCGGCGTGGCTGTCGCAGGTCAGCGGGCACGTGTATCGCCTGCCTAGCGAAGACGAGTGGCTGCTGGCCGCGCGTGCGGGCGAGAACTGGGATGCGAAGGAATCCAACTGCGGCGCTTCGTCATCGGGCCTGGGACGGCTGATGCGCAGCGACGAACTGACCAGCAAGGGCATCGTCAATCCATGGGGACTGATCGATATGACCGGTAGTGTCTGGGAATGGGTGACCCGCGGCGACGCGCTGGTGGTGCATGGTGGCAGTTTCCGAAGCGGTCCGGCGGTCTGTTCCGTCGCCAGCGTGCGCCCGAGCAACGGCTCGCCGGAACGGGATGTCGGCTTCCGGCTGGTGAGGGACATCAAATGACGGCATGGGAGCGGAGCGTCAATCGCGAGCTGAGCGAGCTCAACGACGCCCATAGCGCGGCGCGTATCGATACGCCTGAGTACCGCCGTCGGCGCCGTGCGCTGCTCAACGCGACGTTGCGGCAGGAGGGCACGGCATCGCATACGTTGCGCCGCCCCGCCGCGGCGACGTCCCTGAGCATCCGCGCCGTTCGCGACATGCCGACGCGCCGCGCGATGGTGCACTCGCGGCGAAGTCTGCGCGGCATCGCCTGGTGGGTGGGCGCGGGGGTCGTGGGTGCTGGAGCGGTCGTTTGGCTGCTGCTGTTTCCGCCATTCTGACGCCGGGTCCACGCACGTCACGGGTTTTCGTCGTCCCCCGCCAGCGACTGGAATTCGGACAGACCACCCGGCGCGAGCGTCCGCAGCAATTCCGCGAAACTCAGTCCCACCAGGCGACTGGCGCGGCGGAGTAAAGGCGGTACGGGACTCGAGGGCTCGTGCCGCGCGTACCACGCGCAGATCTCTTCGAGCATCCGTAGTACGTCGTCGGTGTTGCGCACGGGACCGCGTGCGGCGACATGCTCCGTCTCCGGACGGATGGCGTCGCCTTCTCCCGTGGCCTCCGCGTCCTGGCTGGCAAGGGCTTCCGGTGCACGCGACGCGACCTGTGCACGCAGAAACAGATGCAACTCACGCAGGTCGCGTTCGAGCGTGTCGAGGTCGGGGCCGGCACCTGGCGTGCGCGTCTCGAACACGTGTCCGATCGCCTGTACCTGTGAGACGGCCTCAGCAATCGCACCGTCCGTCGCCAGCAGTTCCGCGATGTCGACGTGCTGCACGACGGCGTCGACGATCTCCTGCGAGACCGCCCCGTCGTCCACCGTCGGTGCGTCGCCTGGCTTCAGCGTTCCGTTGAGCAGGCGCAGGTCGCGCAGGGAAAATGCGCCGATGCGTTCGGCGCGCAGAAGAGGAGTGCCGCGCAGATAACCGGCGGTGCCATCCACCGCGGAGAGCGACGCGAGCGCATTGATCCGCTCCGTCGGATCGTCGCCGTCGAGGCGCGGGTGCACGTCGTCCCAGTAGCGCTGAAGCAACCCGGCGATGAGGCCGATGCTCGCCGCCCACGCCACGACACCGGCGGTCTTCAGCCGCGCGTTGCCCAGGTGAACGGCGACCCGCAGATCGTGCGTACGCCCGGCGACCTGTTCGGCCTGTCGCGCGACGTCGCGCCAGTCGGGTTCCTCGGCCTGCTTCACGGTATCGCCGATCGCGCGCTCCGGCCGGGGTGCCGCCAGGCTTTCCAGCGTGAGGAAGGCGGCGTCGTATTCGAGATTGGGGCCGCATGGCGCTTCGGCGTCCAGCGGTTCCAGCAGGTGATCAGTGGTATCCGTCACGGAGATGCTCCAGTGGAGGGAAGGGGTAGATCTGGCCGCCCGTATGCCGCGTGGGATGCAGTCCACGGCTGATGCGCGTGAGCTCCTCGCGTAGCCATCGGTGGGCCGGTTGCTTGTCGAGCCTGCTGTGCCAGGCCATCGCCAGCGCGGTGTCGGGGATGTCGAAAGGCAATGCGTAAGCTTCGATACCCGGGCCGAGCGAATCGAACATGCTCTGGGGCACCGTACAGACGAGATCGGTCGCATTGAGCATGGGGCCGATGCTTTCGCCGTTGGATGCGGACACCAGGACGTCGCGCGTCAGGCCCCGTTGCTTCAGGTGCTGGTCCAGCAGACCTTCGAGGCGGCCCGAGGAGGAAACCACCATATGGCTTAGCGAGCAGTATTCCTCGACGGAGAGACGGTGCGTGCCACGCGGGTGCCCCGCACGCTGCACCATGACGAACTCGTCGGCCATCAGCTGGCGCATTTTCAGGGAGCTGGGTACGTCCTCGTTCGGAACGAGCAGGATGTCGATCTCGCCGCTTTCAAACAGGCCAAGCACGTCCTGGTCTTCGTATCCCGCGCGGAACGCCACTTTGAGGGCACGGTTGCCTTTTTCCTGAAAGGACTGAATGAGGGGAAGCGCGAAGGTCCCCACGGCGCTGGTCGAGCCGGCGATTCGAAACGTGGCCGCATCCCGCACGGGATCGAAGACACCGCCGGGGTCGGCCAGCGTGCCGAGTTGTGAAAGCGCGTCGCGCAGCGGCGCAGCCATTTCTTCGGCTTTGGGCGTGGGCACCATGCCGCGCCCCGTTTCGGACGGAACGAGCAGTGGATCGTTGAACAGGCGGCGAAGCCTCGCCAGTTGCGCGGAAAGCGCAGGCTGGCTCACGTGAAGCTTCGACGCCGCGCGGGTGACGTTACGTTCCTCCAGCAGCATGTCGAGAGAGACGAGTAGGGGCAGGTCGCTCGGTTTGAGATTCATGGATACCGCTGGTCAAACGCGTCGGGGAAGCGCGCAGGTGGCGGGAGAGCAAACGCACCCTGGGGTTGCGCTGCGGCTATTTGTCAGTCAATTCGATGCGTGAAGTGGGTCACGTCATCGCTAACGCAAATTCCTTCCGTGCCGGGGTTTATACGTGGATACATCGGTCATGACATCGTCCACCCGCAGTTGCGTAAACCTGGCCCGAGCGTGACGGGCAACTGTGACATCCTGACAGTCATGACCGACCATACGCAGCCGTCCGTGTCGAATGGAATGCGTTCTTGCGATGGACTTCGCGTTTTCGCCATGCACGAAGTCGGTGACCGACGGCCGTCAGAGTCAGGGAGGGGGATGTCCGTGACCTGCGTCGCACAACCGCGTGCGGCGAAGCCTCGTCAGGCTGCGTTCATGCCCTGGGCTTCGTCTGGAATTAGCCGTCTATTTGCGTGCTTTGACGCGGTGGCGTCAATTACCCGAAAGAGGGAGGGTCAGTCGTGGCGACGGCCGAATGTGGCGAACAATGCGGCCCAGCAGGGCAGTGCGAAAAGCAGCCACGGCATGTTGCGCTGCGGGAAATCGGGCCATAGATGTAGCAGCAGACCGATGATGCAGGCGGCGAACGAGATTGCTGCGATGCGTGTGCTGAAACGCCCCATCGGGCGACCGGCGCGACGCAGGCGCCAGATGCCGGGTATCAGTAGAAACGCCAGCGGCTGGTAGGCAAGCAGATTGAAATTGCCCCAGGCCGAGCGGTGCAATGTGAAGGCCCACAGTCCGATCATGAACAGACCGGCCAGGCCAGCGAAGACGCTGAACAAAGTGCCGGCGATCACGAACGTGAACCGTGCCTCGCGATGCCGCGTGAACGCGGGCAGCGCCAGCGGAATCGCGAGGAGCAGCCCTGCGATCAGCAGGGGCCAGCGGAGGTCCGGGGCCTCGAATGGCGGCGGCAGCAGTCGGCCCGTCACGAGGATTTCCTCGCCGTCGACGAGAGGACGTTCGTTCGCGCCGTCGCCGATGCGCACACGACGCAGTTCGGCTTCGAGCTCCATCGGCAGGAAAGCTTCCTTCCAGGCGGTCATCGGCTGGTCGGCGTACGGCCCGAGGCCCAGGTCCATGCCAAGCATCAGCCAGGTCTGGTTGCTCATCAGCCGCGAGGTGTGCTCGCGGTAGGTCATGTCGCCGCCCCAGGAGCCCAGCTGGCGGCCAAGCGCGCCGCCGAGTGCCGTGTCGAGTGCGTCGCGCACGCGTGTCGTGCAGTTGTCCGTGTAGTAGTCGTAGTGATAGCCCGCGTTCTCCGGGCGGATGTTCCACAGCATGAAACGGCGCAGTGCGTCTTTCTGTGCGATATCCAGGCTCAGGTGCTGGCGGTGCACATAGCGCCCTTCGCCCGCGTAGAACTCAACATCGGACTGCGTGGTCTCGGCATCCATGCGGTAGGCCATGATGCCGCGCGCGAAGTTGAGGATGAAGCCCTTCTGATCGAAGTCGAATACGCCGTAGTTGAATGCGATCGCTTCGCCGCTGACGCGGTCACGGATCTCCAGTGCGTCGTGTCCGAACCGTTCCCAGTAGATGTCGCCCGGCCCGTAGGTCATCAGGGAGATATCGAGATCCGAGGCCGGTGCATCGACGATGCCGGCGCGGGCCATGGGAACGACACAGAGGGCGAGCAGGAAGAGCAGGGCGTGGCGCATGGTCGGGCTTGGATCCTTGCCCGCAGGCATGGCTGTCAGGGGCCGCCGGCCATACGGCCGGCGGTGACGTCATGCGCCGCCGTTGGCGTGCGCGACGTGGAACTGCTGGACGCGACGGTCGTCGGCTTCGGTAACCCGGAAGAGGAAGTCGCCCATGGCGATTTCTTCGCCGGCCGCCGGGAGGTGGCCGAACTCCGAGGTGATCATGCCGCCGATGGTATCGAACTCCTCATCGGAGAACCGTGCACCCGCTATCTCGTTGAAGTCGGCGATGGGGGTGAGGGCGCTCACCGCGAAGCCGCCTTCTTCCAGTGCCTGGACCAGGACCGGATCTTCCTCGTCGTCGTGCTCGTCGTCGATCTCGCCGACGATCTGCTCCAGAACGTCCTCGATCGTGATCAGGCCGGCGACGCCGCCGTATTCGTCCACCACCAGCGCCATGTGATTGCGCGTCAGGCGGAACTCAGCCAGCAGCACGTTCAGGCGCATCGATTCGGGAATGAGCACGGCCGGACGGAGCAGGGCGCGCACATCGCCGCCTTCGCTCTGTCCATAATATTTCAGCAGGTCTTTCGCCAGCAGGATGCCCAGCACTTCGTCCTTGTCTTCACCGTGGACCGGGAAGCGGGAGTGCCCGGACTCGACGACGGCGGAAAGGATCTCGGGGAGGGAGGCATCGGCGGCGAGGCTGACGATCTGGGCGCGGGGCACCATGACATCGTCGACGCTGAGCTCGGTCACCTTGATGGCACCCTCGACCATGGTCAGGGTGTCGTTGGAAAGCAGGCCGTTGGCCTGGGCGGTACGCAGTTCCTCGATCAGTTCGTCGCGGTTGCGTGGCTCGCCGGAAAACATATGGCCCAGACGGTCCCACCAGGATCGGTGAGTCGGGCCATGGGTACTACCAGGTTCCTCGTTCATCACTCTTTGCGTTTCTGCCCGAAATGAGCGGAACGGTCAGTCTAACGGAATTCCTGTGACGATTCAGGGCGGGGTCCTACACGGTCTCGTAGGGGTCCGCAATTCCCAGACCCGCCAGCACGCGGGTCTCCAGCGCTTCCATCGTCTCGGCCTCGGCCTCGTCGATGTGGTCGTACCCCAGCAGATGCAGTGTCCCGTGCACCGTCAGGTGCGCCCAGTGATCCGTCGCCTTCTTTCCCTGCTCGGCCGCCTCGCGCGTCACCACGGGCGCGCAGATGACCAGATCGCCGATCAGCGGCAGGTCGACGCCCGGGGGTAGCTCCACCGGGAACGACAGCACGTTGGTCGCGTAGTCCTTGCCGCGGTACTGCAGATTCAGCGACTGGCCTTCCTCCGCATCGACGATGCGGATCGATAGCTCGGTGCCCTTACGACGGCGCGCGCCCTTCAACGCCGCCTCGACCCAGCGCCGGAAGCTGGCCGGAGCCGGCACACCCTTGCGCGCGGTGGCATAGCCGACGGCCACGTCCAGCTGACTCACTTCGCGGCGTCCTGCTTGTCTTCGAACGCCTCGTAAGCACGGACGATCTTGGCCACCAGCGGATGGCGGACCACGTCGCGCGAGGTGAAGAACGTGAAGCTGATGCCGTCCACGCCGCGCAGCACTTCGACCGCGTGACGAAGACCCGAGCGGATGTGGCGGGGCAGGTCGACCTGGGAGACGTCGCCCGTGATCACCGCGACCGAGCCGAAGCCGATACGGGTGAGGAACATCTTCATCTGTTCGACGGTGGTGTTTTGCGCTTCGTCGAGGATGACGTAGGAATCGTTGAGCGTGCGGCCACGCATATACGCCAGCGGCGCGATCTCGATCACGTTGCGCTCGATCAGCTTGCCGACCTTCTCGAAGCCGACCATCTCGTACAGCGCGTCATACAGAGGGCGCAGGTAGGGATCGATCTTCTGGCTGAGGTCGCCGGGCAGAAAGCCGAGCTTTTCGCCGGCCTCGACCGCGGGGCGCACCAGCAGCACGCGCTGTACGCGGTTGGCTTCCAGTGCCTCGATGGCGCTGGCCACGGCCAGATAGGTCTTGCCGGTACCGGCCGGACCTACGCCGAAGTTGATGTCGTGCGTGGTGATGGCGTGCAGGTAGCGCGCCTGGTTGGCGCCACGGCCTTTGATGACGCCGCGCTTGACCTTGATGACGACTTCCTGCGAGGACTCCGCCGACTCGTCGTTGATCGCGTCGATGCCCGACTCGGCCAGGTGCAGATTGATCGCGGCACCGTTGAGCACCTCGGTTTCGGTCGCGGCGTACAGCGCGCGAATGACTTTCTCGCCCGCGCGGGCCGAGCCTTCGTCACCGATGACACGGAAGATGGCGCCGCGATGGTCCACCTCGACGCCCAGGCGCAGTTCGATCTGGCGCACGTGTTCATCCAGCGGGCCACACAGGTTCGCCAGGCGGGTGTTGTCTTCGGGATCGAGGGTGAAATCGCGTTGCGAAAGACCAGGATTCATGCGACCGCAACCTCGTCCGCCAGCAGCACCCGGCCACGCAGCGAGTTGCTCATCGCCTCGGTGATCGTGACGTCCACGAACTGGCCGATCATCCGCGGATGTCCCGGGAAGTTCACATAGCGCATGTTTTCCGTCCGCCCGCTGAGTTCGTTGGGATCGCGGCGGCTGGGCTTCTCGACCAGCACCCGCTGCACGGTGCCGACCATGGCCTCGTTGATCTTGCGCGCGTTCTCGTTGATGGCCGCCTGCAGCCGGCTCAGGCGCGCGTGCTTCACCTCGGCCGGAGTCTCGTCGGCGAGGTTTGCCGCCGGCGTGCCGGGTCGCGACGAGAAGACGAACGAGAAGCTCTGGTCGAAGCCGATATCGTCGATCAGCTTCATCGTCTTCTCGAAGTCGTCGTCCGTCTCGCCGGGGAAGCCGACGATGAAGTCCGACGACACGCAGATATCCGGTCGCACCGCGCGCAGCTTGCGGATGCGCTGCTTGAATTCCAGCGCCGTGTAGCCGCGCTTCATGGCCGCGAGGATGCGGTCCGAGCCCGCCTGCACCGGAAGGTGCAGATAGTTGGCCAGCTGCGGCACGTTGGCGTAGGCCTCGATCAGCGAGTCCGAGAACTCCAGCGGATGCGATGTCGTGAAACGAATGCGGCCGATACCGTCGATCTGCGCGATGGCGTGGATCAGCACCGACAGGTCGGCGACGTCTCCGTCGTGCATCGGGCCCCGATACGCGTTGACGTTCTGGCCGAGCAGGTTGACCTCGCGTACGCCCTGTTCGGCGAGCTGGGCCACCTCGACGATCACATCGTCGAACGGTCGGCTGATTTCTTCGCCGCGCGTGTAAGGCACCACGCAATACGAGCAGTACTTCGAGCACCCTTCCATGATCGAGACGAACGCCGTCGGGCCTTCGGCGCGAGGTTCCGGCATGCGGTCGAACTTCTCGATTTCCGGGAAGCTGATGTCGACCTGCGACTTGCCGGTGGCGCGCTGGGCTTCGATCATCTGCGGCAGGCGGTGCAGGGTCTGCGGGCCGAAGACGAGGTCGACGTGCGGCGCGCGCTTGAGGATGGCGTCGCCTTCCTGCGAGGCGACGCAACCGCCGACTCCGATCAGTACGGGCTTGCCGTTGGCCTTGTGCGCCTTCCAGCGGCCAAGCTGGCTGAAGACCTTCTCCTGCGCCTTTTCGCGGATGGAACACGTGTTGACGAGGATGACGTCGGCCTCGTCCTCGTTCTGCGTCAGTTCCAGTCCATGGGACGCCGCGAGCACGTCGGCCATCTTGGCCGAGTCGTACTCGTTCATCTGGCAGCCGTGGGTCTTGATGAAAAGCTTGCCGCTCATGAGCCGGGTTACCGTGTTTCGTGGGGAGTTTCCGAACCGCGCAGTTTACTCTGCCCCCGGTTCCGTTGCCAGTTGGCCGCCGTGGATCAATGACTTGCGTGAAGAACGTCACGTTTGCGGCCCTTGGCAGCGCTGGGGTGCTCGGGCAAACTCGCGCCCATGGTTGACGACGCGACGCCAGGGGAAAGCGCCGGCCATCACGCCCGCCGTTTCCTGACCTCCCGGACGGCCCTGCGAAGGGTCGCGGGCGCCTGCGTCCTGCTGCTGGGACTGCTGGCCGGGCCGGCGTCGGCGGGTGCGCTTTACCGTTGCATCGGTAGTACGGGCGAGACGGTTTTCTCCGGCGGCACCGCGGGCTACAAGGACTGTAAGCGCATCGGCAGCACGGCCCCCTCGCGTCCGGCGCGGCCCGTCGCATTGCCCGCCGCGCCGCAGAAGGCCGTCTTCGAACCGGTCGCCGGCCCCCCGTCGCTCAAAGGTGTGATCGGCTCCGTGGTGCTGGCGCCCGCCGCCGCCGTGCCTTCGCTGGCCGGCGTGACCGGCGGTGTGGTCGGCGGAGCGGATGGTACCGAGCGCGAACCGCTGGCCCTGCCTCCCGTGACCGCGCCGAAAGGGCAGTGGGACTATAAGGAGTCGGCGAGTACCGATTTAACGGCGGCGGCTGCGCCTGCCGCACCTCAGGGCTCCCGGGTCTTGCGTGGCGCGGTCTACCGGATCACCCGGGCGGACGGCGGCGTCGAGTACACCAATATTCCGCCGGGCGGCGGCGGTCAGGGATCGAGCATCAAGATGCTCTTTACCTATATCGCCACCTGCGCCGCCTGCGACGTGCATTCGAAGGTCGACTGGAACAACGTCGGTCTGAATCTGGTCGCGTACGGCGACGCGATCCGCTCGGCGAGCAGCGAGTTCAGCGTGGACGAGGCGCTGCTGCGCGCGATCATTCACGCCGAAAGCGCGTTCAACCCGCGCGCGCTGTCGGTGGCTGGCGCGCAGGGCCTGATGCAGCTGATTCCGGGTACCGCGCGCGACATGGGCGTGCTGGATGCCTTCGACGCCAATCAGAATATTCGCGGCGGCGCGCGTTATCTCGCGCTGTTGCTGAAGACCTTCAACGGCAACGAGCGCCTGGCCGCGGCGGCGTATAACGCCGGACCCGGTGCGGTGCAGAAGTACAACGGCGTGCCGCCTTATGACGAAACGCAGGTCTATGTCGAGCGCGTCGGCGTGCTGCGCAAGCGCTACGGCGACATGTTGAAAAGCCGCCCCAGCACCGGCGTCCCCCTGGCCGACAACCGAATGTAGCAGCGCGCCCCGCGCGTTGTAGAAGCGCCCGGCGCGTTGTAGGAGCGCGCCCCGCGCGTGGTAGGAGCGCGCCCCGCGCGTGGTAGGAGCGCGCCCCGCGCGCGAAAAGCCAACGAAGCCCAGAAGCCGCTATCCCCCACCTCCCCCCATCCCCCGCCGCGAAAAGACATCGCGCGCAAGGCGCGCTCCTACCGGGCCGCGCCCTGGAGCGCCTGCATCGGCGCCGTGGGCGGCCTCTGCGCCGGCGTCACGGTCGTGTTGAACGCCGCACCGTTGCGCAGCCCGGAGACCTGCACCGGATCGCCCGGTTTCAGCGAGGCCTCGTGCCGGCGCAGATCCGACGGGTCGAGGATGTCCTCATCGCCGATGCGCAGCAGCACGTCGCGTTGCTGGATGCCCGCGAGCGCGGCGGGGCCGCCCGGGGATACGTCGTTGACCACGACACCGCGCGCCGCCGAAGGCAGACCGCTGTCGGCGGAGACCGGCACGGCGCCGTAGTCGGCACCGATCCAGCCACGCACGACGTGGCCCGTTTGTATGATCTGGTCCAGTACCTCGCGTGCGCTCTGCACGGGGATGGCGAAGCCGATGCCTTCGGCGCCGACCGCCTGACCGATCAGTGATGTATTGATACCGACGAGCTCGCCATGCGCATTGACGAGCGCGCCGCCCGAGTTACCGAAGTTGATCGCCGCGTCGGTCTGGATGAAGTTTTCCAGGCTGGACAGATTGAGCTGGCGGCCGATGGCACTGACGATGCCCATGGTCACCGTCTGGCCGATACCGAAGGGGTTGCCGATGGCCAGCACCACGTCGCCGACCCGTGGACGGCTCTCGGCGTCGGTCATGTGGATCGCCGGCAGGTTGCCCGCGTCCACCTTGAGTACCGCAAGGTCCGTCTCATCGTCCGAGCCCACGACCCGGGCCTTGGCCACCCGGCCGTCGTAGAGCAGCAGCTGGATGTCGTCGGCGTTGGCGATCACGTGGTTGTTGGTCAGGACGTAGCCATCTTCCCTGACGATGACGCCCGAGCCGAGGTTCTGCTGACGCCGCGTACGCGCCGGGCCGGTGGGCACGCTGAAGATGCGCTGCAACACGGGATCGGAGTAGAGCTCGCGCGGCTGCTCGGTCACCAGCTTGTTCGCATAGATGTTGACGACCGACGGCGCGGCCTTGGCCACGGCATCGGCATACGACACGGGACCCGTGCCCGCCCCGGGAGCGGCCGGCTCGACCGCGGCAGGCTCGTGTTCGATGACCGGCGGCGTGAAACGCTCACGAAGAAAAGCGCCGCTGCCTGGCCAGAACAGGCCGATGACGAAGGCGACGGCAAGGCCGAGCACGACGAAACGGGCGACGAAGGCAAGCGTACGAGCGGCGTGGTTCATGGAGTAGCGAGGGGTCCTGTCGTCCGGTTTTGCCGAATTTTCCGCATCCTGGCGGGCACTTGGCAGCCCCATCCGTCATGGGGGACAGGGGAAGGTTCAGTTTATTGTACGTGGCTGGTGCTGCCGTTACACTGACTCGATTTAGCGGAAGCCGATTTCCGATACGAGCCGGCGATAGGGGTCCGCATTCTCAATGGCATAAGTTCCGGAGAGCCTGATGGCGAACGAATTCGTCGATCACGGCCGCCGTCGCTTCCTCACCACAACGACCGCGGTCGTTGGCGGAGTCGGGGTAGTCGCGGCGATCGTGCCCTTCATTAAGTCGTGGGAACCAAGCGCAAGGGCAAAGGCAGCAGGAGCGCCTGTTACGGTCGACATCAGTGCCATCGAGGCGGGCCAGAAGGTCACCTTCGCCTGGCGCAGCCTTCCGGTCTTCGTCGTCAATCGCAGCAAGGAACAGCTGGCCCAGCTGAAGGGCCTCGAGCCCCGTCTGCTGGACCCGCAGTCGTCCGATTCGGCGCAGCAGCCGAAGTACGCGACCAACGAGAACCGTTCCATCAAGCCCGAGTGGCTGGTCGTCATCGGCCTGTGCACCCACCTGGGCTGCGTGCCGGACTTCGTGCCCGACATCAAGCCTGAGCCGTTCGACGCGAACTGGAAGGGCGGCTTCTACTGCCCCTGCCATAAGTCACGCTATGACTTGTCGGGCCGCGTCTTCGCCGGCGTTCCCGCCCCGAAGAACCTCCCGGTGCCCCCTTATCACTTCGTGGATGACTCGCACATCCAGATCGGTGTCGACCCGGAGGGCAAAAGCTGATGGCCAGCCTTTTCGATTGGGTCAACGAACGCGCGCCGAACCTGGCGCCGACGTTCCGCAAGCACATGACCGAGTACTACGCGCCGAAGAACTTCAATCTCTGGTACTACTTCGGTTCGCTCGCCATGCTCGTCCTGGTCAACCAGATCGTGACCGGCATCTTCCTCACCATGAACTACAAGACGAGTGCGCTCGAAGCGTTCAACTCGGTCGAGTACATCATGCGTGACGTGGAGTGGGGCTGGCTCATCCGCTACATGCATTCCACCGGTGCGTCGCTGTTCTTCGTGGTGGTGTTCCTGCACATGTTCCGCGGGATCATGTACGGCTCGTTCAAGCGACCCCGCGAGCTGGTGTGGATCCTGGGCATGCTGATCTTCCTCGTGCTGATGGCCGAGGCCTTCATGGGCTACGTGCTGCCTTGGGGCAACATGTCGTTCTGGGGCGCGAAGGTCATCATCTCGCTGTTCGGCACCATTCCTTATATCGGCTCGTCGCTGGTGGAATGGATCATGGGCGATTTCCTGCCCGCCGACGCCACGCTGAACCGCTTCTTCGCGCTGCACGTCATCGCGCTGCCGCTGGTGCTCCTGCTGCTGGTGGTGCTGCATCTCGCCGCGCTGCACGAGGTGGGTTCGAACAACCCGGACGGCGTCGACGTCAAGCATGGCCCGAAGGGCAATCGCTGGGACGCCGACAAGCCGAAGGACGCCGTGCCGTTCCATCCGTACTACACGGTGAAAGACCTCTTCGGCGTCGGCTTCTTCCTCACCATCGCGGCGTTCATCATCTTCTTCGCGCCGACCTTCGGTGGCTGGTTCCTGGAGCATGACAACTTCACGCCGGCCAACAACCTGGTGACGCCGAGCCACATCAAACCGTCGTGGTACTTCACGCCGTTCTACGCGATCCTCCGCATGATCCCGTCCTTCTTCGGCACGGCGATCTGGGGCGTCATCGGCATGTTCGGCTCGATCCTGCTGCTGGCGCTGCTGCCATGGATCGATAAGGGAGCGGTGCGCTCTGTGCGCTACCGCGGCCTCGGTTTCCGCATCGCCCTGGGCGTGCTCGTGGTGTCCTTCCTGTCCCTGGGCGCGGTGGGTGCGGGCGTCACGGCGGAGCTGATTCCCGCCTGGTTCCCGCATGCCGACGTCACCACGTGGGAGAACGCCTTCGGTCGCCTGATGGCGCTGGGTTACTTCGGCTTCTTCCTCTTCGTATGGGTCTACACGCGCTTCGGTTTCGAGAAGACCAAGCCGGTTCCGGAACGGGTGACGATGCATGATTAAGCGCTATGTTTTCTCAGTCGCTCTTGCTCTGGGTCTCTTTGTCGCCACGCTGCCTGTCCTTGCCGCCGAAGGTGGCGAGGACCTGCCGTCCGCCGGCACCAACGTCAACGACAGGGCCGCGCTACAGCGCGGTGCCAGGCTCTTCTTCAACTACTGCGTGGGCTGCCACTCGCTGAAGTATGTGCGCTACTCGCGCCTGGCGACCGACCTCGGCCTGTCCGAAGACGAGGTGATGTCCAACCTCAACTTCACCGGTGCGAAGTTCGGCGAACCGGTCCTCTCGCACATGCCTGCCGACGGCGCCAAGGCCTGGTTCGGCAAGGAGCCGCCGGATCTCTCGCTCGAGGCGCGCGCCAAGGGCGTGGACTTCATCTTCAACTACCTCAACGCGTTCTACCTCGATCCGAGCCGACCGGTGGGCTGGAACAACACGGTGTTCCCGAATGCCTCCATGCCCAATCCCCTGTGGGAATTGCAGGGCCTGCAGGTCGCGGTGCACGGTGAAGCGAAGCCCGGACAGGAAGCCACGGTCGAGAAGCTCGAGCTGCAACGTCCGGGTCGCATGACGCCGGACGAATTCAGGGGCGCCACGCGCGATCTCGCTACCTTCCTTGAGTACACGGCCGAGCCCGCCGCACTCGAGCGCCAGTCGGTCGGTGTGTGGGTGATCCTCTTCCTGGCTGGCCTCACGTTTCTCCTGTACCTGGTGAAGCACGAGTACTGGAAAGACGTTCACGAAGAACATTAAGTTAGGGAGGTCGATGCATGGTCCAGAATGCTCGTTCGCGTGCGGCGCTGACTCTGTACACCAGCGCCGACGACATCCATTGTCACCGGACGCGCCTGGTCCTGGCCGCGAAGGGGGTGGCCTATGACCGGATCATCCTCAAGGCGGACGAGCCCACGCCCGACCTGCTCGATCTCAACCCTTATGGCACGCTGCCGACCCTCGTCGACCGCGACCTGACCCTTTACGACACGCTGGTCGTGGTCGAATACCTCGACGAACGCTATCCGCACCCGCCGCTGATGCCGATCGACCCCTTGTCCCGGGCGCGTCTGCGCCTGGCTACGTGGCGGATCGAGAACGACTGGCTGCCCGAGATCGAGACGATCGGGGAGGGCGGTAAGGCGGCGGAGGGCGCGCGCAAGCGGTTGCGCGAGCATCTGCTGCTGTCGGAACCCTTGTTCCGCGCCTCGCGGTTCTTCCTCAATCCGGAAATGAGCCTGATCGACTGCCTCGTCGCCCCCGTGGTCTGGCGTCTGCCGCACCTGGGTGTGGACCTGGGCAAGGAAGGCAAGGCGATCGTGGACTACGGCGAGCGTCTGTTCCACAGCCAGGGATTCGCCCGCAGTCTCACCCCGGAAGAGCGCGACATGCGCCCGGACTTCAATTTCCTGCCCGGTTAGCGTCTTTCGCCGCGTATCCCTTAAACTGTCGTCATGGATACCAATGAAACCGCAGGCATGACCTCCAATCGGCCTTACCTGCTGCGTGCCATCTACGACTGGATCAGCGACAACGGTCTGACCCCGTACGTCCTCGTCGACGCCGGGCAGCCGGGCGTCAAAGTGCCCGCCCACGTCGTGAAGAACGGCCAGGTGGTGCTGAACCTCGCCATGCGCGCGGTGGCCAATCTGGATCTGGGCAACGACCGGATCGGCTTCCAGGCCCGTTTTTCAGGCGTCAGCCAGCAGATCGTCATCCCCGTGCAGGCCGTATTGGCGCTTTACGCGCAGGAGAACGGCCAGGGCATGATGTTCCCGGTCGACGAGAACGACACCGCGCCGGCCACGGCGATCGAAGCGGTCGACGACACCGACGCCCCACCGCCCACCGGTGGTGACGATGACCGGCCCAAGCGCGGCGCGCCGCACCTTCGGGTCGTCAAATAAAAGAAACCCGCCGGGAGGCGGGTTTTTTGTGCCGGGCGACAGGCCAGCTCCGGTAGGAGCCAGCCCTGCTGGCGATTCCGAACCCGTCAGTGCAACCGCCGCCGGTCCGCCAGCGAAATCACGTTCGCCCCATGCACGATCGAATCGGTAGCCACCACGGTCTCCAGCTCGGGCGAATCGGTTCCCGGCAGCGAATAGCTGGCGATCTCGTTCCCCGCCATCCAGAGACGCGCCATCTGCCGCGACTGGCCGTCAATACTTACTTCAAAGCCGTAGCAGCGCTCGAGGCGGCGGACGCCATCGACCCCCTGGAGCCGCACGCCGCGCAGCCCGACCGACTGATCGAGCAGCTGCAGGCCGTAGCGTTTGCATAGCCCCGTCGCGGCGCGTACGGCGACTTCCCTGGCTCGCGTCAGTCGGTACCAGCTCGCGATACCGCCTGCGAGGACGAGAAGCCAGAAAAGATCGCTGAAAGATGCCATGGCGTCAGTGTGTGGCCGATTCCGCGTGTCTACAAGTCCCTGAGCTGGAAGCTTGCCGCAGGAGCGCACGACAGGGCGCTCCGTCGCAGGAGCGCGCCCTGCGCGCGAAAAGCCAACTCAATCCCCCGGATGCTTCACATCCAGCCGCAGCGACAGATCGATCGCCCGCACATGCTTGGTCAACGCGCCGCTGGAGATGAAATCCACGCCGGTCCGCGCGATCGCGTGAATCGTGTCCAGCTCCACGTTACCCGACACCTCGAGGGGAATCCGCCCGGCGGTATACGCCACGGCCTCGGTCAGCATTGCCGGGGTGAAGTTATCGAGCAGCGCGCGATCGGCACCCGCCGCGATGGCTTCCGCCAGCTCGTCCATGGTCTCCACCTCGACGATCAGCGGCAGCGTGGGGTGAATGAGGCGCGCCGCGTTGACCGCCGGCCGGATGCCGCCCGCCGCGATGATGTGGTTTTCCTTGAGCATCATCGCGTCGAACAGGCCGATGCGGTGGTTGGTACCGCCGCCACAGCGAACGGCGTACTTCTGCGCGCGACGCAGGCCCGGCAGCGTCTTGCGGGTGTCGAGGATACGAGTTGGCGTGCCGGCCAGCGCGTCGACATAGCGCGAGGTCACCGTCGCCGTCGACGAGAGCAGCTGCAGGAAGTTGAGCGCCGTCCGCTCGGCGGTGACCAGGGCACGTGCCTGCCCGGCGAGACGGCAGATGGGCGAGCCGGCGGTCACGCGATCGCCGTCGTGGGCCAGCCACTCGATGCGCACATCCGGGTCGAGCTTGCGGAACGCGGCGTCGAACCAGGCGGTGCCGCAGATCACGGCATTCTCGCGACAGGTCAGGACGGCTGTGGCGGTGGCCTTGGGATCGAGCAGGTCGGCCGTGGCGTCGCCGGGGCCGATGTCTTCGGCGAAGGCGCGATCGATATCGGCAAGGATGTCGGCCGCCGGCGGCAGTGCGTCGGTCAGCGATGGCGAAGCGGTGGAGGTCATCGGAAGGATGCGCCCGTGGAAGAGGGCGCTACCTTATCAAGACTCACCCGTGCGCGGTGTAACCCGCGCGGGTCGGGTCAGGGCCTGGCTTCGGCCTCGGGCGTACGCAGCCGCTCGACGATCGCGTCCATCGCACGATCGAACAGCATCGACGAATCCAGTACGCGGGCATGGCCGCTGGCGAAGGCCTGCGCAAGACCGCCGAGGCTGTGATCGGCGACCTTCAGGCCACGACGGTTGACGAAGAGATAGCGGCCGCTGATCGGGCTGACCCACGAAAGCTTCGCGCGATCGGTGCTGCCGTCTTCGGCGGTGAACTCGAGCCACTGGCCGACTTTCAGTTCACGGGCCTGAGCGAGATTGCGCTCGTCGAAGGCTTCGTCAGGGAGCGATTCGTCCTCGGGCTCCGGTTCGACCGTTGGTTCTTCGATCGCCTGGATGGCCTCGGGCAAGGGCATCACGCTGGTGACGAGCGTGCCCGATTCCGTCTCCGGCACGGACTCGCCGAGCTGCTGGCGATAGAACGCGTGCAGCTGGGCGAGCAGTTGCTCGGTGTCGGCCTCCTGAAAGGCGACGGCGGCGAGACCGCGACGCAGCGAGCGTTCGATCGACGGCAGAATGGCCCGAAGGTCGCGTCGGCCGTTGAGGTCGTAAACGGGACGCGCGCTGGCGATGAAATCGTCGATGAAGCGCAGCGAGTCGCGGAATTCCTGGGCTTCTTCGCCCTGACGCAGCAGGGTGAGCACGATATAGTTGGCCCAGGCCCTCGTCAGCACGCCGTAGATCAGGGGCGGCAGGGCGGCACCGTCGACGCGGCCGACGATTTCCTGGGCGGCGCGCCGGCGCGCGTGCTCGAGCTTTTCGCGACCGCGGGTGGATTCGGCGACACGCTGCTCGGCGAGTTCCGCACGCTTGCGGCTGATGTCGAGGAAGTCCTGCAGCTCGGCCGCGAGGCGGTTGAAGACGGCGACATCGTCGTCGAAGTCGTGCAGCAGCCGCTCGACGATGGATTTGATCTTGTCGAACAGGCGACCGTCGCGATCGGCTTCGGCGGACCACCCCTTGGCCGCATCGGCGAGCGCGTCGAGCAACTGACGCGCCGGGTGCGATTTTTGCGCGAACATCCGGCGGTCGAGCAGCGCGACCTTGAGGTAAGGGATCTGCAGGCGCGCGAGCATGACCTGCATCTCGGCCGGCAGGTTGTGATCTTCGAGGATGAACTCGAACAGCATGCCGACAAGGTCGATGGTGTCCTCGTCCACGCCGGACACGTGTGCGGTCTGCTGACCGCGCAACTGGCCGATCTGCGCGAGCAGCTGTTCCTTCAGCTGGGCGACGTCGCGCGTGACATCGGCCTGGCTCGCCATCGGTACGGCGGTCCCGGGCATGCCGGCGATCTGGCTCTGCAGCAGGGTCAGCGCACCGAGCAGCTCCGTCGCGCTGGGCAGCGGGCCGGTAGGCAGCGGAGCGCCTCCGGCGAAGCCCTCTGTACCCACCGTGGTGCCGCGACGCGCCGAGAACATGGCGTGCAGCGACTGCATGAACTCCGCCGCCGCGGCGTCGGTCACCGGCGCGGCCGTCTGTGGAGCGACCACAGACGAGGCTGGGCCTGTCGGCGCGGGCGCATCGCTGCGACGGGTGACGATCTCATGGCGCAGCTGCGGCAGAACGCCCGCGGCGGCCAGCTCGTTATTGATGTCTTCGTAGAGTTCGTCGATGCCGGCCAGCACATAGCGATCGAACAGCTTGTAGATGATCAGCTTGACCCGGACCTCGACCATCAGCTCGCGCATGGCCTGGCGGAACGCGGCGGCCAGCGAGGCGGGGCCTACGGGGTTGGACGCGTCGTCCATCCGGGCGCCGCCGCAGATCACCGACAGGCGCTGATTGACGGCGAAGAGGGCGCGCGCAAGACGCTGCTCGTTCTTGCCGATCATGCTGGTGATCGCGAGGGATTCTTCGAGTTCGTTCTCGCCAACGAGGCTGAGCTCGATATTGGCGAGAGGGCGGGCGTGGGCGTCGGCGTCCGGCGCGCGCGTGCGCCCGGCGGAAAAATCGGCCAGATCCCGGGCGACCTGGCCCAGAAACGTGCGCTCGACAATGGCGCGCTTCTTGCGGACCTCGCGCATGCCATCGAAAAACTGAGTCTGCGCGGCGTTGTTCTCGGCCTTTTCGGCCAGATCGAACAGGGCGTCGTCGATGTTCTCGAACATGTTGGTGGCCAGCGCGTGCAGGCGCTTGGTCGCCAGGCCGCGCACGGTGACCAGAAGCGCGCCCACACTCTCGCTGCGCGGATCCAGGCGCTGGCTGAGATCGATCACATTGGACGGCTCGCTCGCGTTACTCATCGCGCATCTCTGGATTCAACGGCCCCCGCCTGAGGGGCCATTGTGCGGGAACGAATGCTTTAAATTGTGACGGACGTCACGGATTCTGCGCGAGACCGGATTCCGGAGTAAAGCCCGTCAACTGGAGGGTGCCGATACCCGCTTCGGGGAGCATGACGGGGATGCCGTCCTCGACCCGGTAGACGAGCTGGCCGTCGGTGGTGATCAGGCCTTCGGTCAGTGGCTCGGCCACTTTTTCCCCGGCGACGGTGTCGACCGAGCCGGCGCGGATGGCGCCGTTGAGGTTGTCGCGCTCGGCGGCCGTCAGCGGACGCAGGGGGCGCTTGCTGACCGGGCAGCAGAGGATATCGAGGAGACGCTTGTCCATGAGAGCGGCCGCGGAGGCCAACCTGTAGATCGGGAATGCACTTACAATAGCGACTTTTGGGTGCCCGGGCCATGATTTCCAACGAAGGTAACGAAGCGAGCGCGCCGCGCGTGGGCGTGGTGATGGGCTCGCGATCGGACTGGGAAACGATGGAGCATGCCTCCGCCACGCTGTCCCGTCTGGGCATCGTCCACGAGGTCCAGGTGGTCTCCGCCCACCGCACCCCCGACCTGCTTTTCAGCTACGCCGAAGCGGCCCGTGGCCGTGGCATCCAGGTAATCATCGCCGGTGCCGGTGGCGCCGCCCATCTGCCGGGCATGATCGCCGCCAAGACCGCGCTGCCGGTGTTCGGGGTGCCTGTACAGTCCAAAGCGCTGAACGGTATGGATTCCCTGCTTTCGATCGCGCAGATGCCGGCCGGTATCCCGGTCGGTACCCTGGCGATCGGCCGTGCCGGCGCGACCAATGCCGCCCTGCTGGCCGCCTCGGTCCTGGCGCTGCACGACCCGTCCGTCGCCACGGCCCTCGACACGTTCCGCAGCGACCAGACCCGCACCGTCCTCGATAACCCGGATCCGCGCTCGTGAGCCGCAAGCTCCCCACGGTGGGTATCCTCGGCGGCGGGCAGCTGGCGCGCATGCTGACCCTTGCCGCGGCACCCCTCGGCATCCGCACGCTGGTGGTCGACGGTACGTCCGACGCCTGCGCCGGCCAGGTGGCCGAACTGATCGTCGCCGACTGGTCCGACGACGCCGCGCTGGCTGATTTCGCCCGGCGGGTCGACGTCGTCACCTTCGATTTCGAGAACGTTCCCGCCGCCGCCGCCGAGCGTCTGGCCGGGCTGGTCGACGTCTTCCCCAATCCGCGTGCGCTCGCCGTGGCGCAGGATCGTCTCAGCGAGAAGACGCTGTTCCGTGAGACCGGCCTGGACACGCCCGAGTTCGAAACGGTCGACACCCGAGAGGACCTGGTTCGCGCGGTGGCCCGTATCGGCGCCCCGGCCATTCTCAAGACCCGTCGGCTCGGTTACGACGGCAAGGGCCAGTTCCGTCTGAAGACGGCCGACGACATCGACGCGGCCTGGGCCGCCCTGGGCGACGCGGCGGGTAAGCACGGGCTGATTCTGGAAGCCTTCGTTCCGTTCGATCGCGAGCTGTCGGTGGTGGCGGTGCGTGGCCGCGATGGCTCGTTCCGCGCATGGCCGCTGACGCGCAACTGGCATGTCGACGGCGTGCTCTCGCTGAGCCTCGCTCCCGCGCCGGGTACGTCCGACGAGCTGGAGCAGGCGGCCACGGCGCATGCCCGCGCCATCGCCGAGAAGCTCGATTACGTCGGAGTCTTCGCGCTGGAGCTGTTCGTCCGCGGCGGCGACCTGCTTGGCAACGAGATGGCGCCCCGCGTGCACAACTCCGGCCACTGGACGATCGAAGGCGCGCACACGAGCCAGTTCGAAAACCACATCCGTGCGGTGCTCGGCCTCCCGCTGGGTGACACCGGTGTACGCGGCGCGAGTGCGATGCTCAACTGGATCGGCGACATGCCGGATCCCGCGCCGGTGCTTTCCGTGGCCGATGGCCATTGGCACGACTATGGCAAGGAGGCCCGTCCGGGCCGTAAGGTGGGCCACGCGACGCTGTGCGCCGCGGATGCCGGCAGCCTGCGGGCGAAGCTGGCCGAGGTCGGTGTCGGCCTTGGACGGGAGAGCCAGGTGGCCCCGGCGGTCGAGCTGCTCGGCTAACCGGTCGAGCGGTGGCGCGAGCCGAGCCCCGGAAGCAAAACCATCGGAGCCCCGCTCCCGGCAAACAAAAAAGGCCAGGTCTAAACGACCTGGCCTTTTCATCGCAGCAGGATAAACCTCAGGCGAGGTTCTTGGCCGCGAAGTCCCAGTTCACCAGATTCCAGAACGCTTCCAGGTACTTCGGACGCGCGTTGCGGTAATCGATGTAATAGGCGTGCTCCCAAACGTCCGCCGTGAACAGCGGCTTGTCGCTGCCGGTGATCGGGGTAGCGGCGTTGGACGTGTTGACGATGGCCAGCGAGCCATCCGGACGCTGCACCAGCCAGGTCCAGCCCGAACCGAAGTTGCCGGCGGCCTGCTTGGCGAACTCTTCCTTGAACTTGTCGACGCCACCGAAGGCCTTGGTCAGCGCGTCGGCGAGCTTGGCCGGCGGCTCGGCGCCGCCGGGGGCGCGCATCGAGTTCCAATAGAAGGTGTGGTTCCACACCTGGGCGGCGTTGTTGAAGATGCCGCCCGAGGACGACTTGACGATCTCTTCCAGGCTCTTGCCTTCGAACTCGGTGCCCTTGATCAGGTTGTTGAGGTTCGTGACATAGGTCTGGTGGTGCTTGCCGTAATGGAACTCCAGCGTTTCAGCGGAAATGTGCGGCTCCAGGGCATTCTTTTCATACGGGAGCGGGGGAAGTTCGAACGCCATAGCGGGACTCCTTAGCGGTGGCTGGGGGGGAAGGGCGTGGCGAGGGGCGCGGGGCCCACACTGCTACACTACGCAACTAATCGCATTCTAATGATGAAACCCGACCTATGGACGTCGTAGACGAGATCAAGGCCATCGTGGCGGCCCATCCGATCGTGCTTTTCATGAAAGGCACGCCGGAATTCCCTACCTGCGGCTTCTCCGATCGCGCCGTGAAAGCGCTCGACGCCGCGGGTGCGGTCTTCTTTCCGGTCAACGTCCTGGCCGATCCGCGCATCCGTGCCGGCCTGCCGCATTACTCGAACTGGCCGACCTTCCCGCAGCTGTTCCTGCTGGGCGAATTCATCGGCGGCTGCGACATCGTGGAAGACCTGCATTCGGCCGGTGAACTCAAGCGGATGGCGGCCGACGTCGCCGGAGCCGATTCGTGAGTTCGTTGCCGTCAACGCGTCTTCCTGACGACTGGTCTCCCGCGCCGGGCCTGCTCGCGGGTCGTGTGCTGGTGATCACCGGTGCCACGGGCGGCCTTGGCGGCGAGACGGCGAAGGCGGCGATCCGCGCTGGCGCCTCCGTCGTGATCACGGGCCGCAAGGTGCGTGCGCTCGAGAAGCTTTATGACGAGCTGGTCGCGCTCGGCGGTACTGAGCCGGTGATCCATCCGCTGGATCTCGAAAGCGCCACGCCGGCCGACTACGCGTCGCTGGCCGAGGGTATCGAAAAGGAATTCGGTCGCCTGGACGGCATCGTGCATGCCGCCGCGCACTTCAATGAACTGACGCCGATCGCCATGCACAAGCCGGACGACTGGCTGCGCGCGATGCAGGTCAATGTCTCGGCGCCGTTCGCGCTGACCCAGGCCTGCATGCCCCTGCTGGGCAAGGCCGGGGACAGCGCGGTGGTCTTCGTGCTCGACGACCCGGACCTGCTTTCCCGCGCCCATTGGGGCGGCTACGGCGTGTCCAAGGCGGCGGTCGAGCGCATGGCGTCGGTGCTCCATGCGGAGAACGCGCGTGGCGCCCTGCGCGTGCATGCCGTGCTGCCGCCGCCGATGCGTACGGCCCTGCGCCGCGCCGCGTACTTCGGCGAAAACACCCTCGACAAGCCGATGCCGACCGCGTCGGCGGAGGCCATCGTCTATCTTCTGTCCGGTGCCAGCGCGGAAACCCGCGGCACCGTACTCGATCTTCGCCCGACCCACTGACCGCGTTATAGGAGTTACCCCATGGAAGCGCAGATGACGACGTTGTCCGCGGGCATCCTGCTTTTCCTGATCATGGACCCCCTGGGCAACATCCCGTTGTTCCTGGCCCTGCTCAAGGATGTGCCCCCCCAGCGCCGCCGCAAGGTGATGGTGCGCGAACTGCTCATTGCCCTCGGCGTGCTGATCGGCTTCCTGTTGGGCGGTCAGTACATCCTCAAGGTGCTGCAGCTGCGCCAGGAGTCAGTGAGCATCGGCGGCGGTATCGTGCTGTTTCTGATCGGCATCCGCATGGTCTTCCCGCCCGTGGAAGGTGGCGTATTCGGCAAGCCGGGCGAAGGTGAGCCCTTCATCGTGCCGATGGCGATCCCCGGTGTCGCGGGTCCGTCGGCCATGGCGGCGCTGTTGTTGCTGACCAATTCCCAGCCGGGCCGTACGGCGGAGTGGGGCATCGCCCTGTTCCTGGCCTGGCTCGCCACCTCGGTGATCCTGCTCAGCTCCACCTTCCTGTTCAAGTGGCTGGGCGAGAGCGTCCTGACCGCGCTGGAGCGGCTGATGGGCATGCTGCTGATCGCCTTGTCGGTGCAGATGTTCCTGACCGGGCTGTCCGCCTACCTGCACATTGCCGTGTGACCTTCCGCCCATTGTCGCAGGAACGTACGCGGCGGTAGGGTTGCTGTCATAATTGCCCGCGAGCATGCACGGGACGGGCGCGGTCCGTCCGGGGCATGCGTCGATGGCCCTGACGAGGGGCAGCTGAGGACGTTCGAAGGCTTATGAGAAACCACGACTGCGCACCGGCCCCGTTCGGTTTGATCCGTTCGACGTCAAGGGAGCCTAAGTCATGCTGAGCATCGATCAGACCCTCCAGGAACGTCTGCCCTGGCTGGCCCAGCACCCGCTGATCCGCAAGCCGCTCGTCGGCATGCTGGAAAAGCTGGCGCACGAGACCCGCTTCAACAAGACGCTGGATCACGCCGGCGCCGCCCTGGGCTTCGACTTCTGCGAACGCACCCTCGACTACCTCGGGGTCAGCTGTCGCATCACGGAGCGAGAGCGCGAGAACATTCCCGTCGAAGGCCCGCTGATCGTCGTCGCCAACCACCCGCTGGGCATGGTGGACGCGATCGCGCTGCTGCAGATGATCGGCTCGGTGCGCCGCGATGTCCGCATTCTCGGCAACGACGTACTGGCTGCCGTACCGCAGCTGGGCCCGCTGCTGCTGCCGGTCGACGTCTTCGGCAAGGGCTCGGCGTCGCGCATGCGCAACGTGTTCCGCGCCATCCAGGCCGGCGAAGTGCTGGTCATGTTCCCGGCGGGCGAAGTGTCGCGTGTCGGTCCCTCCGGCGTGCGTGACGGCAAATGGTCGGATGGCTTCGCGCGCATCGCGATGAAGTCCGGCGTGCCCGTGCTGCCGGTGCACATCGCAGCGCGCAACTCCGTCGCCTTTTACGGCCTGTCGATGCTGGCCAAGCCGCTGAGCACCGCCATGCTTCCGCGCGAAGCCACGTCGGGCCACCAGCGCGTGACCTTCCGCATCGGCAAGCTGGTCGATGCCGATGAACTCAAGCAGGTCAGTGGTGGGTCGGCCGAGCAGGCCGCCAAACTCATGCGCCGCCACGTTTACCGTGTCGGCCGCGGCCGCGATCTGGTCTTCGGCGGGCAGACCCCGCTGGCGCATCCGGAGCCCGTCGAGCGTGTCGCTGCGGAGCTGGACAAGGCCGAATTGCTGGCCGAACTGGCCGATGGCAAGCGCATCCTGCTGATGCAGGGCTCGTCGGACAGCTACGCGCTGCGTGAGATCGGGCGTCTCCGCGAACTCACCTTCCGTCGCGTGGGCGAGGGCACCGGCAAGCGCCGTGACCTCGATGCCTACGATCCGTACTACGAGCACCTGGTGTTGTGGGACGCCAAGGCGTTGCGCATCGTGGGTGCGTATCGCTTCGGTCACGGCGGTCGCCTGATCGCCGAGCGCGGCATGACCTCGCTCTATACGTCGAGCCTGTTCGATTACTCCCCGGCGCTGGAGTCGCGTCTGGCGCAGGGCCTCGAGCTTGGCCGCAGTTTCATCGCTCCCGCTTACTGGCGCTCACGTGCGCTGGATCAGCTGTGGCAGGGCATCGGCCTGTACCTGCAGCGCCATGCCGACGTGCGTTACCTGTTCGGTCCGGTGAGCATGTCGGTCAGCATGCCGCGCGAGGCGCGTGAGTGGATCGCTGCCGCCCACCAGCATTTCTTCGGTGTGCAGGGGCTCGCGGCGGCCCGCCAGCCGTTCGTGATTCCGCAGTCCACCATCGAATCGGTGCGCGCGGAGCTCGAGGGACTGGATCCGGCGAGCGGCCTGGGCCGCCTCAAGCATCGCCTCGATGCCCTGGGTGTCACCTTGCCGGTGCTCTACCGACAGTACGTCGATCTGGTGGAGCCGACGGGCGTGCAGTTCCTCGCGTTCGGTGAAGACCCGGACTTCGCCGGTTGCGTGGATGGACTGGTGATGCTGGATCTGGCGTCGCTGAAGCCGGCGAAGCGGTCGAGGTATCTGGGGAAGGGCTGACTGGGTCCTCTTGCGAACGTCGCCTGGAGAACCGCTTGGGAGACTGGGCGGTTTTTTTTGTCGCTGATTCTTCGCTGCGTTGGCGGTCGCCAGCAGGGCTGGCTCCTACAGAGCGGCGCGGGGTAATAATTAGCCGGGGTTACGGGGTGATGGCCGCGCTGATTTGCCGCGCTGGAAAAATGCCTATTCCCGATCTGTAAAAAAAGGTCAGATAATCGCTAAACTGTCATTATGTGAGGCTAAGGTGAGGCTTAGCGCTCCGGTCGCTGCGCTTGGTGCGCAACGGCTCTGAAGGCTCCCCAATCCGGTCGTTTCCTTTCGTCCCGCTCGTTGAAGTGGGCGATTCGCTGTGGCCGGTCAAAACGTTTTTTCTTGCGGTGATCGTAATAAATATCGAAAAGAAATAATCGAACTTAATTACGATCAGGGTATTAATTGCATAAACGCGGAAATTAAATAACGGCCTCGCGAGAGGCTCGTCAGGGAAGGCTTTTGGCTTGACTGCCGCGACGCGCACGAGGGGTGCGCGGCGCGAACTCACGATTTCACCCTCAAAACCACGTTCTTTCAGGAAACTGCGATGACCCGTAACTCACTCTCGGCCGCGATCGCCTTGACCCTTCTTGTGGCTACCGGCGCCGCTTCGGCCCAGGACGCCCAGAGCACCCAGGCCAGCAGCACGCAGAGCCAGCGCGCCACGGCCACCAGCACGTCCAACACCTCCAATGACAACGCGACCCGTCGCGCCTCGCAGGCGATGGAAGCCGTGCAGGTGAAGGCCGACTCGCTGTCGCTCGGCGGTGGTCTGATGTCGATACAGGACGCACCGAAGGCCGTGTCCACGGTTTCCCGCGATGCCATCATTCAGGCGGCTCCCGGCGTCAACTTCACCCAGGCGATCGACTCGATCCCGGGCGTCGTGTCGTCCACCGATGACTACACCGGTCTGAACGACGGTAACGCCTCGGTTCGCGGCTTCGGTCTCGACGAAGTGGGCGTCACCGTCAACGGTGCGCCGATCAACGACAGCGGCAACTACAAGATCTACGCCTCGGAGTACGGCGACGCCGAGAACATGGGCGACGTGACCGTACAGCAGGGCTTTCCAGACAACAGCACCCCGATCTCCGGCGCGGCCGGTGGCTCGATCGCGTGGGTGACGGTCGATCCGTCGCACACGGCCGGTCTGGACGTCGCACAGTCGGGCGGCAGCAACAGCTACCACCGCACCTTCATTCGTCTGAACACCGGTGACATCGGTCCGGTGCGTTCGTGGTTGTCGTACTCGGACAACGAGACCAACCTGTGGCGTGGCCGCGGCAAGTCGAAGGTGACCAAGGTCGACGAGAAGTCGGTCTGGCGCATCGACGACAAGAACTCGGTGACCTTCTCGGTGCAGTACAACCGCGAAGTGAAGACCAACTACGAGTCGCTGACCAAGGCTCAGGCCGCCGCCGATTACAAGCAGAGCTACCTCGGCACCTACACCCCGGGCAGCACCAGCAGCAACTATTACGCGCTGCACCAGAACCCGTTCCGTAACTACCTGGCCAGCCTGGACGGTGAGTTCACCCTGTCCGACAACCTGCGCCTGTCCGTGGTCCCGTACTTCCAGTACGGCCTGGGCGGCGGCGGTTCCGGCTCCACCTTCACCGAGAACCCGCTCGCCACCGGCAACTACTACAAGTCGGTGCCGTACGATCTGAACGGCGACGGCAAGATCAGCGGCACGCAGCTGGTCAACTCGTACAGCTACTCGACGACCTACCGTCCCGGCATCATCGCCAAGTTCAACCAGGATCTGTCGGACAGCAACAGCCTGGAATACGGCGTGTGGGCCGAGCGTCCGCGTCAGAGCCAGGGTCAGGTCTTCGTCCCGGTCGACTATGCCACCGGCGTGCCGATCGATACGTGGGCCGAGAAGGGCTCGCGCATCAAGTACCCGGACGGCAGCACGCAGAAGGCGTACAGCCAGTACACGACGACCACCAACGCCAAGGCGTTCGTGACCGACAACTGGAACCCGACCGACAAGCTGACCCTGACCGGCAGCGTGGCGTACATCTGGTCCAAGCGTGATGGCGAAGTGGCGGAATTCCCCGGCTCGGCCGGTGCGATCAATGCCGCCGGCAAGGTCACCGTCACCCCGACCAACGTCGGTTACGGTTCGTCACCGGTGGACACGTTCCACAAGTGGACGCCGACGGCGGGCGCCAAGTACCAGCTCAACGACGAGAACCAGCTGTATTTCGGCATCGGCAAGACCTTCCGTGCGCCGATCAACGGCGCGGTGCTGAGCAACTCGCTGTACGGCTATGGCACGGCCAACGCTGGCGCGCTGCCGAACAAGCCGGAGTCGTCGACCAGCGCCGACCTCGGCTGGCGTTATTACGGTGAGCGCGCGTCGCTCAGCGTCGACGCGTTCGCGGCCAACTTCAACAACAAGCAGGTGTCGGGCTACGACGAGGTCACCGGCCTCAGCGTTTACACGCAGCTGGGCAAGGTGCACAACCGCGGCATGAGCCTCGAGGGTAGCTTCAAGTTCGACGAAAACTGGTCGGTGTACGCCAACTACACTTACCTGCAGTCGCGCATGGAAGACAACCTCGACTCGCTGGGCGACGGCATCTATTACACCAAGGGCAAGACCCTGCTGAATGCCCCGCGCAATGCGGCCTACGTCGCGCTGAACTACAAGAATGGCCCGTTCTGGGCTGCGCTGAACGCGAAGTACCAGGGCGCGATCTGGGGTGACTGGTCGAACACCGAAAAGGTCGGTGGTTACACCACCCTCAACCTCAACGCGGGCTGGGATTTCCCGGACTTCTCGACCACGTTCCGCAAGCCGTTCATCAAGATCAACGTGTACAACCTGACCAACCGTCAGGCGCTTACGTATGCCAGCAACGCCGGCGCCTTCCTCGCCAGCAACCCGAACAAGATCAAGGACGCGAACGGCACCACGCTGTTCACCTCGGCTCCGTACTACTCGGTGCTGCAGGACCGCACGTTCATGGTCACGGTCGGCGCTTCGTTCTTCTGACGAAAGCCGGGGGAGGGCGATACCGCCCTCCCTTCTCAGCGACACGACGATCGCCCTTCGAAAGAGGGGCGATTTTTTTTTGCGTGGCGTTTGCGCCGTTCCGGCCTCTCCCCGCTTGCCCGATGCGGCTTTGGCCCGATCGCCCGAGTCGGCTTTTCCCCGTGCGCCGGATTCGGCTTTTGGTAGGAGCGCGCCCTGCGCGCGACCGGTGCTAGCGGGACCCTCGATCGCGCGCAGGGCGCGCTCCTACAAGAGCCGGTTGGATTCGTGTTGGGCCGGATACCGCAGCGTTTCGCGATTTGGATCGTGACAATCCACGACGCGCCCATGTGTTGTTGCGACTCACATGACCGCGATTCGTTGCGACCGGCTGTAGTGGTTCTTACACGAAGCTCGCGTAACCTGCCTTTGAAAAATAAATATCGACCAAAAACGGCAAGTTAGACAACAAAACGGCCTGCCTAGGAAAAAGTGGTATTTATCAAACTGGCGTGAAAACGTTACAAATCTGTCATACAATGCCGTTAAAGTTGGCTTAACAACTGTCGCCACCGGTCGCAAGGATGTGAACCGGGTCACACGAGACGACACAGCCACAGATTGGGGAAAGCTCAAGCGAATCGCACCGCCCGGCTCCGGCCGAGCCGCCCTTCGTTTGGCAAAAACTTTTTTCGTTGCAAGCCACAGGGTCGACCATTAGATGAATAGCCGAATCCGCGCCAAACTCCTGCCGCTGGCGATCGCCTCGCTCTTCGCGGCACCTGCATTTGCGCAGGAAACGTCCTCCACGATCAGCGGTCGCGTGCTCGACGCCGCCGGTCAGCCGGTGGCCAACGCTACCGTCGTCATCGTCCACGAGCCGTCGGGCACGACGAAGACCACCACCACGGACGCGAGCGGCCGTTATTCGGCCCAGGGTCTGCGCGTCGGCGGCCCGTTCGACGTCACCGCCACGAAGGACGGCACGCCGTCGGCTCGCCAGGACAACGTCTACCTGCAGCTGGGTTCGGACACCTCGGTCAACCTGAGCGCCGGCACCGCCGCCAGCGCGGCTGACGCGACCGCGTTGGATGCGGTCACCGTGTCGGCCGTGTCGGGCCAGTTCTCTTCGGAGAACAAGGGTCTGGGCACGAACATCTCGCAGCAGCAGCTGAAGAACACCCCGTCGCCGAGCCGCAACATCGCGGACATCGCGCGTCTCGATCCGCGCGTCAATGTCGACCACGGCACCGGCGCGATCTCGGCCAACGGCCAGAACACCCGCCTGAACTCGATCAAGGTCGACGGTCTGGGCGTCGGCGACCCGTTCGGTCTGAACTCCACCGGCATGCCGACCGTCGGCTCGCCGGTGTCGATGGACACGATCGACTCGTTCAACATCTCCACCGCCAACTATGACGTCGGCTCCGACACCATCGGTGCGGAAATCAACGCCGTCACCAAGTCGGGTACCAACGACTTCCACGGTTCGGCCTACTACGGCTTCAAGAACGCGAGCAGCATGGTCGGCGAAGCCGGCTGGCTCGACCGCGGCAAGGACTACACCGAGTTCGACCGCAACTGGACGGCGGGTGCCACCGTCGGCGGTCCGATCATCAAGGACAAGCTCTTCTTCTTCGCCGGCTATGAGAAGGAAGAAGTCACGGGCCTCAGCTCGGGCGCCGTCACCGGCCTCGACCCGACGCTGACGGGCTTTTCCACGGCCAACAAGATCTCGCAGACGGATCTCGATCGCACCATCGCCGCCGCCACCGGTCGCGGTCTTTCGCCCGGCACGACCGGCGCGAACGCCGGTACGCTGACCGACAAGCGTTACATCGCCAAGATCGACTGGAACATCACCGACGGTCACCGCATGAACCTTGCGTACTCGCGTACCAAGGAAGTGAAGCCCAATCCTCAGGGCAACTCGACCAACAGCGTCGGTCTCTCGAGCTACTGGTACACCGTCAACACCGACATCAAGAATTACACGCTGCAGTCGTTCGACGACTGGAACGACGTGTTCTCGTCGGAGGCCAAGGTCGGCTACAGCGATTACTCGCTGAACCGTTCGGTCGATCAGCAGCAGCCGATGGTCCAGGTTCGCCTGAACCAGGGCGTCGGCACGTCGGGTCCGTCGGTCTACCTCGGCGAAGACCAGTTCAGCCACTACAACTCGGCGTCGGTGAAGACGCTGAACGCCATGTGGGCGGGCACCCTGTACCTCGGCGACCACACGATCAAGGGTGGTTTCGAGTGGGAACGTAACCGTATCTACAACCTGTTCGGTCGTACCGAGTTCGGTTCGTACCTCTACGACGGTTACGCCAACCTCGCCGCCGGTCGCTACACCAACTATTCGCTGTACCAGCCGGCGCCGGGCTATTCGCTCAACGACATCGCCGCTCAGTGGGAACTGCGTCGCAACACGTTCTTCCTGCAGGATACCTGGCAGGCGAGCGACAACCTCTCGGTGCAGTTCGGTGTGCGCGTCAACAAGTACCTGACCGACGACAAGCCGCTCTACAACGCGACGTTCGCGTCGAAGTACGGCTTCAGCAATGCCAGCACCATCAATGGCAGCCAGCTCGTCGAGCCGCGTCTGTCGTTCAACTACACCTTCGACAGCGAATACAAGACTCAGCTGCGCGGTGGCGTCGGCCTGTTCCAGTCCGATCCGCCGACCGTGTGGATGACCAACCCGTACCAGAACAACGGTATCAATATCGTTACCTATTCGTACAACCGTCAGGGTAACAACTGCACGCTCGGCAATGGCCCGGCCATTCCCTGCCCGGCGTTCAGCGCGAATCCGCTCGCTCAGAACACGAGCGGCGCGGGCACGGTTCCGCAGATGGCGGTCGATACCGTCGACAAGGACTTCCAGCTTCCGAGCGTGTGGAAGTCGTCGCTGGCGTTCGATCGTGAACTGCCGTGGGATGGCATCATCGCGAGCATCGAATGGCAGCATCTCGATACGCGCGACGGCATCTTCTATCAGAACCTCAACATCGGTAATCCGACGGGTATCCTGCCGGACGGTCGCAACACGTACTTCGGTTGCATCGGCGGTGCGCAGGCCGTCGGCGGCGCCACCGGCCGTAACTGTGCGGCGTTCCCGGCGGGCGCGCCTTCCGCGGGGAGCACGACCAACACGGCTCGCTCGCGTTCGGATAACCGCTTCGCCCAGGCCGTTACCTACCTGACCAACACCTCGAAGGGCAAGGCGGACTCGGTCACCCTGTCGTTCAGCAAGGCGATGGAGAACGGGTGGGCGTGGAGCGTGTCGGCCACCGGCGGCCACGCCACGGAAGTCAATCCGGGCACCTCCAGCCAGGCCAGCTCGAACTACTCGAACAACGCGTGGACCAACCCGAACGAAGACATCGCGTCGACGTCGAACACGAACATCGGCAAGCGCCTCAACGCGTCGCTGACGTGGCAGCACAAGTTCTTCGGCGACTACGCCACGACCATCAGCGCGTTCTACGACGGTCATGACGGCGTGCCGTACAGCTGGGTGTTCTCGAACGATGCCAACGGCGACAGCTACTCGCGTGACCTGGCGTACATCCCGAACCGTGGCGACGTGATTCTGCGTAACGCGGCCGGCACGGCGGGCGCCTCGCAGCAGCTGCAGGACCAGTTCTACCAGTACATCCAGGACGACAACTACCTGCGTAAGCGTCAGGGCAAGATCGCCGGCCGTAATGCCACCAAGGCCGCCTGGGTCAACCAGATCGACCTCGGCATCAGCCAGGAAATCCCGGGCATCTTCAAGGGCAACAAGGGCGAGATCCGTCTCGACGTCTACAACTTCCTGAACCTGGTGAACAAGGACTGGGGCCAGCAGTCGTACGTCGGCTTCCCGTACACCCGTAACTTCGCGGCCTTCGGCGGCGTGGATCCGGCCACGGGCAAGTACATCTACAACCTGCCGACCGACGCCAACGGCAACTACCAGCCGGGCACGAAGGCGGTGTATGACGCCCCGACCGACAACAGCGCGACCAAGGTCAACCCGGTCTCGCGTTGGTCCGCCATGCTGACCGTCAAGTACACGTTCTAAGCGAAGGATTCGCTGCTCGATCCCGAGGCCGGTACCCGTGAGGGTGCCGGCCTTTTTTTGCGCCGCCCGGGCCCGGTCTTGACCCTCCGCCGCCGGACGGTGATCCTAGGCGGTCCGCTCCCGATCCGGAGCGGGGTTCGCCGCTAATTCGCGGTCAGAAGGACGAGTAACTCCATGAATGCCATCCATTTCGGGGATCCGGTCAACGGCAGGACAGTCAGCGCGCGGGTGTCCCCGGCCGGCGGCCTCGATATCCTGTCCCGTAATGAGGTCGCGCGCCTGCGCGACGCCAGCGGCTCCGGCCTGCATCAGCTGCTGCGCCGTTGCGCACTGGCCGTGCTGACCTCGGGCAACCTGTCGGACGATCCCGGCACGCTGTTCGAGCAGTACCCCGATTTCGACATCCAGGTGCTGCAGGAAGACCGCGGCATCAAGATCGAACTGAAGAACGCACCGGAACAGGCGTTTGTCGATGGCCGCATCATCCGCGGCATCAACGAGTTGCTGGTCGCCGTCGTGCGCGACATCGTCTACGTGTCGACCCAGCTCGAAACAGGTGCGTTCGATCTCGACGACACCGTGGGCATCACGCACGCGGTGTTCGAGATCCTGCGCAACTCGCGCATCCTGCGTCCACAGGTCGATCCCAATCTCGTCGTCTGCTGGGGCGGTCACTCGATCTCGCGCGATGAGTACGAGTACACCAAGCGCGTGGGCTACCAGCTCGGCCTGCGTGGCATGGACATCTGCACGGGTTGCGGCCCGGGCGCGATGAAGGGCCCGATGAAAGGCGCGACCATCGCGCATGCCAAGCAGCGTCGCAAGGGCAACCGCTACATCGGTGTGACCGAGCCAGGCATCATCGCGGCCGAGTCACCCAACCCGATCGTCAACAACCTGGTGATCATGCCGGACATCGAGAAGCGTCTCGAAGCGTTCGTGCGTCTGGGTCACGGCATCATCGTGTTCCCGGGTGGCGTGGGTACGGCGGAAGAGATCCTCTACATGCTCGGCATTCTGTTGCTGCCGAAGAACAAGGGCATTCCGTTCCCGCTGATCTTCACCGGCCCGAAGAATTCCGCCGCTTACTTCGAGCAGATCGATCGCTTCCTTCGTCTGACGCTCGGCGACGACGTGTCCCGGTTGTACAAGATCATCGTCGACGATCCGGCGGCGGTCGCGCATGCCATGGTGTCGGGTATCGAGAAGGTGCGTAACCATCGTCTCGACAACAAGGACGCGTTCTTCTTCAACTGGGCGCTCGACATCCCGCTGCCGTTCCAGCAGCCGTTCCGTCCGACGCATGAGGCGATGGCCGGTCTGGCCCTGCATCGCGACCGGCCGAAGCATGAACTCGCGGCGGATCTGCGTCGCGCGTTCTCGGGCATCGTCGCCGGTAACGTCAAGGAAGAGGGCGTGCGTGCGATCGAACAGTTCGGTCCGTTCGTGATCGACGGCGAGCCGGAAATCATGCGCGCACTCGACGAGATGCTGAAGGCGTTCGTCGAGCAGCACCGTATGAAGCTGCCCGGCGGTACGGCGTACGAGCCGTGCTACGTAGTGCGTACCTGAAGTCGCTACTTAAGTACTTTCAGGCCGGATTCGCCCGCGGCGATCCGGCCTGCCGTTAGCTGAACGTGACGTGGGAGCGCGGCTTCCGCGTCACATGTTCTAGACGGTTCCACAAGCGACGATGGCTCCCACGCACCACTGCCCGGAGAGTCACCATGCTTGTCACCATCCTGCTCATCGTTCTGGTTCTCGCCCTCATCGGTGGTCTTCCGACCTGGGGTTATTCGAGCTCGTGGGGCTACGGTCCCAGCGGCGGTATCGGCGTCATTCTCGCCATCGTCCTCATTTGCTGGTTGCTCGGCGTATTCTGATCGGGCTTCGCGTCGTCGGTGCCCGCCAGACGCGGGCACCGACCACCGGAGAATGTCATGCATCGACCTCATCGACCCGTTCCCGACACCGACAGCGTGCCACCGCGAACCGCGCCGCCTCCCTACGACCCTGAGCCTGTAAGGCGTCCAGGGCCCGATCCGGATACCGACGGCGCGCCGGTGGAGCCTTAAAGTTGGCTCGTCGCCATCGTTGGCCTGGGGATATCGTTCCGCGATCCTTCTTCCATCGCGATGCACGCGAGGTAGGGCCTCAACTTCTGAACAAACTTCTCGCCAGCGACGACGGGCGCGCCGGGCGCATCGTCGAGGTCGAGGCTTATGTCGGAGCGATTGATCCCGCCGCGCATACCTTTCGTGGCAAGACCCGGCGCAATGCGGTGATGTTCGGCCCCCCGGGCCACATGTATGTGTACTTCACCTATGGCATGCACTGGTGCTGCAACACGGTGTGTGGCGACGAAGGCGAGGGCTCGGGCGTGCTGATTCGCGCGCTGGAACCCATCGACGGCATCGAACGCATGCGTGCCGCGCGCCCGCGCATACGCAAGGATCGCGAACTGTGCAGCGGCCCCGCACGACTGACCCAGGCGATGGGCATTACCGGCGAGCAGAACGGTATCGACCTTGTCGCGGCGCGAGACGGTTACACGATCCTGGACGACGGCACGCCGCCTCCCGATGAGGTGCCCGGCTCCGCGCGCATCGGCATCCGTGAGGGTACGGATCTGTTATGGCGCTGGTTCGTCGCGGGGAATGTCAACGTCTCGCGTGCCTGAGCGCAGCGAATGAGCTTCCCTTCGCAGTGTCGCGGGTAAGCCTGATCGCGAAACGCCGATCGAATCGTCTTCCGGCGGGCTCGAAGGCTATCGTCTCGAGTATTTCAACGGCCGTAAGTCCGTGCAGATCGAGACCGTCAACGGCCGTTGCTCGATCACGCAGATCGACAGCTGATCGTCGCGCCGGTCAGGCGGCGCTGCTACGAAGCTGCTCGACGTCGCGCCGCGGCGGTGCCCCGAACATGCGCGCGTACTCGCGGCTGAACTGCGAAGCGCTTTCGTAGCCGACACGGTACGCGGTGGTTTCCACATTGCTGTTTTCGGCGAGCATCAGCCGTCGCGCCTCGAACAACCGCAGCTGCTTCTGGTACTGCAACGGCGTCATCGAGGTCATGCGCTTGAACTGCCGATGGAACGCGGACGCGCTCATTCGCGCGATATCGGCGAGGTCGTCGACACTTACCGTTTCCGCGTAGCGGTCGCGCAGTGCGTGGATCGCGCCGATGATCGAGGCCTGATGCTCGTTGGCCAATGCGAGTCGTGCGATGGCACCACCCTGTGGCCCTGCGAGCAGCCAGTAACTGAGCTCGCGCATGATGGCCGGATAGAGCACGGGGATGGCTGCGGGGGTGTCCATGAGGCGGATGAGCCGGGTGACGCAGTCGCCGATTCCGCGGTCCAGGTCGGCAACGAAGACGCCTGCTTCCTCGTCGCCGTCATCCGGCGGCTGGATGGCCACGAGGACGTCGCGCAGGATCCCCAGATCGAATTCCACGATGGCGCCCAGATACGGCTCGTCCGGACTGGCGGCAGTAACGCGCCCGAGAGCGGGTGTTTCCACACTGACCACCAGCGCCTGTCCCGCGCCGTACTCGATGTGGCGGTCGCCGAACAGCGCCCATTTGGACCCCTGGGCGACGATGCAGAGCGCGGGCTTGTAGATCAGCAGGGCGGGCATCTTCTCGCGATGCGAGCGTAGCAACGTTAGGCCCGGTACGCCCGTCGACAGAGGGCTTTGCCCGATGGCGCGATCGGTCTGGTGAAGAATCGCGTCGCGCAGGGCTGCAAGCATGGGGGCTCCGGAATCGTCGTGCAGGATCGGGCAGGAAGCGGGTGGGTTCCGGCATTCAGGGCAACGCCCCGTCTGCCTAAGCTGTGATGACTCTTTCCCTGATGGACATGGCGTCATGACTTCAAAAGACAATAACAGTGCCCGCCGTATCGCGGTGGTGACCGGCGGCAGCCGTGGCCTGGGTC
Organism: Dyella sp. 333MFSha; assembly: GCF_900102405.1. Lineage (NCBI taxonomy): Bacteria > Pseudomonadati > Pseudomonadota > Gammaproteobacteria > Lysobacterales > Rhodanobacteraceae > Dyella > Dyella sp. 333MFSha. Next base: position 106,212 of record NZ_FNBR01000005.1, on the reverse strand, counting down.
GTGCGACCGTGCTCGCCCTTGCCAGGCGCGGCGTCGACAGCGTGTTCACCTACCAGAGCCGTCGGGCGGATGCCGAGGCCGTGGTCGCCGCTGTCGCCGACCTCGGTTCGCGGGCCATGGCGCTCCCGCTCGACGTGGGAGTGGCGTCGTCCTTCGGCGCCTTCGCAACCGAGCTGGCTTCGACGCTGTCGTCCCTGGGCGCCGATCGCTTCGATTACCTCGTCAACAACGCGGGCATCTCGTTGCACAAGGCGTTTGCCGAGACCACGGAGGCCGAACTGGATGCGGTGTTCAACGTCCACTTCAAAGGTACGTTCCTGCTCTCGCAGACCTTGCTGCCGCTGATTCGCGACGGTGGACGCATCGTCAACCTGTCGTCCGGTCTGGCACGCGTCTCGGCGGCACCGACGGCCGCCTACGGTGCAATGAAGGCCGCTGTCGAGTCACTGACACGGTACATGGCCAAGGAGCTGGGTCCGCGCGGTATAACCGTGAACGCGGTGGCTCCCGGCGCCATCGCGACAGACTTCAGCGGCGGCATGGTTCGCGACAACCCCGAGGTGCAGAAGATGGTGATCGCGAACACGGCGCTTGCGCGGATCGGGCAGCCGGACGATATCGGCGAGATGATCGCCGCGCTGCTCGGTGACGAGAATCGCTGGGTCAACGGGCAGCGCATCGAGGTAGCTGGCGGGATGGCGCTCTAAGCGCGTCGTGCCCGGTCAGGCGCCCATGGGCGAGCAGATCTCGACGATCACGCCGTTGAGGTCACGCAGATGGCCGACGCGCTGACCCCAGGGCTTTTCCTCCATGGGACGAATGGCCGAAGCGCCCTGTGCGATCGCCTTATCGAAGTCGGCGTCGGGCGCGCCGACGCTTAAGAGACGTTTCGGACCATCGCGGCGACCGGTGGCGTATCTCCGAATGTGACGTGGATGGAGCCGGATGCTGCTTTGTAGAGCCCGAACAGCATGGCCAGAAGTCCGGCGCCACCCAAAATCAGCGATTTCCACGTTTTCAGATCGTCAACGTCTTTTTTCGTCGCCGCTGCCAGGTCTTTCAGGTATCTGAGCTCGGTCTCGATGCGCGGAATCGCATCCTTGATCTGAAGCAGGATGGACGCCGCGGTGTTGTCGGTCAGGAATGGACCTCGGGAGGTGGTCGACTCGCCATTCGCGGCTGCATTCCGGTCGTTGGCAAAAGTGTCCATGTCCGCGCGCTCTCCTTGTGTGTGTGCGAGACCCGATTATAGGTGCGCAGTTTTCGCTTGTCCGTAGGCGAACATCGTGCCGCCAAAAGAAAAGGGCCTGCATCGCTGCAGACCCTTTCAAAACCTGGCGCCCGAAGTTGGACTCGAACCAACGACCCCCTGATTAACAGTCAAGTGCTCTAACCGGCTGAGCTATTCGGGCGGGGAGCCACGTATTTTGTTGATAACGGTGGGGGCTGTCAAGCGTCTCTAAGCATTTCGTGAAGGACGGCGGGAGCAGGCGGTGGCATCGTCCGACGGAGCGGTGTCGCGCCGGACGCGACCCGCATTGGATATGACGATGCTGAGCGCTGTCTGCGGCTTGCCGCGCAGGCAGAGGGTGATCCGCTGGTTGCCGCCGCCAGCGCTTCCATCCGGCTGAAAGTCGATCACGGGCGGCTTGCCGTGTCGGGCGGATGCGATGCGCGCTGGGACAACGTCGGACGCGTCGAAAAGAGCGAGGACATCCCGGTCGCGTGAAATCCAGCCATGATTCCAGCCCGAAGCGGACGAACAGGTCCGCCCATCCGCACTGGCGCACACACGGGTGGAATGTCCGCGGCGGATGGCGGTGGCCCTGGCCCGCTCCAGAGAACCGAAAAGGGCATCCCCGGTCGCCCTGAGCTGATATCGCCCGATGGCCTCCCCGGCACCGCATATCGCGGCCACGGCAAGCACGGCGGTCACGGCCAGGACGGTCATCAGTTCCGGCAGGGTGAAACCCTTTGGGGGCCAGGGAGGCATGGCGGCTCGCGTCCGGGAGGGGGCGCCTGATCGTGACTGCTGACACCTGCTGTCAGCTGTAGGGGGAAGACGTCACGTCGTGTAGGCGCTGGAGCTTTAAACTCGACCTCCGAACCAGCATATCGTCAGCCATGACCGATCGCTTTCAGCTCGTTTCCCCGTACAAGCCCTCCGGCGACCAGCCCGAGGCCATTCGTCGCCTGACCGAGGGTTTCGAGTCCGGCCTGGCCGCGCAGACCCTGCTCGGCGTGACGGGCTCAGGCAAGACCTACACGATCGCCAACGTGGTCGAGCAGATTCAGAAGCCGACCATCGTGCTGGCGCCGAACAAGACGCTGGCGGCGCAGCTGTACGGTGAGTTCAAGGAGTTCTTCCCGCATAACGCCGTGGAGTATTTCGTCAGCTACTACGACTACTACCAGCCGGAAGCCTACGTGGTTGCCTCGGACACCTTCATCGAGAAGGACTCGAGCATCAATGACCACATCGAGCAGATGCGGCTGGCCGCGACGAAGGCGCTGCTTTCACGCCGCGATTCACTGATCGTGGCGACGGTGTCGGCGATCTACGGTCTGGGTGACCCCGAGGACTACATGAGCCTCCGGTTGATCCTGTCGCGTGGTGAGCATATCGCCCAGCGTGCGCTCATCAAGCAGCTGACCGAGCTGCAGTACGTGCGCAATGAAATGGAGTTGCGGCGCGGTACGTATCGCGTGCGGGGCGAGGTGATCGATGTGTTTCCGGCGGAATCGGAAGCGGAGGCACTGCGCATCGAGCTGTTCGATGGCGACGTGGAGAACCTCTCGCTTTTCGACCCTCTGACGGGTGAAGTGCTGCGCAAGGTGCCTCGCTACACCGTCTATCCGAAGACGCATTACGCCAGCACCCGCCAGAGCGTGCTCAACGCGATGGAGACGATCAAGATCGAGCTATCGGAACGTCTGGAGCAGTTGTATCGGGACAACAAGCTCGTCGAGGCGCAGCGGCTGGAGCAGCGCACGCGGTTCGACCTCGAAATGATGGCGGAGGTCGGGTTCTGTCAGGGCATCGAGAACTATTCCAGGCATATGACGCGTCGGGGTGCCGGCGAGCCGCCGCCGACCCTGTTCGACTACCTGCCGCCGGACGCGCTGATGGTCGTGGACGAGTCGCACGTCACCGTGCCGCAGCTGGGCGCCATGTACAAGGGCGACCGCTCGCGGAAGGAAACCCTTGTGGAATTCGGCTTCCGTCTGCCGTCGGCGATGGACAACCGTCCGCTGCGTTTCGAGGAGTGGGAGCGCAGGGCGCCGCGTGCGATCTACGTATCGGCGACACCCGCGAAGTACGAGCTCGATCGCTCCGACGACAACATCGTCGAGCTGGTCGTCCGTCCGACGGGCCTGATCGATCCCGAGGTCGAAGTGCGCCCGGTGCGCACCCAGGTCGACGATCTGCTTGGTGAGATTCACAAGCGCGTGGCGATGGGCGACCGGGTGCTGGTGACCACCCTGACCAAGCGCATGGCGGAAAACCTGACCGACTACCTGTCCGAGCACGACGTGCGCGTGCGCTACCTGCATGCCGATATCGATACGGTCGAGCGCACGGAGATCATCCGTGACCTGCGTCTGGGTGAGTTCGATGTGCTGGTAGGCATCAACCTGCTTCGTGAGGGCCTCGACATGCCCGAGGTCTCGCTGGTGGCGATTCTGGATGCGGACAAGGAAGGTTTCCTGCGCTCGAACCGTTCGCTGATTCAGACCATCGGCCGGGCAGCCCGTAACGTGCGTGGCAAGGCCATCCTTTATGGCGACACCATCACGGGGTCGATGAAGGAGGCGATGGAAGAAACGGCCCGCCGCCGGGAAAAGCAGATCGAGTACAACACGGCCAACGGCATCACCCCGACGACCGTCGTCCGCCGCATCGCGGACATCATGGAGGGGGCTCGCTCGGATCTGGGCTCGCGAGGCGGTAAGGGGCGCAAGGGCAAGGAAGCGAAGAAGGTCGCCGAGGAACAGGCCGACTACAGCTCGCTGACGCCGGAGCAGGTGGGCTCCACGATCAAGAAGCTGGAGACCCGCATGTACAAGCACGCTCAGAACCTCGAGTTCGAGGAGGCGGGTAAGCTCCGCGATGAGATCCACAAGCTGCGTGAGCGCGCCCTGCGCTGAGCCGCCGGAAAGCTTCGGGTGAAATATTTCACCCGAACCTCTTGCAGACGCGTGCGGGCGTCGGTAAACTGCGCAGCTCTTCGGGCGGTTAGCTCAGCGGTAGAGCACTACCTTGACATGGTAGGGGTCACAAGTTCGATCCTTGTACCGCCCACCACTTTCTTTTTTGTGGAAGTGGCACGAAGAAGCTGAAAAAAGGAGCCTGAGGCTCCTTTTTTTGTGCCTGTTTTCCGGATTCTCCCTATCGCGTGCGACGCCTGCGGCAGTTCCCGGCGCGGCCCGTCGGTTCCCGGGCTTATGGGCGTAAGTGTCGTGGCATCGATGCGTCCTCACGCCGCCGGTCGCCGCGACGGAGAGTCGCTACACTCACGCTATTTCCAGTGGAGCGGCATCCGTGGGCTACCTGCTGATCAAATCCCTGCACATCGTCTTCGTCATCGCCTGGATGGCGACGGTGTTCTACCTGCCCCGAATCCTGATCAACATCGTCGAGGCGGGCAACGAGCCGGCCGTAAAAGCGCGGCTCGAACTGATGGGTCGGCGGCTCTATAAGTTCGGCCACGGCATGTTTGGCATGGCCGTTCTCTTCGGGCTCGTGCTGTGGTTCTATTTTCATATCTACGGCGCCTGGCTGCACGCCAAGCTCGCGCTGGTCGCCGTCATGCTGGCGTATTACATCTGGTCGGGGCGTCTCCTGAAGCGGAGCATGGCGGGCGGGGCGCTGCCGCCGTCCAGAACGCTGCGCATCTTCAACGAACTGCCTGTGCTCGTCCTGCTCGGCATCGTCTACCTCGTGGTCGGGAAACCGTTCTGAGCTTTCGTGCCGCCCCCTTGTTCACCGGAGTCCGACCTTGAGCGCAGGGAACGACGTCGCCCCGGGCCTCATGGTCCTGCATGGCAACCGACTGGAAGAGCTACGTGACGTTCTGGTCGCGTGGCTTCGCCGTGCGCCGTTGCGCCCGCTGGAAGACGAGTGGGTCCTCGTCCAGTCCAACGGTATCGCGCAGTGGTTCCGTCTGGCGCTGGCGCGCGCGGTCGAAGACGGTGGCCTCGGAATCGCCGCCGCCGTCAACGTGCAGTTGCCGGGTCGTTTCCTATGGGTGGCGTATCGCGCCGTGCTCGGCAAGGACGCGGTACCGCCCGAATCGCCGTTCGACAAGTCGCGGCTCGTCTGGCGACTGATGCGGCTGCTGCCGTCGCTGGCGGGCGAGGACGGGTTCGCGCCCCTGGCCGCATTCCTTGGTTCGGATGGCGACGCGCGCAAATGCCACCAGCTCGCCGAGCGACTCGCCGATCTCTATGACGGCTATCAGGTGTATCGCGCCGACTGGCTCGACGACTGGGCCGCTGGACGCGATGTGCTGCGTGACGCGCGTGGCGCGGCGCCGGCAATGGCCGATGGCGATCGGTGGCAGGCCCTGCTCTGGCGTCGCCTGCTCGACGATGTAGGGCCCGGGGAGGCCGACGGTCATCGCGCCGCGGTGCATGAGCGATTCCTGCGCGCCGTGGCCGCCGCGAGCGAGAGGCCCCCGGCGCTTCCGCGGCGCATCGTCGTATTCGGCATGTCCACGCTGCCGCGACAGACGCTCGAAGCGCTTTCCGCACTGGCGCGCTGGTCGCAGGTCGTTCTCGTGGTCATGAACCCCTGTCGGCACTACTGGGCCGATATCGTCGACGACCGCGAGCTCCTTCGCGCCGAGCGTCGCCGGCAGGAAGCGAAGCCGGGCATGCCGGCTCTGCCGTCCGACGCCGACATGCATCTCTACGCCAATCCGCTGCTGGCCGCCTGGGGCAAGCAGGGCCGGGATTACATTCGTCTCCTTGATGAATTCGATCATCCCGAAAGTTACCGTGAGCGCTTCACGGCGTGGGATCAGCGGATCGACCTGTTCGCCGAGCCTGCCTCCGACAGCTTGCTCGGCCAGGTGCAGGCAGCGATTCTCGACCTCGAGCCGCTACCGGCCGAACCGCGACCCGTCGCGACGGACGACACGTCCATCGTTTTCCATCTCGCTCACGGTCCCCAGCGCGAAGTGGAGATCCTTCACGATCAGCTGCTCGCGCGTTTCGAGGCGTCGGCGGACCGGGGCGATCCCATTCTGCCCCGCGACGTCATCGTGATGGTGCCCGACATCGAAACCTATGGCCCGCATATCGATGCGGTCTTCGGGCGCGTGCCGCGCGACGATCCGCGCTTCATACCCTTCAGCGTCGCCGATCGGGCGGCGCGCGGCACCGTTCCCCTCGTCATGGCGCTCGACATGCTCATGGGCATGACCGAGTCGCGCTTCGCGGCAGGGGAGATGGCCGACCTGCTCGACGTTCCGTCGGTGCGTCGCCGTTTCGGATTGAAGGAAGATCACCTGCCGTTGCTTCACCGCTGGATCGAGGGCGCGGGGATTCGCTGGGGACTGGACGCCGCCCAGCGCGGTTCACTGGGTTTGCCGGCGCTCGGGCAGAACACGTGGACGTTCGGGCTGCGTCGCATGCTCCTGGGCTACGCGGTCGGTGCCGGCGAGGCATGGGGCGACATCGAGCCGTTCGACGAGGTGGGCGGTCTCGACGCGGCGCTCGTGGGCCCGCTCGCCGACCTGCTCGACGCGCTCGGCCGTCACTGGCGTCACATGGCGGATCCCGCACCGCCGACGGTGTGGGCCACACGCCTGCGCCAGCTTCTGGACGACTTCTTCGACCGTTCGGATGCCGACGATGCAAAGCTGGTCGAGCGCCTGCTCGACGCCCTGGACGTATGGGAGGGTGCCTGCGCCGAAGCCGCTTTCGACGAGGCGCTCCCGGTGGACGTCGTTCGCGAGGCCTGGCTCGGGCAATTCGACGACGCCGGCCTGTCGAAGCGATTCCTCGCTGGCGCGGTGAGCTTCGGCACCCTGATGCCGATGCGCGCCATTCCGTTCCGCGTGGTCTGTCTGCTCGGCATGAACGACGGCGACTACCCGCGCGCGCGGCCGCCGATGGACTTCGACCTGATGTCGCGCGCCGGCGCCTGGCGCCCCGGCGACCGATCGCGGCGCGAGGACGATCGTTACCTGTTCCTCGAAGCGTTGCTTTCGGCACGCGATGCGTTGCACATCGGTTGGGTGGCGCGCAGCGCCCGCGACAACAGCGAGCGCGCGCCTTCGGTGCTGGTGGGCCAGCTGCGCGACTACCTGGCCACGGCCTGGCGCGCGTCGTCCGTCGGGGAGACCCTGCTGAACCGGCTCTCCGTCGAGCACCCGCTGCAGCCGTTCAGTCGCGCCTACTTTCGCGAGGGCGATGCGCGGTTGTTCACCTACGCCAGCGAATGGCGTCAGGCGCACGACGCGGCGCCGCATGCGGACCACGTCGAACTTCCCGCTCTGGCGGTCGAGCGTCCGGTCGGCCTGGCGGTGCTTCGCCGGTTTCTTCGTCACCCCGTCAGAGAGTTTTTCCAGGCAAGGCTGGGCGTGCGGTTCGAACTGGCGGACGTCGCGGGCGATGACCTGGAGCCATTTGCGGTCGATGCGCTCGGTCGCTTCGGCATGACCGATACGTTGCTGCGTGCAGCCCTTCACGACGAGCGTGACGCCACGGGTGCGATCGATGCGACCGCGTCGCGTCTTCAACGCAGCGGCCTGTTGCCGATGGGGGCCTTTGCCGCCCCCGTGCGCAGGGATCTGACGGCGGCGGCTTCCGCGGTATTCGGCAGGTTCGTCACCGAGCGCCGCGCATGGCCGGTCGATGCCGGTAAACGCGAGATTCGTGTCGAAGTGGATGGCGTGATCATCGAGGACTGGCTCGCCGATCTGCGCGCGAACGAGCAGGGCGACCTCGCGTCGTTTCTCCTGTCGCCGTCGAACGTGCTGGATGTGGACGGCAGCCCGCGTGCGCACCGGCTGGTCATGCCCTGGATCGATCACCTCGTGGCGCAGGCAGCGGGTCTGGCCGTCGAGACGCGGTATGTCGGACCGGACGCGACGATCGTCCTCGCTCCCGTCCCGCTCGATCCCGCCACCGCGATGCTGCACACCCTGGTGAAGGCCTGGCGCGAAGGCATGCGCACGCCCTTGCCGGTCGCCGCGCGCACGGCGATCGCGGCGCTTTCCGCGCCGGAGGACGGTGCCCTGCAGGCGGCACGAACCGCCTATGACGGCGTACACGATCGCGCGCGTGGCGAAGTCGACGGCGACCCCTATCTGACACGTGCCTGGCCGAACTTCGATGCCCTGGCGCAGGCGGGCTTCTCTGGCTGGTTGCAGCCCTACCGCGATCTTCTCGGTCTGTTGCGGGTGGACCGGTCGTGAGCATCGATATTCAGCCCCTGCGGCCCCTCTCGATGCCCCTGGACGGGGTACGCCTGATCGAGGCGAGCGCCGGCACCGGCAAGACCTGGACGATCGCTGCGCTTTACGTGCGCGCGGTGCTCGGTCACGGGCTGGCGCAGCCTTTGCTTCCACCACAGATTCTGGTCGTCACCTTTACCGAGGCCGCGACGCAGGAACTGCGTGAGCGTATCCGGGCGCGTCTCGTCGAGGCCGCGGCCGCGTTCCGCACGGGACACGCGGCGGAGCCTTTTCTCGGCGAATTGCTGGAGGCGTACGCGCCGGATCTGCACGGCGCATGCGCGCGTCGGCTCGACCTCGCGGCCCAGTGGATGGACGAGGCGGCGATCTTCACCATCCACGGCTGGAGCCAGCGCATGCTGGTGCAGCACGCGTTCGGCAGCGGTCACGCCTTCGCGCAGACGCTCGAACCTGACGAAAGCGAGCTGCTCGCCGAGTGCGTTCGCGATTACTGGCGCAAGGCGTTCTATCCTCTCGACGAGGCCCGGCTCGCGCCGATTCTGGAAGAGTGGCGTACCCCCGATGCGCTCGCCCGTGCGCTGCGACCGCTGTTGTTCGGTGGCGAGGCGACCTTGCGCGTCAATGGTGAGGTGCTCGCGCCTGGTGGCGATACCGATGCCGCGCTGGCCGAGCGCGCGGCGTGGGACGAGGAAGACCGGCGTCGGAACGAGGAGGCCGCGCGCAGCTGGCTGGCGGATCGCGAACGCATCGAATCCATCATCGTCGATGCCGTGCGCGACAAGATTCTGCATAACGGCTGGTACAAGCCCGACCGCATGCCTGCCGACCTCGCCGCCATGCGGCGCTGGGCCGAAGGCGCGGAGCGGGCCGACTTCGATATCGCCCGTTATTCGGTAACGCGCCTGGGCCGCGCCACCGGCAAGGGCAAGAGCCGGCCGGAACACCCGGCTTTCGCGGCGCTGGAGCACTGGCAGGAGTGGCAGGCCGGCAAGGTCAGCATCAGACACCTCGTACTGGCGGATGCCCTCGTCTGGGTGCGCGAGCGCTTCGCCGCGCAGAAGCGCCGTCGCGCGCAGATCGGATTCGACGACCTGCTGCTGCGCCTCGATCAGGCACTCGCATCGGACGCCGGCGCCGGTGTCGCCGACACCATCGCCCGCCAGTTTCCCCTGGCGCTGATCGACGAGTTTCAGGATACCGACCCGCTGCAATACCGGATATTCCGCGGCATTTACGCTGTCCGGGAAGAGACGGGTCTGCTGCTCATCGGCGACCCCAAACAGGCGATCTACGCATTCCGCGGCGCCGACATCCAGACGTATCTGGCCGCGCGTGCGGAGGCGATCGCGCCACACTACAGCCTGGATACGAACCACCGTTCCAGCGAGGGCATGGTGGCGGCGGTCAACGCCGTGTTCGGCCACGCGGAAGCGCACGCGACGGGCGCTTTCCACTTCGCCGACCGGGGTCTGCCCTTTGTGCCGGTGCGGGCGCGTGGCCGTGCGGAGCGCTTCGTCGTCGATGGTGCGACACCCGCCGCACTCCAGGTCTGGCTGCTCGACGACGAACAACCGGTAGGCGTCCGGATCTATCGCGAGCAGATGGCTGGCGCGTGCGCTACCCGTATCGTCGATCTGCTGACGGCCGCGGAGCGCGGCGACTGCGGGTTCGTCGGTGGCGAGGGTGTGCTCACGCCCTTGAAGCCGGCCGATATCGCCGTCCTCGTGCGCAGTCACAACGAAGCGGCCGAAATCCGCGATGCGCTGTCCGCGCGTAACGTTCGCAGCGTGTTCCTTTCCGATCGCGATTCCGTCCTCGAAGGCATCGAAGCCCATGACGTCGTGCTCTGGTTGAGGGCTGTGGCGGAGCCGTCATCGGACACGGCCATGCGCGCCGCGCTGGCCACGCGCAGCCTCGACCTGGGCTATGGCGAACTGGAGCGGCTCAACGTCGACGAGCGGCACTGGGAGCATCGCGGCCAGCAACTGTTCGAGTTGCGGGAGACGTGGCGACGTGGCGGCGTGCTTGCCATGCTGCACCGGTTCCTGCACGTCTTCGACCTGCCGGCACGACTGCTTTCAAAACGGGGCGGCGAGCGAAGTCTGACCAATCTGCTCCACCTGGCGGAGTTGCTCCAGCAGGCGTCGTCGACCATCGACGGCGAGCAGGCACTGATTCGCCATCTGGCCGAACGTATCGCCGATACCTCGACGCACTCCGGGGACGATCAGATCGTCCGGCTGGAAAGCGACGACGATCTGGTCAAGGTCGTCACCATTCACAAGTCGAAAGGTCTCGAGTACCCCCTGGTATTCCTGCCTTTCGCCGCCGCCGCCGCGGGCGTCCGGGCCGGGCAGGGCTACCGCTATCACGACGGCACCGGCGCGCAGCTCGAGTTGCTCTCGGCCAGTCAGGAAGGGGCCGGTGATTCCGTGCGTGATGCGAAGGACGCCGCCGAGCGCGCCGCGCTGCAGGAAGACCTTCGCCTGCTCTACGTCGCCCTGACGCGTGCCCGCCACGCCTGCTGGGTCGGCGTCGCGCCGGTCAGTCATCAGGCGGCGAAGAAGCCTCAGCTGCACAAGGCGGCGCTGGGGCACCTGCTGACGGGCGGCGCTGAAATCGACAACGGCGCCATCGAGGGGCTGTTGCGCCGCCTTGCCGACGGCAAGCCCTTCATCAACGTCGATTATATGCCCGCGCCCGAGGACCGTCCTTACACACCGCCCTCGCGGATCGAGCGTCCCCTGCCTGCACGGACGGCGCGCGCCTCGCGCGCGGAGCGCTGGTGGATCGCAAGCTACAGCGCGCTGCGACACGCGGAAGATGAGATCGTCGCTCCGGAAACGGCCACCGACGACGTCATCGTCGAATACACGGCCGAGCCGATGGCGGTGCCCGCCCCGGTCGCGGGCGGAGGCATTCACGGGTTCGAGCGCGGCGCGGAAGCCGGTACCTTTCTCCACGACCTGCTGGAATGGATCGCTGAAGAAGGATTCGCCACGATTGCCGCCGATCCCGCGCGCCTGCGCGACATGGTCGCGCGTCGTTGCGAACGGCGTGGCTGGTCGCATGCCATCGACCTTCTGACCGACTGGTTGCTCGTGTTGCTGGCCACGCCGCTTCCGCTGCCGGACGGGGGTTCACTGACACTGAGTGCGCTTGACGACCCCGCCCGTTATCGCGCGGAACTCGAGTTCCTTTTCGAGGCGAAGAGTGTCGATACCCTCGCACTGGACCGTATCGTCCGGACGCATACGCTGGAAGGCGCGGCCCGTCCCGCGCTCGCCGCCGACCGCGTCAATGGCATGCTCAAGGGCTTTATCGATCTCATCGTCGAACACGAGGGGCGCTGGTACGTCGCCGATTACAAATCCAACTGGCTGGGGCCGGATGAGGCGTCGTACACGCCCGAGGCCATGCGTCGCTCCATCCTCGACGCGCGCTACGAACTGCAATACGCGCTCTATCTCCTTGCCCTGCATCGCCAGCTGCGTGCGCGCCTCGGCGACGTCTACGACTACGACACCCACATCGGCGGAGCGGTCTACCTGTACCTGCGGGGCGTGGATGGCCGAGGTCACGGTGTGCACGTCGAACGGCCGCCCCGGGCCATGATCGACGCACTGGATGCGCTTTTCGAAGGAGGCGTCGCATGACGACCGAGGTCAGTCTGGTCGACGCCATCGGCTGGCTCGACACCGGGGTGGCGGAAGGCCGCCTCCGGGCGGTCGACCGTGCTTTCGCCCGTTTTCTCCTCACGCTGGACCCGGAGGGTGACCGCCGGGTTCTCCTGGCGGCTGCGCTGCTGAGTCGCGAGCTCGGCGACGGACATATCTGCGTCGACGTACGCGACTGGGCGGAAGGCGGCGATGCGCTGACGGGCGTCGACGCCGCGCTCGCCATGTCTCCGCTGGTGGCGGGGCCCGAAGGCGATCCGGCCGCACCGCTGGTGCTCGATGGACACCTGCTCTACCTGCGCCGTTTCTGGCGTGACGAAGCGCGGGTGGCCGAATCGATCATGAGTCGTCTGACGCGTGTGGCGGTCCCGGACGATCTGGCCGGGGAACTGGACCGGCTGTTCCCCGCCGGTGACGACGGTCCCGACTGGCAGAAAATCGCGTGTGCCATCGCGGCGCGCGCCGCATTTGCCGTCATCACGGGTGGGCCGGGCACCGGCAAGACCACGACGGTCATCCGCTTGCTCGGGCTGCTCCAGACGATCGCGCATCGCGCCGGTCAGCCTCGCCTGCGTATTCGTCTGGCGGCGCCGACAGGCAAGGCGGCGGCGCGACTGAACGCGTCCATTGCCCTGCAGATCGAGCAGTTGCGGGTCGATGAGGCGGTGAAGCAGGCGATCCCCGCGGAAGTGACGACCTTGCATCGTCTGCTGGGCAGTCGTCCGGACAGTCGGCGGTTCCGCCACGATGCCGATAATCCGCTTCACCTCGATGTGCTCGTCATCGACGAGGCGTCGATGATCGACCTCGAAATGATGGCCGCGACGCTCGATGCCTTGCCTCCGCAGGCGCGCCTCATTCTCCTGGGCGACAAGGATCAGCTCTCGTCGGTGGAGGCGGGCGCCGTCCTCGGCGACCTCTGCGCGCGCGCCGACCGCGGGCACTACGACGAGCGTACGCGCGAGTGGCTGAGCGAGGTGGCCGGTGTGGACGTCACCGCCTGGACCGTCGAAGACGACGCCCGGCCGCTCGACCAGCAGGTCACCATGCTTCGTCGCAGTCGCCGCTTTGGTGCCGACAGTGGCATCGGCGCACTGGCGCTCGGGATAAATCGGGGTGAGATGGCCGGCGCGATGGCCAGTTTTTCAGCCGCGTCGGGTGATCTCGCGATGCTTCCGCCATCGACGTCCGCCATCGCCAGCCTGGCCATCGAGGGGCGCGGGCAGGCACCGGGATACCGGCATTATCTGGACTGGATCGAAAAGCGACGGCCTGCGCTCGATGCGGCGTTCGGTGATTTCGAGGCGTGGGGCGCCGGGGCACTCGCGGCGTACGCGCGCTTTCAGCTGCTGTGCGCTACCCGCCATGGCGACACCGGCGTCGACGCACAAAACGAACGTATCGCCAGAGGACTGCTCGAGCGTGGCCTGATCGATGCCGTCACGGGCTGGTACGAAGGCCGTCCCGTCATGGTGACGCGCAACGACTACGCGCTGGGTCTCATGAACGGCGACGTGGGTGTGACGCTGTGGGTGCCGGACGGGCAGGGCGCCATGGCGTTGCGCGTGGCGTTCTCCGTCGCGGACGAGCAGGCGGGCGAGCGCATCCGTTTCGTGGTTCCGAGCAGGCTCTCCGCCGTCGATACGGTATTCGCCATGACCGTGCACAAATCGCAGGGCTCGGAATTCGAGCACACCGCGCTCGCTTTGCCGCCAGAACCGTCTCCCGTGCTCACGCGCGAACTCGTCTACACCGGTGTGACGCGGGCGCGGAAGGCATTCACCCTGCTGGCATCGGCCGACATCCTCGGCTATGCCATCGCTCGCAAGACCCGCCGCGCTTCCGGACTGTTGCGTCGTCTTATCTGATCATCCGACCTTGTAAAAGTCCTTGTACCACTCGGCGAACTTCCGCAGCCCCTCGTCGATCGACGTCGATGGTGCGTAACCCACATCCCGGCGAATCGCCGATACGTCGGCCCAGGTATCCGGTACATCGCCCGGCTGCATCGGCAACAGTCGCTTCTCCACCGTCCGCCCGAGGTGCTTCTCCAGCAGGCCGATGAAATCGAGCAGCTGCACGGGCTCATCGTTGCCCAGGTTGTAGACGCGATACGGAGCCGCCGAACTTCCCGCATGCGGATCCACGGGATCGTAGGTGGGGTCAGGCTGCGCCGGATGGTCCAGCGTACGGATCACCCCCTCGACGATATCGTCGATGTAAGTGAAATCGCGGCTGTGATTTCCGTGATTGAACACGTCGATCGCCTCGCCGCGCACGATGCGGTTGGCGAAGAGGATCGGCGACATGTCCGGACGACCCCATGGGCCATACACGGTGAAGAAGCGCAGGCCCGTCGTGGGCAATCCGAAGAGATGGCTATAGGTATGCGCCATCAGCTCGTTGGATTTTTTGGTGGCGGCGTAAAGGCTGACCGGATGGTCCACGGCATCCTCGACGGCGAACGGCATCTTCCGGTTCGCGCCGTACACCGAACTGGACGAGGCATAGACAAGATGCCCCACGGCGTGGCGACGGCAGGCCTCGAGGATGTTGACGAAGCCGACCAGGTTGCTCTGCACGTAAGCATGCGGGTGGGTCAGCGAATAACGCACGCCGGCCTGCGCGGCCAGGTTGACCACGCGCTCGGGCTGGAACTCCGCGAAAGCCTTATCCACGGCCGCCTGCCCGGCGAGGTCGGCGCGGACATGGGTGTAATTCGGGTGATCCACGAAACGGGCGACGCGTGCCTCTTTCAGGCCCGGGTCGTAGTAATCGTTGTGATTGTCGAATCCCAGCACGGTATCGCCGCGCGCAAGGAGGCGCTCGGCGAGGGCCGAGCCGACGAAGCCGGCAGTGCCGGTGACCAGGATGCGCATGGGGATGTCCTGCCAGTGGAGCGAGTCGCCCATTGTAGCGGACGCCCGGATTGACACGGCAGCGCCCCTGATCTAGCTTTTACGGGTATCCAACCGACGAAGGTGGCCCGCGGCAACGCTGGCCGAGTGTGCGACATGCGGACTACGCGCTCTTCAATCTGACCCCCCGCCACGTCTTCGTCATTGTCGAAGGGCGCATGGCGCCCTTTTTGTTTGTCCGGAATTCGCATTCATGATCCAGATCACGCTACCCGACGGCAGCCAGCGCCCGTTCGATCACCCCGTATCCGTGCAGGACGTCGCCGCCTCGATCGGTGCCGGCCTCGCCAAGGCCACCCTCGCGGGCAAGGTCGACGGCAAGCTGGTCGATGCCAGCTTCACGATCGATCACGACGCCGCCCTCGAGATCGTCACTGAAAAGAGCCCCGAGGCGCTGGATATCCTGCGTCACTCCACGGCCCACCTTCTGGGTCAGGCCGTGCAGCGCCTGTTCCCCGGCGCGCAGGTCACGATCGGCCCGGTCATCGACAACGGCTTCTTCTACGATTTCGCCTACGAGCGCCCGTTTACGCCGGACGACCTGGAGACCATCCAGGCCGAGATGGAGAAGATCGTCAAGGAACAGATTCCGGTCACGCGCTCGGTCAAGAGCCGCGACGAGGCGATCACGTTCTTCCGCGGTCTGGGTGAAGAGTACAAAGCCCAGATCATCGAGAGCATCCCGGCGAACGAAGAGCTTTCGCTCTACACGCAGGGTGAGTTCACCGATCTCTGCCGCGGGCCGCACGTGTCCAACACGGGCAAGCTCCGCGCGTTCAAGCTGATGAAGGTCGCCGGCGCCTACTGGCGCGGCGATTCCAACAACGAGATGCTGACGCGCATCTACGGTACGTCGTGGCTGAACGACAAGGACCTCAAGGCCTACCTGCTGCAACTGGAGGAAGCCGAAAAGCGCGACCACCGCCGCATCGGCAAGCAGCTCGACCTCTTCCACATGCAGGAAGAGGCGCCGGGCATGATCTTCTGGCACCCGAAGGGGTGGGCGATCTGGCAGGCCGTCGAGCAGTACGTCCGCGGCGTGTACAAGAAGAGCGGTTACCAGGAGGTCCGTGGTCCGCAGATCATGGACGTCAGCCTGTGGAAGAAGTCCGGCCACTGGGACAACTACCAGGAAAACATGTTCTTCACCGAGTCGGAGAAGCGCACGTACGCCCTGAAGCCCATGAACTGCCCGGGCCACATCCAGATCTTCAACACCAACCTGCACAGCTACCGCGACCTGCCGATCCGCTACGGCGAGTTCGGCGGCTGTCACCGCAATGAGCCCTCGGGCGCGCTGCACGGCATCATGCGCGTGCGTGCCTTCACGCAGGACGACGGCCACATCTTCTGCACCCCGGCGCAAATCGAGGGCGAAGTCGCGGCCTTCCACGCCCAGGCCATGAAGGTCTACGAGGACTTCGGGTTCAGCGACATCGCCATGAAGATCGCCCTGCGTCCCGACAAGCGCATCGGTGCCGACGAGGTCTGGGACAAGGCCGAGCACGCCCTGCGGGCGGCCCTGCAGGCGGCTGGCGTCGAGTGGGAGGAACTGCCGGGTGAGGGCGCCTTCTACGGTCCCAAGATCGAGTACCACATGAAGGACTCCATCGGCCGCGCCTGGCAGGTGGGCACGATGCAGGTCGATTTCATGATGCCCGAGCGTCTGGGCGCCGAGTACGTGGACGAGAACAGCCAGCGCCAGCACCCGGTCATGCTGCACCGGGCCATCGTCGGCTCGATGGAGCGATTCATCGGCATCCTGATCGAGCACCACGCGGGCTTGCTTCCGACCTGGCTCGCCCCCATTCAGGCAGTTGCGTTCAGCATTACGGACGCTCAGGCCGATTACGTGCAGGACGTGGCCCAAGCCGTTGTCGGACAAGGGTTCAGGGTAAACTCCGATTTGCGCAACGAAAAAGTCGGATATAAAATCCGCGAGCACACGTTGCAGAAGGTGCCTTATCTGATCGTGGTCGGTGATCGCGAGAAAGAAACGGGTACCATCTCCGTACGTACCCGCGGCGGCGAGGACCTCGGCAGCATGACCGTGGCCCAGTTCGTCGAACGTTTGGAAGCCGAGACCCGCCGCTGAGCGGGGGCCCGGTATTTGGATCATTCTTCTGGAGGATAGCGGTATCGCTACGACCGATAACAAGGGCAATCGCAAGAACAGAGACATCCGTGTCCCGCAGGTCCGCGTGCTTGGCGCGGAAGGCGAGCAGCTCGGAATCATGCGGACTGATGACGCCATCAAGGCCGCTGAAGAGCTGGGCATGGATCTCGTCGAAATCCAGCCGAACGGCGATCCGCCGGTCTGCAAGATCATGGATTACGGCAAGTTCAAGTTCGAAGCCCAGAAGAAGGCCTCGGCTGCCAAGAAGAAGCAGAAGCAGGTAGAGATCAAGGAAGTGAAGTTCCGTCCCGTCACCGACGAGGGCGACTACCAGATCAAGCTGCGCAAGATGCGCGAATTTCTGGAAGAAGGCGACAAGGTCAAGGTCACGATCCGCTTCCGCGGTCGTGAAATGTCCCATCAGGACCTCGGCCAGAATCTGGCCCGCCGGGTTCAGACGGACATCGGCGAAGACGGTGTGGTGGAGTCCTTCCCCCGCCTCGAAGGCCGCCAGATGGTCATGATGATCGGACCGAAGAAAAAGATCTGATCGAACGAGAAGGGCGCTCCGGCGCCCTTTTTCGTTTGAATTCATGTATGATCGCCGGCTCGGCCCGTATGGATGGGCCGAATCACCGTACCCGGCAGGAAGGAAAGTGCTTGTCCCGCAAGGGCTTGCCGCCGGATCAGTCAGTCACCGAATACGGAGCATTCCGATGCCCAAGATCAAGACCAACCGGGCGGCAGCGAAGCGTTTTCGCAAGACCGCATCCGGCAAGTTCAAAGCCGGTCACGCCTTCAAGTCGCATATCCTGACGAAGAAGTCGACCAAGCGTAAGCGCGGCCTGCGCGCTCCCAACCACGTCAAAGCGTGCGACACCAAGGGTGTAGCTCGCATGTTGCCGTATCTCTAAGGGAGGGTTGAACCATGGCTCGTGTTAAGCGTGGCGTTACCGCCCGTCGTCGTCACAAGAAAATCCTCGGCCGTGCAAAGGGTTATTACAACGCCCGTCGCAAGGTCTTCCGCGTAGCCAACCAGGCCGTCATCAAGGCTGGTCAGTACGCCTACATCGGCCGCAAGCAGCGTAAGCGTCAGTTCCGCGCGCTGTGGATCGTGCGTATCAACGCCGCCGCCCGTCAGTTCGGTCTGTCCTACAGCCGCCTGATCAACGGTCTGGCCAAGGCTGAGATCGCCGTCGACCGTAAGGTCCTCGCCGACCTCGCCGTGCACGACATCAAGGCATTTGGCGCGATCGCAGAGAAGGCCAAGGCCAGTCTGGCTGCGTAATCCGCTTTAAACGCGCGGTAGTCTTATCGCGCGAAGATGGATGACGTGGGGAGAAGGCCTTGCCTTCTCCCCACACTTTTTTGTGTGCCTCGAAAAAGTCAGGAAAACCGATGGAATCGATCGAGCATATCGACGCCTCCCTGCGCGACATCGAGTCGGCGGCCTCCCTCGAGGCGCTGGATGCCGTGCGTGTCGCCCTGCTGGGAAAGAACGGTGCGGTGACCGCCGCGCTGAAAGCCCTGGGTCAGTTGTCGGGTGACGAGCGCAAGGCGCGTGGCGCCGAAGTCAACCGGGTCAAGGAGCGTCTCACGGACGCCATTGCCGCCCGCAAGCAGGCGCTGGAACAGGCCGAACTGGATCGCCGCCTCGCCTCCGAGCGAATCGACGTCAGCCTCCCGGGCCGCGACGGCGAGTACGGTGGCATCCACCCGATCACCCGCGCGCTCGAGCGCATCGCCGATATCTTCGGTCGTCTCGGTTACCAGCGTGCCGACGGTCCCGAGATCGAGGACGACTGGCATAACTTCGAGGCGCTGAACTTCCCGCCGCACCATCCCGCGCGCGCGATGCACGACACCTTCTATTTCGGTGACGGTCGCCTGCTGCGTACGCATACCTCGCCGGTGCAGATCCGTTCGATGCAGGGGCGCCAGCCGCCGATCCGCATCATCGCCCCGGGCAAGGTCTATCGCAGCGATTCCGACCAGACCCATTCGCCGATGTTCCATCAGATCGAAGGCCTGCTGGTCGATGAGACCTCAAGCTTCGCCGACCTGAAGGGCACCCTGGCCGAATTCATCCGCGCGTTCTTCGAGCGCGATTTCGAGATGCGCTTCCGTCCTAGCTACTTCCCCTTCACCGAGCCCTCGGCCGAAGTGGACATCCGCTGGGACGCCGAAGACGGCTCCACGCGCTGGCTCGAAGTGCTGGGCTGCGGCATGGTCCACCCGACCGTGCTGAAGAACTGCGGCATCGATCCTGAGCGTTACACGGGTTTCGCTTTCGGTCTCGGCGTCGAGCGTTTCGCGATGCTGCGTTACGGCGTGGGCGATCTGCGCGCGTTCTTCGAGAACGACCTGCGCTTCCTCCGTCAGTTCGCCTGATAGCCCTCCGGATTAGAGAGTCGCTCCCATGAAATTCTCCGAAAACTGGCTGCGCGAGCTGGTCGACATCGACGCGGATCGCGCGGCGCTGGTTCACGCACTCACCATGTCCGGCCTGGAAGTCGAGGAAGTCACCGAGTTGGGTGATGGTCTCGACGGCGTGGTCGTCGCCAGGATCGTCGAAGCCACCAAACATCCCGAAGCCGATCGCCTGCAGGTGTGCAAGGTCGACGCCGGCACGGGTGAGCTGGTGCAGATCGTCTGTGGCGCGCCTAACGCACGCGTGGGTATCCGCGTACCGCTGGCCACCGTCGGCAGCACGCTGCCCGGCGACGTGCACATCAAGGCGGCCACGCTGCGCGGCGTCGAGTCGTTCGGCATGCTCTGCTCGGCGAAAGAGCTTCGCCTCGATGCGGATGCCTCCGGTCTGCTCGAACTGCCGGCCGATGCGCCGGTCGGCAAGCCGCTGGCGGAATACCTCGGTCTGCCCGACGCCAGCATCGAGCTGAAGATCACTCCGAACCGTCCGGACGTACTCGGCCTCAACGGTCTGGCGCACGATGTGGCGGCGCTTTTCGGCAGCCGCGTCAAAGCGATCGGTGTGGGCGACGTCGCCGTCACCGCCAGCGCCACGCGTCCGGTCCGTCTCGAAGCCGGTGCCGACGCGCCGCGCTACCTCGGTCGCATCATCGAAGGTATCGACGCGAGCACGGCGTCGCCGTTGTGGATGGCGGAGCGTCTGCGCCGCGCGGGTATCCGGCCGATCAGCGCGGTGGTCGACGTCACTCAGTACGTGATGCTCGAACTCGGTCATCCGATGCATGCGTTCGACAACGACAAGCTGACGGGCTCGATCGTCGTCCGTCATGCGGGGCAGGGCGAGACCCTGAAGCTGCTGGATGGCAGCGACGCGAAGCTCGACCCGTCGTTCGTCGTCATCGCCGACGAGGCGGCGCCGCTTGCCGTCGCCGGTGTCATGGGCGGCTTCGACTCGCGCGTCACCGATGCCACGCGCAATATTTTTCTCGAGGCTGCGCACTTCGCGCCGTCGGCCATCATGGGTCGCGCACGCAAGCTCGGCCTCCATACGGATGCCTCGCATCGCTACGAACGCGGTGTCGACCCGGCCCTGCCGAAGCGTGCGATGGAACGCGCCACCGAACTGCTGCTGCAGATTGCCGGCGGCCAGGCCGGTCCGGTGACGGTCGCCGAGCGACTCGAAGACCTGCGCGAGCACGCGCCTGTCGTTCTCCGTCATGCGCGTCTGCGTCGCATCCTCGGTATCGATGTCGCCGCCGCCGAAGTGACCCGCATCTTCACCGCGCTGGGCATGGGCGTCGAGGAAAT
The DNA here is from genome assembly GCF_900102405.1 of Dyella sp. 333MFSha. Classification (NCBI taxonomy): domain Bacteria; kingdom Pseudomonadati; phylum Pseudomonadota; class Gammaproteobacteria; order Lysobacterales; family Rhodanobacteraceae; genus Dyella; species Dyella sp. 333MFSha. Next base: position 85,337 of record NZ_FNBR01000005.1, on the reverse strand, counting down.
CGCGGACGGCTGGAAAGTCACGCCACCGAGCAGCCGCTTCGACATCGAGCGCGAGGAGGACCTGATCGAAGAGGTCGCCCGTATTCATGGTTACGAGCGCATCCCGACCCATATCCCCGCCGGTCAGATCGCCCTGCGGTCGGAGCCGGAGGCGCGCCTGAGCGAGATGGCGCTGCGCGACCAGCTGGCCGCGCGTGGCTATTTCGAGGCGGTCACGCTCTCGTTCCTCAGCGCCGACCTCCTGAAAACCTGGGGCGTGGATCACGCCTGGGTACCGCTCGCCAACCCCCTGTCGGCCGACCTCGCCGTCATGCGTACCTCGCTGTTGCCGGGCCTGGTCGAAGCGCTGCGTCACAATCGTGCCCGCCAGCAGGAGCGCGTTCGTCTGTTCGAATTGGCGCGCAGCTTCCACGCGACGGGCGGTGCCCCGGACGAGATCGGCCGGGTGGCCGTCGTCGCTTCAGGCAATGCACGGGCGGAGCAGTGGGGCGAAGCGTCCCGCACGGTCGACTTCTTCGACCTCAAGGGCGACCTCGACGCGCTGATCGCTCACACGGGTGAGCCGGCCCGCTGGTCGGTCGACACCGACGATCTGCCGTCCTGGCTGCATCCCGGTCGTGGCGCACGCGTACTCCGCGACGGACTGCCGGCCGGTTACTTAGGTGCCCTGCACCCGGCACTCGCGAAAGCCCTGGATCTCGGTCCGGATGTTCATGTGATGGAGCTGGCCCTCGAGCCGGTACTGGCCCGACGCCTGCCCAGCGCGGCGCGCGTGGCCCGGTTCCCCGCCGTGCGTCGCGATATCGCGGTCGAACTGCCTGAGGACGTCTCCTGGTCGGCCGTCGAGGCAGCCGTTCGTGGCGCCCTCGGCGAGGTCCTGCGTGAGATCCGCCTGTTCGACCGATACGCCGGGAAAGGGATCGACGAAGGGCGAAAGAGTCTCGCTATGGGCTTGATTTTACAGGACGCTTCACGCACCCTTACCGACGAAGATGCCGACGCTCGTGTGGCAGAAGCGGTGGGGGCATTGGAGAAGACATGCAAGGCAAGATTGCGAGGATAAGATGGCGCTGACCAAGGCGGAAATGGCCGAGCGGCTTTTCCTCGACGTAGGTCTCAACAAGCGTGAGGCCAAAGAGTTCGTTGACGCGTACTTCGAAGTCGTTCGTGAAGCTCTCGAGCGGGGCGAGCAGGTCAAGTTGTCGGGCTTCGGCAATTTCGATCTGCGTCAGAAAAATCAGCGGCCGGGTCGCAATCCCAAGACCGGCGAAGAAATTCCCATCTCTGCCCGGCGGGTCGTCACCTTCCGTCCTGGCCAGAAACTCAAGGTAAGAGTCGAGGGCTATGCTGGATCCAGGGAATAACACCGAACTTCCGGCGATCCCGGCGAAGCGCTACTTCACCATCGGTGAAGTAAGCGAGCTTTGCGGCGTCAAGCCGCATGTCCTTCGCTACTGGGAGCAGGAATTTCCGGCCCTGAAGCCCGTCAAGCGCCGTGGCAACCGCCGCTACTACCAGCGTCACGACGTGCTGATGATCCGCCAGATCCGTTCGCTGCTGTACGACGAGGGTTTCACCATTACGGGTGCGCGCGCACGCCTCGAGGGCCCCCAGGCCCGTATGGAAGCGAGCATGTCGCACCAGATCGTCCGCCAGGTCCGCCTGGAGCTCGAAGAAGTCCTGACCCTGCTTCGTCGCTGACCCGCTTCCGCAGATCGCGGCGTTGCTGTTACAATCGTTTGCTCGTCGGGGTGTAGCGCAGCCTGGTAGCGCACTACGCTGGGGGTGTAGTGGTCGCGAGTTCGAATCTCGCCACCCCGACCATTATTCGAAAAGGCGTCCCTCACGGGGCGCCTTTTTTCGTTACCGCCCCGCCAACCTTCCGCCACCCGGTGGGCTTGCCGCCGCCCCCGAAGCCTGGCGTTCATCCGGCTGATTTTGCTCCCGTAGCCTTTCCTCTTCGCGATCCCGTTCTCGATCTCGCTCCCAGCGCTCCTGAATCGGTCGAAATTCCTCACGCTCCTTTTCATAGAACGCTTCGAGCGTCGCCAGCGTCGCCTTGTCGGCACACCGATCGGTATCGACCATCGGGAATCCGTTAGCCAGGACGATGCGTCGGCCCGCCTCTTTCGAGTCGTTCCAGAACATCATGTTGAACGAAGCGGATGCGTCGAACACGACCGTTTCACCCAGAAAATCGCCTGTGCTGACTTCGTAAGCTCGTTTGAAGAAGGCGCCGTCCCAGTCTCTACCCAAATCGTTTCTGTTTTCGGGATCGGGATCCGGTATGCGATGGAGGAATGATGGGAGCACCCAAAACGCCTTGTAGGTGTCTACACGCAGGCAGCCGTCAGGGCTTGTCTGCGACGAGATGTACGTCGCATAAGCACGCTCCCACCACTCCGAAGCTTGATAAGTCGCGGCTCCAGCAACGACCAGGATGACCCCGATGAGGGCTTTGATATCCATCAGCCCAGATCAAGCACGAAATCCGTGCGCTCCCAGTAGACGTCGGAGTAGATGACGAAATCGCCGCCCAGCCCGGTCTCGATCCGATACTGTTCGAAGTCGGCGTTCGATACATGTCCAGACGGTATGCCCCACTGGAACGATAGTCCGTTCATCACCGCATTCGCGAATATCTGCTTCTTGTTGAGGACGCCATCCTTGGTCCAGGTTCCCAGTGTCTGAGGGCCGTTGAAGTCGTACGTGTCGCGAATGTAGAAGCCAGCGTGTGTAACTCGGAGGCTGATCTTTCCGTTCTGTGCGTCCCGGGTGGCCTCGCCAACCAACGCAACTTTCAGCGCAGCTGAGCCGAGGGCTCCGTAGAGGTCGTCCATCGTGTCGAGCTTCCCGCCGATTACTTCGTAATTGGACTGGCACTTCCAGTCCAACTGGACGGCGCTATCGTGTTGACTGCCAAAATCGGCGCGTCCGTTTGCCCCCCAGGATAGCTTCGTCGCCCTTCGTTGAAGCAGCTTCTTGGCAGGTCCATTCGCCATTTTTTCCCTCAGCCTCTCCATGCCAATGCGGACACGCGGATTCGCCATCGCCCAGCTCATGCGCACGATGCGTTCGTCGAGCGAAGAAGCCGGAAGCGTTCGCGGATCCGGCGCATCTGGTGATTTCCACACGTCGGGAAGCACCCACGCCGACGAATGAAGCCACCGTTCCATCAGGTCGGCGGCGACCATCCATCCCACATGTCGCATGGCACGCGGGATCGATTCAACTTTATCTATCGCCGACGTCGCGTCTTCCAGTGCGGCTGGATTTCCATTCATAGACCTGCTCCTTTGCTACGTAAACGCGCCTACGTCTCCATGCAGACAATGTCGAACGTCTCCATCGCGTTGCGCTCCTGTGTAGTCGAGTCGTATGCGACCCGACCGATGCGGCGCGCAGTGTAGTTGTCGGAGCGACCACTTACCCCGTCATGTAAGTCACGCGTTCATGAAATTACGTGGGTAGATGAACGCAATTGAAGCCAAGAAAAACGGTGTCCTTCGTTCTCAAACATATCTTTTTCGAATCCGGTAGAAAGCCTCGTCGTTCGCCTCCGATAGGCAGCGACAGCCTGTATGACCACATCAAGGATTTCGATGAAAAGCATTTACCTGAAGTTGAACGGCCCCGACCTGAAAGGCGAATCCGCGGATAAGGATCATGGGCAGTGGATCGAGCTGAACTCCTTGCACCATCAGATGCACCAACCCACATCCCTGGCTTCGTCGACGGCGGGTGGCCACGCGGTCGGGCGCACCGTGCATGGCGATATCGGGGTGAGGAAGGAGATCGACTCGTCGAGTCCGGCGCTCTATCAGGCGCTCTCAGGCGGAACGACGTTTCAGTCCGCGCAGATCGACATGTATCGGGACGCGGGTGACGGACGACGCGTCAAATATCTTGAGATTCAACTCAAACATGTTCTGATCGCGCAGATCGGTCTCGGCATCGACGACAGGCCGCTACCGATGGAAACGCTCGCGCTCAGATATGCCGCGATCCAGTGGAAATATGTGAAGCAAACGTTCGATGGCGGGCAGGGTGGCATGACGCTTGGCGCGTGGAGCCTGACGAAGAACGACAAGACGTTTGCTGCCTGAAGAAGCACTGCTGCCCGTACGACGAAACGAAGCCCGGCAATGCCGGGCTTCTCGTTAGTCCTTAGTGGCGGCAGGCGCAGCCGTAAACTCCCGGACCACAGAAACCTTCTTCGACTTGCCCTTGAATTCCGTTGTCACCACGAGACGCGAATGATCCGGCGCGACCTCATAGCGCTGCACGATGTCCCCGCGCTTCGGATCGGCGTGAATCACGATTACGAGACTGTCGCCGTCCCAGCCTGCGCGTGTGGCATTCGCATGCGCGTCCTGAGTCGTGATCATGGGAACGCTACGCGGATGCCCGTCGGCGGTTAGCGAAAGCGTGTCAGGCCGCAGGGCGATGTCCAGCGTGTCTGGCAGCAGAAGGGCGCGACGCATCGTGTTCCCGTTACCGCCACTGTCAGGGCTACCTCCCGGGCTGCTTCCGGAGCCTGCACCGCCGCCACCATGTCGGCCTCCGCCCATGCCACCACCACCTCCCATCCCTCCGCCACCCATCCCGCCACCATGGCCGTGACCGCCGCCCATGCCACCTCGGCCGCCACCTGCCGCAGCGCCGGCAGCATCGGGGTCTTCGCTTCGCGAGGGATCCACCACCCAGTGGCCATCGAACGAGTAGGGGTGGACAGGCGCGGTAGCGAGACGAACGCCGCTACTTGCGCATGACGCGAGTGCGATGGCGCATGCAAGGGTCACACCACGCATGGCGAGGGCAGGTAGGGAATCGGGCATCGAGGTCGTCCTCACGTTGGGCATGGATCTCCAACGTCGGCTAGGCGGATAGGTTGACGAGTCGCGTCCTGATGCGTCAGAACTTGCGCCCGGCTGCTAATCTAGAGCCCTGAAAAACAGAGGCCCGCGGATGAATTTTCCACGCCGTCCGTCGAACGACGGGCTCGATCACCGGCTGCACTCGCTCGAGCAGAACAACGTACGTCTGCCTTCGACGGCGCATCTGCGGGCGCTGGAAGCCGCTGCGCGATTAGGCTCTTTCGAACGCGCGAGTTACGAGCTGGCAGTCACGCCCAGCGCCGTCGCCAAACGCGTCGCCGGACTCGAGTCTCTCCTCGGTGTAAAGATGCTTTCGCGCACAGGCCGCGGCGTCGAGCCCACCGCTATCGGCCGCGAATACCTCGAGCAGGTCAACGTCGCGCTCGGTCTGCTGACACGCTCCGCGTATCACCGCCGCGATTCATCATCACGTCGACGGCTGCGTGTCGCCACGCCACCGACGTTCGGGCGCGATCTTCTCGTCCCGCACCTGCATGCTTTCACTCAGCGGTATCCGGACATCGAACTCGAGCTGATGCCGTCCATCCCGTATCTCGACATCACGGCGCCGGGTTGGGACGTGGAAGTACGCTTCGGGGATGGGCGCTTCGAGGGCGTGGACAGTGAGCGCCTCACAAGCGAGACCGTCTTTCCCGTGGCGAGTCCGGCTTATCTGGCGCAGATTCGCTTCGACTCGCCTGCCGACATGATCCGTCGCGCCATCCTGCTACGTTGTCCGCTCGAGCCGTGGGGCCCATGGATGCGTGCCGCCCGCACCGAGACGGGGCAGGGCGATACCGCCGAACCGACGGACGGCCATCGGCTGATGGACCTCGGCATGCTGATGGAGGCGGCGCTGAATGGTCATGGGGTGGCGCTCGTGCGGCGGAGTCTTGCGCGGCGTCATCTGCAGAACGGCAAGCTGATCAAGCTGTTCGCGATCGAAGCGGAACCGGCGTATGCCTATCATCTTTGCTGGCACCGCGTGGCGGAGCCCGACGAGGCGCGAGGTGCGTTTATCGCGTGGTTGCGGGAGGTCTGCGTGGAGGCGCAAAGGCCGTGAGCGCGATGACCCAAATGTAGGAGCGCGCCCCGCGCGCGACACCGTTCCGTGTGGAAAAGCATCGCGCGCAAGGCGCGCTCCTACGTCGCTGTTACGGCTGTTGGGCGGCGCGCGGTTCCCTGGTCGGCGAGTCCTTCAGGTCGTGGGCCCGCTTGATCAGGTACTGATGCACCTCTTCCACCTGCTGCATGGTGAGGCCGTCGGCGAACGAGGGCATGCCGTCCATGACGCGGGCGCCGTAGACGATGGCGGCGAAGCGCGCGTGGTTTTCCTTCGACAGCAGGCGCAGGTCGGGCAGCACGCCGCCGGAGACCGCGTTGATGCCGTGGCACTGCGAGCAGTTGGCACCGAACGCTTTCTGGCCTTCGGCGATCTGTTCCGGCGTACCGGTGAGCGGCGGCGGATCGAGCTTGTGGTCGGCGTACTTGTACTTGAAGTCCGGCAGCTTGGCGGTGCCGCCGAGCTTATAGGTGAGAACCTGTGAATTAGGCAGCACGCCGGCATTGAGCGAGATACCGCCCTCGAACGTCGAGAACGCGCCGCCCCAGCCGACCATGAAGGTCACGTACTGCTCGCCGTCCACCGTATAGGTGATCGGTGCGGCCATGACGCCCGTGTTGGCCGGCTGCTCCCAGAGCTTTTTACCCTTGTCGGCGGAGTACGCCACGACGCGACCGTCGGCGGTGCCCTCGAAGACGAGGTTGCCCGCGGTGGACAGCACGCCACCGTTGAAGATCGTCTTGTACGGGACTTCCCAGACCTTCTTCTGGGTCTTCGGGTCCCAGGCGGTGAGCTTGCCGCTCCAGGTGTTGGCCAGTTCGCGCAGCTCCTTCTCCGCCTCGGGCACCATGCCGGCATCCGCACCGAGCTGATAGGCGCTCTTGAACTTGCGACGCGGCGGTTCCTTGGCCAGATCCTGGTAGTACGCCGACATGATGTGCGTCGGGATGTAGACCAGACCCGTATCCGGGCTGTACGACATCGGCTGCCAGTCGTGCGCGCCCCAGAACGCAGGCTGTACCAGGTGCGGCTTGTGTTCCGGATCCTTCCAGTATTCGGCGCTTTCATTGACCTTCGGACGACCGGTCTTCATGTCGACGCCACTGGACCAGCTGAGCGGGATGATGTTCTTCGCCGACAGCAGCTTGCCGTTGGTGCGATCGATGACGTAGAAGTAGCCGTTCTTCGGCGACTGCATGGCTACCTTGCGCACCTTGCCGTCGATCTTTATGTCGGCAAGGATGATGTGCGCGGTCGCCGTGAAGTCCCAGGCGTCGCCCGGGGTAGTCTGGTAGTGCCAGGCGTACTCGCCGGTGTCCACATGGATCGCCACGATGGACGACAGGAACAGGTTGTCGCCCTTGCCTTCGCTGCGGAACTTCGGATTCCACGACGATGCGTTGCCCACGCCGATGTAGAGCAGCTTCAGCTCGGGGTCGTACGACATCGAATCCCATACGGTACCACCGCCACCCTGCGTGACGAACGCACGACCGGTCCACGTCGGACGGGCGATTTCCATCGCCTTGTTCTCGGCCGGCTTGTCCGGATCGCCCGGTACCGTCCAGAAGCGCCAGTCCTGCTTGCCGGTCTCGGCGTCGTACGCGGTGATGTAGCCGCGCGTCCCGTACTCGGCGCCACCGTTGCCGATGATCACCTTGCCTTCGACGATGCGTGGCGCGCCGGTGATCGAGATACTGCGCGTGGTGTCGTAGCGCGTATCGACCGACCAGACCTTCGTGCCGGTCTTCGCGTCGATCGCCTCGAGGCGGCCGTCGAGCACGCCCACGTAGACCTTGCCATTCCACACGGCCACGCCGCGGTTCACCGCGTCGCAGCAGGCTTCGCCTGCGCGTGCACGGTCCGACTTCGGGTCGTACTTCCATTTCAGCTGGCCGGTCTTCGCGTCCAGTGCGTAAACGATGGAGAAGGGGCCCGTGGTGTACATCACACCGTCGACGACGATGGGTGTCGCTTCGACGCCGCGATCGATGTCGATCTTGTACGTCCATGCCAGGCCGAGCTTGTCGACGTTCTTGTCGGTGATCTGCTTCAACGGGCTATAGCGCTGCTCGTCGTACGTGCGTCCGGTGGTCATCCAGTTGCCGGGTTCCTTGTCGGCATTGACGATGCGCGCGCCGTCGACGGCGGCCGGTCCCCTGGCGGCATCCTGGGCAAAAGTGGTGGACCCGCCGGCGAGGACGAGGGCGAGTGCCGTCGTCATCGTCAGGAACCGGGCTGGCTTTCCGCTTGCTGGTTTCATGGTGTCTCCCCTCGTGTGTCGCGCCATCAGTCGTGCTGGATGTAGACGACGTGCGTTTCGGTGTATTCGTAAAGGCCGTGCTTGCCGTCGGCGCCGCCGATGCCCGACTTGCGACGACCGGCGTGGAAGCCCTGCATGGCTTCGAAGTTTTCGCGGTTGACGTACGTTTCGCCGAATTCGAGATCGCGCACACCACGGAAGGCGCTGTTGAGATCGCGCGTATACAGCGACGAGGTAAGGCCGTAGTCGGAGTCGTTGGAGTAGGCGACCGCCTGTTCCAGACCGTCGACCAGCACGATCGGCAGGACCGGACCGAAGGTCTCCTTACGGATGATTTCCTGATCGTTGTCTTTGGCGATCAGCACGGTCGGCTCGTAATGAAAGCCCTGGCCGAGATCGGCGACCTTGCCGCCCGTGATCACTTCGTTGCCGGCGGCGACGGCTCGCTCGACGGCACCGCGTACCTTGTCCAGGCCTGCCTTGTTGATCAGCGGGCCCATGCCGACGGATGCATCCGCGCCGGGATCGCCATAGGTCGTGGCGGCCATGTTCCGGCGAAGCTTCTCGACGAATTCGTCGGCGACCTTGCGGTCGACGTAGACGCGCTCGGCGCAGTTGCACACCTGCCCGGTGTTGATCACGCGCGAATCGGTGATGGCCTTCGCGGCGAGGTCGAGGTCGGCATCGGCCAGCACGATCGCCGGCGCCTTGCCGCCCAGTTCCAGGTTCACGCGGGTGAGGTGCTTGCCCGCCGTCTGCATGATGCGGCTGCCGGTCTCGACGCTGCCGGTGAAGCTGATCAGGCCGACGCCCGGGTTGTCGGTCAGTGCCGCACCGGCCTTGGCACCGGTGCCGCCGATGAGGTTGAACACGCCCTCGGGCAGGTCGGTCTCCGCGACCAGCTTCGCGAATTCGAACGCATTGAGCGGCGTCTCTTCGCTGGGCTTGATCACCACGGTATTGCCGGTGACCAGTGCGGGAGCCATCTTGCGGGCGATCAGGAAGAACGGGAAGTTCCACGGCAGGATGCCGGCGACGACGCCGATCGGCTTGCGCAGCAGGAAGATGCTTTCGCCCGGGCGGTCGCTGGTGAGCACCTCGCCTTCGAGACGGCGCGCCCATTCGGCCATGTAATCGATGTAGTCGGCGGTGAAGTCGACCTCGACCGCGGCGAGACCCTGCGTCTTGCCTTGTTCGGCGACGATCAGCGCGGCCAGGCGCTCGCGATGCTGGCGCACCTTGGCCGAGATCGCGCGCAGTGCATTGGCGCGCTGGATGGCGGGCAGCTTCGACCACGCCGGCTGCGCCTTGCGCGCGGCGTCCACGGCGGAGGCCACGGTACCGGCGGAGGCTTCCGGCACATGGCCGAGCACGGCCTGCGTCGCCGGGTTGGTGACCTCGACGCTGCCATCGGACGAGTCGCTGACGAACCGTCCGCCGATGTAATTCTGGTAGCTGCTGCTCATGTCGTTTCCTTGGGTACGCGCGCCTTGCGGCGCGGGGTGTTCAAGCGGTGGGGCGAAGCGGGAGCCAGGGCTCACCGCGTTCGTCGAGAAGAATCGAACGATCGAGGGCGCGCACCGAGGTGTTGCCGGTCAGCGCCATGCTGACATCCAGCTCGCGCCGCAGGATCTCGATCACCCTGGTCACGCCTTCCTGGCCCATGGCACCGAGGCCGTAGAGGAAGGCCTTGCCGATGAGGCCGGCACGCGCGCCGAGGGCCAGCGATTTCAGAAGCGCCTGGCCGGTCTGGATGCCACCGTCGAAAAGGACCTCGATGTCGTTGCCGACGGCGTCGACGACACGGGGCAGGGCGTAAGCGGAAGCGACGGCGCCATCGAGCTGCCGCCCGCCATGGTTGGAGACGACGATCGCGTCGACGCCCGCCTTGACCGCTGAGCGTGCGTCATCGGGCTCCATGATTCCTTTGAGGATCAGCTTGCCCGGCCACAGGTCGCGGATCCAGCCGATGTCGTCCCAGGTCAGTCGCGGATCGAACTGGTTGCCGATCCACTGCGCGAGGGTAGTGAGGCCATCCGCCCCGTCGATCTGCCCGGCCAGATTGCCGAACGAGCGACTCGGCGCGGACAGGACGCCGCTCACCCAGCGTGGCTTGCCCAGGATGTCGACGAGGTTGCGCATCGTCAGCTTGGGCGGCACCGTCATGCCGTTCTTGATCTCGCGATGGCGCTGACCCTGGATCTGCAGGTCGGCGGTCACCATCAGCGCGGAGCAGCCCGCCTCGCGGGCGCGGGTGATGAGCGACCTGGTAAAGCCCCGGTCGCGCATCACGTAGATCTGAAACCAGAACGGGTCCTTCACCGCCGCGGCGACCTGTTCGACCGAGCAGATCGACATGGTGCTCAGGCAGAAGGGAATGCCCGCGGCCGCCGCGGCGCGGGCGGCGAGGATCTCACCCGAGCCGTGCGTCAGCCCGGTGAGGCCGGTCGGCGCGATCGCCAGCGGCACGGACAGCGGCTGGCCGATCACTTCGGTGGTCAGATCACGGCGATCGACATCGATCATGACGCGCTGGCGCAGGTGGATGCGGTCGAAGACGGCGCGGTTGTCGCGCAGCGTCACCTCTTCATAGGAGCCGCGATCGTCGTAGTCGAAAAACGCGCGAGGCACACGTTTGCGGGCGAGATCCCGAAGGTCGGCGACGCAGGTGATCGGAGTGGGCATGCTGGACCATCGAAACGAAAAACCTGCCGGATGCTAGGCAGGCGGTCGCTGCGCCTGAACGAAATAATTTCCTGTCAGGCAGGCGCTCGTGGCGGGTCCTTATGCTGCAATGCGGAAATAATTGCATGAGAGCCTTCGCAGTGAGGCATACGCGCTAGATTGCGCCGCAGCACACATGTGCCGCGCGTACCGCGTTTTATTTCGTGAGCGGTTCACCCCCCCCCATGGGCGGCAGGGCGTTGAACAGTTGGTCACTCTGGTAGCCCCCGCGATTCCCTTCTATCCTTCGTCCACGAGCGCAGATCACGGCGCTCAGGGGGAAATACCGGACATCCACCTGCCTGCGCTGAAGCGTGGGAGTTTATCGTCCGTATCCAATGGAAAGGAGACATGGCTCGTGGCAAGAAAGGACAACACTTCCAACTGGTACTGGCCCACGTTTGGTAACCGCGCCGACGCGCAGCAGGCTATGAAAGGGGCCGCCATCGCCTCATGGTTCGTCGCCTTCGTTAACCTGGCCTTAGGTCTGTTCCTCCTCTTTTCCGGGCCGGGCGCGCATGCGCTGGGCTTGACCGGTGCCGCGGTGATTGATGGCGCCGTCTTTGCCCTAGTGGGCTGGCGCATCTGGCGTTATTCGATGATTGCCGCCTTTGCAGGTCTGGGTCTGTTCACACTGGAGAAGGTGTATCAGTTCGCGACCCAGCCCAAAGCCGTCGCGGGTCTGATCATGGCCATCATCATCTGGATGGCTTTCCTCAACGGCGTCCGCGGTGCGTTCGCCTTGCGCGACTTCGCGCGGAAGGCCGAGCTTCCGGCGCCTGATTCCGTGGCGTCCTGAAGCGGCTCTACCCCGGCCAGATGGCATAGATGATCTGGCTGAGGTGCCTGCGGGGCGTCGAGTGAAGGATCCACTAGCGCCCACGTCGACGGCAGGCGATCATTCCGTCCGCGGCGAGCCTGCCGCATGGGGGGAATGCATGAGTATCCAGGACATCGTTCGCGACGACGACGTCGCGGTCTACAAGACGCTGCTCGAATCGACGCGCGCCATTCCATGGAAGATCGACTGGGCGACGCTGCGTTTTGCCTATGTGGGACCGCAGATCGAGGAACTGCTCGGCTGGGCACCGGAATCCTGGATGACCGTGCAGGACTGGGTCGATCGCATGCACCCCGAGGACCGCGCGTGGGTTTTCGACTTCTGTGTCTCGCAGTCGATGGCGGGCATCGATCACGAGGCCGATTATCGCGCGCTGCGCAAGGACGGCACCTTCGTCTGGATTCGCGATGTCGTGCATGTGGTGCGCAATGAGGACGGCACCCCGAATGCGCTGGTCGGCTTCATGTTCGACATCAGCGAGCGCAAGCGCACTGAAGAAAAGCTGCTCAACATGCAGCGCGAGCTCGAAGAGCTTTCCTTCAAGGATGGCCTGACCGGCGTGCCCAACCGTCGTCGTTTCGACACGATGATGGAGACGGAATGGCGCGACGCCAAAGACACTCACAAGCCCATTTCGCTCGTCGTCCTCGATATCGATTTCTTCAAGCAGTACAACGATCACTACGGGCATCTGGAAGGCGACGAGTGCCTGAAACGCGTCGCTTCGGCGCTGTCCGGCATCGTGCGTCGACCCGCCGACCTCCTGTGCCGCTTCGGTGGTGAGGAGTTCGTGCTGTTGTTACCGGATACCGACGAGGCCGAAGCGCTGGCGCTGGGATGGCGCTGCCTCGATCTGGTCGACAAGGCACTGATCCCGCATGCGGGCATCGGTTCGGGCAAGCGCATCACCATGAGCGCGGGCGTCAACAGCATCGTGCCTAAGGAGGGCGATGAGCTGTCGGCCTTCATTCGTCGGGCGGACCAGCGTCTGTACAGCGCTAAAGAGCGTGGCCGCGCCCGTGTCGTCGCCGACGGCTGCTGATCACCGCACTGTCAGGGACTGTCTTCCGCGCGAATGGTCCGCCAGCTGGCAAGGATGGCCTCGAAGGTGACCCGGTCGCCTTGATAAGCCTCCTCAGTCGTGGTCAGGGATACCGTATAGGTGTGTGAAAATCCGTCGGACGGTTTCACGACATGACGTAAGGCGGTCACCACGTCGGAAACGTGCGGCCGACCCGTCGACTTTTCACGGTAACGGATGACGCTGCGCTCCGCTTTCAGACCACCAAGCGACATCCCCCGACGCGAGACAAGGATCACATGATCGATCGTCTCGTCGTGGGTCATGCCGTCGATGCGCTCGTCGGTGGCCTGCCGCACGGTATCGTCGAGCGCCGCGTTATAGGCAGCGAACAAGTCAATGCTGCGGTCGCTGCCTGCGTTGTCGTCCAGACTGACCACGCAGCCGTGGTCAGTCATGTCGATGGGTGAATCCGGGTAGGCGTGCAGCGACCCTGGAAACAGGGCGGTGAAACCGTAGTAGTCATTGACGACTTTGCCTGCATCCTTGCAGCGCAGGGTGGTGTCATCGGTTTGGGGTGCTTCCTGTGCAGGCTGAACGTGGGCCTGCGCCATGCCGGCCAAACAGCAGGTGGCGATGCCCAGCCACCTGACGCGTGCCTGTCGTCTCCTGGGTTCCGGCATGGCGTCGTGCCTTCAGTAAAGCACGCGTGCCCGAAGCGTACCCTCGATCGCCGCCAGCTCGTTACGCAGCGCCACGGCATGCTCCTCGCTGAAGGTCACGTCGATCACGACATAACCGACTTGCGGCGAGGTCTGCAGATACTGGCCGTCGATGTTGACCGCCGCTTTGGAGAACACCTCGTTGACCCGCGACAGCACACCCGGAATGTTCCGATGGATGTGCAGCAGGCGGCGGCTGGTCGGGTGGCCGGGCAGGGACACTTCGGGGAAATTCACCGCCGAGAGCGTGCTGCCGTTGTCGCTGTAACGCACCAGCTTGGACGCCACCTCGATACCGATGTTCTCCTGCGCCTCGGCCGTACTGCCGCCGACGTGCGGGGTCAGGATGACGTTGTCCATGCCGACCAGTGGCGAGACGAACGGATCGGTATTGCCTTTAGGCTCCACCGGGAACACGTCGATCGCGGCACCGGCGAGGTGCTTCGTACGCAGGGCGTCGGCCAGTGCGTCGATATCCACCACGGTGCCGCGCGAGGCGTTGATCAGCATCGAGCCGGGACGCATGCGGGCGATCTCGGCGGCGCCGATGAGGTTCTTCGTCTGCGGTGTTTCCGGCACGTGCAGCGTGATGACGTCGGCGCGCTCGAGCAGGTCGTCCAGGCTGGCCGCGGGGCGTGCATTGCCCAGCGAAAGCTTCGGCTCGACGTCGTGGAAAATCACGCGCATGCCCAGCGATTCGGCGAGCACGCCGACCTGGGTACCGATGTGGCCGTAACCGACGATGCCGAGCACCTTGTCGCGGACCTCGAAGCTGCCGGCGGCCGACTTGGACCAGCCGCCGCGGTGGCACTCGGCGTTCTTTTCCGGGATGCGGCGGACCAGCATGATCGTTTCGGCGATCACCAGCTCCGCCACGCTGCGCGTGTTGGAGTAGGGCGCGTTGAAGACCGGCACGCCCAGTCGCTCGGCGTCGACCGTATCGACCTGATTGGTACCGATGCAGAAGCACCCCACCGCGATCAGGCGGCGCGCTTCGGCCAGCACGTCGGCGGAGAGATGCGTGCGCGAGCGGATGCCGACGATGTGCGCATCGGCGATGCGCTCTTTCAGCTCGTCCTCGGGCAGTGACTTCTCGTGAAACTCGATCTGCGAGTAGCCGGCCTGGCGGAAGGTGTCGAGCGCGCTGCGGCTGACGCCTTCGAGGAGCAGCACCTTGATGTCTTCTTTCGGGTACGACGTGCGCTTCATGGCTGACGCTTCTGCTTCGCGGATTCAGGGCTGACCACTATGCCAGATCGTGACGCCCATGTTGCAGCGCACCCGGCGGACTGGCACCCTCGGTGGATACCCGAGCGAGACTCCCATGACCGACCCGCGCCTGGCCGAACTGGCCCGCCTCCTTCCCGAACTCAGGCTGTCGACCGATCCGGGCGACCTCGAGCACCATGGCCGCGACTGGACCCGTCGCTGGACGCCCGCGCCGCTCGCCATTGCCTACCCGGCGACCGTGGAAGAGGTGCAGGGCATCGTCCGCTGGGCGAGCGGGCAGGGCGTGGCCCTGGTGCCTTCGGGCGGCCGGACGGGCCTTTCCGGCGGTGCCGTGGCGGCCAACGGCGAGCTGGTGGTGACCCTCGACCGGATGAACCGCGTGCTCGACTTCGACCCGATCGACCGCACCCTGACCGTCCAGCCGGGCATCGCCCTGGAGGCCGTGCACAACGCGGCGAAGGAACGCGGATTGCTTTACCCGGTGGATTTCGCCGCGCGGGGCTCCTGCCAGATCGGCGGCAATATCGCGACCAACGCCGGCGGCATCCGCGTGATCCGTTACGGCAACACGCGACAATGGGTCGCGGGTCTGAAGGTCGTCACCGGGACCGGCGAGCTGCTGGATCTCAACCGGGGCCTGATCAAGAACGCGTCCGGCTACGACCTGCGCCATCTGGTGATCGGCTCGGAAGGCACGCTCGGCATCGTCGTCGAAGCCACCCTGAGCCTCACGTCACCGCCGCCGCCCTCGCAAGTGATGCTGCTCGCGGTTCCGGCGATGGATGCGTTGATGAAAGTCTTCGCCGAGGCACGTCACCGTCTAACACTCGGCGCGTTCGAATTCTTTACCGATCGTGCATTGCTGCACGTGACGGCGCACGGCGCGCAGCGTCCATTCGACGGGGAATATCCGTTCTACGTCGTCACCGAATTCGACACCCCGGACGAGGCCGCCGAAGCCGCGGCACTGGCGTTCTTCGAGTTCTGTCTGGGCGAAGGCTGGGTGGTCGATGGCGCGATCAGCTCCAGCGATGCTCAGGCGGCGTCGTTGTGGCGTCTGCGCGAAGGGATTACCGAGTCGCTGGCGCCGCATAAACCGTATAAAAACGACGTCTCGGTGCGGATCTCCGCGGTCCCGGCGTTCATGGCGGAGATGCAGGCGTTGCTGTCCGCTGAATACCCCCACTTCGATGTCGTCTGGTTCGGCCACATCGGTGACGGCAATCTGCATATCAACGTGCTGAAGCCGGCCGATCTCGACAATGCGGCCTTTGTCGAACAGTGCGAGCACGTCACCTCGCTGCTGGTCGACACGCTGCAGCGCCACGGGGGCAGTATTTCCGCTGAGCACGGTATCGGCCTGGTCAAGAAGCCCTGGCTGGGTAGTGTCCGCAGCGAAGCCGAGATCGCCCTGATGCGCGGGATCAAGTCGGTGTGGGACCCGAATAACGTCATGAATCCGGGCAAGCTACTTTAGCGAGCCGGTAGGAGCGCGCCCTGCGCGCGAAAAGCCAACAACGCGGTGACGCAGTGGCACCCTGGCGCGCGCGTAGTTCGTTGGTCGCGCGCACGGCGCGGTCGTAGCTCAGCTGGAGGAGGTTGGCAGGCGGTGGCAGGGGCATTAGCCTTGGGCTTTCCCCGCACCCCAGAGACGTGCCCCCATGGCCCAGGATTCCCCCGACCTCTACCCCGCGATCGAGCCTTACAACAGCGGCACGCTCGCGGTCTCGCCGCTGCACACGCTCTATTTCGAGGAAAGCGGCAATCCTCAGGGCAAGCCGGTGGTCTTTCTCCACGGCGGCCCGGGTGGCGGCACGAATCCGCGTTGCCGTCGCTTCTTCGATCCGAAGAAGTACCGCATCGTGCTCTTCGACCAGCGTGGCTGTGGCAAGTCCACACCGCATGCCGAACTCACCGACAACACGACCTGGGACCTCGTCGCCGACATCGAGCGCCTTCGCGAGCATCTGGGTATCGACACGTGGCAGGTCTTCGGCGGCTCGTGGGGCTCCACGCTGGCGCTGGCCTATGCCGAGACGCACCCGGATCGCGTGAGCGAACTCGTCCTGCGCGGCATTTTCATGCTGCGTCGTTCGGAACTGGAGTGGTTCTATCAGGGTGGTTGCGACCAGCTCTATCCCGATGCCTGGGAGACGTATCTGTCGGCCATTTCGCAGGCGGAGCACGGCGACCTGATCAGCGCCTACCATCGCCGGCTGACCAGTGAAGACCCGGCGGTCCGCGTGGCCGCGGCACGGGCGTGGTCGGTGTGGGAGGGCGCGACCAGCTACCTGTACCAGGACGAGGGGCATATCGCGTCGAGCGGCGAGGACGAGTTCGCGCTCGCGTTCGCCCGGATCGAATGCCACTACTTCGTCAATGCCGGCTTCTTCGAGGTCGACGGCCAGCTGTTGCGCGACGTGGGCAAGATTCGCCATATCCCCACGGTGATCGTGCAGGGACGTTACGACGTGGTGTGTCCCGTGCGTAGCGCATGGGATCTGCATCGCGCGTTCCCGGAAGCCGATCTGAAGATCGTGCAGGACGCGGGGCATTCGGCGTTCGAGCCGGGGATCATCAAGGAGCTGGTACGGGCTACGGATCGGTTTGCCGGCTGACAAAACAGGTAGGAGCGCGCCCCGCGCGCGAAAAGCCCGTTCGCGACAGAGCGTCGCACGGAGCCTTTCGCGCGCGAGGCGCGCTCCTACAAGGGTTTTAGAACAATCCCAGTGGCAGCGTCACCATGTCGACCACGAAACCATCGTGGTCCGATGAGCCCAGCGCCTTCTTCACATCGGTCGCCGACGCGGAATCGTCCAGCGTCTGTACCGGTGCGTCGAGGTTGCCGCGGCCGTACTGCATCTTGAGGAACAGGCCACGGGCCACCGTGTTGAGCAGCGCATGGTCGAGTACCTGGTGCGTCGGCACCGAGCGCGGGGCCTGGCCCTGGATGTTGCCGAAGTTCTCGGTGAACAGGAACGAATAGCGATCGTTCGCCGGTACCGAATCCACGGCGTTCCACAGTGCCGGCCTGACCAGGTTCTTGCCCAGCTTCAGCAGGTTCTGGCTGTCGTCGTAGCGACCGGAGATCAGCCCGACCACGTCGGTGAAGCCATCGCTGAACTGATACGCGTTGAAGTCACCGACGACCAGCAGCGGCGCGAGGAGGTTCTTGCGGTCGGTTTGAATCGCCTGGACCTGGGTCGCCAGCGACTTCGCCTGCAGAAAGCGCTTTTCGCGGTCGCGATCGGCGGTGGTGCCGGTCTTGTCCACGTTCTGGCGTGCCTTCGGGTGCACCGAGATCACGTTGATGCGCATCTTGCCGATGATCGACGGCACTTCGGCGGTCAGCAGCAGCGGCGGATGGTCGTGCACGAAGGCGGTCGAACCCTGATCCTGCCAGGTTTCATCCGCGCCCAGCTGGCGCACGTCGAGCACGCGTACGCGGTCGGTACGCACCAGGAAACCGACGTTGATACCGCTCGGATCGTGGCCTTCCTGCAGGAACGCTTCGTACTGTGCCGGGTAGTCGTCACCCAGTTGCCTGGCGAGGCCCTGCAGCACGGCGAGGCTCTTCACTTCTTCCACAGAGAGGATGTCGGGCAGCTTGAGCACGCCGCCGATGTATGCGGACAGGCGCTGCGTCTTCAGTTTGACCTGATCCGCCGTCGGCTCGGTGTCGCCGCCGCTGCAGGTAAAGGTCGTGTTGAAGTTGGTGTCGCAGAAACGCTCGGTGTTGAGCGCGCCCACCCGCACCGCGTAAAACGCACGCGAGTCCACGGGACGCGGCAGATCGACCGCTTTCTTCACCGTGACCTTGGTCGGGATCAGCGTATACGCACCGAACGCGTACGACATGACGCCTTCCGCGCGGAACGTGGTGCCCGCGTTGAATGGCGTGTTGGCTGGCACGGCACCGTAGTCGGCGGTGTTCATCTTGAACACTTCCGGGTTGCCCGACCAGTTCGGCAGGTTGACGCCATCGGGCACGGCTACCGTGTAGCGCACGCCCGGCTTGCGCAGCGAACGCTGGCCGTTGGCGGTGATGTACACCTCGGCGAACGGTTCGTTGCTGAAGCGCAGGTTGCCGGTGGTGATCATGCCGTTGTCGATGGCGACGCGCATGCCGACGTAGCACTGGAAGTTGGTGTCGCCGCAGGAGAGGGCGTTCGGATCCGTCGACGGGATCTTGTCACCGAAGACGACGGCGGCCGGCAGCTTCGCGCCGTGCATCGTCGTGACGACCGTGGCGCTCTTCAGTTCCGGCAGGTTGTAATAATTGTCGACCGTCGCTTCCACGTTCACCAGGTCGCCGATCTTTACCGTCGGTGCCGAACTGGTGAACACATAGATGCCGTTGGAGGTGAGGCGGTCGTCATCCGCACGGTTGTCCGGCGTCTGGATGGTGAAGCCCGCCGGGCCGACGGCGGTCACCACGTTACCCGTCGTGGCGACACGCTTGCCGACCAGTGGCGAGACCTGACCGCGACCGGTGACCTGCCAGATTTCAGCGGCGATGGGGATCTGATTGAGGATGGCGCCGACCGCGGTGTCCTTCGCCAGCGTCACGTCGCCCGTCGCGTTGGACAGATTCACGCGCAGCGCCTTGTCCGGACCGGCGGCCCTGGCCCCGTGCACGTTCACCGTGAGGGTCGTCGTGGTCGAACCGGCCGGAATCGTCAGCGTCGTATCCACGGCGTCATAGTCGCCGGCCGCCACGGTGGCGGTGTCGTCCGCGGTCCGGGCATACACGGTGACGTCGGTGTCCGCCGGCTCGCTCAGCGTGACGGTGAACGGCATCGGCACGTCGTCGCCGTTACGCAGGCTCACTGTGGCATCGGCGATCGACAGGCTGGTGCCCTGGACGGTACACGGCGACGTGCTTGCGCGCGGCGCGGTCGGCGCGACCTTCACCCAGTCCGCCGAGTTGTCGCCGGTGGACTGCGGCAGGCCCGCGCCGTTGACCTTGCGCTGGTAACCCTGGTCCGAATTGCCGGTACCCAGCGTCGTCAGCGCCGTGCCGAGCTTGTACGCCGAACCCGCGCTGAGGCCGACCTGATCGATGACCGATCCCGAAGCGTCGAGCAGAGCGAGGCCGCCGTCGTCGGTGACGCCTGTCGAGTAGCTCAGGTCAGGCGTAACCGTGCCCGAATAGCCCGATGCCGCCTTGTTGGAAAGCAGCAGGAAGCAGCCCGGAGCGACCGATGTCCCGGCAGGGAAGGTGAAGCGTGTGCCGGTCGTGCCGCTCGCGTTGGACGCGTTGAACTTGTAGCCGGACACGTCCAGCGCGGCGGTGCCGGTGTTCTGCACCTCGACGAATTCGTCGTTGCCGCCGGCGGGCCCGCGTACGCGGAACTGGGTGATGGAAAGGTCCGCCGCCTGCAGCGGAAGGACGGCCATGAGGCCTGCCAGCGCCGCCCATGTGGCGCGCTGTGACGTGGTCAAACGCATTCGAATGTCCCCTCGAGTCGTTGGTTGTACGCGACCCACAGCGTCGCCCGGTCCTCGCGCGACGTTCCCCCCGTGAAGGTCCGTACCGGGGAGTCTGACGCAAATTTATGACAGCGGAATGTGACGCACCGGATGTGTGACGAATGTCGCGCTATTCGCCTGCCGTGCTGGCTAATCTCACTCCCAGCACGGTGGCGAAAACACCGTTTTCAGCGCGTTATCGGGGGATTTCGTGAACAGTGATGCGCTTTTCCGGCAGGAACGGCGAGGGCTGACGTTCGAATGCCGGGACGTCGAGACGCGACATGAAATGGTGCTGCGCTCGCTGATGCGGGTGATCGATGGCCGGCTTCGTCAGCGCTGGACCGCTACGGCGGTCGAAGGCGATCTGGTGGTGCGCAGCGAAGACAATCGCATCGCACTGCAGCCTGTCGGACGGGGTGCCTACGCGGATGCGACCGAACACAGCCGGGTGCTGGCGTTCCCCTTCAACTATCACATGCTCGAAGATGCGTTGAACGACCTGGGCGACCTGCTCGAGCAGGCATCGCCGGCGCTGCCCTCACGCATCGACCGTCATGCGATGGCGACCAACAGCTTTCGGCTGCGTCACTGGCCCGAAGCCGGACTGGTCGCGACGCGGGAGCGCATGCGCATGTCCGCGGTCCTGCTGCGTGCGGACGTCAGCGCCGGCGAGCTCACCCGGATGATCGGCTGCACCGCCGGCGAATGCCGCCAGTTGCTCACCGACCTGCATGACGCGGGGTTGCTGTCCAGCGAACCGCTCGCCGCCGGAAAACGCGATATCCAGAATCCGTTTCTGTCGAGCCTGACCGTGCGTGAGCGCGTCGGCGTGATCGGGCGTATCCGTGCACGACTGGGGCTCTGATAGCGATGCCTGAATTCAAGCTTGTGTTCACGGGCACGACCGGCGCCGGCAAGACCACCGCGATAGCCGCGGTCAGTGACGTCGCGCCGATGGCCACCGAAGCACGCAACATGGATGCGGGTTTCGCCAAGGCGACCACCACGGTCGGTATGGATTACGGCGAACTGGTGCTCGCCGATGGCGAGACGCTGCGCCTCTACGGTACGCCGGGCCAGGAACGTTTCGACTTCATGTGGAAGATCATCGGCCGCGGCGCGCTCGGTCTGATCATCCTCATCGACAACAGCCGGCCGGCCCCGCTTGAGGATTTTTCCCGTTACCTCGCCGGCTTCGCCGATCTGTTGCGCACGGCACCCTGCGTGGTGGGCATCGGCCGCACCGAAGGGCATCCGCTGCCGGGTCTCGATGCCTTCGTCCGCGTGGCGGCACGCCACGGCGTCACCTGTCCGGTGATCGCGGCCAACGCGACGCGCAAGGACGATGTCCTGCAGCTGATCGATCTGCTGCTCTGGCAGCTGACCGCCCATGCGGAGGTCGCGTGCTGACGGTCGACGAGGAATCCCGCACATTATGCGAACGGACGGCCGATCGCCTGCTGCGTGACGTCCGGGGCGTACGCGCCGTGATCGTGACCACGAGCGATGGCTTGCAGCTGGCATGCCGGGTCGAACCGGGCGACGATCCAGCCCGGCTGGCCGCCGTCGCGGGCTCGCTCGCCGCGCTCGGCGAGCTGGGCAGTCACGAAGCGCATCTGGGGGCGTGCCGGCACGTATGCATCGAAGCGGAAGGAGGGCACGTCGTGCTTTGCCAGGCGCGCAGCGAGCATCTCGATGTCGTCGTCTGCGTCGCCGGTGGTACTCACTCGGGACTCGGGCAGATGCTTTACACGACGCGGCAGCATGCCTCCCGGCTGGCCGCCGCGCTCGACGCCCGCGAAGCCGTCACCGGCTGATTCGCGGTGCGACGTTCGTCAGGACTCAGGTCTTCTGCTTGGTGCCGAAGATCTTGTCGCCCGCGTCGCCGAGGCCGGGCAGGATGTAACCCAGTTCATTGAGATGGTCGTCGATGGAGGCGACGTAGATCTCGATGTCCGGATGTGCGGCCTCGATGCGTTTGAGGCCTTCGGGCGCGGCGACCAGGAACAGGCCCTTGATCCGCTTCGCGCCGGCCGCCTTGAGCATGTCGACGGTGGCGACCAGCGTGCCCGCGGTCGCCAGCATCGGATCGACGATGATCGCCGTGCGCTCGTCCATGCCGCCACTGAGCTTTTCGTAGTAGGCGACAGGCTCGAGCGTTTCCTCGTCGCGCTGAAGACCGACCACGCTGACCTTCGCCGCCGGGATCATCTCGAGCACGCCGGTGAGCATGCCGAGGCCCGCGCGCAGGATCGGAACGATGGTGACCTTCTTGCCCTTGATGTGGGTGACCTCGACGGGGCCAGCCCAGCCCTGAATGGTCTTGCACTCGGTTTCCATGTCGGCCGTGGCCTCGTACGTCAGCAGCGCGGCGACCTCGGAGGCCAGCTCACGGAATTCCTTCGTGCTGATGCCCGCGGCGCGCATGAGGCCGAGCTTGTGCTGGATGAGGGGGTGACGGACTTCGACGATTTTCATGGACGGAAACAGGGCAGTGGGCGACGCGCCATTCTCGCACGCGGCGCCCGGTCTGTTGATCAGCCCTTGAGACAGGTGCTCATGTAGCGCTTGCGTTCGTCGCCCTTGAGGCTCTTTGCCGATGCGTCGGCGTTACACGATTTCATTTTGTCCTGCTGCGTCGCCCTGGCCGGCTGCTCACCCTTCAGGCAGCTGCTCATGAAGGCTTTGCGCTCGTCGCCCTTCTTGCCGGTGGCTTGCGTATTGCAGGTGCTCATCCGCTGTTGCTGCGGCGTGAGCTCCTTTTTGGCGGGCGCCTGCGGCGAGGCCGCGATGGCGCCTGTGGCGAAGGCGAGAAGCGAAGCTACGGCAAGGACACGAATCTGCGTACGCATGGCGAACCCCTACGTGACGCCGGGCCAATCCGGCGGTCCGAGCTTAACCTGTAGGAGCGCGCCTCGCGCGCGATTTTTCGGGCCGCGCAGTCGCGGCATGAGGTCGCGCGCAGGGCGCGCTCCTACAGGGGGTTACGCCGCCTTGGTTGACGATTCCGCCCGGCGCGGGCCTTCCTTCAGCGCATGGCGGATCTCCTCGATGATGAGGTCCACCTCGGCGCTGGTCACCTGGAAGTGCGGGGTGAAGCGCAGCGAGTTGGCGCCACCATGGATGACGCCGATGCCGCGCTCGCGCATGTATTCCTCGGTGGAGCCCTCGCCGTAGCACTTGAACTCGGGCGCCAGCTCGCATGAGAACAGCAGGCCCGTGCCCTGGACCTTGGTGATCAGGCCGCCGAGTTCGTTCTTGAGACCCTCGAGCTTCTGCACGAATTCACGGCCACGCGCCACGATGTTTTCGCGCACCGTGTCGGTCAGTTCGGCCAGCGTGGCGACGGCGACGTCGAGGGCACGCGGGTTGGCGGTCATCGTGTTGCCGTAGATGCCCTTGCGATACAGGCCGGCGGTGCGCTCGGTGACGGCGAGGACGGAGAGGGGGTACTGGCCAGCGTTGAGCGCCTTGGAAAAGGTCTCCATGTCCGGCGCTTCCATCGACTCGAATCCGGGGTAATCGACGATCGACAGCACGCCGTGCGCACGCAGGCCAGCCTGGATCGAATCGACCAGCAGCAGGGTGCCGTGCTCGCGGGTGAGTTCGCGTGCGGCGGCGTAAAACTCCGGCGTGAGCGCACGGCCCGGATCGCCTTCGCCCATGACCGGCTCGAGGAACATCGCCTCGATGAACCAGCCCTGGCGATCGGCTTCGGCAAACGCGGCCTTCAGACCCGCGACGTTATAGGGCTCGACCGTGATCAGCGAGTCTTCGTTACGGAAGCTGGCCAGGTGCTGCTGGTAGTTGCGACGCGAGGAATCGGAGTAGAGGGCCGGGCGCTCGGTGCGGCCGTGGAAGGCCCCCTTCACGGCGAGACGCTTGATGCTGCGACCCGCGTGACGCGCGCCCGGATCGGTCATGAGGCGTGCGTTGACGTCGGCGATGCGGCCGGCCAGCGTGACCGATTCCGAGCCGGAGTTGAGACAGAGGAAATGCGTATACGGGCTGCCGCCGCGTGTGCGACCGAGTTCCTTGCGCAGCGCGGCGCAGAGGCGCGTCTGCGAGACGTTGGCCGTCATCACATTGGCCATGACCTGCGGACGCGACATCGCTTCGATGATCGCCTCCGGGTTATGACCGAAGCCGAGCATGCCGTAGCCGCCGTTGTCGTGGACCACCGCACCTTTCAGCGTGACGACCCACGGGCCGCGAGCCGCGGCGGGCACATACGGGTTGAGACCGTCGTCGGGATAGAAGTTGACTAGGCTCGACTGCAGCTGGTGGATCTGCTCGGCTTCGTCCAGGCGGAGGAAGTCGGCCATGTCGGTACGCAGCGCGCGGTGATAGGCAACCGCCTCTTCGATGGCACGGACCAGCGCGGGGTCGGAGGAGGCAAAGCGGGCGATGGTCGTATCCGGGAGGCCCCGCGTACGCGCCGAGCCACCGAATTCACGCAGCTCACGCAGATGACCGATAACGTCCATAACGCACTCCTTCGACCGCTAAGTGTTTATATGTAAAGGGTTTAATGGACCAGCATAGCATGCGGTTTTTGGCCCCGTAACCCCCGGGTGACGCTTGTCACACTCGCACAATGACGCAAGCGACTGCCACCAACGGGTTGCGTCCGAATATGGTGCGACGCAAGGGAGGGCACTCATGAACAACGACACCTGCATTGCACGTCTGGACCATGTCGGCAAGCGCTACGGCAACCTCGTCGCGCTCGACGGCATCGATCTCTCCATCCACCGCGGCGAGTTGCTGGCACTGCTCGGGCCTAATGGGGCCGGTAAGAGCACGAGCATCGGTCTGCTGCTGGGTCTCATCCGCGCCGACAGCGGTACCGCCAGCCTTTTCGGCCGCGATCCGCAGGACATCGACGCGCGTCGGCGTATCGGCGTCATGTTGCAGTCGGCGAGTCTGCCGCCCACCTTGAAGGTGCGCGAGTTGCTCACCCTCACGGCGAGCTACTACCCGGAGCCGCGCCCCGTCCCGGAGTCCGCCGCCCTGGCCGGCATCGTCGACTTGCTGGGCCGGAAGTACAGCGATCTGTCGGGCGGTCAGCAACGCCGTGTGCAGTTCGCCATGGCGCTGGCGGGGCGTCCCGAAATCCTCTTTCTCGACGAGCCTACGGTCGGCATGGATATCACGGCCCGCCAGGCGCTGTGGACCGCTATCCGCACGCTGGTCGCCGGCGGCTGTGCCGTGGTGCTGACCACGCACTATCTGGAAGAAGCCGAAGCGCTGGCGGACCGCGTCTGCGTCATCGCCAAAGGCAAGGTGATCTCCGAAGGGACGGTCGATGCGCTACGCGCGCATGTGGCTGTGCGCCGTGTTCGCTGTGATACCACGACACCGGTGGACATCATCGCGCAGTGGCCCGGGGTGACCTCGGTCGACACGCATCAGGGGCGTCTGACCATCGCCACGACGCTGGCGGAAGGCGTCGTGCGCCGCCTGCTCGAAGCGGATCCGACACTGTCCGAACTGGAAGTGCAGCGTGCCGGTCTGGCGGAGGCCTTCACTGAAATCACCCGCGAATCCGAAGCCGGCGACGTCGCCCGGGAGGCCGCATGAACACGATCGAAAGTACCGCCGTGCCGGTGATGACCGCCGGGCGCCTGATCAACGCTTATTTCCAGGAAGCCCGGGCGGAATGCCTGCGTTACCTGCGCAATCCCGGGTTCCTGCTGCCGACGCTGCTGTTTCCGTCGGTGTTCTACGTGATGTTCGGCATCTTCCTCGCGCATTCGAACAGCGCCGATGCGCCACGCTATCTTCTTGCCTCATACGGCACGTTCGGTGTCATGGCGCCGGGGCTCTTCGGCTTCGGCGTGTCGCTGGCGCTGGAGCGCGATACCGGGCTACTGACACTCAAGCGCGCTTTGCCCATGCCTCCCGGCGCATACCTCATCGGTAAGATGTGCATGGCCGTGCTGGTGGCCGCCATCATCTCGATCATCCTGCTTTGCCTGGCGACCTTCGTCGCGGGCGTGTCGTTGCCCGCATCGCGCATCGCCGCCTTTTTCGTACTCCAGGTGCTCGGCGTCCTGCCGTTCTGCGCGCTGGGCCTGCTGATCGGTACGCTGGTGAAGGGGCAGGGCGCGCCCGGGGTGGTCAACCTGATCTACCTGCCGATGGCGTTCCTGTCGGGCCTGTGGATTCCGCTGCCGGTGCTGCCGTCGTTCCTGCAGTCCATCGCGCCGTTGTGGCCCGCGTATCATCTCGACCGGCTGGCGCTCTCGGTGGTGGGTCTGGGAGAGGGCGGTGACGCGATCCACGCGCTTGTGCTGGTCGGGTTCACCGCGGTGTTTCTCCTGATCGCGACGCGCCGCCTGCGCCGCTACGGTTGAAGTAGCATGACGCCACGCCTTTCCTCGGATACCCGTATGGCCCGCTCGTGGTTCACGCCAGCACCGGACTCGCTCTGGAATCGCTTCCGCGACAAGCCGCGCCTGCGCGTTGCCAGCCTGTTTCATCTGGTCTGGACGGTCTACGTCTTCGGCGATCTTGCGTTCGCAAGGACGCTTTCGCCGCACTGGTGGCTCGTAACGGCGACTTCGTTTCCGGTGTTCCTCGGCCTGTATGCGCTCTGTTACACGCGGTCGCTGAGATGGTCGCCCTGGCTTGGCGGTGCGGCCGCGCTGCTGGGCTTTGCCGTCATGGGGGTCAATGCGAGCGCCGGGGGCTGTTATGTCATCTATGCCTGCGCGATGGTCGGCTTCGACGGTTCGCCAAAACGGTCCTTCAGTGGCATGGGCGGCGTGCTCGGTGCGTTTGTCCTCGTGGGCTGGTACGTCTATTCGTGGCCTCCGGCGATCATCGCCGGCATCACCTTCATTGCGTTGTGTGTCGGCTCGATCAACGTGATCTACCGGTACAACGCGCAGCGTGACGCGGAACTCAAGCTGTCGCATGACGAGGTCCGCCGCCTTGCCGCCATGGCCGAGCGCGAGCGCATCGGGCGCGACCTGCACGACCTGCTCGGTCATACGTTGTCGCTCATCACGCTCAAGCTCGAGTTGTCGCGCCGGCTGCTCGACAAGGACGAAGCGGCGGCGCGCCGCGAGATGGAGGAGGCCGAGCGCGTGGCCCGGCATGCCCTCGCCGAGGTGCGTTCCGCGGTCACCGGTATCCGCGCCTCGGGCATCGCCGCCGAACTGGCCTCGGCGCGTCTTCTGCTGAATGCGTCGATGGTCGGCTTCGAGTACACCACCGAACTGCCCGTCCTTTCCGAGCGGATCGAAGCCGAGCTGGCTCTCGTCCTGCGCGAGGCGGTCACCAACGTGCATCGTCACGCGCGTGCGTCGATCGCCGAAGCGCGCGTCGAGGTGCACGGCAAGGAACTGGTACTCACCGTCATCGATGACGGTAAGGGTGGCGTATCGGATGAAGGCAACGGTATCTGCGGCATGCGCGAGCGCGTGCGCAAGCTGGGGGGCACGCTTTCGTTCGAGTCGGCTCGCGGTGCCGGCACGCGCGTGCGCATCACGGTCCCGTTGAACCCCGGCGACCGTCTGGTGACGCCGCCTCGTGGCGAACTGCCGGGCGCGCTGCCCGGTAACCAGCGTCTCGCGTCATGAAGTACTGGCCGGCTACCCACCCGGATTCGCTGCTGGCGAGTTTCCGTTCCCCGACCTACTTGCGCTGGCAGGCGGGCGTGCAGATGTTCTGGCTGATCGGCCTGGTCCAGGGGCCATTGGCCGTCCACGGTTTTCAGTGGTCGTGGATGGCGCCGACACTTGCCTCGATCGTGGTCTACGTGGCTTGTACGGTGGGCGTTTTCATCGGCCCGTTGTGCCGGTTGCCGTTTTACGCCGCTGCCATCGTCGCACTCGGTTTCGTCCTGTGGCTGGTCAATCCCATCTCGTTGGGCTACGTCGTGCTCGGCGTGTCCCTGTTGGCGTACGCCCGTCGACCGTGGTTCTGGCTGGTGGGCACGCTGGCCGCCACGGCGATGACCCTGACCTGGGCGTTCGCCTTCGGCATCCCTTTTCTCCATGTATCGATCGTGTTCGCCGCCGGGTTGATCTCAGGTTGCGGCAACTACCTCTACGTGCGCGGCGCCCGCCGCGATGCGGCGCTGCGGCTTTCGCAGGACGAGGTGCAGCGTCTCGCCACGCTGGCCGAGCGCGAGCGCATCGGGCGCGACCTCCACGATCTGCTGGGCCATACGTTGTCGCTGATCACCCTCAAGTCCGAGCTGGCGAAGCGTCTCGCGCTGGCCGATCCGGTGCGGGCGCAGCAGGAAATGGAGGAAGTCGAGCGCGTCGCGCGGCATACACTGGCCGAGGTTCGCAGCGCGGTGACCGGTCTTCGTGCCGGCGATCTCGCCGGGGAAATCGTTTCCGCACGCGTCATGCTGGAGGCGTCCGGTATCGCCTTGTCCGCCGAGCTACCCGATCGCTTCGATCTCGCGCCCACGGCGGAGGCCGAACTGGCCCTCGTCCTGCGCGAGGCCGTCACCAATATTCACCGACATTCGAGTGCCACCGAGGCACGTGTCGTCATTACCCGGAATGGAGAGGAATTTTCGATGCGCATCACGGACAACGGCTGCGGAGGACTGGCGGCCCATGGCAACGGCGTATCGGGCATGCGCGAACGCATCCGGCGGATCGGTGGCCGGCTGGCCATCGAGTCCCCGGCGCGCCAGGGCACGCTGCTCGCGATCGACCTGCCACGCGCCCGTAGCCTGCTGGAGCGCTCCGCATGATCCGGGTACTCCTTGCGGAAGATCAGGCGATGGTACGTGGCGCGTTGTCGGCGCTGCTCAACCTGGAATCCGATATCGAAATGCTCGGTACCGCCGCCGATGGTGAGACGGCCTGGCGCGAGCTCCAGCGTCTGAAGCCCGATGTGCTGGTCACCGACATCGAGATGCCCGGGCTGACCGGGCTGGAGATCGCGCAGCGGGTGCACCGGCATGAGCTGCCGATCAAGGTCGTCATCGTGACGACGTTCGCTCGTCCGGGCTTCCTCCGTCGTGCCCTCGACGCGGGCGTCAGTGGCTATCTGCTCAAGGACGCACCGGCGGAGAACCTGGCCGATGCCTTGCGCACCGTGCATCGCGGCGGTCGCGCCATCGATCCCCAGCTCGCGCTGGAAGCCTGGTCCGATGCCGACCCGCTGAACGATCGCGAACGGCAGGTCCTTCGCCTCGCCGGGGAGGGGCAGTCGGCCAGCGACATCGGTACGCAGCTGAACCTGTCCCACGGCACGGTTCGGAATTACCTGTCAGAAGCTATCGGTAAACTCGGCGCCGCGAACCGGATCGAGGCCTACCGCCTGGCCCGCCAAAAAGGGTGGCTCTGAGAGGCGATCCGCCGGGTAGAATGCACCTGCCCACGCCAGCCGGCGTCACGGAGATCCACTCGCATGCGGCGGCACTCAGGGCCCAATGTAGGAGCGAGCCTGCTCGCGAACACACGCATGAACAGGTCGAGGTCTGCGCGTCTTCGTCCGGCGATCGCTCTGGCGCTGTGGACGCTTCTGTCCGCCTGCACCCACCCGTCCGCGCCACTCACCCACGACGCCTACATCTGGCAGCGTCAGTGGACCCCTTCGCTGCGTGAGTCCGTGGCCTCCTCGGCGGATCTGGTTCGCGACTGGCGCGTACTGGTCGCACAGGCCGACAACGACGGCAGCTTTCATGTTTTCACCCCGGATCGCGCCGCGCTGGCCGCCACCGGACGGCCGGTGGTGTTCGTGGTGCGTATCGACGGCCGTCTTTCGCGTTTCGACGAGGCGTCTCTGGTGTCCCGGGTGGTCACGCTCGTGCGCGAAACGACGGCGACAGCGGCGGGCGTCGAGATCGACTACGACTGCCCCACGGCGCGCCTGCCGGCCTATGCCAGCTTTCTGCGCCATCTGAAAGGCGAACTTGGCGGCGTGCCACTATCGATCACCGCACTTCCCACCTGGATAGGGTCACCCGAGCTCGACACCGTGCTCGCGGTGCCCGACGAGTCCGTCCTGCAGGTCCACGCCGTGCAGGCACCGCAAGCGGGTCTGTTCGATCCGGATGTGGCGATGGGATGGATCGACGACTTCGCCCGACATACCCATAAGCCGTTCCGGGTCGCCCTGCCCACGTATGGGTCCCGGGTGAGCTGGAACGCCGACGGCACCTTGCTCGCGGTCGAAAGCGAGCAGGGTGCACGCGCCGCGGGTGCCATCGCTTCCGAACTCTACGCCTCACCCGTCGCGGTGCGCGGGGTGGTCGACCGACTCGCTCGCGCCCGGCCGGCAGGTCTGGTCGGCGTGACGTGGTTCCGCCTTCCGACACCGGAGGACACGCGTGCCTGGAGCCTCGCCACATGGCGCGGCGTGGTGACGGGAAAACTGGACGCACCGGCGCTGCGCGCCACGCTTCGTCCCGGCACCGGCGACGCGGCCGCCGACGTGCTCATCGACAACCCCGGCGGTATCGACGCCGTCGCGCCCGTCGCCGTGCGGCTTCCGCATGGCTGCGATGTCGCCGATGGTGTCGACGGATATGTCGTACGTCGCACCGACGACGGCCTCGAACTCGTTTCACGGCAAGCCCGTCCACTGCCCGCACACGTTCAGCGGCCGATCGGCTGGGCGCGCTGCCCGGCCGGTTCGCCCGTCACCTTATCCATCCGCGCTGAAGGAGCGCCGCTTTCATGATGAAGTCCCATTCGCTGGCCGTCGGCACGGCGCTGGCTCTGGCAGGCGCGGTCGCCCTGGCCTGCGGCCCGTGGTTCCCGTCCCAGATGCTGGACGACCGCGCCGCCACTCTGGCGGCCGTGCCGCAGAACACGTTCGCGTTCGAGGCCGCCCATCTGCTGCCGTCGACCGATTCGCTGGTCGCGGTCGAAGCCAGCCGCTACGGCGAACCGGATACGAAGCCCGATCTTCCGCCGGATCAGGCCGAGCGGGTGAAAACGCTCATGGCATCGGCGAGCGGCGCGGACGCCTTCGTCGCGGGAGAGGGTCTCCCTCAGGACGTGCGCGGCTACGTGGCCGGCGCCGTCGACTGGAAGCACGCGGTGGCCGACTGCCCGGAGGCTCCGGAGGTCAACTATCCGGACGTCGCCGGCCGGCCGCTCTGCACCGACTTCGACGGCGACGCGCTCGCCAAGGCTCAGGGCCAGTTCGAAGCGGTGGCGGCACTGGCACCGGACCAGGCAAAAGCGCGCGGCGCGTGGGCGGCTTACATGCTCGGCGAGGTTCACGCGCTGCGCGCTGGCAAGGCGTTCGGTACGCCCGCGTTCGCCGCCGAACGCGCGGCGGCGGTGAAGGCCTTCCAGGACACGCGTGCCCGCGTGCTCGCCGGCGCCTCGGATGCTCAGGGCCTGGCGGTCGCCAGTTTCGGTGAAGAGGCACGCCAGAGCCTGTATGCCGGTGGGAAACCTTGCCTCTGGGCCGAGATGGTCAGCGGCGACGGCTGCATCGCCGATATCCCGGCCGCCGATCTCAAACACGCGATCGCGCTGTACGCAGCGCAAGCCGGTCACGGCTCCGGCATCGCGGTCGAATCGCTTGCCGCCCTGGCCGGCGCGGTCCTCGCCGTGCCGGAGCAGGCGCAGGCACTCGTCGACGGTCCGATCTCACAGCGCCTGCTCGTTACCTACGCGCTGGCTCGGGTCACCCCTCAGACGACCGACGGCCAGCCCGACCCCACACTCGGCGCGCTCATCGATGCCATCGGCAAGGTGGCGCCGGATAAGGTCGCCGCGGCGGATCGCCTGGCCTCGCTGACGTACTCGCTGGGCAGGTACGACGACGCCGGGAAACTCGTTGCGCACGCGGACGGTCCGCTCGCCGCCTGGGTTCGCGCCAAGCTGGCATTGCGCTCCGGCGATCGCAACGCGGCCGCCGGGGCCTATGCGGAGGCGGCGAAGGCCTTCCCTCGCGCCGACGATCCCAAGGCCGCGCTCGAGCCCGCCAGCGTGCACCAGCTGATGGGCGAACGCGGCGTGCTCGCGCTGGCCCGCGGCGACTACGTCGAAGCGATGACGCGCATGTACGAGGCTTCCACCGCCGTCGGTGGCGACGGCAACGTTTATGGCGAAGATGGCGAGGGCGTCGGCGCAGGCTACGGCAACGACACGATGTACATCGGCGAGCGCGTTCTCACCGTCGATGAACTGAAGAGCTTCGTGGATACGAACGCGCCCACGGCGACGCCCGCGCCGAAGGCCGACGAGAAAGATGCTGCGCTCGCGTCGCCGTACTCGCTCACGCTGGGCGATCGCCTGCGCTGGATGCTCGCGCGTCGCCTGATGCGTGCCGGTCGTTTCGACGATGCTTATACGTATTTCCCCAGCGGTGTGGACAAGCGTTACGCGGAGGTCGACCTGCGCGCCACCGCGAAGGCCTACGCCGGCGACCTGCATGATGGCGATCACCGCTGGACCGATATCGGCAAGGCCGAGGCGCGTTTCGCGGCGGCGAGGATCGCCCGCGAGCACGGCATGGAACTGCTCGGTTACGAGCAGGGCCCGGACTATCGCGACGAAGGCGGCAGCTACCCGGGCGGCAGCGGCCAGACGGCGGCGACGCTGAAGGGCGACCTGGTAACCGGCGGGGAGCGTCAGCGCTTCGCGGATAGCACGGCGCAACCCGACCAGCGCTTCCATTACCGTTACGTCGCGGCCGATGAAGCCGTATCCGCCGCCGACCTGCTGCCGCCGCGCTCCCAGGCCTTCGCCGCGAGCCTGTGCGTCGCCGCAGAATGGATGCTCGACGGTCCGCCCGGTTACGACGAGCCGGAAGAGGGCGAGGCAGGCAAACCGGTCAGCGAACGTCAGCGTCGCGCCGAGGCTTACTACGCGCGTTACGTGAAGCAGGGCCCGTACGTCGAATGGGCCGACGACTTCGGTCGGACGTGCGAGCAGCCGGATTTCGATCGGGCTCGGGAACTCAAGCGTGCGCAGCAGGTGAGGGCGGTCAAACACTTCATTCGTAAGCATCTGATCACCGAAATCATCGTGTTGGCGCTCGTTGCCGCAGGCTTCGGCTGGGTCATCGTCCGGCGTCGACGGAAGCCCCGCGTCTGACGAGGTCGCCCCCGAGGCGGGTGTGGGCGATAATCCCCACCCGTTACCCGATGCTGCCCTTGCCGTGAAGAAATCCGATTTCGACTTCGAACTCCCGCCCGACCTGATCGCCCAGGCCCCGCTGGCCAGGCGCTCAGGCAGTCGGCTGCTCGTGGTCGATGTCGCCGCGCGCAGCAAAAAGGACCGTAAGTTCGACGAACTCCCGGAAATGGTGCGCCCGGGCGACCTGTTGGTGTTCAACGATACCCGTGTCCTGCCGGCACGCCTTTATGGCCGCAAGGAGTCCGGCGGCGCGGTGGAGATCCTGATCGAGCGTGTCACCGGAGCCCATGAGGCCCGGGCGCAGCTGGGTGTCAGCAAGAAACCGAAGGAAGGCGGCAGGATCGAACTGGCCGACGGCAGCATGATCACGGTGCTCGGCCGGGAAGGCGAATTCTTCCTGCTGCGCTTCGAGTCCGAAGAACCGCTGGAGCGCCTGCTGTCGCGTCTGGGTGAGATGCCGCTGCCGCCCTACATCGAGCGCACCGCCGATCAGTCGGATATGGAGCGTTACCAGACCGTGTTCGCTCGTGAGCCCGGTGCGGTCGCGGCACCTACCGCAGGCCTGCATTTCGACGAGCACCTGTTACAGCGCCTGCGCGACGTGGGCGTCGATATGGGTTACGTGACGCTGCACGTGGGCGCCGGCACGTTTCAGCCCATGCGCGCCGACGACGTGCGTGACCACGTGATGCACCGCGAGTGGCTGAACGTGGGCGCGGCGCTGGTCGAGAAGATTCGTGCGACGCGCGCCGCGGGCGGTCGGGTCATCGCGGTGGGGACGACGGTAGTCCGCGCACTGGAGAGCGCGACGGTGGAAGGGGTGCTTCGCCCCTTCGCCGGTGAGACCCAGATCTTCATCTTCCCCGGCTACAAGATCACCAGCGTCGACGCGCTGATCACCAATTTCCACCTGCCGCAGTCGACCTTGCTGATGCTGGTCTCGGCGCTGGCCGGCAAGGAAACGATCCTCGACGCCTATCGCTATGCGGTGCTCCAGCGGTACCGGTTTTTCTCCTACGGCGACGCGATGCTGATCTACCCGGCAGCGACGCCCGCATAAGCGGCAAGGCAGCCGCCCTGGCCTAAAGCTTTGCCCGGCTGGGCCGATAAGCCCATCGAACGACCCACCCACGGTACGGACGATGGCGAAGAAATCCTCCAAAGACGCGACCAGCGCGCCGCTCACGCTCGATGCCGACCTGCGCATCGCCGCGGCGCCTGCGCTGCGCGATACCCTGTTGGCGGCGCTCGCCACCGGCGGCTCGGTCGACATCGACGGCGGCGCGGTGGCCCAGGTGGACACCGCCGCCCTGCAGCTGCTCGCCGCGTTTTCCCGCGACGCAAAGGCGGCGGGGCATGCGGTCACCTGGACGGGCGTCAGCGACCCCCTCCAGCGCGGCGTAGCCGTGCTGGGTCTCAACGGTTTGATTGAACTGCCGGCTCGCGCCGGCGTGAACTGAAGGTGCTTCGATGGCTAAGATTCTTGCGGTAGACGACTCGGCCTCCATGCGCAGCATGGTTGCTTTCACCCTGCGTGGCGCCGGCCACGACGTCGAAGAGGCCGATAACGGCCAGGCGGCGCTCGATTCGGCTGCCGTGCACAAGTTCGACCTGATCCTGGCCGACGTGAACATGCCGGTGATGGACGGCATCACGATGGTCCGCGAGATCCGCACCCGTCCGGACTACCGTGGCGTGCCGATCCTCATGCTGACCACCGAGTCCAATCCGGAAAAGAAGATGGAAGGCAAGGCGGCCGGCGCGACCGGCTGGCTGGTCAAGCCGTTCGATCCGGAGCAGCTGCTGGCCACCGTCGGCCGCGTGCTCGGCTGATTCTTCGTAAACGGCTCTTCCTCAAGTTCCGGTAATCCAGGGTTACTTCCATGTCCAAAGTCGATCTGGCGCAATTCCACAAGGCGTTTCACGAAGAGAGCCTCGACGGTCTCGACGCCATGGAGCAGGCGCTCCTCGCGCTGGACGAAGGCGCCGAGGATCCGGAACTGATCAATGTCGTGTTCCGTGCCGCCCACTCGATCAAGGGCGGCGCGGCCACGTTCGGTTTCACCGATGTGGCGGCGTTTACCCACGTGGCCGAAAACCTGATGGACGAGGTCCGCAGCGGCCGCCGTCCGATGGAAAAGGCCGTCGTGGAACTGCTGCTGCGCTCGGGCGATACCGTGCGCGACATGCTGTCGCTGTCGATGGCGGGCCAGCCGGCCGCCACGGCGGAGAGCCAGGCCCTGCTGGCCGAGCTCTCGGCGATGGTCTCCGGTGCGCCTGTGGCGGCACCGGTGGCGGTCAAGGCCGCCGCGCCGGTCGAGGCGATCGAAGGCTGGGATATCGCGTTCCGTCCGTTCGATTACCTGCTCAAGACCGGTAACGATCCCGCGCGCATGTTCCGTGAGCTCGAGGCCATGGGCCCGCTCTCGGTCACCTGCGACGCGAGCAAGCTTCCCGCGCTGGCCGATATGGACGCCGAATCGTCCTACCTCGGCTGGACACTCCATCTCGCCGCCGGTGCCAAGCGTGCCGCCGTCGAAGGTGTATTCGACTGGGTCGATGGCGACTGCGAGCTGACGGCGACGCCGCGCATCGCGGCGGCCGCTCCGGTCGCCGCCGCACCGGTTGCCGCCGTGGCCGCGGTCCCGGCCGCCTCCCGTGCCGTGCGCGAGCCCGCCGTCAACAGCGAGGCCAGCTCGGTTCGCGTCGGCATCGAAAAGATCGACACCCTGATCAACCTCGTCGGCGAACTGGTCATCACGCAGTCGATGCTGACCCAGTTCAACGACGGTGTGGACGCCTCGCAGCTGGAAATGTTCCGCCAGGGGCTGGCCCAGCTGGGTCGCCATACGCGCGAACTGCAGGAAAGCGTCATGAGCATCCGCATGCTGCCGATCAGCACGGTGTTCAACCGCTTCCCGCGTCTGGTCCGCGACCTCGCGCAGAAGCTGGACAAGAAAGTCGTGCTCGACATGCGCGGCGAAACTACCGAACTCGACAAGACGGTGCTGGAGAAGATCGGCGACCCGCTGGTGCATCTGGTCCGCAACGCGATCGACCATGGCCTCGAAGTACCGGCTAAACGCCAGGCCGCTGGTAAGGGCGATACGGGCACGCTGCGCATGGAAGCCTTCCACCGCGGCGGTTCCATCGTGGTCGAAGTGGCCGATGACGGTGCGGGTCTGAACCGCGACGCCATCGTCGCCAAGGCGGTCTCGCGCGGCATCATCGCCTCGGGCGATCACATGTCCGACGACGCCGTGGCCGACCTCATCTTCGAAGCGGGCTTCTCCACCGCCGCCGCCACGACCGACCTCTCGGGCCGTGGCGTGGGCATGGACGTGGTCCGTCGCAACGTCATGGACCTGGGCGGTACGGTCAGTATCCGCAGCGTGCAGGGCAAAGGCACCACCTTCACCATCACGCTGCCGCTGACGCTCGCGATCATCGACGGCCTGACGGCCGCGGTGGGTGAAGAAACCTACATCGTGCCGCTGGTTTCCATCGTCGAATCCGTGCAGGTGAAGCCGGATGCGATTCGCAGCGTGGCGGGCGGCGGCGAGCTGTTCCGCTTCCGCGATCACTGGCTGCCCATCGTGCGGCTGTTCGACGCGTTCGGCTGCGCCGGTCAGCGCCGTGCCATCGACGACGGTATCGTCATCGTGGTGGAAGGCGAGGGCAGTCGCATCGGTCTGTTCGTCGACGAACTCATCGGCCAGCAGCAGGCGGTGGTGAAGTCGCTGGAAGCCAACTATCGCCGGGTTACCGGCATCTCCGGCGCGACGATTCTGGCCGACGGCTCCGTCGCGCTGATCGCCGACGTGGCCGGGCTGGTGCGTCTGCAGGCGCGTCGCAAGGCGGCCTGATCGCCGTGGGTTGAACGGGGTCGCGCGCAAGGCGCGCTCCTACAACAGCCGGCCATCCCCGCCGCGCGGTACCCCGTTCGGCAACCTCGCGGGGTGCCCCCGTGCTGTACCCCATGCGCGGTGCCCCCGTCCGGCCCCATGCGTTACCCCCGCCCGGTCTCCCCGCGCGGTGCCCCATGCGGTACCCCCCTTGGTAGGAGCGCGCCCTGCGCGCGAAAAACCCACAAAGCGATGAAGCGGCACCCTCCGGCTCCCCATCCCGCCGCACTCCCCACCGGATGCGGCACCGCAAAATTCCCCCTCAAGTCCCCACCGGAATAGCCGATACCCCAAGGGAAGGGGTCCCGAACCGCCGATCCGATCCGCCGTGGGAACGACATGAATCAAGCAGCCAATACCGCCATCGACGCGTCCGACGAGGCCGCGCAGTACCTGACCGTCAACCTCGGTAACGAGGAATACGCGGTGGATATTCTCGCCGTCCGCGAAATCCGCGGCTGGACACCGGTGACGCGCATCCCGCAGGCACCGTCCTATGTGCTGGGTGTGCTGAACCTGCGCGGCGCGATCGTGCCGGTGCTCGATCTCCGCCTGCGCTTCAATCTGGCGCGCGAGGAATACACCGCCACCACCGTGACCGTCATCGTCATGGTCAACGGCCGCCAGTTCGGCGTGGTGGTCGATGCCGTCTCCGACGTGGTGGAGGTCGCTCCCGGCGGCATCCGTCCGGTTCCCGACATGGGCACCACCGTCGATACCGAATACCTGAAGGGCCTCACGTCCGTCGGCGAGCGCATGGTGTTGCTGCTCGACGTCGACCGTCTCCTGCAGCCGCAGGACGCCCAGATGCTGGAAGCCGCGCTGGCTTCCACCGACGTCAAAGCCGTCGCCTGAGCGTAGAGGCGCCGTGGCGGCTTCGGTCGCCGTGGCGTGAGATGCCCGGTTTGCCACTGCCGCACTTTGCCGATTGGAATCGCAATGAATAAGTTCAAGTTCAAGATGCCCGCCCTGACCGTCCGTGGACGCCTTTACGGCGTGCTCGGTCTTTTGGGCGTCATGCTGATCGGCGGCGCCGCCGTCGGCCTCGGCGCCATGTACTTTCAGAACGAAGGCCTGCGCAAGGTCTACGAAGAAGAACTCGTTCCGTCCGAGATGCTCAGCCAGGTGAGCACGCGCGCCCTGATGGCCTTCGTGGTCATGGGTGAAGCTGCGGCGAAGGTGTCCGAGAAGGATCAGGTCAACCAGAAGCTTGCCGAGTTCCAGAAGCTCCAGGACGAGATGGCCAAGCTGAAGGACGATTACAAAAAGATGCCGATGTCGCCGGAGATCAAGAAGCTCTACGACCGCTGGCAGTCGTCCAACGACGAGTACAACTCGGCCAAGAACGACATGCTCGACGCCCTCAAGCAGGGTGACGAGGGCGCGCTCGACGTCATGGAGATGTCCGTCCGCCCGATCCTCATGGATCGCCAGGCGCAGCTGGCCAAGCTGGTCACCGCCAAGCGCGACGAAGCCGCGGCGATCTACGAAAAGCAGGCAGCCCAGTACAAGACGATCCGTGCCTTCTGCATCATTGCGCTGTCGCTCGGCCTGATCGTCAGCCTGCTGATCGGCGTGCTGGTGATCCGCTCGATCCTCCGCACGCTGTCGGTCACCGTGAACGTCGCCAACCAGATCGCCGAAGGCAAGCTGGGTCACGACGTGCAGGTCACCCGTCAGGACGAACTCGGCCAGCTGCAGGGCGCGTTCCGCGCGATGGACGAGCGCCTCAGCGCCATCGTCACCGAAGTGCGTCACGGTTCCTCGTCGGTCAGCACCGCCGCGCAGCAGATCTCGCGCGGTAACGACGACCTCTCGCAGCGCACGCAGGAACAGGCGTCCAGCCTGGAAGAAACCGCTTCGTCGATGGAAGAAATGACCTCGACTGTCAAGCAGAACGCCGAGAACGCCAGCCACGCCAACCAGCTGGCCCGCGGTGCACGCGAGCAGGCGGAGAAGGGCGGCGAAGTCGTTGCCCAGACCGTTGTCGCCATGCGCGAGATCAACAGCTCCAGTAAGAAGATTTCCGACATCGTCAGCCTCATCGACGAAATCGCGTTCCAGACCAATCTGCTGGCGCTCAACGCCGCGGTGGAAGCCGCGCGTGCGGGTGAGCAGGGTCGCGGCTTCGCCGTGGTCGCTACGGAAGTGCGTAACCTCGCCCAGCGTTCGGCGGGCGCGGCCAAGGAGATCAAGGGCCTCATCAACGACAGCGCGAGCAAGGTCAAGGCCGGTTCCGAGCTGGTCGACCAGTCGGGCAAGGCGCTCGCCGAGATCGTCGAGAGCGTGAAGAAGGTGACCGACATCGTCGCCGAGATCGCCGCCGCCAGCTCCGAGCAGTCGGCCGGTATCGACCAGGTCAACCACGCCGTGCTGCAGATGGACGAAATGACCCAGCAGAACGCCGCGCTGGTGGAAGAATCCGCCGCTGCCGCCCGCGCCATGCACGAGCAGGCGACCGAGCTCAGCCGTCAGGTGTCGTTCTTCCAGGTCACCGGTACCGTGGCTTCCGCGCCGGCCGCCAGGGCGCCGCGCAAGGACGCCACGCAGGAAGAGATGGAAACGGTGTTCGCCGCGGTGCGCAGCACGCCGGCCGCCCCCGCGCGACCGTCGCGTCCCGCCGAGTCGGCCGACTCCGGCGTGTGGAAGGAGTTCTGATCGATGAACGCGCTCGTCAACAACGGCGACAGCGTCGTACCGGCGAGCGCAGCGGGCCCGAGCCTGGGCGACGCGGACTTCGCCTTCCTCCGCGACTTCGTGCTTCAGCATTGCGGTATCTCGCTCGGTGAGCATAAGCGCCAGCTGGTCCAGGGGCGTCTGCTCCGCCGGCTGCGCACGCTTCGCCTCGACGGTTTCTCGGCGTACTGCGATCTGCTTCGTCGCGATCCGGACGGCGAACTGGGTGAACTGGCCAGCTGCATCAGCACCAACGTCACCTCGTTCTTCCGTGAGATGCACCATTACGACCTGCTCGTGGACGAGCTCCTGCCACGCTGGCTTGAAGAAAAGCGCAACGGTGGACGCCTGCGCATCTGGTCGGCCGGTTGCTCCACGGGCGAAGAACCGTACGCCATCGCCATGGTGCTGGCCGAGGCCATGGAGCGGATGGGCGTCAACATCGACGCGAAGATTCTCGCGACCGACCTGTCACCGCAGGCGCTGGAATTCGGACGCAAGGGCGTCTACCCGGTCGACCGCCTGACGGGCGTGAGCGAAGCGCGTCGCAAGCGCTGGTTCCTGCGCGGCGAGGGTTCGTTCGACGGTTTCGCCCAGGTGCACCCGCGCCTGCGCGAGCTCGTCACCATCCAGCCGCTCAACCTGCTTCACGACTGGCCCATGCAGGGCAAGTTCGACGCCATTTTCTGCCGCAACGTCGTCATCTATTTCGATAAGCCGACCAAGCAGCGCCTGTTCTCCCGTTATGCCGGCATGCTGGAAAGCCGCGGCTACCTTTTCCTCGGTCACTCGGAATCCATGTACGGACTGTCCGAAGACTTCGACCTCATCGGTCGAACCGTTTATCGGAAACGCACATGACAGACGCGTTCGCGACCCTGCCACGCACGTTCGTCGGCTTCGATCCAAAGAGTGTGCTGCCGGGGTTCGAACACGTCCGCCGGTTCTGGGATCCCGCGCAGGAAGTGGTGACGGTCAAGATTCTGCCTGGCGAATACTACGTCAGCACGCAGGAAGAAATGATCTCCACCGTACTGGGGTCGTGCGTGTCGGCCTGCGTGCGCGACACGAAACAGCGCATCGGCGGCATGAACCATTTCATGCTGCCCGAGCCCGCGGGCGAGCGTGACAGCTGGAGTTCCACCGTCGGTCGTGCCGCGCGTTACGGCAACGACGCGATGGAGCAGCTGATCAACTCGATCCTGAAAGCCGGCGGCCGTCGTGACGATCTCGAAGTGAAGATCTTCGGCGGCGGGCGTGTGCTGGCGACCATGACCGATATCGGTCAGCGCAATATCGCCTTCGTGCAGCGCTATATCGCCACCGAGAAGCTGCGCCTCTGCGCGGCCGACGTCGGCGACATCTACCCGCGTCAGGTGCAGTTCTTCCCGGTCAGCGGCAAGGTGCGTGTGCGCCAGCTGCGTGCCGCACACGACAACAATCTTGCCGATCGCGAGAAACGATACCTCAAGCGATTGGCTGACGATCCGATAAAGGGAGAGGTGGAGCTTTTCTGACGCGCCGCGCGGAAAGCTTTCCTCAAGACATTCAGTGCCGGTCGGTCCACCGACAGGGACGTTACGCCACCCGAGTTGCCAGAGCCCATGCAGAAAGTACGCGTTCTCATCGTCGACGATTCGGCCCTGGTGCGTAAGGTGCTGTCGACCATGCTCGAGTCCGATCCGGGCATCGAGGTGGTCGGTACCGCCGCGGACCCGCTGATCGCGCGTGAGAAGATCAAGCAGCTCAATCCCGACGTGCTCACGCTCGACGTCGAGATGCCGCGCATGGATGGCCTGACCTTCCTCGAAAACCTGATGCGCCTGCGTCCGATGCCGGTGGTGATGGTGTCGACGCTGACCGAGAAGGGCGCGGACGTCACGCTGCGCGCGCTCGAACTCGGTGCCATCGACTTCTTCACCAAGCCGTCGGCGGACCTCGCCAACACCTTCATGGAGCACGCGCCGGAGATCTGCGCCAAG
The DNA here is from genome assembly GCF_900102405.1 of Dyella sp. 333MFSha. NCBI lineage: Bacteria > Pseudomonadati > Pseudomonadota > Gammaproteobacteria > Lysobacterales > Rhodanobacteraceae > Dyella > Dyella sp. 333MFSha. The sequence continues at coordinate 43,482 of NZ_FNBR01000005.1, read as the reverse complement.
GTTCGTCTTGCCGCCGGCGCCAAGCCGCGCGAGCGCTCCGAGGTGATGCAGCTGGATCATCCGCGCCACGAACCGCGTCACGACGCCGCTCGCCTCGAAGTGCCGCCGCGCCTTTCCGCCGACGCGGTGCTGCCGCGCGCACAGACCGCCGGCAGCCGTGGCGGCACGCGCATCATCGCCATCGGTGCCTCCACCGGCGGTACCGAAGCCATTCGTGTGGTGCTCGCGGCCATGCCGCCGACCGCACCACCCATCGTCATTACCCAGCACATCCCGGCAGCGTTCAGCGGTCCGTTCGCCGCGCGCATGGATACCTGCTCGGCGATGCGCGTGTGCGAGGCCCGCGACGGGCAGCCGATCCAGCCTGGCCACGCGTACATCGCGCCGGGCAGCCAGCACCTCCTCGTGATGTGGGACGGAGCCAGGCACGTGTGTCGTCTGCACGACGGCCCCCCGGTCAATCGCCACAAGCCGGCGGTCGACGTGCTGTTCCGCTCCATGGCCGCCAGCGTCGGCGCCGCCACCATCGGCGTGCTGCTGACCGGCATGGGCGATGACGGTGCACGCGGCCTCGGTGAACTCAAAGAAATCGGCGCACCCACGCTGGTCCAGGACGAAGCCAGTTCGGTCGTCTGGGGCATGCCGGGTGCCGCCTGGAAAGCCGGTGCCGCCAGCGAGATGCTGCCGCTGGACGCCATCGCCGCGCGCTTGCTCGCGCTCGCCCAAACCCCCGTTTCCGCCGCCGCGCGCGTCGGCACCTGAAGAACGAGACGTCATCATGGTCAATCCCAAGAACGAACGCAGCATCGGCTTCATCGCCAGTGCCATCGCCCTGGTCACCGTCCTGGTGTTCCACGCCGCCTGGGTCGCCCCGGTCGTCGTGGCGCTGCTGACGGCCACCTGGATCGCGATCAGCCTCGTGCCCGCACCGCTGCCCGACGTCGAGGTCGTGCTCAGCTCGACGGCATCCAACGACGAAGCGTCCGTGCGCGAAGCGATGGAAGACGTTCGCAGCGCCATCGTCGACGAGCTCGGTCACGCCAGCCGCGAACTCCATCAGGCACTCGACCTGGTCCGCGACGCGGTCGCCGAACTGGGCGGCGGCTTCAACGGCCTGTCGCACAAGACCGGCAAGCAGCAGAAGCTGCTCAGCCAGATCATCGAAAGCGGCGGCCAGGGCATCTCGGTGCAGGACTTCGCCGATCGCACCGCCGGACTGCTCGAGCATTTCGTCGGCCTGATCGTCCAGCTGTCGCGCGAGAGCCTGCGCATCGTCTACCGCATCGACGGCATGGCGAAGGAAATGGACGCCGTGTTCGCGCTACTGAAGAACGTCAACACGATCGCCGAAGAGACCAACCTGCTGGCGCTGAACGCGGCCATCGAAGCGGCACGTGCCGGTGAGTCCGGCCGCGGCTTCGCGGTGGTGGCCGGCGAGATCCGCAACCTCGCCCAGCACAGCAACCAGTTCAACGAAAAGATCGGTACCCACGTGGAGCGTTCGCGCACCGCGATGGAACAGCTGCGCGAGCTGGTCGGCCACATGGCCTCGCAGGACATGAACGTGGCGCTGTCCGCCAAGGGCGACATCGACCAGATGATGTCGACCATCACCGAGTCCAACCAGCGCACCAGCGCCGCGGCGGACGAGGCGGCCATGATCAACCGCGGCCTCGGCACGGACGTCTCGACCACCATCCGCTCGCTGCAGTTCGAGGATATCCTCAGCCAGCTGCTGCACCAGACGCGCTCGCGTCTTGTCGAGCTGCAGGAAATCACCGCCGACTGCACGCGTGACATCGAAGAACTCGCCTGCGCGCCGTCCGATCCGTCCGAGCTCGGCGCCCGCGCCCAGCGCGTCCGCTCGCGACTGGCCGAACAGCGTGAACGCGCCCGCCTGCGTGCCCGCGGCCCCGCCCTCCAGCAGTCGATGGCTGCCGGCGACATCGACCTGTTCTGAGGGAAGACACCATGGCCATCAACGTCCACAACGATACCGATCACGGCTGCCTGACCCTGCACCTGGGCGAGCGCTTCGACTTCTCCATCCATCGTGCCTTCCACGATGCCTGCCTGGGCGACGTGGCAGCGGCCCGCAGCTACGTGCTGGACCTCGAGCAGGTCACCAGCATGGACAGCTCCGCGCTGGGCATGCTGATGCTTCTGCGCGAGCACGCCGGCGGCGACCGCGCCGAGATCCGCATCGTCAACGCCGGTGCCGACCTGCGTAATACGCTGCGCATCGCTGGCTTCGATAAGCTTTTCACCGTGCACTAAAAGCGGCTCAAAGACCGGCTTCGGTTTCACGGAAACGCCCTGGCTTGCCGGGGCGTTTTTTTGTGGCCCGGTGAATTGCGACGGCGAAGCCGAGCCCGACGAAGAACACGTCGCTTCCCCCATCCGCCAGCCGATTTTCCGACGGAAAAAACGCCGCTTACACGAATTTAGCGTTTCGCTCGATCCAGCGCGTCGTGGCTTTGGCACCCGTCGACATTTGGCCGAAATCGCGTCGAAGATGCCCATTTATCCGCCAATTTTGCGTATTTCGGCACCGGGCCTGCGAGTCTCATGAATTCACCGGCTGTGACGTGGGTCACATTCGATGTTCAGCTCCCACATGGCAGGGGGCACTACCCAGAGCGCCGTGCGCTCGAGGAGTGAATCATGAGCGAGCACAAATTCAGCAAGGTTCTCACCCGTACTTTCTTCGTCAGCTGCCTGCTTGCAGGCGCGGTGTCGATGACGGCATGCAGCGGTCATGGTTCGACGCGTTCCGGCGGCGGGTCGGGTACCAGTGTCAATCCGAGCGGGCAAGGTGGAACCGGCGGTGGCGGCGATAACGGTGGCGGCACGGGAGGTACCGGCGGCACCGGCGACAACGGCGGCGGTACGGGTGGCGCAGGCACCGGGGGTACCGGCGGTGGTGGAGCGGGCGGCGGCGGAGCGGGTGGCACCGGCGGCACCGGCGGCACCGGCGGCGGCGATGGTGGCGGTACCGGCGGTGGCACCGGCGGCGGAACCGGTGGCGGCGGTACGGTTCCTCCTCCGGTCGTTCGCACCACCGCGGGCACCGCGGCGTCGGGGCTTGGCGGCATCATTGCCGCCATCGGCAACACGGTGTCGGACGTCGGTTCGACCATTCCCGGCGTGAGCGTCCTGGGTGGCACCACGGGCCTCACGGACGGTCTGGGTAACGCTGTCGATGGCCTTGGTGGAGCGGTTACCACTTTGGGCAACGGCGTGACCAGCGGTCTCGGTCAGATCGGCAATACCTCGGATCCGGTCGGTACCACCACGGATACGCTGGGCAACGTCGTGACCCAGGTGGGCGGCGCGGTGAACGATCTGGGTGGCGGTGTCAGCACGGTGGGCGCGGGCACGCCGATCACCCCGATCACGGCGGCGGTCGGCACGGCGGTCTCGATGGTCGGCACGGGCGTCGAGCAGCTCGGTTCGTCGCTGGGTGGCGCGCTCAATTCCAACTCGGCCAATGGGCTGACGCAAACGCTCAGCAATGTCGTCACGCCGGTTGCGATGGCTTTGGGTGACAGCGCGTCGCCGATCAACTCGGGCAACCTGGTCGCGGCGGTCGGTACGGGCGGCGGCAATCTTGTCAGTGGCACGAGCACGGGCGTCAGTGCCCTGGGCGCCAGTATCGCCGCGGTGCAGGCACCGGGCGCGGCCGGTGGCCTCACCACGACAGCGGGAACGGCGGTACAGAACGTGGGAGCGGCGCTGGCTCCGATCGGCAGCGGGCTTTCCAACGGCCTGGGCAAGGCGGGCACTGGCGCAGGCGACACGGTCGGCACGACGCTCGCGGGTGTGACCAGTGGCGTATCCGGCGTGGGCGCCACGGTCTCCGGTCTCGGCACCGGCGCGCTCGCTCCGCTGGCGCCCGTTACCACGGGTCTGGGCAATACGGTCACCACCGTCGGCAACGGCGCCACGGCGGCGGTCTCTGGCGGCGGCGCATTGTCAGGCGTGACAAGCGGCGTCAGCACGGTCGTCAACACCGTGGCCGCCGCCACTGGCGTGGGTGCCACCGCAGGTGGCGGCTCGACGGGTTCGGCAGGCCTCGGCAATGCGCTGGCCGGTGTGACCAATACCGTGGGCAGCTCGGTCGGCGGTCTGGTCGGTGGCCTCACCGGCGGTGCGTTGCAGAACAACAACGACAACCCGAAGCTCGGCCTCAGAGGCCTGCTGGGTGGTGGCAACCGCTGAAAACTGAAAGCGTGGGAAAAACGGGCGGCGCACACGCGCCGCCCGTTGTCGTAGCAACATGGAAAAAAATCAGGGGAAAGTCCATGAATCGATGGTTCGGGTGCCTTCTTGGCATGACCGTCGTGTGTTCCGCGCAAGGGCAGGTCCGCGCCCCTGCCAATCCGTTGCAGACCCTTCCCCGAACGGAAGCGCCGAAGCAGGCGCCCGTGAAGGTCAACGTGGAAGCGCCCACGCAGGCTATGGAAGCTCTGCTCGCCAGCCACCTGACACCGACGCGTTTCGACGTGACCGGTGTCAGGTCCATTCCGTTCGCGAAAGTCGCGGCGGAATTCGCACCCATGCGTGGCAAGGACACCTCGGTGCGCGAACTGATCGCCGCGGCCGACCGTGTCACGGCGATGTACAAGCAGGCCGGCTACGCGTTGTCGTTCGCCTTCGTGCCGGACCAGAGCTTCGCCGGCGGCGTCGTGCACATCGCGGTGGTCGAAGGCTACGTCTCCGAGGTCAGCGTGACCGGCGACACCGGCAACATGGATTCACGCGTCCGCGCCATCGCATCGCACGTCGTCGGCGAGCGTCCGCTGCGGCAGGAGACCTTCGAGCGCTATACCCAGTTGCTCGGGCAACTGCCCGGGCTCACGGTCGGTGCCAACGTCCCCCCGCCGACGACGACGGATGGCGCGACGAAGCTCGAGCTCGTCGCCAAACGCCAGCGCTACGACGTCAACTACGGTATGGACTTCAACCATCCTGGCGCGCAGGGTGTCTTCACCCTGCTGGAAAACGGAGCGACACCGCTCGGTGAGCAGCTCAGCCTGTCCACGCTGTTCCCGAACGGGGGAGGGCAGCGACTCTATTCGCTCGGTTATATGGAGCCGTTCGGCTCGGAAGGCTGGCAGGGCAAGATCGATGCGACCCGCTATTGGGGCTCCCCCGACACCGATAACCAGTTGCCGGCGTATCTCGATCACCGGCTGACGCAGGATCGTCTGGCGCTCTCCACCGTCTACCCCATCGTGCTGACCAATACCCGGCGGCTGAGCCTCACGATGGGCATTTATGCGTCCAGACAGGACGATCGTTATCGCAACACGGACAATGGTGCGATGGTGGCGCTGCAGTCCAGCATCCGGGTACTCAACGCGGAACTGGCATGGCTTCAGGCAGGCACGCAGCGCACCGGGCAGTTCAGCATTGCGGCGGCGCATGGCTTCGCCGGCATGGGTGCGTACTCGCGTGCGGTAAGCAACAACGGACCGCTGGCGATATCCACCCCCGACGTCAGCTTCACCCACTACACCATGAACTTCGCCTGGTCGGAGCAGTGGAAACACAAGTTCGGTACCGTGGTTCGCGGGACCGGCCAGTACAGCGACAACGCCTTGCCCTCGACCGAGCAGATCAACTTCGGCGGCCCGAGTTACGCCTATGCCTACGACCCGGGCGATGCCGCGGGGGACAGCGGCTGGGCGGCGTCGGCCGAGGTCAATCGCGGCTTTGTCTCCGGTACGAAGTGGATCAAGTCCGTGGTGCCTTATCTGGTCTACCAGACCGCTCGCGTCTACCTCAATGGCTCACGTCCGCTGATCGACAAGCTGGATTCGGCGGCCGTTGGCGTGCGCGTGTCGGACAACAAGCACTACTCCCTGGATTTCGCTCTGGCCAGGCCGACGGGCGACCGTCCCCCGGAAAGCGACGACCGCAAGACCCGGTGGAACCTCACCTTCAGCTACAAGCTGATGTAGCGGCGGCGATGCGCCTTCACGTGGCGTGCCTCGTGCCGACCGGACGTTCACAGCGGCGGCGGCACGATCCACCGACGCCACCTGACCGGAAGCCGCCCTATGCCCCTCTCGTTGACCCCGCCGCCGATCCTTTTCGACGAATCGCTCGAGCACATCGAGGCGGATGAGCCGGAGACCGCGGAGCAGCTCGTCGAGACACTGACGAAGATCAACCAGACCACGCTGGAGCACAAGAAGCACGCTTTCCGCTCGGTGCACGCGAAAAGCCATGGGTTGCTCACCGGTGAGCTGATCGTCCCGGACGATCTCCCCGTGGAACTGGCGCAGGGCATTTTTTCGAAGCCCGGACGGTATCCGCTGGTCATGCGCCTTTCCACGGTGCCGGGCGACATCCTCGACGACAGCGTTTCGACGCCCCGCGGCATGGCGATCAAGATCCTGGGTGTCGAAGGCGAACGTCTTCCCGGCAGTGTCGGCGACGCCACGCAGGACTTCGTCATGGTCAATGGCCCGGCGTTCTCCGCGCCAAACGCGAAGAAGTTCGCCGGCACGCTGAAGCTCGTGGCTGCCACGACCGATCGTGCCGAGGGCGCGAAAAAAGCCTTGTCAGCCGTGTTGCGCGGTACCGAGCGCGTGATCGAGGCCTTTGGCGGCAAGAGTTCCACGCTGCTTGCCCTGGGCGGTCAGCCGGAAACCCACCCGCTGGGCGACACCTACTACAGCCAGGCGCCGATTCGTTTCGGCGACTACGTGGTGAAGGTGTCGGTCGCGCCGCACTCACCGAACCTGACCGCGCTCACGGGTGCGGAGCTCAACGTCAACGGCAAGCCCAACGGCCTGCGTGACGCGATGGTCGAGCACTTCGCCCGCGAAGGCGGTGAGTGGGATCTGCGCGTCCAGTTCTGTACCGATGCCGAGAGCATGCCGATCGAGGACGCCTCGGTGGCCTGGTCGGAAGAAAAGAGCCCGTACATCGACGTGGCGCGCATCGTGCTTCAGCCGCAGGAGGCATGGAACGAAGTGCGCCAGCAGGCGATCGACGATGGCCTGTCCTTCAGTCCGTGGCACGGCGTGGCCGCACATCGCCCACTCGGTTCGGTGATGCGTGCGCGGCGCGTGGCGTACATGGTGATGGCGAAGTTTCGCGCTCACCACAATCACCGCACGATCGGTGAGCCGAACTCGCTGGACGACCTCAGGCTCTAGGCCTTACCAACCCATGTAGTGGCCGCCGTTGATCGCGAGATTGGATCCGGTGATCCAGCCGGATTCTTCCGAGGTGAGAAACGCCACGGCATGGGCGATCTCCTCGGGACGGCCCAGCCGTCCTACGGGGATCTGCGCAACGATCTTGGCGCGGATGTCTTCCGGCACGGCCATGACCATGTCGGTGCCCACGTAGCCCGGCGACACCGTGTTGACCGTGATGCCGAAGCGCGCGTTTTCCTGAGCCAGCGAGATGGTGAAACCGTGCATGCCGGCCTTGGCCGCGGCGTAGTTGGCCTGGCCGTACTGGCCTTTCTGGCCGTTGATCGAGCTGATCTGCACGATACGGCCCCACTGACGCGAGCGCATGCCTTCGATCACCGGGCGGGTGACGTTGAAGCAGGCATTGAGGTTGGTGTTCACCACCTCGGTCCACTGCTGGTAGTCCATCTTGTGGAAGGTGGTGTCGCGGGTAATGCCGGCATTGTTGATCAGGATCTCGACCGGACCGGCCAGCGCCTCGACCTCGCGGACCATGGCTTCGGCGGTGTGCGGCTCGGAGACGTCCCCGGGCACCATGACCACGTCGATGCCGTCGCGGATCATGTCCTCGCGCCAGGCGGCGGCACGGGCTTCGTCGCGGTAATTGGTCGCCACGCGATGACCCTGGCGGGCAAGGTAGCGCACGAGCGCCGTACCGATGCCGCCGGTGCCTCCGGTGACCAGGGCCGTGCGTTGCGTGATCCCTTGCTTCATTTCTGACCTGTTTCGATGGTGGCCCGTTTTGCGGGCAAACGACTTTTATAGCGTCGGGGCGGGGGTAAGACTACTGCGGCGAAGCGACGCAGGCGAAAATCCATCGAGCGCATCGCGCAGGATCCGCTCCGGACGGGTCGCTGCGGAGCGGATGTCCACGCCCAGCCACGCCAGGGCGCTGCGGAGGGCGGGCAACGGATCTCCGGCATCGACCGGAAGGGACGCAGCCGACTTCGACAGTTTGCGGCCTTCCGCGTCGAGCACCAGGGGCAAATGCAGATAAGCCGGTGTGGGCAGGCCCAGCAGGCCCTGGAGATGAATCTGCCGGGCCGTCGAGTCGAGCAGATCGGCGCCACGCACGACCTGGGTGATGCCCTGGTCGCCGTCGTCCACGACGCAGGCCAGCTGATATGACCAGAGCCCCTCCACACGGCGGACCACGAAGTCGCCCGCCGTTTCCCGGAGGTTTTCGCGCTGAGGTCCCTGGAGTTCGTCGTGCCACGTGACGGTCCGGTCGGGCGTGCGCAGGCGCCATGCGGGCGGGCGCGCCCGGTCCGGTGGCGCGATGCAACGTCCGTCCCGATGAATGCCTCCGTGGGTGGCCAGGTCGGCACGGCTGCACCAGCAGGGGAAGACCCGATCGGCCGCCTGCAGGCGTGCGAAGGCGGACTCATAGAAGTCGTTCCGGCGCGACTGGTACGCCGGGGCTTCGTCGGCGATCAGGCCGAACGCCTCCAGCGTGGCGAGGATCGACCTGGCCGATCCGGGAACCTCGCGTGGCGGATCGATGTCCTCCAAGCGCACCAGCCAGTCACCACCCGCGCGCCGCGCCATCAGCCAGCTACCCACGGCTGCCACCAGCGAGCCGAAATGCAGGGCGCCGGTGGGAGAGGGAGCGAAGCGTCCCCGGTAGCGTGGAGGGTTCGATGACACGAAAAGTTGAGCAGTTTCTCAAGGCGTGCGGGACGCGGATGACTCAGTGTAGGCGATGACGCCGCCGACGGACCCGCGTCGGGGCGCGGCCCGGCTGAACGCGGCGCACGCGGGCATTGAATCGTTCAGCGTCTGCCCCGAAAACTTCGCCAGGGCGGCGCCATACAGCCAGCCGTCATAAGAGAGAAACCCATGTTCAAACGCATCGCTCTTTTCGTTGCCACCAACCTCGCCGTCATCCTTCTGCTGATGTGCGTGACCCATGTGCTGGGTATCGACCAGTTGGCCGCGCAGCGCGGCATGGGTATCGGCGGCCTGATCGTCTTCGCCTCCGTCTTCGGCATGGGCGGCGCCTTCATTTCGCTGGCCATCTCCAAGTGGACGGCGAAGATGAGCACCGGTGCCAGGGTGATCACGCAGCCAGCCAACGAGACCGAGCGCTGGCTCGTCGAGACCGTCCGCCGTCACGCCGAGAAAGCCGGTATCGGCATGCCGGAGGTGGCGGTCTACGACGCCCCGGAGATGAACGCCTTCGCCACGGGCATGAGCCGCAACAACGCCCTGGTGGCGGTCAGCAGCGGTCTGCTCCAGCAGATGGACCGCGAGCAGGTCTCCGCCGTGCTCGGCCACGAGATCGGGCACGTCGCCAACGGTGACATGGTTACCCTCACCCTGATCCAGGGCGTCCTGAATACGCTCGTGATCGTGCTGGCCCGGATCGTCGGCCGCGTGGTCGACAGCTGGATGAGCGGCGGCCGCGAGCGCGACGGGGAGGGCGGCATCGGGTATTTCGTCGTGGTCATGGTGCTGCAGATCGTCTTCGGCCTGTTCGCCTCGATGATCGTCATGTGGTTCTCCCGCTGGCGCGAATTCCGCGCCGACGCCGCTGGCGCCAGCCTGGCGGGGCGCGCGTCGATGGTTTCGGCCTTGCAGCGCCTGTCGGGCAACCATGGCGATACCTCCCTGCCGCAGACGATCCAGGCCTTCGGCATCTCCGGCCACCTGGCCTCGGGCTTCAAGCGGCTGTTCATGAGCCACCCGCCGATCGAGGAGCGGATCGCGGCGCTTCAGAAGGCGGCCTAACCTTTTTTCCTCACGGAGCCGCCCCCATAATCCGCTGCCAGTCCATCCCATGAAGGAACGGCATCGTGAGCCAGGAAACCCGTAAGTTCGAAGCCGAGGTCGCCCAGGTCCTGCATCTGGTCACCCACTCCCTTTACTCGCACAAGGAAATCTTCCTGCGCGAGCTGATCTCCAACGCCTCGGACGCCTGCGACAAGCTGCGTTTCGAGGCGGTGTCGCATCCCGAGCTGACCGCCGACGATGCCGACCTGCGCATCCAGATCACCTGGGATCCGGATGCGCGGACGATCAGCATCCGCGACAACGGCGTCGGCATGAGCAAGGACGAAGTGGTCGCCAATATCGGCACCATCGCCAGCTCCGGCACCCGTCGCTACCTCGAAGCCATGTCCGGCGAGCAGAAGGCCGACGCGCGTCTGATCGGCCAGTTCGGTGTGGGCTTCTACTCCGCCTTCGTCGTCGCCGACAAGGTCACCGTGATCACCCGCCGTGCCGGCGCCCCGGACGTGGAAGGCGTGCGCTGGGAGAGTGACGGCAAGGGCGAGTACGTGCTCGAGGACACCAACGTCACCGAGCGCGGCACCACCGTCGTGCTGCACCTCAAGGCCGACGAAGACGAATTCCTGAAGGCCTGGCAGCTGCGCTCGCTGGTCACCAAGTATTCCGACCACGTGGCGTTCCCGATCAAGATGCCCGTCGAGAGGGACGGCAAGCCGGATCCGACCGAGTGGACCACGATCAACTCGGCGTCCGCGCTGTGGTCGCGTTCGAAGAGCGAGATCACGGACGAGGAATACCAGAACTTCTACAAGGCGCTGGGCCACGACTTCAACGACGCGCTGGCCTGGACGCATAACCGCGTCGAGGGCAGCCAGAGCTTCACCACGCTGCTGTACGTGCCGGAACAGCCGCCGTTCGACCTGATGGGCGGTGGCAGCCGCGAAGAGCCCAAAGGCCTCAAGCTGTACATCAAGCGCGTCTTCATCATGGACGCCGCGAAAGAACTCCTGCCCAACTACCTGCGCTTCGTGCGCGGCGTGGTCGACGCCGACGATCTGCCACTGAACGTCAGCCGCGAGATCCTGCAGCAGAACCGTCAGCTGGAGCGCATCAAGGCGGCCTGCACCAAGCGCGTACTCGACCTGCTCGAAAAGATCTCGCGCGACGAGCCGGAGAAGTTCGCCACGTTCCTCGCCGGCTTCGGCAACACGCTCAAGGAAGGCATCGTCGAAGACACCGCCAACCGCGACCGCATCGCCAAGCTGCTGCGCTTTGCGTCCACCAAGGGCGAGGGCTCGGCCAAGACGGTGTCGTTCGATGAGTACATCAACCGTGCCGCTGTCGGTCAGGACACCATCTGGTACGTCACTGCCGATAGCTACGCGGCCGCCGCCGGCAGCCCGCAGCTGGAAGCGCTGAAGTCGAAGGACATCGAAGTCCTGCTGATGTTCGACCGCGTCGACGAATGGATGCTCGGCTACCTCACCGAGTACGACGGCAAGCGCCTGCGTAACGTGGCCAAGGGCGAGTTCCCGCTGGACGAAGCCGACAAGGCCAAGCAGGAAGCCGCCAGCGAAGCCGCCGCGCCGCTGATCGATCGCGCCAGGGCGCTGCTCGGCGACCGCGTCGGTGATGTGCGTGTGTCCGCTCGTCTTACCGATTCGCCGTCGTGCCTCGCGCTCGCCGACTTCGACCTCGCCCCGCATCTGGCTCGTCTGCTTCGCGAAGCAGGGCAGGACGTACCGGAATCCAAGCCGGTGCTCGAGCTCAACCCCGAGCATCCGCTGGTGAAGCGTCTCGCCGCGGAAGCCGATGACACCAGGGCGGCCGATCTCGCCGGGTTGCTGCTCGAGCAGGCCGAGATCACCGCCGGTGCGCAGCTGTCCGACCCCGCCGCCTTCGTGCAGCGGATGAACCGGGTGCTGCTGGGCTAAACGCGCCGAAAAATGTAGGAGCGCGCCTGCGCGCGACACACCTGGCGACCACGTGCCGATGGTGAGACGTGTCGCGCGCGAGGCGCTCCTACATCTGACGGGGTGGGCTGCTATCGTTCGCCCCATGTCAGCCTTGCTCATCCTCTTCGTCTGTCTGGCGCTCGGCATCCTTTGCCGGCGTTACGCCAGCCTGCCCGAGGGGATGGTTCCCGGTATCAACTGGTGGGTGCTGAACGTCGCGCTGCCAGCGCTGGTTCTCGCGCTGGTGCCGCATGTGACGGTCGATGCGCACCTGTGGTTCCCGGTGGTCGGGATGTACGTCACCTTCTTCGGTGCATGGGCGCTTTTCGCGCTGCTTGGCCGGGTCCTGGGCTGGTCGGCGCAGCGCATCGGCTGCCTCACGCTGGTGAGCGGCCTGGGCAACACCTCGTTCATGGGCTATCCGTTGATGGAAGCCCTGCACGGTAAGCCGGGTCTGTCGATCGCGGTCATCGCCGATCAGTTGGGCTGCTTCCCCTTGCTGGCGGCGGGCGGCATCGTGGTCGCGTCGATCTACTCCGGCAAGGGTGCGAGTGTTCCGACCATCGTCCGGCGGGTACTGACTTTTCCGGCCTTTCTGGCCTTGCTCGTGGGTATCGTCGTGAGCGTGTCTGGGGGCTGGCCGTCGGCGATCGAGAAGGTTCTTCTGCAAGTCGGTCAGACCCTGACGCCGCTGGCGCTTTTCTCCGTCGGCCTGCAGTTCAAGCTGCACCTGCGAAGGGAGGAGGCCGGGCCTCTCGCCGCCAGCCTCGGCTGGAAGCTGCTGCTGGCGCCGTTAATCGTCCTGGGTATCGGCCTCGCCGTCGGCGTAAGCGGTCTGATACTCACCGTGGGCGTGCTGCAGGCAGCCATGGCTCCGATGATTTCGGCGGCGATTCTCGCCGACCAGCACGGACTGGAGCCGCGTCTGGCGAATACCGTCCTGGGCGCAGGCATTCTGCTGTCACTCGTGACCATTCCGCTGGGCAACCTGTTTCTCCCCGCCGGCTGACCGCTTGGATTTCGGGCGGGGCGTCCGCACACTCTTCGCATGACCGATCAGACCAGTTCCGCAGGTGTGCGTGCCGATGTGTGGCTGTGGGCCGCGCGTTTTTTCAAGACGCGCAGCCTGGCCAAGCAGGCGATTGAAGGCGGGAAGGTTGAGCTCAACGAGGGCACCTGCAAGCCCGCCAAGCTAGTGGCCGTCGGCGACACGTTCAAGATCACCCGCGGGGAAGAACGCCTGACCTGCATCGTCGCCGCGTTGTCGGGCAAACGCGGACCCGCACCAGAGGCGCGCAAGCTCTATACGGAAACCGACGAAAGCGTTGCCGAACGCGAACGTCAGCGCGAGGATCGCCGCCTCACCGGCGGTGCGTTGCTGCGCCCGGACTCGCGCCCTGACAAGCACGCACGGCGCCTGATCCAGGACCTGAAGAAAACCCTGTAAAAACCGTTCCCATCGGTCATGGCAGGGTGATAGGGCGGCGGAAAAAACTTCGATGAGCCTTGACTGACCTCTGGGATCGGCGCCGCTTGTTCCCGTGACCCTTTCAGTGTCCAATCGGCGGATGCCGGCTGGCAGGATCATTTTCAGGGAACAAGGACAGCATGATGTTTTACGGTCTACGCGAGCGATCCCCTCGATCCATCGCTTCAACGTGCCTATCGGGCGTGGCGGCGCTAGTTTTTCTGTCACTCTGTCCTGCCGTTCGGGCTGCGGACACGTGTGAGTCCACGTTCAAGTCCTCCGGAAGTCTGTTTTCCGGGAAGGTTTTCGAGGCACATTCGATCGCTCCTGGCGTCACGGCGCAGGGCGCAGTCGCGCAGATGAAGGCCATCGCACCGGGCGAGGACTTTGAAGTCGGCCAGGACACGCTGACCGGATCGACTGCCACGCTTGCTCTCATTAACAAGGCGCAGGCCAATGCGCGAGGATTTCCTGTCGAGTTTTCAGCTGATGACAACGGGCAACTCGTACTGAAGGCCAGTCTGCCCGCCGGGATGGGGGCCAGTGAAAAGGACATGCGCGCGTCGATGTGCGGCATTCTTGCGCGAGTAAAGTCCGGCGGATCACAGCCGTCCGTCGCGGCTGCAGGCATTTCCGGCGCACCGGCGCTACAAAGTGGATCGGGCGCGTTACCCAACCCCCTTTCCCCAGAGGATTCCACACGCCTCTGCGAGGCGAACTTCACAGACGAAACCGATGTGGTCGGTGGAACCCGTTCCGTCTTCGGTACGTGGACATTGACCTCGTCCGGAGAAGACGCGCGGCAAGCTCTGGCTCGTCTCAAGGCGTTCCTCGCCAAGACCCCGGACGCGCGCATGGTTCGGGAGGAGTATCGCGGCAAGAAGGGCGCCATGGACATTGCGCTCACTAGTGCCGCCTACGTTCGCTCGACGATCATGGATGTGCCCGATGTCAGGCCGTTTCCCGTGCGAGTGGAGTTCGATGGCGACATGGGGGCGGCATCTCTCGTGCTTCGTACGTTCTCGAAGCAGCAAGGGTCGCGCGACGTGCTTCGCACTGCGGCTTGCGCCATGGTGGCAGCCGCAGTGGCTGGCGCCGCCCCGTCATCACCCAGCCGCACTGGGAGTGCCTCGCGGTTCCGAAACCCGTTCAAGCAGGCCGAAGATCCTGCGATGGCGAAACGCACGGATGACCTGAAACGCCGAAACGATGGTATCGAAGCGCTGTTCGTGCGTGCGATCCATGCCGGCAAGGCGTTTGTCGCTGTGCCATCCCTGTTCGTATCCAAGAAATACCAGGCCATGGGAGTCGACAAGCTCAGGGAGGAACAACTGGTCAATTACTGGATCGACCTCACGGCTACGACTGAGTGGCGTCGTACGGATGATCCGGCCGATGTACTGCGTACGGGCTCCATGTCGAGCATGATCGAGCAGGGCTTACATGGGTTTGCGTACAGATACCCGGGCGGCAGCGGCAACTCGGAGTATGGCCTCTTTATCGTGGATCCCGGCACCTATGACCTGAAAGGCACCAGCGCAGAGTTTCGCCGTTCGCCCATGCCGGACATGTCGGGGAAGGCTGCCTCGGCGAAGTCGCCGTTGGGCACGGCATCGTTTGTGTCCACGCAGGATACCGAGTACTACAAAACCCAGGTGTGGCAGAGCGCCACGTATCAAAACGGTAGTTATACCGGCACCTATTGCGCCCTCATGGATGCCACGACGGGCGGATGCGCCGGCTTCGACGTCGGCACCCGAAGCTATTCGAAGCAGGTGACCGCAGGGGGATACCAGACCGTGCTGCGCGACAAGCAAGTCAGCGGGTTGCTGGTCACGACGCAGCTGTTGCATCCGTTTGCGTCGTTCCGGGTCGGCAAGGGCGATGTGGTTTATGTCGATGGCTTTGTCGTGGACGGCGCCAGTGTCGTCATCGATCACGACGCATGCAGGCAGTCCGATGGCGACATGGCGACCTGCGCCCTGAAGTCGTTCAACCTGTTGCGTATCCCCGCCACGGCTGAGCACGTTGCGGAATGGCAGCGAAGCGGTTTGCTTGCTCCATCGCTGGCTGACCTGCTCCGCGCGGCGAAGCCTGCCAGGCTGACGCTCGGTGCCGGCGTTAGCGCCCTGCCTCAGAAGCCAGGTACGTTCGAGTCCGGTTGGGCGACGCGCTACGCTCTGAAAGGCAGGTAGATAAAAACCGCCCCCCGAATTCCAACCCCGGGCTGCTGACTCGGGATGGGAGCGGGGGGCGTCACGGAGCCGAAGATGGAGAGTCGTAAGACTCCGTGAAATGGAACGATCCCACTATAAGAACAGACGTCGCTCAGTGGAATTCGATTGTTCAGATCGATCCCATAGGGTGCTTCAATGGTTCAGCGCAGCATTTTCCGCAGCCTGTAAAGCTGGTCCAGCGCCTCCCTGGGTGTGAGGTCATCCGGATCGACCGCCCGCAGTGCCTCCTCGACCGGCGATGGCAACGGAGGCGCGAACAACCCCATCTGCGGCGCCGCGGCAGGCGGCGTCGCGACGGCCGCCGTGACCTCGTGGCCCTGCTCGAGCGCGGCCAGGTAGCGACGCGCGTCCGCGATCACGGCCTTGGGCAAACCTGCCAGCGCGGCCACCTGCAATCCGAAACTTCGATTGGCCGGGCCATCTTTCACCGTGTGCATGAAGACCAGCTGCTCGCCGTATTCGACCGCGTCGAGATGCACGTTGGCGATCGTGCGGTAATCGCCGGCCAGTTCCGTGAGCTCGAAGTAGTGCGTGGCGAACAGCGTGTACGCACAACTCGTCGCCGCAAGATGCACCGCTGCAGCGCGCGCGAGCGACAAGCCGTCGTACGTGCTGGTACCGCGACCCACTTCGTCCATCAGTACGAGGCTGCACTCGGTCGCGTTATGCAGGATGTTCGCGGTCTCGCTCATCTCGACCATGAAGGTCGACTGGCCTCGCGACAGGTCGTCACCCGCGCCGATACGGGTAAAGATGCGATCGATCGGTCCGATCGTCGCGCCCGACGCGGGCACGTAACTGCCGACGTGCGCGAGCAGGACGATCAACGCGTTCTGGCGCATGTAGGTCGACTTACCGCCCATGTTCGGACCGGTGATCACGAGCATGCGACGATCGCTGTCCAGTGCGAGGTCATTCGGCTCGAAAGGCTCGTCGCGCACCTTCTCCACGACGGGATGGCGGCCGCGGTCGATGCGGATGCCGGGCACGTCGGTGAGTTCGGGCGCGGCCCAGTCGAGCGTCTCCGCACGATCGGCGAGGTCCGCCAGTACGTCCAGTTCAGCCATCGCCGAGGCGGCGATCTTCAGTTCCGGCAGGCGTTCGGTGAGCTTGTCGAGCAGCAGTTCGTACAGGGCTCGCTCGCGCATCAGCGACCGTTCCTTTGCCGACAGCACCTTGTCTTCGAACTGCTTCAGTTCTTCGGTGATGTAGCGCTCGGCGTTCTTTGTCGTCTGCCGCCGCGTGTAGTGCTGTGGCGCCTTCTCGGACTGCGCCTTGGAGATTTCGATGTAATAGCCGTGTACGCGGTTGTAGCCGACCTTCAGCGTGGCGATGCCGCTGGCCGCCTTTTCGCGCTCCTCCATATCGACGAGGAACTGGTCGGCATTGGTGGACAGCTGGCGCAGTTCGTCGAGCTCGTCGTCATAGCCTTCGGCGAGCACGCCGCCGTCGCGCAGAAGCACCGGCGGTTGCGCGATCACTGCACGGGCGAGCAGGGCGGCGGTGTCCGCGTGGTCGCCGATACGCTCAACCAGACTGTGCAGCAAGGGGCTGTCCAGGCCGGCGATGTCTTCGCGCAATGCCGGCGCGGCAGCCAGGCCGTCGCGTAAGGTGGACAGATCGCGCGGACGCGCGGAGCGCAGTGCCACGCGCGCCAGGATGCGCTCGAGGTCGCCGATGCCGCGAAGGCGTTCGCGCAGCGTCGCATGACGGCGCGTATCGATCAGGCTACCGATCGCCTGATGGCGTCCGCGCAGGACGGTGCGATCGCGCAGCGGACGATTGAGCCAGCGACGCAGCAGACGCGCACCCATCGGCGTCACCGTCTCGTCGAGCACGCCGAGCAGCGTGTTCTCGACGCGGCCGCTCTGGTGCGTGTCGATTTCCAGGTTACGGCGCGTGGCGGCGTCCATCGCGATCGTCTCGCCCGCGTTCTCCACGGCCATGCCGGTGAGATGGGGCAGGGCGGCCTTCTGGGTTTCTTCGACGTAGCCAAGCAGACAACCCGCGGCGGCAACGGCAAGCGGCATACCGTCGACACCGAAGCCACGCAGGTCGCGCGTTCTGAAGAAGCGGCAGAGCTCACGCGTGGCGGCATCCCCGTCGAAATGCCACGGCTGCCGCTTGCGCAGGCCCGGCAGCGAGGAGACCAGCTTCGGCCATGCGACGTCCTCACCGACCAGCGTTTCGGCCGGCTGCAGGCGTGCGAGTTCGGCGGCAAGACCTTCGGCGCTGCCTACTTCGGTCAGCAGAAAACGCCCGGTCGACAGGTCGACCCATGCCAGGCCATAGCCTGTCTGGCCAGCGGCGATGGACAGCAGCAGATTGTCGCGGCGCTCTTCCATCAACGCCGCATCGGTCACGGTACCCGGGGTGACGATGCGGACGACCTCGCGCTTCACGGGCCCCTTGGAGGTGGCCGGATCGCCGATCTGTTCGCACAGCGCCACGGACTCACCCAGCCTGACCAGGCGCGCCAGGTAATTCTCGACCGCGTGATAGGGCACGCCGGCCATCGGAATGGGGGCGCCCGCCGACTGGCCGCGCTGCGTCAGGGTGATATCGAGCAGCCGCGCCGCCTTGCGGGCGTCGTCGTAGAACAGCTCGTAGAAGTCGCCCATCCGGAAGAACAGCAGGATGTCCGGATACTCCGCCTTCGCCCCGAGGTACTGGCGCATGAAGGGCGTATGCCCGGCGGCCGAGCGGTCGTCGTCTGGTAAAGCCATGATTTTCCGAGGGGTTGCGATGGGGCAGGGCGCCTGTGACGGCGCGCTGGCCGTGCATGATACCGCTGCCGCGCGGTTCCTTCAGAAGAGGCGTCAACCTATGACATCTGGTGACGGATGCCTGACACTATGAGGCGAGTGATCGTAAGCTGATGGAGGATGGCAGGAATGACTACCGAAGCATTGGACCTGACGCCGTTGGAGCGGGCGGTGGCTCGCCTGCGGGAAGGCTGGGTTCGCTATCATCAGGACATTACCGATACGCAGATCCGTGATGGTCTGATCCAGCGCTTCGAGTTCACGTATGAAATCAGCCACAAGATGCTCAAGCGATTCCTGGAGATGACCTCGGCGAACCCGGTCGAACTGGATGCCATGAGTTTTCAGGACCAGATTCGTACGGGTAATGAGCGCGGTTTGCTGCGTAGTGACTGGCCTGCCTGGCGTAAGTATCGGGATATGCGTGCACGTACGAGCCATACGTATTCGGAAGACGTGGCGTTACAGGTCGTCTCCGGTATTCCCGATTTCCTGGAAGAAGCCGCCCACCTGCTACGGCAACTGCAAGAAGCCCAGGCATGACTGGCGGAGGCATCCCCGATATCGATATCCGCCCCGAGCACTGGGCTATCGTCCGGGAGATTCTCCACACCTGTGTCCCTCAGTACGAAGTCTGGGCTTTCGGTTCGCGGGCAAAACGTACAGCAAAGACATATTCCGATCTGGATCTGGCGGTCGTTACCCAGGAGCCGCTGTCGCTGGACGTAAGGGCGGAACTGGCAGATCGATTTTCCGAGTCGGACCTGCCTTGGAAAGTGGATGTCGTCGACTGGGCTGTGACTACGCACTCGTTCCGCGAGGCTATCAAGCAGAGAAGGGTGTTAGTGCAACCGGCAGGCGCATAGGGAGCCTGCGCCAGGCACCGCCGCTCCGCAACGCGACCCAATGCACGAATTTTTTGCGATCTGCTGCTACCCTCCCGCGCGGGGAAGCAGGGTGACCCGACGACAGGAGCTACAATGCTTGGCAGGCGGAAGGATATGACCCGGGCGCGTTGCGTCCACATCGGTTTGGCGGCTGCGGTGGCCCTGGCGTCTTGCCAGATGGCTGGCGCAGCACCGGCACCTCAGGATGCCGCGGCGCAGGCGTATGACGCCCAGGACGCGCGGCTCAACACGGCTTACAAGGCGCTGTCCCAGTCGCTGGACGACGCGGGTCGTCAGGCCCTGCGCGCTGAAGAGCGCCAGTGGATCGCCGGCCGCGATCAGTCGTGCGGCGTCCCCGCAGGCACGGCGGTCAAGAACGAATGCACGACGACGCAGACCAGCTTCCGTGCTGACGAGCTCACCTCGCGACTGAAACAAGCCACACCCGCCAGTTCGGCAACGGCCTCGTCTGCCGCCGGTACGTCCATCACCGGTGACTGGGGTTACCGCAGCGACTGCAACCTCGGACACTCGGCCCAGCTGGGCGTCACGGCATCGTCGGCGACAGCCGCTGAGGGCACTTGGTCGGATGGCACGCGCGTTTCCGGCAACCAGGGGAAGTTCAAGGGCGAATGGCGCCAGGGCAAGCTGTACCTCCGATTCTGCGCGGAAGACGCCGAGCGCGGAGGTTACCCTGTCTGCCCGGCCTTCAGCGATGTGGCCGCCTATGTCGCACCCGAAGGCAAGCGCCTGGCATGGTTCCAGGTGGACGGCCCCGCAAGCGAAGGCACGTTTTCGAAATACGTCACGCTGGATCGCGTGCCGAAGGGTGGCAGGGCGCCACTCGACAAGCCGTGCAAGGACGGCCAGTAAGACCGACCATTAACCAGGAGTTAGAAAATGCCAGGATTGACTGATAACGAAGCCAGGGCGTTGTCGTACTTCGCCATTGGTGTGAGTTCCGAAGGCGGCGATGTCGCCTATAAGCTGAGTTTCGCGGGCAATGTCCGCAATGATGCCCACGGCAACCCCGTGATGCACCCCATCGGTAACAGCGGCTTCTCCATCGGCACGCTGCAGACCGATCTGGGTCAGCATCCGGAAGTGGCCACCCAGCTCACCGATGCGTACCAGACGTGGGCGCGTACCGAGCATCCGGACTGGACGCTCAATGCCGCACAGCGCACACAGACGATCGCCGATCTGGGACGCAACGGCCACGAAATCACGGCCCAGCACGGTCGTCCGATGGACGCCACGGTGAAGTCGCATCTCGACTCGTTCATGGCCAGCGATGCCGGCGTCAACTTCGTCCACAAGCGCGATACGGCGCAGGTGGACCGGCTGATGACCCGGGCCATCGGACCGCTACAGCAGACCTCGCTTTACCAGCATGCGTCCGAGCAGGATCAGGCCAAGCTGATCACCATGACCGCCAAGCTCTACAACCAGAGCGAAGTCTACGGTGGCCGCCTGGTCGACCAGCTGCAGCACAACCAGCACCACAGCGTCGATGACGTCAGTCGTTCCATCGACCGTTATGCCGACTACGTGCGTGACGGTCGCGATCATGCGCTTGCAGGCACGGCGCTCTTCAACGATATGCGCGCCACCGGTGCGACTCATCCGTTGCGTCCCGCCTGGGATAACGTGGTCGCCAACCCGACGGTCAACCCGACACAGCTGGGCAACGACCCGACGCATCCCAACCTGCCGCACGAGTACGCGGCGATCCGCGACGCGTTCACGGATCCGGGGCATGCGCGTGGCATGGTGCAGGCGCTGGGCAATGGCGGCTCCTACGCCAACACCAACAACCACCGCGGCTTTGTCGCCGAAGGCCATGACCTCGTAACATGGGACCGCTCCGGCCATGCCCAGGCCCTGGTCAACGGTCAGTGGAACACGCTCAACACCCGCGACATCTCCACGCACGTCAACGCCGACAAGTCGCTCGACGTGAACGTGCATCGCAACGGTGCCGACGAGCGGCTGTTGCATGTCACGCATGCCGGCAACGTGCGTAGCCAGCCGGCGGCGCATGCTACCCCGGCTCCCGCTGCGCATGCTCCTGCCGCGCATGCCACCCCGGCACAGGCGACAGGTGACCACGTTCAGCGTGCGGGTACGCTTCGAGAGCACGATCACGCGCCCGAGGTACAGGCTCTGCAGACCCAGCTGGCGACGCTCGGTTACAAAGGCGCGAACGGAAAGGCGTTGCATCCGGACGGCGATTTTGGTGGCAACACAAGGCACGCGCTGCAGTCGTTCCAGCGCGACCATCAATTGACCGACGATGGCATCGCCGGCTCGAAGACGATGGATGCGTTGAAGACCGCGCAGCATCCTGCGGCCCCCGGCCTGGCGGATGCGAGGCATCCCGGCAACACGATGTACAAGCAGGCACTGGAAGGCGTGCACACGGTCGATTCGCAGCAGGGACGAGTGCCGGATGCGCTGAGTGGAAACATCGCCGGTTCACTCGCAAACAAGGCGCACGAGCAAGGCCTTACCCGTATCGACCATGTGGTGCTCAGCGATGACGCCAAGCGTGCTTATGCGGTGCAGGGTGAGCTGAATTCGCCGTTCAAGAAAATTGCCGAGGTAGACGTCGCGCAGGCGGTGGCCAAGCCGCTGGCACAGAGCAGTGCGGAGTGGCAGCAACCGCATCAGCAGGCCGCCCAGCAGGCTCAACAGGGCCAACAGCAGGGTCAGTCGCAGCAAGGGCAGGCCCAGCAGCAGGCCCAGCAGCAAAATCAGCCCGCGGCACCTTCCGGTCCGCAGCGCTGACAAAAAACGGCCGCCCTTGGGCGGCCGTTTTTTCATCGATCCGAGTGGATTCGATCAGATCGCGACAGCCGCCGACACGTCAGCCGTACGGCGACGCGCCAGCGCCAGGTTCGACTTGGCGCGGTCGAGCACCACGTACAGGAACAGGCCCGGGTACTTCGCGACCGGATTGATCACGTGGTACTGCTTTTCCAGCGTGATCAGCATGTCTTCGATCGCTTCCTTGATGCCCAGCGACGCCATCGTCTTCATCTTCGCGCGGACCACTTCGGTGTTACCGGCGGCAGCGATGTCGAGGTCGAAGGTGCCGGTGTTGCCGGCGGTGCCGAGGCACATGCCGCTGTTGGAGTCGACCAGCGCGGCGCAGACGGCGCCATCGGTGGTCATCAGTTCGGCGAGCGATTCTTGCAGAGTAGCCATGGTGTTTCCCCTTGTTTGTGTTCGTAGGTTGTTCCGGTCAGGGCCGGAGCGATTCGCGGATCTGGGTGGCGCATTCGCGGATAGCCCACAGGCTGCTGCCCAGGAGCACGTCCGCGCGGGCGACGAGTGCGAGTACGTAGTCGCTTCGTTCGCCACGGATGGAAACGACCTGCATCTGCCGGTCGCTGAACTGGAGGCTGATGATTTCCAGCCCGCCCGCATCGATCTGCGCGCCGGCCGCTTCACCCAGCGCGCAAAGCGAGCTCATCACGGCCGCGACACGGTTCTGCATGGTCTCGTCCAGCGCACCCGAGAAGGCCGATGGAAACCCGTCAGCCGTGGCCAGCATCGCCCCTTCGGCCCCATTGATCCGTTCGATCATCCCCGACAGGAACTGCTCGAGCACGAAACGCTGAGTGCGGGACAACGAAGACATCGGCGCAGCAAATGAGGTGTTCATGGGGCGAGTTCCAGGGCAGCGCCGTCCGTGCGGCCTTCCAACTGCACGAACAGTACGTCGAGAAGCAGGTGGACGTCTGCGCGCTGGCGCACGTCTACGGAAAAAACCGGGGTGGTGTAACCGCGGGAGGCGAGATGTTCGATGAAGTCGTCCGTCGGGACGGCACCGGGCACGTCACCACGACCCACACCGAGCACGGCTCGCTGATCGCGCAGCAGGTGCCCGAAAGCCTCAAGGAACGGGTCGAGGGCGGCCAGTGCGTCGGGCGCTGCGGCGTCGGCCAGCAGGACCGCCCCCAGCGCGCCCTTGCCGACCATGGGCCACATGAAGGAGAAGCGGGTCTGTCCGGGCACGCCATAGAGGCGCAACAGACCGCCGCCTTCGATCACCACTTCGCCGTAGTCCAGAGCGACCGTGGTCGACGCCTTGGCGTGCGCCTCCCGGTCCGTATTGCGCACCTCGGTGACGACCGGTGGCTTGCTGCTGATCGCGGTAATCGCGGTCGTCTTGCCAGCCCCCATGGGACCGATGAAGACGAGCTTGTAATCCTTGCTCATCGGCTCGCTTCCTTCATGCCCAGGGCGCGGCGGATCGCACCGACCGCCGCATACAGGCGGCTCGGTGCGGCAGCGACGACCGGGGGTGGTGTGTCGTCGATGTCGGCGGTGACCTCCAGCCATCCGCACAGTCGGCAGCCGGCGAGGAAAACGAGGAGATCGTCGCGATCTTTCGAAAAGGTCGTGAGCAGGGCATGCAGCGAGGTCGGCTGACGGGTCAGGCGGGACGCTACATGAAGAAAGGTGTCGCGTCGCTCGAGCGAACCGAAGTCCGGCCAGCGACGCAGCTTGAGGCGGCGGTCGCCGGGGATGCCCAGCGCGTCGGGTTGCCAGTTGCCGGTCAGCGCCAGCGCCCACAACACGTGCGCGAGCGATGAGCGTACGGCCGTCGACGGCGGAATGCCGCGTGGCACGCTGGACAGCATCACCTGACCCTCGCCAAGTACTTCGGCGAGGCGACCTACGGCCGACGGCGCCAGCCAGGCGCAGCGATTGGCCGGGTCGAGCAGCGCGGTCGGGCCCGATGCCGTTGACACGTGGATCATGCGATCGCGGGTTTCCGCGCGCGCCACTTCGTCCAGCCAGCGGTCGAGCGGGCTGGGTGGGAGGGCCGCGGTCATGTGGGGCGAATTCGCGGCGGCGGGCAGCTCGCGCGTGGGCGCGCGTAGCAGCGACATCACATCGGACATCTGGCTGATGTTGGGCCAGCGATCCAGAAAGATGGCGGGAACCGACGAGGCGCGACGCGGACCCGCGATGACACAGCGCGGGCCGCCACGGACGGCGGGGGGGAGGTCGCCCAGGCTTACCGCGAAGAACACGTCGCATTTCTCACGTGGCGCGGTGTGCCACGTGATGCCCGCCAGACGGAGCCCGGCACGTAGCAACATGGCGTCGCTCAGCGGCATGGGGCCAAAGGCGATGGCGAGGGCGGCCTTGCTCATGCGGCCCCCGTCCCGACCAGAGTGCGGTCGCGACGCTCGCGGACGATTCCCACGAGCCAGCGCACCTCGTTGTGATCGTCCGACACCGGCGAGACGTAAAGCTCGTTGTCGAACGCTTCGCCATTCTTGCGGTAATTGCGGACCACGACCTGGGTGGCCTGCTTGAGTGCGATCGCACGACGCAGCGCCGAAATCGCCTGGGGATCCGAATCCGGACCCTGCAGGAAGCGGCAGTTGCGCCCGATGCACTCCGCGGCTGTGTAGCCGGTCAGCTGTTCGAAGCGACGGTTGACGAAAGCGATGGGCTGATCGACCGCCTGTGCGTCGACCATGATGACGCCCGCACCGATCGCCTCGAGCGTGCTCTGCAGATCGCTGAGACGCCCGCGGCTGACGCCGAAAAGACTGACATCCATGACGCTGATGACGCGGAAGCGCTCGCCCCGCTGAGTGACGGTACGTGCCTGGAAAAGAAGAAATTTCTCAATCGCGCCATCGCGGCGAAGCTGGCCTTCGGTGCTCAGCTCCGCACTGTCGATGTCCAGCAAGGGGGCAGCCTGGGGCAGCATGAGGGTGGCCGGCATGCGAAGGCGCAGCTCCGCGCCGAGCAGGTCCTTCTCTTGGATACCCAGCCGATCAGCGAAATCACCGGCGGTCTGTACGACCCGACCCGATGCGTCGGTGATGCAGAGGCCGAGCCGGGTGGCTCGTATTCCCTCACGAAGAAGCGCGTTTTCTGCTTCCAGATAGTCCATGAGTCGCGTAACCCCTGTCCGGCGTGCGATTGGATCGATTTAGGTGATTTTGCCGAATTTTACTACTTAAGTGTGATGCAGTGCTCATTGACGGCCGACTTCGGCTCGGCTTTAGGCCGCACATGTGAAGACGCCCCCGGAGGGGGCGTCTGGTTTTGTTCGCTATGCGCGACCAGCTGGCACGACTGGTCAACCCAGTCGTGCCATTTATGTGCATTGTGAGGTACGCACGGACGACCTGCTGTGAACGGCATCCGCTTATTGAAAGCCGTCCCTCGCCGCTGCCGCCCCGTCATGTCCGGGAGGGCGCGCTCTGCACGGCTTCCTGGCTCTGCGTAATCGTCTGCGAAGGCTGAGGCTGCTGGCGCGCCAGGTCGCTGGCAACGAATGCCTCGGCACTGCTTTGCGCGAGGGGTGTGTTCGCCGCTTTCATCACATCGACCTCCGCATGCTGCTTGAAGGGCGAGTTTTCGGCGCCCTGCATGGCGTACACCTTGGTTGCGTCCTGGTTGAGCACGACCTGATCGATGCTCCTCATCCCGGCGACGGTCGCCGCCGACGTGAGCGAGCCCGCGATGTTGGTGGTGTGCGGGCCGGGCTCGCGGCCATGCTGTGCATCGAGCCCCTGCACACGGTCGAGCGCCTGACGGAACATACCGTTGGCGGGATGGCTTGCGTCGGCGAGTGACGGTACGCCCGCCTGGCGTTGCGCGCTATCGATCGCCTGGAAGGTCTTCGGGCCTGCTATGCCGTCGGCCTCGAGGCCATGCGCACGCTGGAAAGACTGCAGCGCTTCCTTGGTCTGCGTGCCGAAGTGTCCGTCGGCGGCAAGCGGGCGACCGTTCGAGCCGGAGAGGCCCTGATCGCGCAGGTGGGCTTGCAACGCTTCGACCGACGCGCCCGTGGCGCCTTCGCGCAGCGAAGCTGCCGTCGGCGAGTGTGTTGCGGAGGGTGTTGCCGGTGCCGGTGCCGGTGCTGCCGGCGTTGCGGCGGGCTGCGCCTTGTCATGCTGCGGGTTCTGTTCGAGCGCCTTCAGCGTGGCCGGTCCGACGATGCCGTCGGCCTTGAGATGATGGTCTGTCTGGAACCGCTCGATGGCGAGCTTGGTTTCCTTGCCGGCGTGGCCGTCCACGACCAGTGGCTTGCCGTTGGTGTCGGTGTAGCCATGGGCGTTGAGGAGGGTCTGGACGTGCTCGGCTTTCTCTTTGCTCATCCGGTGGCCGCCGCCACCGGCCAGCGGGATCGGATCCGGACCGCCGGGCTTGTATCCCTTGTCGAGCGCGCCTTCCCACGCCTGAGCGGCGTTCTTACGCTCGGCAAGGCCGTTGTGGCCGCCATTGATGTCCTTGCAGGCACCGGTGACATCGGTCTGATGACCGTGGGGCTGGACGCGATCCTTCCAGTAGTGGATGGCGATCTTTGCGGCGACGTCGCGATCGGCGGCCAGCTCGGGATGGTTGACCAGATCGAGTCCCAGCTCCTTGCCGACGGCTTCGTAGTTGGCACGGCCGGTCAGCTGCACATAGCCGCGACCGTGGAATTTCCAGCCGTCGCCCGGCTCGGTGTTCCCGAGGTTCTTCTTGCCCCAGGCACCGCCGTAGATTTCGTTGGCGATCGCTTCCTGACCACCCGCGGCGACCTTGTTGGCTTCGGCGAGTGTGTTCATCCCGTTGCGGCCCGGGAAGACTTCGAGCAGGCGACTGCCGGAGTACCCCAGGCCTTCGTTCATGCTCGAGTAGCCTCCGCACTCCACCTGCATCTGGCCCATGAAATTGGCCAGTTCCCTGGGGTCGTTAATGCCCGCCTTCGTGGCGGCGTCCATCAGATAGTCGGCGTTTTCTTTCGCGGACATGGTGTAACTCCTGGTTGACTTAAAAGGGAAGGTCGTCCGCGGCTTATTGCCCCGGGACGCCGTTCTTCTCGATCGCCGGATCGCTCTTGAGCTTGAGCGTCGCGTCGATCAGTGCATCGTCATCCGTGTCGGTGACCTTGCCCGCCTGGCAAGCGCTCTGTTTCACCGGTTTGTCCTGGCCGTCCTTGAGTACCACCAACCCGCCCTCTTGCAGGTTGTTCGAGCCTGAAACCGAATAAACGAGGTATTTGAACCCAGCGTTGGTGAACGAATACGCATAACCGCCGGTATTACCACCGAAGCCGAGGTGAGTACGCGTGAATTCGGCCGGAGCATTGGCAGCGGGATAGGTGAGCTCCGGCTTTGCCGCATCGCGTCCGTAGGCGTAGTAGAAATGGCCGCTGCCGTGCGTAACGTCGCCCGCCGCGCACATGGAGACCGTCTTGCCGCCTCCGGCAAGCGGGCACGAAAACACCGGTTTGTCGCCCTTGGCGCACATCGTCGGCGCGGGCGCGGCAGCGCCGATAGCGGGGGCGATGAGTGCGGCGGCGAGCAGAAACGCGTTTGCATAGGTCTTCATGGTGGAACTCGACTCCTGGATGACGTGGTGGCGGGAAGTTCGCGCCGACCTCAGATGTTAAGTGGCTCGACCTTGGCTTTTTCCATCAGCCGCGAGGTGAAGTACTTGTCTTCGTAGTAACGGATCTTCTCGCAGAGGACCGGATGCGGAATGCCTTCGTAGAGGAATACTTCCTTGTCCGTGCCCATCGCCTTGAGTTCCTGCGGCAGCATGAGCGCGCGCTTCTCTTCGGTATGGCTGGTCGAGACGTCACCCTTCTTGCTCTTGGTGATGTTCTCGCGACGCACCGTGGTGTAGCCCAGCATGTCGGAGTAGTCGTTGGCGTCCTGCTGCTCGCGCGGGGCGAAGACGATCTGCAAGGCATGGTTGGTGATGACCGTGCGTGAGACGTCCTTGCCGTAGGTCGCGTCCAGCTGCGCCATGCTCTGGATGATCGGTAGCAGACGGATGTTATAGCCGGCCATGTACGAAACGGCCGAGGCGATGATTTCGACCTTGCCGATAGAAGTGAACTCGTCCATGAGCAACAGGCACTGATGCTTCAGCTCCTTGTTGTTCTGTGGCAGTTCCTTCGTGTTGAGGTTGATCAGCTGGCTGAAGAACAGGTTTACGATCAGTCGGCTTTCGGACAGCTTGTTGGGCTGGATGCCGATATAGATCGTCATCTTCTTCTTGCGGACATCGGTCAGCAGGAAGTCGTCTTCGCTGGTGGCCGCGTCCAGCACCGGGTTGATCCAGGCGTTCAGCGGCTCCTTGAAGGTACCGAGGATCGAGGCGAACGTTTCGGCCGCCTGCGAAAGCATGTTGGCGAAGGCCGACTGGGCATTCGAACTCAGGAACGGCTGCTTCGACAGAGTGGTGTACAGCTCCCGCAGGTCGGTACCGTCGCCCGACGACAGGCGATAGATCATGCCGAGCGTGGGCTTGCTGCGCAGCATCAAGGGCAGGTTGTTCTTCTCGTCGAACTCCCACTTCTCGCAGAGGTAAAGCGAGAAGGCCATGAAGGCGTTACGCGCCTGACTGACCCAGAACTTCTGGTCATCGGAGCCGTCCGGGTACAGCATCGTGGCGATGCTCATCAGATCGGACACGCGGAAGGCGGGGTCCTTTGAGACATAACTCAAAGGATTCCAGCGGTGCGTGCGACGGTCTTCCGCAAACGGGTTGAACAGGTAGATTTCCTGTCCCTGGGATTTACGCCATCCGCTGGTCAGGTCGAAGTTTTCCTGCTTGATGTCCAGGACCACGATGGATTCCTGGTAGTCGAGCAGGTTGGGGATGACCACGCCCACGCCCTTGCCCGAACGGGTCGGGGCGGCGAGGATGACGAACTGCTGCCCCGGCAGGCGGACGAGGTCTCCCTTGAACTTGCCGACGAGAATGCCGTTGTCCGCGGGGGAGAGCATCTTTTGCTTGCGCAGGTCCGACGCATGGGCGAAGCGTGCGTCGCCGTGCATGGCTTGCTGCTTCTTCTTCATGAGGAAATAAAGCGCCACGAACCACAGGATCAGCGGCAGGCCGAAGCCCAGGCCACCTGCGGTCTTGATCTTCCACGCATAGGGCGCGACCTGCGGCAGGCCCAGTGCCCGGACGTATTCGTAGTAGGTGGCGAACCTCAGCGGAATCTGCCCAAGGCCGAGAAACAGCAGGGTCAGGTACCCCGAGAGCACCTCACCTGCGAGGAGCGCGATGACGAACAGGCCGGCGGCCCAATATCCCCTGGTCTTACTCATGCTCTATCTACCTTCCTGGCACGGTTGGATTGCGGGCGGAAGTGTAACGTTGCGATTGGTTTTTGGCATGGGCTCATCTCAAAGTCCATGGCTCGGTTGGGAGGGATCGCGCGACGGCGGTTGTTGCTGCGCCACCTGCGCGTTCTGCCGCCCCTGCGCGGCTTGTGCCGCGGCGACCCAGGCGTCGCTGCTCTCGGCCACGCTGGTGCGGGCAGCCTGCTCCGTCGGCAACTCGGCGACGCGCTTGAGCGGCGACTCCATCGCGCCCTGCACGCCATAGATGCGCGAGGCGTCGTCGCTGAGCACCGCCTTGTCGATCCGCTCAAGCCCGTCCTGCCGCGCCTTGACCACCATGCTGCCGGCGATGTTCTCGCTGATGCCGTCCGGCTGACGTCCCTGGGCACGGTCCAGTTCGTGAACGGCGCTGCGCGCCTGCCTGAACATCGGATGGTCGGGGTGATCCGGGTCGTTCAGGGGCACGCTCGGCTTGTCGTGCGCGAACCAGGAACCGGGGTGGGTGAGGGTGTTCCAGGCGCTGTGGGCTTTTTCCTCGACAGCGTGGATGCCCTGGGAGATTTCGTGGCCAACGTGTTGGACACCTTCCTTCAGGTGCTCGAAGCCGTGTTCGACAGCCAATACGCCTGCGCCAACGGCGTCGACGACGCGGTGCTCAACGGCGTCCTTGAACTCGCCGATCGCCTTGGGAATTTCCCACGCGGCCGACAAGCCCATGCGGATGTCGCGGACGTCGTTGCGATAGCGGTCGACCATGCCTTCGTGGGCGCGATACCGAGCCTGGCTTTCCGCATCCATGATGGAGTGACCGAGGCGCGGATTGATCGGCGTGAAGTTGTCGATGGCATGCGCATCGAAATCGATGGCCTTGACCGGGTTGCGAGGACTCAGCAGCGTGCTGTCGTCGCGGTATCCCGCCTTGCTTAGGGTGTCGATGTCCTTCTCGGTCGCGTAGACACGCACTTCCCCAAAGTGCGGACTCGCTGCGGCGACAACGTCGCCGGCGCGAACATGGTCGATGACCTGCGAGCCACCTGACGGAATGCCCTGATTCAGGCCGGCCGCGCCGTAAGCATTGAACGTTTCGCCGTGCAGGCCGAACCGCGACGCGTTGATCTCGGCCAGCGTGCCGCCCAGCGAATGGCCGGTGACGGTGACATTCAGAGGCGTGCCATAGGTCTCTGACTTTTCCTTCGCCGCCGCAAGTACG
Source organism: Dyella sp. 333MFSha (assembly GCF_900102405.1). NCBI lineage: Bacteria > Pseudomonadati > Pseudomonadota > Gammaproteobacteria > Lysobacterales > Rhodanobacteraceae > Dyella > Dyella sp. 333MFSha. The sequence continues at coordinate 12,910 of NZ_FNBR01000005.1, read as the reverse complement.
CGCTTCGTAAATGCTTCGGAGTCCGCGGTTTGAAGGTTGATGCCCGTAAGCACCATGGCGGCATCGACACCACCATCCTGGACCGGTTCGCGATCGAACTCGGTGCCTCGATAAGCAATCACGACCTCGCCGGTGTCCACGCGCTCGTACGCGGTGGCCTGGAAGCCGGTCCGCGGATTGTTCATGGTGTCGATGGCCTTGTACTCGACGCCGTCCAGGATGGTGCTCTTGTCGAGCACCGGGTCGTTATATGCGTCCTGTGCGAGTAAGGCGTAATCGGTCGACTTGAATGTCATGGCTTGCGCTCCTCAGCCTTCATCGTGACCGAGAACAAACGGCCGGCTCCGTGGAACTGGCTGCGGTCGGCAATACCGGTGTCGACTCGGACCGTCTGCGACTTCGTGTACGAACCTTCCGCGAAGTAGCGAGGGATGGCATTTCCGGCAAGGAGATCGTCATGGAACAACGATGCGCTGAACGTTACCGTCGCATGGGTGAGTTCGATACCTGCCGCCATCAGCGCCCAGTGACAGGTGCCCTTGCCAAAGTAATCTTCATCCTGGAGCAAATCGAGATATACCGTCGCGCGATAGATGTTGTCGTGATCGTGACGGAATTCGATGTCGGCGCGTTTTTCAGGGACGATGCGCGCGCCCATGACCGGCGTCGGCGGGACGCACAGCTCGTTCGTGACGCGATAGTCGGCGATGCCGTGGATTCGGTCGAACGGACCCGGCGCGCCATCGATCGTCGCGGTGATCTCGTACCGCATTTTGGGGGCCGGATTCTGCTTGATGTCGGGCTGGGTCATGTTGGCACCGTAAGCGTTGAGATGGATGGCGAATAAAGAAAGAAAGGGTAGGGCGAGTCGTCGGTTCATGGTTGGCTCGTGCTCCTATCGGCCCATGGCGGAGCCGTAATGAATCGTCGGCGTTTCGGTCTGCGCGGTTTGCTGCATTGTCGGCGGGTTGTGGTGCGCTACTTGGGGCACCTGCGCGGCGACGGACTGAAGCACGGCGGTGCTTCGATCGATGGACGTGGATATGCCTGTTTCTGTCGGCACCTCCACCATCTTTTTGAAAGGGGAGTTCATATCGCCCTGGACGGCGAACGTACGGCTGAAGTCGTCGTTCATCACGACATGGTCAATCCGGCTAAGCTCGTGCAGGCGTGCTTCGGCTGTCAGCGCACCGGCCAGGTTTTCGCTCATGTGATCGGGCTTACGGCCGGTGCTGGCGTCGATCGCATGCACTCGCTTGAGTGCATCGGTATACATGGCATGGTCTGGGTGACTCGCGTCGGTAAGCCTTGGGGGATGGAGCAGGCGATCGAGCTCGGCTGAGCCCGTGTCTGAACCCCACACGCTCCGTGCAACTGACTCGGGGATCATGTCGAACGCGCGGGCGCCGTGTACGCTTGCGGCAGCGACGTGGCTTGCAGCTGCGTCAATCGCCCGGGAGGCTTCGATGGCCCCCTGTCCAGCCGCTCGTGCCGCTAGCGCGGAGCGGTCGGCGAGTTCGTGGAGATCCCGTTCGACGCGGTTGGCGTACAACGCCGCGGCGTGCACGGCAAGGGACGGGCCGACGATGGCCGGGTTCTCCAAGGCGTGCGTGTACGCCTCGCGCGCACGAAGGACATCGGACCGGTAACGGTCGACCATCCCGCTGTTGGCCCGGTAACGCGCTTCACCCTCAGGGCCGATCAACGCCGTTTCTCCCTCCCTCGGAACGAAGTTGCTCATGGAATGCGACTTGAGCGCTATCGCGCTTACCGTGCCGCCCAAGGTGGTGTTCTCACGGCCGTAACCAGCCCGCTGCAGCGTGCTGATGTCATCGGCTGTCGCGTAGACGCGCACTTCGCCAAAATGACGGTTCGCGGCGCTGACGGGGTCGCCGGCGCGAACATGGTTGATGACCTGGGTGCCTCCCTCAGGTGCGCCACCTATCAGGCCTGCGGCGCCGTATGCGTTGAAGGTCTCGCCTTTGAGGCCGAACTTTGCTGCGTTGAGTTCGGCCAGGCCACCGCCCAGGGAGTGACCGGTCAGGGTGACGTCGGGTTGTTTCCCTGCGGCTTTGGCATCCCGTGCAGCGCGAGCCAGTACGTCCCGTGTGAAGAGCTCGGACTCCAGCTGTTGGATATCCAGACGCGATGACGCCATGGTTATATCGACGATGCCGTCCAGCGGATCATCCGTTCCGCGGTAGGCAATGACGACCTGCCCTGTGTCGACGTCGCGATACGCGGTCGCGAAGAAGCCCGATGCTCCATCCATCGCCGTGTCTTCTATGGAGAACGTTCGGTCGCCATTTGTGATGGTCCGCTCCATCGGGCCTGTCGAGTAAACGTTGTTCGCAAGAAAAGCATAATCACTGGTCGATAGGTTCACGGCTGCATTTCCTTTGCAGTGACACTAATTGAAAACGTTTTATGAGAATACGGGTACGCGTGACGATCCCTGTTACCCATGTTTCGAGTTTCGAACTCGTCGTTCTGGTAGGCATCGAACGAGAAATATCGGGTCTCGCTCTTCCGTTCCGCAAAGGTTCTTGCGGACACCGGGGTGATAAATCTCATGCGTCCTTTGGCGGCCTCAGCAGTAATGCCTGCCAGCTTCCAGTGACACACACCCTTGCCGAAATAGTCTTCGTCTTTGAGTAAGTCGACATATATTTCCGTGGTGTAAGTGGTATCGCTTGCCTTAACGAGCCGCAGCGGGACGTGCTTGCCGGGAAGATGCCGTGCACCCGATATGGGCTGCTCCGGCACACAACCGTAGTCTGTCACTCCATAGTCTGCGGACGCGTCGACGCTATCGAACGCCCCAGGCGCGCCGTCGATGACCACGGCCAGGGCGTAATGCATCGCCGGATGCGGATTTAGTTCGATCTTTGGCTCTTCCATGTTTCCACCACATGCAGTCAGCAAGAGAAACAGGCCGGGGACGGCGACCTGCACGATTTTCCGGGCCACCCTTGCGGGGGTAGCCCAGGTAAACGCGCCAGGGACGAATCGCGCGAAACGGTTGATGCGAATGCTGTTCATAGGACGGGCGCGATCACGCGCCCGTATCTTCGGGTTTCAGCCCCATCGAGTATTCCTCGAGATCCTTGCCGTCGATCCATCCTGTCGCGCAATCGCCCGCGTAGTGGCCATCAGGTTTGAGCGTGCAAGCGGTGCCGCTCACCGGGCGTTTCCACTCCACATGCGTATCCGCGTCCTTGCAGGCGTCGTTGCCCTTGCAGTTCTTCACGGTGGCCGTGGGGCCCACCTTTACCAATGCGCGGATGAGTTCGCCTTCTTTGCGCTGAGACGCGAGGAGGCATACGAGCTGGTTCTTGCCGACGTGCGCGACCGGTCTGGCTCCGGCGCTCCTGAAGTTGTCCTGCAGCATCGTTCCCTTATCGTTAGCGATGCCACCGAAGGCCAGGTTCGACGTGCAGTCATCGCCGACGTCGACAGCCTCGCCATCGATAGTGCAGGCGACGTTGCCGTACGAATCCTTGCCGCATGCCACCTTGGAACCGTTTGAAGACGACTGCAGCAGCGATTGGTAGTTCTGTGCATCGGCCTTGGCGGCGAAAGCCGGTGCGGCCGTCACTAGCAGTGGTGCGGCGACGCAGAGGAGGAGGGCGAGGCGATGCCTGGCGATAGTCATAGTTACATCCTTGCTGACGGCCGGAAGGCCTCAGGCGGTCTGGCTCGGCGCATGGGAGGGCGTCGCCTGCGTCGGGACGTTAGTTGCGAGCTGCGACTGCTGAGCCGAAGCTTGCAATGCCTGCTTGCCGCTTTCTTCAAGAGACGTGTTTGCCGCTTGCTGTGTCGACGCTTCGGCAACCTGCTTGAACGGCGAGTTCAGCTCGCCCTGGACGGCGTAGACCTTGCTGGCGTCTTCGTTGAGGACGGCATGGTCGACCCGGGTCATGCCCTGTGCGATGGCTTTGCCGGTAAGGACGCCAGCGATCTGGTCGCTCTGTACATCGGGCGTGCGCTGATGCTGCGCGTCGAGACGATGTACTGCGTCACGCGCCGTCTGGAAGACGGGGTGGGCGGGGTGCGCCGCGCTATCTAGTCGTGGCGTCGCCGTGTGCAAGGCTTGCATCGTGGCTTTGCCGACGATGCCATCGGCTTCGAGGCCGTGCGCACGCTGGAACTTCTCCACCGCTGCCTTGGTGTGTTCGCCGAAGTGACCATCGGGTTTGATCGCGTGGCCGTTCTCGTCCTTGTAACCGAGGCGGCTCAGCGATTCCTGCAGAGCCGTGACCTTGGTGCTCTCGTCACCCTTGCTCAGGGTGTCGGGATGATCAGTCGGAGTGTTTGCAGCCTTTGCGACCGCGTGGGAGGGCTCCGCCTTTGCGTGCGTTGCGACCGGGGCGGCTGTGTCGGCCCGGGCTTTGCCGTGAACCGGTTCATGGGTACGGAATTCAGGCTTGGCGCGCAGGGCGCCGACGATCTCCATGTCCTTGCCCCAGAACTTGTCCGGCATGATCGTGACGGGAGCGGGGCCGGTCGAGGTCTGGGAGCCGATAAACTGGATGTGGCCCTCGGCGTCGTAGCCCTTGAATATGGCGACGTGCTGGTCAGAGCCATGCTTGCTCTTCAGCATGAGGACGTCGCCGGGCTGCAGGTCGCCCGGCGTCTTTCCCGCGTCGGTCTTCGAGATCACATCGAAATGCTTTTCCGCATACGCGGTCGTGTGTTTACCGTTGTACAGCGTGTGCGTACTAAAAGGCTGATCACCCACGTCGTAACCCGCGTTCTTCATTCCTCGCCAGACGAAGGAGGAGCAGTCGACGCCACGGTATCCGTCGCCATCGAGATCCTGTTCCGTGCGGCTGGAGTCGATCAGATGGTTGCCGCGGCTGTTGCTGTGGCGCATATCCGGTCGTCCGTACTCGAACTTGAGCCCGGAGCGGAAAAAATGTTCTTCGGCGGCGTCGAGGATGTCTTTGCTCATTGCGGTCTTCCTTATGCGTCAATGCATGCCCATGGAGAACTGTTCGACTTTGTCTTCGTCTACCCATCCTGCGGCGCAACCACCCGAAAAATCGCCATCGTGGCCGATCCACTTGCATTCGTCGGCTGGCTTCGGCGCGATCCATTGCACGGCATGCGAGGCGCACAGATGGTTGCCCTTGCACGCCGCGACACGCTCGATGGGAAGCGCCTCAACGTAGAGGCGAGTAGTGGCTCCCTCCTTCTCCGCGGTCGCAGCAATGCACAGGAATTGCCCGTCAGCGAGTTGCGCCACCGGTTTTGCCTTGTCGGGAGCAATCGCGTCGCCGAGGGTCGCTCCCGGCTTACGAAGCACCTGACCGAAGAAGCTGTCGCCGCGATCGTCGCACCCGGTCACATCGACGTCATAGCCACCGGCTGTGCAGGCGGGATTGCCGTACTTATCCGTGTGACATTCCACAGTGGACGAGTTGTCCATTTTTGCCAAGCGTGCCTGGAGCGCGGCGGGCGTAAGCTCTGGAGCCGCAGGAGCGCCGGAAGCCATGGTCTGCGCCATCGGCACAAGCAGGGCCAGGAGGAAGGTCAATGCCGACCTCGGGACGGATGGTGCGGTGGCGTGGTCGGGGTTGCGATTTAGCATCATGGATTTCCGGGAAGTTCCGTCAATGGAGGAAGGGGGCGCTCTCAGCGACCGGGTGTTGGGGCGTCTGGCGTTTGCTTCGGACGTTGTTCGTCAGCCGTCGGGGAGCTCAGCTTTGCCACCTCGGCACTGCTCTGCTCAACGGGCGTATTGACGGCCTTCGCCGTATCCACCTCCACCATGCGTTTAAGCGGTGAATTGAGGTCGCCCTGCACGCCATACGCACGGCTGCCATCGTCACTGAGTACGACGTGGTCGATCTTCGTCAGGCCCTGTTTCTTTGCTTCGAGCACGACGGAACCGGCGAGCTGATCGCTCTGCGTATCCGGTGTGCGTCCGTAGTGAGCATCGAGGCGATGGACGGCGGCGCGCGTCGTTTCGAAGAGTGCATGGTCGGGGTGAGCGGGGTTGTCCAGGCGGGCAGGGCTGATCTGGGTCTGCGAGGCAGGTGGCGTCTCCTGGGGCTGGCCCACGTTCCCGTCCGCGAGACGCTGCATCACTTCGGGCGTCAGTCGTCGCTGCCAGTCCTCGAAGCGGTTCTCGCGGTCGTCCAGCCCGGCTGGTCGGCCGTTGAGTGCCTGGGTAGCGGCGCGGACATCCTCTCGGGCGTCCTGCGGCACCTGCTTCTCCCAGTACCACGCGGCGATCTTCGAGGCGTGCTGCGGGTCGGCCGCGAGGTCCGGCTGCCTGACCAGATCGAGGTCCAGCGCTTCGCCAGCGGCGCGGTAGTTGTCCTTACCGATGAGGGGGACGTAGCCGCGGCCGTGATACTTCCATCCGTCGCCCGGCTCGTCGTTGCCGAGCCGTCCGCCGTACATCAGTTCGGCCAATTGCTCTGGCTTGCCCATCAGGGCCTGTTTGCGCGCGGCGTCCAGGGCGTCGTTGCCCTCGCGCCATGCTTCGGGCACCGGGATCTGGGAGATGTTTCGCGTATAGCGAAAACTCTCCTCGAGCCGGTTCAGCCCGTTGGATTCGTGAGTGACCTGGGCCATGAAGTTGGCCAGTTCCCTCGGGTGGGTGATCCCTGCGGCCGTCGCATCCGTCAGCACCTGGGTTTCGCGGTCAAGCGGCATCTACAACTCCTGGTTAGCTCCTATGCCGTCGTGCTCCTTGGGGCCTGGCAACTCCGCCGTCCGTGGCGGAAGCCATGAGCGATGGATCAGGAGCTACGGGCCGTGATGCGGTGCCGGCGCAGCCTGCTGTGCCTGCCCCTGGTTCTGTTGCGCGGCCTGCTGGGTCTGGCCCTGTGCCGCGTTGCGGAAGAGGTGCTCGTCCGCGACCTGGGTGCTCTGGGCGAGTGGTGTATTGAGGCCGCGCATCACATCCACCTCGGCGACCATCTTGAACGGCGAGTTCAGATCGCCCTGAACGCCGTACAGCTTGCTGGCGTTGTCGTTGAGCATGACGTGGTCGATTCGGCACATGTTGGCGGCCGCAGCGGAGGCCACGAGCGAGCCCGCGAGCTGGCCACTCTGCAGCGACGGTTCGCGACCATGCTCGCGGTCGATCTTGTTCACGCCGGTTTCCGCCTGCTTGAACATGCCATGAGCCTCGTGCTTCGGATCGGCCATGGTTGTGGCCGGCGCCTTCTGCTGCGCTTCCTTGATCGCTTCCAGCGTCCTGGGGCCGGCGACGCCATCGTCCTTCAGGTGATGGTCGCGTTGGAAGGCTTTCAGGGCAAGATCGGTGTTGCCGCCGAACTTGCCGTCCGTACCGAGCGGCGTACCGTTGGGGTTGGTATAGCCGAGGTTTTTCAGCGACGTCTGAAGCTCGGTGACGGGGGTGCCGACGCTATGCATCCGCAGGTAGTCGTCCTTCGGCTGCGCGTGGCTCTTGCCCTGCGCATGGTCGGGTTCGGCCTGACCCGTCGCGAGCGCGATGCCCTTGCGCATGGTGGGGCCGTTGGCGATCTCGATCAGGTTGGCGGCGTACTTAGGATCGGTGGCGTAGCCGGCCGCCTGTAGTGCTTTTGCTTCACCCTCGAGGTTGCCCTTTACGCCGGGATCGAACAGGCCATGCTTCGCGTAAGTGGGGTTTTCCTGGACGAACTTGATGCGGTCCTTGATCGACTCTTCATACGAGCCGTACACCCGGAACTTCGACGTCTCCATGACGTCCTTGCCGTTCTTGTGCTCCCAGGCGGTCACCGACTTCGACTCGCCGTGCCAGCTGGAGTCGGCCTTGATGTTGTACAGATTGTGGGTGCCGTGCAGGGTCTTCTGGCCCCAGCCCGTTTCCGCGGCGGCCTGGGCAAGAAGAAGTCGCTCGGAAACACCGGTTTCCTGCGCGATTTTATGAATCGAGGGATAGATTTCGGCGATGAACTGCTGCTGTGGTGTCGACATCACGTGGCTCCTTGTGTCCGGCGATCAATGGGATTCGTGCGCGGGCACGGACATCGTGAACGGGATGCGCTTGTTCGCATCGTTCATGAGGAAGTACTGGCCTGAAATCTTCAGCTGGCCGGATACCTCGTGAAAGCCTTCGGTGCCCTTGTCGACCCACGCCGAGTACGCGTCCTCCACACCCGGGAGTTCTTCATCCCGCGTGGTCTTGATCGTGCCGTCGGTGGCCGAAAGCTCGACAACGCTGAGCAGGGTCTGGTTCAGCGAGGTCTGCTGGTGCATGTCCGTCTGAACCAGCACGAACAATGAGTCACCGATGGCGACGCAGTGTGTCGCGCGGTTCTGGTAGCGCCGGGGCGGCAACGGAATCGACTTGATCCACTTGACCTGATGGGACGTCGGGTCGTCTACATAGACGGTGGCACGCCCATTCATGCCTTCCTTTGTGACGGCGCCTGCCACGCATTCGCCGCCGTTGAACGGGGTCGATCCGTAAGCACTGAAGGACTTGGGCACCGTCACAACCGAAGCTGCCGTGGCCGCGGCTGGGGCTGCATCGTAAGCGTGCGCGAGCATCGGGACCCAAACCAGTTGGGCGACCAGAGCAGCCGCGAGGGCCATGGTGCGTACGCGCTTGCCTGAACGATCGATTGTCATGTGTAGCTCCTGTTTGACGAACGGGTAAGTGGTTGGCACGAGGAACCGCGCCTATCCGTAGGACGGATAACGGTGCCGGCAAATGCGGGCTGAAACGGCTTGAGGTGAACTTGGCGCAGCAAAGGCGCCCGCGAGCATCGGCATGCTCAAGCGGAGAAGAAGCGCGCGCACGGGCGCAGTGCCGGTGTGCACCGGCCTGGAACGGTCAATCGTCACGTGTAACTCCTGTTTGATGATCGCCTGGCTTTGCCTCCTGCTGGCCGATCCCGCCGTCCTGATGGGATGTCGCGGGGCGCCTCAGCGAAGTACCCTGTGCCTTTTTAGCACAGGTACGCTGCTGTCTTCAGCGTCTTGCCGTATTTCCCCATGGCGCCAGTCCATGCCGATCGATGCCTCAGGGGCCCGCGATTCAGGCCTAGCGCTTACCGAGTATAGATTTTTTTGGAGGCTAAAACCGTGCGCCCCCCGCAATTTCGGGTTGGTGGCGAGCTTAGCGCGGGCGCTGCGAGGCAAATAGTGTGATTGTCAGTAGCAGGGCTTTCATAAGCTTCGGTCGGCACCGCCTCACCCTGTTGGTATTCCTTGAGTAGGGGCAGTTTCCGCAAGCGCATTATAAGGGCTGAAATTGCCCTCGAGGGTTGCAGAACCATGCTGCTGATGTCGTCGGTGTTACCGATGCTAGCGCAGGCTTTAGGTCAGTTCACTCGTTCTGAAACATAAAAGCCCCACGCGGGTGCGGTGCGGACGACTTTCTTCGGTTTGCGCGCTCGTCGGCAGCGCCTTGAGCGCTTGCTTTGAAGCTTTTAGCAATCGCGCCGCATGAAGTCGGACGCAGAACGTGATTGGTCAAACGCTGGGAAACAAGTTAACGCCATTATCAGCGAAGGCGCTTATCGAACGCGTACAGGATGTGCACATAGCGTAGACGTCACTTCGCAATCCTTGCCGTTACCGCAATGACGAGGAGCCCGCGTGGATGCCTCATTCGTATCTGTCGTGGTGGCCGGATAGGCCAGTCCGTCGCTTGGTAGTCGATGGCGATCGCACCCCAACGGTCCTCCCACACGGGAGCAGGACCTGCGTTGGTACGCGGAAGATTCGGATTGCCTGATTGCTCGTACGGAGAGCCGGGTGCCGTTGGAGGGATGCATCCGGGATTGCCGGCACCGCACTGTGCCGACCCAAACGGGGTGTAAGCCACCATCAGAAACCATAGTAGGGTCTTGGACTTCACACTTTAAGCTCAGTCGGAGTTCTGAGTGCCCATCTCCGAGGTGTTCGCGGTGGGGATCCCGCCCCCAAGCTCTAATGGGCTAACGTGGATGGTGCGAGTCGACCCGCCTGGGTTGCGTGCTACATCCTGGCCACCCATTCGGGGGCGGGCCGTCAGTGCTGCCGAACCCAGCGAACGTCGCGAGGTATCTCGCGGCGGCGATGGCCTTCATCAATTGCATCTCTGTAGTGACTATCTTGGACCGTACGACGAGCGCGAACATGGTTCCTATCCTGATAATCGACGACAGTGATCCGAACACATCGTACGACGTTAGCGTAGGTTCTAGGGGTACTGCACTTGCTATAGAGCACGTGGAAAGTATTTTCTGATCTGCAACCACGCAATGCGCGGCGCCCCGGCCGCGCGAGAAAATCCACTGGTCCAGACGGTTACGCTATTAGTATACTCGCCGGGGTACCGTGCATTTACTGTAAATAACCTGGCAGGTCCCCCGGCAGGCAGAAAGTGCTCGCTGTTCCGCAACTCCGGTGGATTCACCAGTGTCCCAGTTCAGGCCGCCCCCGTTTATCTTTTGGGTCAACGCCGCGCATTGGTTGTGAAAAGCAAATATCACTTCGCACTTTACGCCGCCTCCGCGGGCGCACGTTTCAACGGCCAATCGCTCAGCTTCACTGCGGGATTGCCTGTTTTCTACAGTTCCCGCTTCACCGGTGACGTCATCCATAGCGAACGCCCCCCATGTCTCCTCCCATACCGGTTGGGGGCCGACGGACTGGATACCTGACGCACCGCTGTCAGAACCTTGTGAATACGGCGAATTCGGCGCCGTTGGCGGAATGCAGCCTGGGTTACCAGCGCCCGGGATTCCTGGCGCGCATTGCGACCAGGCTGACGAGGCATAGGCGCAAGCAAATAGCAAGAAGGGCAGAGCCTGTTTCATCACGCGATTTCCCAAATTACGTGGAGCTGCCGGTTTTCACCGTATCTGAATTGGTGGGTCGATTATTCCCACATGACCCAACGTGAGTCACCGGCCGCGCTTGATCCCGCTGCGCGGGCTGCGTGTTACCGCTCAAACCCGGCGCACGCGTACTCATTGCATCCGGCCGACGCTGAGCATTGGCACTTGATCTTGCCACCGAGCTAGGATTGCTCACGGTATCAAACGACGAGTACGCTGCAAATGGCCCCAGCTTACCCTGGAAGAGTGCGGCAGCCATCGGCGGCGCCATGACGATGAAAGTGGAAAGCAAGAGACCGACGCCGACCTGCTGTAGTGCTTCGACGATACTTATCCGACCTGGATCTCGCGCTTTTAGCGTACGGGGTGGGGGCGCTGCACTTGCTATAGATCACGTGGCAGTCGTTCCTGATTTGCGGAGAACCCGGTACTGTTGGAGGGATGCATCCTGGATTGCCAGCGCCAGGAATGCCGGCGTCGCACTGTGCCCATGGTGCCAGAGGTGAAAGCAGTACGAGTAACAGCGCGGCTTGGCAACCGTTCGGAATCATTCGATGTCCCATCGGATGTGTTCGTCCGTTGGCCGTCGGTTTGACCACGATCCGTCGTGTGGAGCGTGCAAGAAGTGCTTGTTCATGCTTGATCCGAGTCCCCGAGTCCCCGAGTGCTTCCGAATTCTGCGTAACAAGCGTTCGCCACCCGAAAAACCAATATCTTGACGTTCATATCCACGTCGATACGCATGGGCACGAACTGTCGGCTGCGACGACTTACCAGGCAAAGCTGTGACGCGAACGCAGTCGGTTAGTTCACTCGTTCCGGCATGCTGCAGTCACTATAAACAACGCGGCAAGATGAATCGCCGCATTCGGTCAGTGCGTTCGATTTTGCCATGCTGACGGTTGGCGCAGTTGATGTGCCCATGATTCCGCCGGATGGCTTCTGCGCGATCGCCGCGCACTGGTTGTAATACGACACTGCGATGTCGCACGACGTCCCGCCACTTGAACTGCACTTCTGGAGCGCGTCGTGTTCGGCGGAAGACTTACTCACTGCCCCGGTAACGATACCTACGTGTCCCCGTGGGTCGACCGAGACCGCCCCCCATCTGTCTTCCCATCTGGCAGTCGGAGCAGGTTGGGCCGGAAGCTGATCGCTCCCCTGATAATAAGGCGATCCCTGTTGGGTAGGAGGTACGCAGCCCGGGTTGCCAGCGCCTGGGATTCCAGGAGCACACTGCGCCCACACCGCGCAAGTCATCAGTGTCGCGCTAACGAATGCCAGGAGCTGTTTCATCATTGTGGAGTCTTTCCGGTTCCGGTGAGTGACGTAAATTTACTGCCGTCCTGGACGAATCGGGAGCTACTCGCTCCGGAACATGCGGCGGAATCGAGCGAATCATAGCTAGACTGCCCATCGTGCCTATTTTCCACAATGGTATTTGCAGGCTGAGGTGGCGGCGTAGTCACCGCAGCCTGCTTACCGTGAGCAATGGCCGCCTGATCCTGCCCACCAAGCTGGGATCCGACGCCACTGAACGACGAGTACGACGCAACGTGACCCAGCATGCCCTGGAAGCATGCGGCGGCCATCGGCGGTGCTATGGCAATCAGCATCGGTGTCAAGGCCGATGCAACCCAGTTGCAGGGGTACGCTGTCGTCCTGTCGTTGTTGCCGATGCCTGCAAAAGCTCCCGGTCAGTTCACTAGTTCCGACATGCTGCAGCCAGTATAGGCAACTCGGCAAGATGAATCGCGGCATTGGGTCAGCGCAGTGGATCTCGCAATGTCAATGGTCGGTGCCGATGCAGTACCCATGGTTCCACCCGACGGTTTTTGAGCGATGGCGGCGAACTGGTCGTGATACGACAGCGATATTGTCGACTCCCCGTAAACTTACTCCAGACATAAACCGAGGTCTCCGGGCAAAATATCCCCAAGGAGACCCACGATGCGCAAGAGCAAGTTCACCGAGAGCCAGATCGTCGCGACGCTGAAGCAGGTCGAAGGCGGCAGGCAGGTCAAAGATATGTGCCGGGAGCTGGGCATTTCCGAGGCGACGTACTACGCCTGGAAGTCAAAGTACGGCGGCATGGAGGCATCCGATGTGCATCGACT
>NZ_FNBR01000014.1:0-2080 GCF_900102405.1 Dyella sp. 333MFSha | reverse complement strand
GACAGTCTCGGTGGCCTGACGCCTGCCGAATTCAGGCAGCAGAACGATCCGGCCGCCTCGGGTTATGGTTGGAACTAATTAACGGGGAGTCGACAATATCACACGCAGTTCCGCCGTTGTCACTGCACCGCTGAAGGGCTTCTTGCTCTGCTGACCACTTACTCACGGCCCCTGTGACTATGCCTGCACGCCCCGAGGGAGCGACCGCGACAGCCCCCATCGACGCTCCCAATGGCCAACTGGAGCAAATGGGGAAGTTTGGGCCGGGAGTTGATCGCTCCCCTGGTAGTACGGGGACGCCGGTTGCGTTGGAGGTATACAACCGGGATTGCCGCCGCCTGGAATGCCGGGTGCGCACTGTGCCCAGACTGCATCGCTCAAAAATAGCGTGATTGTCAGTAGCAGGACTTTCGTAAGTTTCAGTCGACTCCGCCTCACCCTGTTGGAACTCCTTGAGTAGGCGTAGTTTCCGCAAGCGCGTTATAGGGGCTGAAATTGCTCTCAAGGCTTGCAGAACCATGTTGCTGATGTCGTCGGTGGTGCCGATGCTGGCGAAGGCTCTCGTTCTGAAACACTGAAGCCACGCGCGGGCGCGCTGCGGAAGACTTGTTTCGGTTTGCGTGCTCGTCAGTAGCGCCTTAAGCCCTTGCGCTGAGGCCTGTAGCAACCGCGCCAAATGGACTTGGACAAGGAGTGGCCACAGGCCTAACGTCGAGAACAGGCCAACACAGTTGTTCGCGCAACCTCTTACTGAACGCGTACAGGATTTGCGCATAGCGTAGATGTCACCTCGCAATCTTTGCTGTTACCGCATTTGCGAAGAGCTCGCGCAGATGCTTCATTAGTATCTGCCGCCGTGGCTGGATAGACCAATCCACCGCTTGTTTTCTGAGCGATTGCGGCGCACTGGTTAACGAACGACACGGTGACCTCACACTGTGTTCCACCGGAATGTTCGCATCTTTGCATCGCCAGTTGGATAGCATCGTCTTTCGACGCTCCCTTGTAGGCACCGCCCGCCGCCCCGTTTTGATAGTCAATGGCGATCGCACCCCAACGGTCCTCCCACACTGGAGCAGGACCTGCGTTGGGAGGCGGAAGATTCGGATCGCCTGGTTGCGCGTACGGGGAGCCCGGTGCTGTTGGAGGAATGCACCCTGGATTGCCGGCGCCAGGAATTCCGGCGCCGCATTGTGCCCATGCTGCCAGAGGTGAAAGCAGTACGAATAACAGCGCGGCTCGGCAACCGTTCCGCATCATTTCATGTCTCGTCTGATGTTTTCTCCGCTTGATCGTCCGGATCTACTGAACGCGGACAGGAAGTGCGCACTGGCTATAAAGAATTCTGCATGTTCGCTCATCCCCGCATTTCGCCATGACTCGCGATTCCGCGCGAGATTTTGTAGCTGCAGTCGCGCTGCTAAAGATGCCCTTGGCCGACTGTGTGATGGCGGCACATTGGTTGTAATACGTGAGTACGACCTCACAATGCGTTCCTCCTTGACCCTCACAGTCTAAAAGTGCGGCTCGGCTCGCGCGTTCTTCAGTAGGGCTGTCTGAAACGGACCCGCTCGCGCTTGCTTTGTAATCCATCGCAACGGCGCCCCACCGATCCTCCCATACCGGTGGAGCAGCCGCCGGGGGTAACTCGCCCGAAGCTGGCGTCTGCCCATAGGGTGAGCCGGGAGCGGTGGGCGGGATACAGCCCGGATTTCCGGCACCGGGTATTCCGGGAGCGCATTGCGACCACGCCATAGGAGCGTAAGCAAGGAATGCATAGGTAATCAGGACGAATTTCATCATGCTTGATCGCGATCCGTTGTGCGATATTTAGTGGTATTTTCAGCGGATATAGCACTGCCTGCCGCATGTACGCCGCCCATCTGCGCTTGCTGCCTCTGCGTCAAACGCGAATTCGAGTTGTCCTGACCTCGCGGAGGTGGGCGGCGTACCCCGAATTCCCCACACCCATCCTGCCCTGAGCCATTGTCGACTCCCCGTAAACTTACTCCAGACATAAACCGAGGTCTCCGGGCAAAATATCCCCAAGGAGACCCACGATGCGCAAGAGCAAGTTCAC
>NZ_FNBR01000009.1:0-43496 GCF_900102405.1 Dyella sp. 333MFSha | reverse complement strand
TGAAAGCCTCTGAAGACGCTCGTGCGGTGTTGGCACAGGAGCGTGACGTCCTAAAAAAACAGTTGCCCTCTCACCTGGCCGCCATCTTGCGAAAGCCGAGATCGTCCAAAAGGTGAGAGGGGATTTGTCGATACGGCAGGTCTACGCGATTCTTGGCTGGCCCCGGAGCCGGCACTACGCCCCCGTCAAGGCGGCTCCCGCCATCGACGAAGGGCTTGCCCAGACCGCTCTGGCCATTCATCGGGATAGTCGCCGCAGCTATGGCGCACGCCGCCTTGCGCGCAGCCTGTGCCGGCACGGCTTTCGTGTGGGTCGCGAACGGGCGGCGACACTGATGCGCCGGCTGGACATTCGACTGAGGAAGAAGCGGTTTCATTACGCCAGACGCAACACGAAACCTGCACCGGCCGAAAATATCGTCAACCGACAGTTCGATCCGGCGCGTCCCAACCAGACCTGGGCCGGCGACATCACCTTCATCCGAACGGGCCAGGGCTTCCTCTATCTGGCCATCGTGGTCGATCTGTACTCCCGGCGAATCGTCGGCTGGGCCACCGGCCACACGCCCGATTCACGACTGGCCATCAAGGCCAACGAGCTGGCCATCGGCTTGCGCCAGCCGGCTCCCGGGTTAGTCATGCACACCGATCAGGGCGCCTCGTACACCTCCGATCGCTACACCCAACATCTGGCCCGGCACGGCATCGTTCAAAGCATGAGCCGAAAGGGGAACTGCTGGGACAACGCCGTCGTCGAACGCGTCTTCCGAAGCCTTAAACAGGAGTGGTTCGGCGAGGAAACCTTCCCGACCCGAGCTTTGGCATCACAAGACGCGATCGACTACCTGGTTCGCTATTACAACCACGAGCGCCTGCACTCCGCGCTCGACTACCGCCCGCCGGCCGAGTTTGAGAGGATGGCGGCTTAACGCTCCTATGCGTGGTCCTCAAATACCCGGCCACTACAGGCGCGCTCCTACTCGTCCTGCCAGCTACTCGTCTTGCCAGGCCTCGAGGGTGTCGGCGTAGCCGCCCAGCAGCTCCCACAGGGGGGCCTGCTTGTCTTCCGGGATCAGCGTGTATTCCAGGCCGATCTGGCGGGCGGACACCCGCGCGACGCACGCCTCCATATGAATGTGGAGGTCGTGGCCGAAGATCATGTCCAGCACCCAGGTCTGGCCGGCCTCGCCCCGCCAGCCCAGCGGACGACGAAGCAGCGCGCCGGTGGCCGAGATGTCGACCAGATCGGTCGGGTGCGCTTCACCGCCGCGACTCATGAGGACGGCGCTGTGGACTTTCATGCGCGCGTGGCGATAGCGCGTTCCTTCCTTGTCAGACGACATCAACGTATTTGTCCATACCGGTTTAACGTCTGTACTCGTGGCAACGTGCATGAGCGCACCTCGACCGACTTACCTTGCGTGTCACAAACGGACACATTAGCGCAGTCGCAGGTTCCGCCCATCCTGTCAGCGTTCACTCGCTACCACGCGTTTTCAACACACCAGCGCGGACCAGCGCCCCGGCGCCAAAGCGGCCGTTTATCAAATCCTGTACGCCATCCGAAGGCTTTTTAGAAGCCGGAGCCGCGAACATATCCTGTTGCTCGTCGCCGCGCCGTGCATCGAACCCGGATAGCGTCACCCCGAGCAGCCGCAAACGCGGCCGGGGGTGCTGGTCCCACCAAATGTGAAGCAAGCGGCGTGCCACTTCAAAGATTTCGGGGGTTCCGTTCCCGGGCACGGGCAGCTGGGCCTGTCGGCTGTGCGTCACGAACGGTGGCTCACGTAGTTTTACCGAGACGGTCCGCGCCTCGACCGCCCTGCCCCTGGCGCGGGCACCGACCCGCTCGCACTGGCGCAGCAACCAGGCTTCCGCCACACCGAACTCCTCGACGTCGTACTCGAAGGTCCACTCCGAGCCGATCGACACCTCGGGTGCGTCCGTAACCACCGGGCGACGGTCCTCCCCCTGACACAGCAGCCGCAGCTGAGCGGCATGTCGCTCGCCCACGGCCTTGTTCAGACGCCAGGCGTCGGAGCGGATCAGGTCGCCGATGGTGCGGATGCCGACCTTGTGCAGCGACTCTTCCGCCACCTTGCCTACCGTCCACATGCGCCCTATCGGCAGGGGGTCCAGGTAACCGCGCACCTGATCGGGCGGGATGACGAGAAACCCATCGGGCTTGGACAGCTCGCTGGCCAGCTTGGCGAGCAGCTTGTTGTGCGCCATCCCGACCGAGGCATTCAGCCCGGTCCGCGCCTTGATGGTTTCCTTCACTCTGCGACCGATCGCCTCGATCGATGCGAAAAGTCTCAGGCTGGCGGTGACATCGAGGAAGGCTTCGTCGAGGGACAGGCCCTCGATCATCGGCGTAACTTCGGCAAAGACACCGAAGACGATCGCGGAGATCTCCGCGTAACGGTCATGCCTGGGGAAGATGTAGACCGCGTCCGGGCAGCGCCGACGGGCCTCGGCGGTGGCCATGGCCGACCGCACGCCGTACTTGCGCGCCTCGTAATTGCAGGTCGAAACGACGCCGCGGCGCCCCAGACCGGCCACGACCACCGGCTTGCCGATGAGCGTCGGGTCGTCCAGTTCCTCCACGGACGCGTAAAAGGCGTCCATGTCGACGTGGATGATGGCGCGATCGGGAGCGGGCATAACGCGTATTGTGCCAAAACGATGAAGGACGGGCGTCTACGCCCGCTGGACTTGCGCGGAAACAGGCGATACCCTGTGTCCATTCGGGTGAACTTATTCGGGCGTCACGCCCTCACCGGTCCGACAGACGGGACCGGCGGCGGACAGCTTCCGACGATTCTTCACAGGCGGTGACCCTCCTGGGGTGTCCAGCGGCAAAGCCTTCCGCTCGTCGGCGACGATGCGAGGCATGGCCGGGCGAGGTGGCGGTAAAGCCGCCGGACGGCATCGATTGTTGCGTTCCCGGTCGCACTCGCGGCCCTTCTGACGTGTGCCGATGACTAACGAGACAACCGACGTCCAGGTGGTCGAAAACATTCAGGGTGCCTTCGCGGGCATTCCGCAGCAACAGGAAATGCCCCTTGCGCTCGTGCGCGGGCAGCCGGTGCTGCAGATGCCTCAGGACCTGTACATTCCGCCGGACGCGCTCGAGGTCATTCTCGAATCGTTCGAAGGCCCGCTGGATCTCTTGCTCTACCTGATCCGCCGGCAGAACCTGGACATCCTCGACATCCCTGTCGCCGAGATCACCCGGCAGTACATGGACTACATCGAGATGATGCGCGAGGTGATGCGGCTCGAGCTGGCGGCGGAATACCTGCTGATGGCCGCGATCCTGGCGGAAATCAAATCCAGACTGCTGTTGCCACGGCCGCCCGCCGAGGAAGGACTGGAGGAGGATCCCCGCGCCGAACTGGTCCGTCGGCTGCAGGAATACGAACGCTTCAAGAAGGCCGCGGCGGATATCGACGAACTGCCCCGGCTGGAACGCGATACGGCGGTGGTCCACGCCTTCGTCGGCGAGCACAACGTGGTGCGTGTGCCGCCGCCGCTGGACCTCAGGGAGATGTTGCTCGCGCTCAAGGATGTGCTCGGCCGTGCCGACCTGTTCACCCACCATGCGATCCAGCGCGAACCGCTCAGCGTTCGTCAGCGCATGGGTGACCTGCTCGGCACGCTGAGTGAAGGCGGCGGTTTCCGCCGGTTCGAAACGCTGTTCGACGTCAGCGAAGGCCGACTCGGAGTCGTGGTCACCTTTCTGGCCATGCTCGAGCTCGCAAAGGAAATGCTCGTCGAGATCGTTCAGGAAGAGGCCCTCGGGCCGATCTACCTGAAAACGAAGGTACAGACGGAGGCCGCGCGCGACGAAGCGCTCGCCTGACCCAAGCACGCATCCGAAAGGCCTATGCAACCCGAACAACTCAAACCCATCGTGGAAGCGGCGCTGCTCGCGTCGACCCAGCCGATGACGGTCGCGCAGTTGAAGACGATCTTCGTCGACGAGGATGAAGTGACCGACGACGACCTGGTCGTGGCGCTGAAGTCCCTGACGCATGACACCGACGGTCGCGGCGTGGAACTGATGGAGGTCGCCACCGGCTGGCGCTACCAGGTCCGCCGCGACGTTCATCCGTGGGTTTCGCGGATGTGGGCCGAAAAGCCGAGCCGCTACTCCCGCGCACTGCTCGAGACGCTGGCACTGATCGCTTACCGCCAGCCCATTACCCGCCCGGAGATCGAACAGATCCGCGGCGTGGTGGTTTCCTCGAACATCATCAAGACGCTCGAAGAGCGCGAATGGATCCGCGTCGTCGGACACCGCGACGTTCCCGGCAAGCCGGCGTTGTTCGGCACCACCCGGCTGTTCCTCGACTACTTCAACCTGAAGTCGCTCGATGCCCTGCCCCCGCTCTCCGAGATCCGCGATCTGGAAGAGCTCAACCCCCAGCTTCGCCTGGGCGATGCGGACGGCGTTCCCGCCAAGGCGGCGATGCCGACCGATCTGCCCGTCGACGTGGACGACGACGAAAGCCTGACGAATACCGAAGACGACGATGATGTCGTGGCCGAAGCCACGACGATCGAAGACACCGCCGCGGAGACCGCGCCCCCCGAGGGCGACGATGTCGAAGTCGCGACCCAGCTGCCAGCCGGCGACGATGACGTCGCCGCGGCTTCCCCCACTGCCGAAGAGGCAGAGAACCCCGAAGGCGACGTCGAAGACGACGACGCCGGCAAAGATACCGAGGAGTCACGCGCATGAATGCGCCGCAACGTTCCCTACTCAGCCTGAAGCGCGGCGAGAGCCGCACCACCGAAGACGGTCCGCAGCTCGAAGAGCGCCTGCACAAGGTCCTGGCCAACGCCGGCCTCGGCTCCCGCCGGATGCTCGAACAACGCATCCAGGCCGGCGAAGTCGAAGTCAACGGCACCGTCGCCACCATCGGCGCCAGCGTGCATGCCGGTGACCGCGTGGTCCTGGACGGCAAGCAGTTCGTCGTCGCCACCGACAACCGCAACGACGCCGAGGTGCTCGTCTACCACAAGCCGGAAGGCGTGGTGACCACCCGCGAAGACACCGAAGGCCGCCCCACCGTGTTCGAACAGCTGCCGCGCCTGAAGGGCGCGCGCTGGGTCGCCGTGGGTCGCCTCGACATCAACACCACCGGCCTGCTGCTGCTCACGACCGACGGCGAACTCGCCAACGCGCTGATGCATCCGAAGAGCGGCCTCGAGCGCGAATACCTCTGCCGCGTCCACGGCGAAGTGCCGGACGAGACGATCGAGCGTCTGAAGGCCGGCGTGGAGCTGGAAGACGGCCCCGCCCGCTTCGACGAAATCGCCACGATCAGCCGCGGCGGCAGCCACAGCTGGTTCCGCGTCACCATCCGCGAGGGCCGCAACCGCGAAGTCCGTCGCCTGTGGGACTCCGCCGGCTTCCTCGTCAGCCGCCTGAAGCGCATTCGCTACGGCACCGTCGAACTGCCGCGCGCCCTGCGCCGCGGCGACTGCGAGTCGCTCGACGAAACCGCCATCAAGGAACTGCGCGAGCGTTCGGGCCTGGGCGCACCCGCCCCGGTGCTGACGCTAAGCGCCGTGGTGCACCAGCGCCGCGCGCCGCGCCACGTCACCGAGTACAAGCCCAACGCCGGCGGTGCCAGCGCGTGGAGCTCGGCACGTCATGACGAAGCCCGTGAGCTCACCGCTTTCGATCGTCTGCGCGATGACAATCCGCGCGGCGGCCGTGGCGGTCGTGCCGGCGGTGCCGGTGGCCGTGGCGGCGCTCCGCGTCGCGAGGTCAACGGTAACGTCGATCGTCCGGAGCGCGGCAACGCCGCGGGTGGCCAGCGTAAGCGTCGCGTCGCCCCGGGCCAGGAACTGCCGGGCGTGCGCACGTGGTTCGCGGGTGACTCGCGCACCGGTGGCGGCCAGGGCAACGCCGCAGGCAACAGCACGGGCAACCGTGGTCCGCGTCCGGGTGGCCGCGCTGGCGGCAATACCGGCAATGGCGGTGGCGGCGGTGGCTACGGCAACCGTTCGGCCGGTCCGGGCGGTAGTCGCACGGGCGGTCCGCGCACCGACGGCAACCGTGCCGCTGGCGGCGGTCGTGCCGACGGCAACCGCGCTTCGTCCGGCGGTTCGCGCTTCGAAGGCGGCGGTAATCGCGCCGCTCCGGGCGGCGGCGCCCGCTTCGAAGGCGGCGGCAACCGCGGCGGTCGTCCCGGTGGCGGCGGCAACGCGGGCAACCGTGCCGCCGCCGGCGGCAATCGCACCGGCGGCGGCCAGCGCCCCGGTGGCGGCGGCAATCGCGGTCCGCGTCCGGGTGGCGGCGGTAATCGCAGCGGCGGCGGTGGCGGTGGTAACCGCGGCGGCAACCGCTAAGCGCTAAACGCCAAATGCTCGTGTAGGAGCCAGCCCTGCTGGCGATTCAGGTCTCCAGAGAGATTGATTCGCCAGCAGGGCTGGCTCCTACAGAAGCCGTGTGCCGGACGGCTTTACCCTCCCGCATCGGGTCAGCGGTGCCGTTCGACCAGCTTCTTCGCCACCGCGTCGAAGCCGATACCGCGGGCACGCAGTACCACCATCAGATGAAACACCAGGTCGGCCGCTTCGCCGATCAAGGCGTCGTCGTCTTCGGCGACGGCGGCGAGCGCGGTTTCCACGCCCTCCTCGCCGACCTTCTGCGCGATACGCCGTATGCCGCCCTCGAACAGCTTCGTCGTGTAGCTGCCCTCGGGCCGCTCGGCATGCCGCGACGCGACCAGCGCGTCGAGCTCACCCAGAAAACCAAGCGGCGGCGCCACGTCATCGCCGAAGCAGCTTGTCGTGCCGTTATGGCAGGTGGGCCCGGCCGGCATCGCACGCACGAGAAACGTGTCCGCGTCGCAGTCCAGACGCACGTCGACCAACGTCAGCGTATCGCCTGACGTTTCGCCTTTCGTCCACAGACGCTGCTTGCTGCGGCTGAAGAACGTCACGAGACCTGCCTCGCGCGTCTTCGCCAGGGCGGCCTCATCCATGTAACCCAGCATCAGCACCTCGCCGGTCCGCGCATGCTGCACGATGGCCGGCAGCAAGCCGTCGCCCTTGGCGAAGTCCGGTGTCGTCGTCTCGCTCATAGTCTTACCTCGATGCCCTGCGCACGCAGTTCGCGCTTGAGCGCGGGAATGCCGATGTCGCCACTGTGGAAGACGCTGGCGGCGAGTGCCGCGTCGACGTCCGCGACGCGGAACACCTCGGTGAAATGATCCGCCGCGCCCGCGCCACCCGACGCGACCAAGGGCACGCGACTCAGTGCGCGCGCGGCGGCCAGTTGTTCGATGTCATAACCGCGGCGCACCCCGTCGGTGCCCATGCAGTTCAGCACGATTTCGCCCGCACCCAGCGCCTGCACTTCCTCGATCCAGTCGAGAGTGCGTTTGCGCAGCGCTTTCGTACGCGACGGATCGCCCGTGTACTGGCGCACACGCCACTCCCCGTCGTCATCGCGCAGGCTGTCCACGCCGACGACCACGCATTGCACGCCAAAGGCGTCGGCGATTTCGGCGACCAGTTCAGGACGCTCCAGTGCCGGCGAGTTGATGGAAATCTTGTCGGCACCCGCATGCAGCACGTCACGCGCGTCATCGACGCTGCGGATACCTCCGGCCACGCAGAAGGGAATATCGATTTCGCGCGCCACGCGTTCGACCCAGTCGCGATCCACACGGCGGCCTTCCGGGCTCGCGGTGATGTCGTAAAAC
The DNA here is from genome assembly GCF_900102405.1 of Dyella sp. 333MFSha. Classification (NCBI taxonomy): domain Bacteria; kingdom Pseudomonadati; phylum Pseudomonadota; class Gammaproteobacteria; order Lysobacterales; family Rhodanobacteraceae; genus Dyella; species Dyella sp. 333MFSha. Next base: position 35,770 of record NZ_FNBR01000009.1, on the reverse strand, counting down.
ACGAGCTCGTCGGCGCCCTCATCGCGGTAACGCAGTGCGAGCTCGACGATCTCACCGACCACCACGTGATCGCGGAATCGCACCCCCTTAACCACCTGCCCGTCGCGCACATCCAGGCAAGGAACGATACGACGGCTCAGCATGATGCGTTCGCCTTCTCGGCGGTCACGAAAGCATCGGACAGGGCGAACGCCCCTTCCAGCAGCGCACGCCCGAGAATCACGCCGGAGACGTCCTGCAGCGCAAGCGTCGCGATATCTTCCAGCGAACGGACTCCGCCGGAGGCCTGCACATCCATGCCCGGCGCCAGCGTCGCCAGGTGGCGATACAGCGCGAGATTGGGCCCGGTCATCGTGCCGTCGCGGTCGATGTCCGTGCACAGCAGGTGGCGCGCACCGGCGGCGCGATACCAGGGCACCAGGTCGTGGAGCGTGCGCTCCTCGTCGGCGGTCCAGCCCGCACTCGGCAGCTTCCACAGGCCATCGCGGAAACGCGTATCCAGCGCCAGCACGATGCGTTCCGCGCCGTAGCGACCGATCCATGCGGCGACGGTTTCAGGATCGCGCATGGCGATGCTGCCGACCACGACGCGCTGTACGCCGGCGTCGATCAGACGACGGACACCGTCTTCGTCACGCACGCCACCACCGGCCTGTACGCGTAAACGTCCGCTGGAGGCGATACCCGCGAGGGTGGAAAGGTTCTCGAAGCGGCCCGTCCGGGCGCCATCGAGATCGACCACGTGAAGCCACGAAGCGCCCTCGTCGGCGTAATGCGCGGCAAGCGCTTCAGGCTCAAACGCGAAGGTGGTCTGCTGAGCATAGTCGCCCTTGAACAGGCGGACGACTTTGCCTTCGCGCAGATCGATGGCTGGAATGGGAAGTGTCATAGCGAGAGAAAATTCCGCAGGAGCTGGGCGCCGACACCGGCCGAACGCTCGGGATGGAACTGCATACCCATGAAATTACCGGACGCGACGACGGCGGAGAACGGGGTCCCGTGCTCGCTCGACGCCAGCGTGTAATCGCCCGTGGGCACGGCGTAGCTGTGGACGAAATACGCGGTATCGCCTTGCCTCAGACCGGCCGTCAGACGGTGATCGCCGGTCGCCGTCAGGGTGTTCCAGCCCATGTGTGGGACACGTAAACCCGGCTGCTCCGCGAAGCGACGCACCGTCGCGGGAATCATGCCCAGGCACTCCGTGTCGCTTTCCTCCGAACGGGCACACAGCAACTGCATGCCGAGGCACACGCCAAGCACCGGCTGAGTCAGCCCGCGCATGACATCGACCAGGCCCGCCTCGCGCAGCATGCGCATGCCGGGAGCCGCCGCACCCACGCCCGGCAGGATCACGTGCGTGGCGTTACGGATGCGATTCGCGTCGGAGGTCAGTTCGGCATCGGTGCCGAGACGCTGGAGCGCGTACCGCACCGATCCGATATTGGTGCCTCCCGCGTCGACGAGGACCACGCGCATCAGAGACTCCCCTTGGTACTCGGCAGGTCCGCACCCTCGCGACGGATCGCCTGGCGCAGGGTACGCGCGACCACCTTGAAGCAGCCTTCGACCATATGGTGCGCGTTATCGCCGTGCACGGTGAGGTGCAGGTTGGCGCCCAGCGTCTCGCACAGCGAACGGAAGAAGTGCGGCACGAGCTCGGTGGGGACATCGCCGACGCGCTCACGCGGGAACTCGCCTTCGAACACGAAATACGGACGCCCCGACAGATCCAGCTCGGCGCGCGCCGCGCTCTCGTCCATCGGCAACGCGAAGCCGTAGCGGCCGATGCCGCGCTTGTCGCCCAGGGCCTGCTTCAGAGCCTGCCCCAGCGCCAGCGCGGAGTCTTCGATGGTGTGGTGTTCGTCGATGTGGGTGTCGCCATCGCAGCGCAGCTTCAGGGCGAAGCCGCCGTGCTTGCCGATCTGTTCGAGCATGTGATCGAAGAAGCCCAGACCCGTGTGAATCTCCGGATCCGCCACACGGTCGAGATCGACCGACACGCGAATCGACGTTTCTTTCGTCTTGCGCACGACCTCGGCGGTACGCGGCGCATCGAGCAACGCGTGCGCCAGCTCGGCCCAGCTCATGCCCTCGGGACCGACCCGGAGACCGCGCACGCCCATGTTCGCGGCGAACGCCAGATCGGTCTCGCGATCCCCGATCATGGCCGACTGCGCACGGCTCCAGCCGTCGTCCGCCAGCCAGTGCCGTGCGAGACCGACACCCGGCTTGCGCGTGTCGAGATTTTCGTGCGCGAAGCTGCGGTCGATCAGCTGCTCGCGAAAGGTGATGCCCTGCGAAGCGAGAATACGTAGCAGCAACGCATGCGGACCATCGAACGAGGCCTGTGGGAAGGCATCCGTCCCGAGCCCGTCCTGGTTGGTAACCATCACCAGTTCGTAGCCGGCCGCGACGCAGCGCTGAAGCGCCGCGATCACCCCCGGCAACAGCGCCAGCTTTTCGTAGCTGTCGATCTGCTGGTCCGCGGGTTCTTCGATGAGGCAGCCATCGCGGTCGACGAAGAGAATCTTGCGGCTCATGTCCCGGCTCCCAGCACGGCAAGCACGCGGTCGTTCTCGTTGCCCGTGCCGATGGTGATGCGCAACGCGTCGCCGAGGCCCGGGTATCTCGTGATGTCGCGCACCACGACACCGGCGGCGAGCAGTCGGCGATACGTACCCGCCGCATCGTCGAAGCGTACGGCGAGGAAGTTCGCGTGCGACGGGAGGACTTCGCGCACACCCGGCTGCGCGGCGAGCGCCCTGGCCATCCGGGCGCGCTCGTTGAGCAGTTCGTGTACGTGATGGCGCTGCACGCGGCGTCCTTCGTACGACAGCGCCGCCAGCGCCGCGTCCACGCATGGGGATGGCAGCGGATACGGCGGGATGATCCGGCGAAGCAGGGCCACGACCTCGGCCCGTGCGATCAGGGTGCCGACGCGAGCACCTGCCAGCGACCAGGCCTTGGACAGGGTTCGCAGCACGGCGATGTTGTCGAAGTCGTCGATCAACGAGGCGGCGCTGCGCGTGCCGCTGAACTCGAGATAGGCCTCATCGACCACCAGCAACGCCCTGCCCTGCAGCTCGCGGGCCAGTCGTTCGATGGTGGCGAGTTCGACCAGGTTGCCGGTGGGGTTGTTCGGCGAGCAGACGAAGACGAGCTTCGTCGTGTCGGTGACGGCGGCGAGCAAGGCGTCGGGATCGAGCTTGCCGGACGCATCCAGCGGCGATTCGATCACGCCGGCCGCCTGCACACGTGCGCAGACGGCATACATGCCGAACGTCGGCGGCGAGATCGCGATCGAGTCCTGACCCGCCCGGCAGAACGCGCGGACCAGCAGGTCGATCGCTTCGTCGCTGCCCCGGGTGACCAGCAGGCGCTCGCTGGTGCTGCCGTAGAGATCGGCGAGCGTTTCGACGAGACCGCGCGGCTGCGGGTCGGGATAACGATTCAGGCCTTCGCCGCCCGGCACGTTCGGCGAACGGGCCGACTCGTTGGCATTGAGCAGCACCGTGCCTCCCTGCGCTTCCATGCGGGCGCTGGAATACGGCGTGATGGCACGGATATCGGGACGGGCGAGATCGAGCACGCTCATGCGACGGCATCCATAACGGCAAGGCGCAGGGTCACCGCGCGACGATGGGCTTCGAGTTGTTCCGCTTCGGCGAGGATCGCCGCACACGGACCGATGTTGCGCAGGCCTTCGGCGGTGACTTCCTGCACGGTGACCTGTTTCTGGAAGCTGCCCACGGAGACACCGCTGTAGCTGCGCGCGTAGCCGTAGGTCGGCAGGACATGGTTGCTGCCACTGCAGTAGTCACCGACGGATTCGGGCGTCCATTCGCCGAGAAAGACGGAGCCGGCGGATTCGACGTCGTCGAGCAGCGCGCGCGGTTCGGCCGTCTGGATGATCAGGTGCTCAGGCGCGTAGCGGTTGCTTACCTCGACGGCCTCCGCGAGATCGCTCACGAGGATCAGGCGACTCTCGCACAGCGCCATGGCGGCGACCTCGGCACGCGGGAGTTCCCGGCGTTGACGCTCCACCTCCGCCTCGACGCGGTCGAGAAGACCGGCTGACGGACTGACCAGCAAGACCTGAGAGTCCGGCCCATGCTCTGCCTGCGACAGCAGGTCGGCGGCAACGAAGCGCGGGTCGGCGCCGGCGTCGGCGATCACCAGTACTTCCGACGGGCCAGCGGGCATATCGATGGCGGCACCGGAGGGATCGCCGGCCGCCTGCAATTTGGCTTCGGTCACCCAGGCATTGCCGGGACCGAACAACTTGTCGCAACGCGGAACGGACGCCGTGCCATAGGCCATCGCGGCGATCGCCTGCGCACCGCCGAGCTTGTAGACGCGGTGCACGCCCGTCGTTTTCGCCGCGAACAGCACGGCATCGTCGCAGCGGCCGTTCGCCTGTACCGGCGTGCACAGCACCACATCGCGGCAACCGGCGATGGCGGCGGGGACGCCGAGCATGATCGCCGTCGACGGCAGCGGCGCGCCACCGGCCGGAACGTACAGGCCAACGCGGCGAATGGGACGAAGCACGCGTTCGACGCGTACGCCCGGCGCCGTATCCACACCGACTTCGGTTGGTGCGGCGGCACGGTGGAAGGTATCGATACGTTCCGCGGCTTCGCGCACCGCCGCTTTCAGTTCAGACGACAGACGCGCTTCCGCCGCGGCGAACTCCGCCTCGGTGACCGCGAGGTCGTCGAGCGTCGTGCCGTCGTAGCGTGCGGTGAGTTCGCGCAGCGCATCGTCACCGCGGGCGCGCACGTCGGCGATAATCGCCTCCACGCCATCACGCAGTTCCGCGGCGCGGGACTGCGCCGGGCGGGCGAGCGCGGCGTCGCGGCCATTTTCGTCGAGGGTCTTCCAGTCGATCCGTTTCATGCCAGCATCTTCTCCACCGGCAGCACCAGCATGTCGCGGGCACCGGCGCGTTTCATGTCTTCCAGCTGGCGCCAGCTCACCGAGCCGGCACACAGCGCCTGCAGAACGACCTGATCGGGCGAGCCGTCGACCTGTGTAAGCGTGGGCACCGGCGCCCCTGGCAGAAGGCGGGTGATCTCCGCCAGCGCGGCGCGCGGCGCCTGCATCAGGATCAGGCGCGAGTCGCGCACCTGGATGACGCCATCCAGACGACGCAGCAGCAGTTCGGCGATCTCGCCGCGCTCGTCCAGCGGCAGTTCCGCGTGGCCGGCGAGGACGGCTTCGCTCTCGATCACCACCGCGGTCTCGCGCAGCTGGTTCGCGACCAGCGTCGCACCGCTGGAAACGAGATCGCAGATGGCGTCGGCGGTGCCGAGGCGCGGCGCGATTTCCACCGAGCCATTGAGCATGACGACTTTCGCATCCACGCCGTGCGCGCGCAGCCATTCGCCGGTCAGCCCGGGGTATGACGTCGCGATGCGCTGTCCTTCGAGCTGCGCCGGGCTTTCGTAGGCGTCTTCCTGCGGCACGGCGATGGACAGACGGCAGTGACCGAAACCCAGTGAGCGCAGTTCGTCGATGCCCGTGCCGGCCTCGGGATTGGACAGCTGAAATTCGCGCAGGACATTGCGACCGACGATTCCGAGGTCGCACACGCCTTCGGCGATCAGGCCGGGAATGTCGTCATCGCGAACGAGCAGGAGGTCCACCGGCTCGCCCTCGCCGAAGCAGAACAGCTTGTCGCGGCTCTGGCGGAACTTGAGGCCGCACCGGGCCAGCAACTCCTGTGCGGGCTCCGTGAGGCGCCCCGATTTCTGCATGGCGATGCGCAGTCGATCACGCGGCTTCATACGGCACTCCCGGCATTACGGCGGGCAGCGGCCGCCATATAGCCCCCGCTGCCCTGGTTGAGGTACCGGGCGACCCGGCCAATAGTGGTGATGCTGACGGCCGTACGCTCATGGATTTCGCGGTACGAACGGCCCTCGAGCAGGAACGGCACAACGCGCCAGCGATCGACCATGACTTCGATCTCGGCCGGCGTGCAGAGGTCATGAAGGAAGGCCCGCATCTCCTCGATCGTGGCCAGGCCGGCCAGGGCTTCGCACAGGCTGGTTTCCGCCGAATCGGCGGGCGTCTCAGGGTCGAGTGAGCGACGCTTCATAGTGTACTAATGCGTTAATACGATAACGCATCCTAACTTGAGCAACCGGTTCGTGGCAAGCGCCGACAGAGAATTGCGCTTTTCTTCCATATACCGCATCGCAGCACCCGGCCAACATGGCGACCATCTCCAAGCTGTGAGCCTTATCCATGCGTAGTACCGTGATCATCGCGGACGACCACCCGGTCGTGGTCGCGGGGGTCGAAACCGTGCTGAAGTCGCATCGCTACGACATCGTCGCGCGCGTCCACAACACCGACGCCCTCTTCCACGCCCTGGCCGATTACCCGTGCGACGTCGTCGTGACGGACTTCTCCATGCCCGAAGGCAGCCGCCCGGATGGCATGCCCATGATCCGGCGCATCCGTGCGATGCGTCCGGACACCGGCATCGTCGTACTCACCATGCTGTCGAACACGGCCATGTTGCGCAGCCTGCTCGACGCGGGCGTGGCGGCCATCTTCGACAAGCGCACCAATCTGCGCGACATCCCGGTCGCGGTGCATGCGGCCAACGTCGGGCGCTCCTACCTCAGCCCGGCCATCCGCCGCCTCTTCCACGAGGCGGACTGCGCGGCGGCGCAGGAAGAAGAACTCGCCACCCGGCTGTCCCCCCGTGAAATCGAGGTGCTGCGCGGGTACGCGCAGGGCTACCAGTTGCCCGAGATCGCCTCGGCCATGGGTCGCAGCATCAAGACGATCAGCCGGCAGAAGCGCTCGGCCATGAGCAAGCTGGGCCTCGTCAACGACGCCCAGCTCTATCACTACCTGGCCGGCATCCGCGCCGACAAACTCGACGACTGGTCCCCGACCGACGAGGCCGCCGCCAGCCTCAACTTTTTCCCGCCGTGATCAGGCCGCGGCGACGAGACGCCCGGAGGCCACCAGTTCGCACATCAGGCGGACTTCGCCATCCATCGCACGATCGCGCTGCATGAAGGCGATGTGCTGGCGAAGAGCCGCCAGTGCCTCGCGCACGGCGACACCGCCATGGAAATCCTCGGCGACAGCGAGGGCGTCCATCAGCGCGCGCACTTCGGTTTCGAAGCGCGCGTAGTGCGGCGAGTCGGTACGCGGCGCTCCGGCGATTTTCGACGCCAGCGCCTGCCAGTCACCGCGCATCGCAAGGGTACGCGCGGCGTTGAGCATGTCCTGGCGGTATTCGAGCGCCTGCGCGGCGGTATACAGCTCCATCGCCAGCACGTGGCCGAGGTCCTCGGTCATCTCCAGCACGTGACGGGCCTCGTTGGCACCCATGGACACGTGGTCTTCCGCGTTGGCGCTGGTCGGCACCGAATAGACGGAGGCCGGGTGCGCGCGCGTGGCGAGGTCGTTGACCAGCGCCGCCGCGGTGTACTGCACGATCATGAAACCGGAATCCGTGGCGTCTTCATTGCCGATCAGGAAGGCCGGCAGGCCGTCGTTATTCGCGGGATCCACCAGCTTGGCGGTGCGACGCTCCGAGATCGAGGCGAGTACCGGAATCGACGCCTTGACGTAGCTCATCGCCAGCGCCAGTGGCATGCCATGGAAGTGACCGGCGGAAATCACCTGATCCTCGATGACCTCGGCGTTCTCGGCATCGGGGAAGACCAGCGGGTTGTCGGTGACGGCGTTGAGCTCGACGTCGAACACGCGACACGCCTGCTCCCACGCGTCGCGCACGGCACCATGCACCTGCGGCGCACAGCGCAGGCAGTACGCGTCCTGCGGCTGATGCTTCTTGCCGCCCTTGAACGGGAGGAAGCGGGAGTAGAACGCTTCCTTGCCATGCCGCTGCGTGGCCGGCACCCAATCCCAGCCGATGTCGAATCGATACGCCTGGTCGGCGGGATCCGCCCACGAGTCCGACAGCCACGGACGGAAGCGCGGCACCATGTGGTACGCGATGTCCGCCAGCGTCGAACCTTCGAGCAGACCGCGTATGTTGCGTGCCGCCGCCACCTGCCCCGGATGGGGGCGCAGCGCATGCACCTGTTCGGCGTAAGCGCCCGTGCGGCCAGCGAACGCGTCGAGCGTCATCGCGGCCGCCAGGTCCGCCGTGCGGATCAGCATGTCCATCGTGTCGAGCGCGAGCACGCCCGTGGCCAGCATCTGCGTCGTGCCGTTGTTGAGCGCAAGACCTTCCTTGAAGGACAGGCGCACCGGCTCGAGACCGGCACGCTTCAGCGCCTCGGCACCGGGCAGGCGCTCGCCCTGATAAAAGGCCTCACCACCACCCAGCAGCACGATGGCCAGATGCGACAACGGAGCCAGGTCGCCACTGGCGCCGACGGAGCCCTTCTCCGGAATCACCGGGATGACGTTGCGGTTGAGCAGCTCGGCCAGCGCACGCAGGGTTTCCACGCGAATACCGGAGTGTCCCTTCATCAACGTGTTGACGCGGATGGCGAGCATCGCGCGCACGACGTCTTCAGCGAAGGGCTTACCCACGCACACCGCATGGGTGATGATCAGGTTGTGCTGCAGTTCTTCCAGCAACGTGCCTTCGCGCGGCTCCGGATTACCGCCGGGCAACTCGTCGCGCACGCGATGCGCACCGAGCAGCTTGTCGGCATTGCTGCCGAAGCCCGTGGTCACGCCGTAGATCGGCTCGCCGCCACCGACCTTCTCGGCGAGAAAGTCGGCCGCGCGCCTGACCTTCACCAGCTGCGCGTCGTCGAGACGAATCGAAGCGCCGTGGCGAGCGATAGCGGCGACCTGGGCGCGCGTGAGGCTACGTCCGTCGAGAAGAATGCTGCTGGTCATGGGGAATGCCGTGCGGTGGGGGTATGAGAAAGCTCAGCGACCGATTTCGGCCTGGGCCAGTTCGACGCGCAACGTCTTGACCAGGTCGGCACGAGCCACCTCGAACTGATCTTCGCGACGAAGATCCTTCACGGTGACCACGCCCTTCGCGATCTCGTCTTCGCCCAGCACCACGACGAAGCGAATGCCCGCCCTGTCCGCGTACTTGAACTGCTTGCCGAGCTTGCCGCCCTCGAGCACGACCTCGGTGGCGATGCCCGCGTTGCGCAGTTCCGTCGCGACGGCCAGATAGGTCGGCAACTGCGCCGCGTCCATCTGCGTCACCAGCACGTCCACCGTGCTCTGCGCGGTCGAAATCAGGCCGACGTCACGCAGCTGCCAGTAAAGACGCGTCAGGCCGATCGAGATGCCGACGCCCGGCAGATGCGACTTCGTGTACTGACCGGCCAGATTCTCGTAGCGCCCACCCGAGCAGATCGAACCGATGCCGGGATGATCGTTGAGCGTGGTCTCGTAGACCGTCCCCGTGTAGTAATCGAGGCCGCGGGCGATCGACAGGTTCAGTGCGAAATGCGTCTCCGGCACGCCGAAGTCGCGGATCATGGTCAGGACTTCCTTCAGCTCGGCCCTGCCCTGCTCGAAGGTTTCCGAACCGGCACCCAGCGCGTCGAGATGCGCGAAGGCGTTGTCGACCGAGGTGGAACGTACCTGGACGAACGCGAGAATCTTCGTCGCCACGTCGGCCGACAGGCCGAACGCCTCACCGGTCAGCGTGTCGCGCACATAGTCCGGACCGCGCTTGTCGAGCTTGTCGACTTCGCGCAGCACGAGCATCTGCTGCTCGGCGTCGGCGATGCCGAGGTTTTCGAAGTAACCGCGCATCAGCTTGCGGTTATTCAGCTGAATGGTGAACGGACCGATGTTGAGGTCGCGGAACACGCTGTAGATGACCGCCGGAATCTCGGCGTCGTAACGCACCGACAGCGAGTCCTTGCCGATCACGTCGATGTCGCACTGATAGAACTCGCGGAAGCGTCCGCGCTGCGCGCGCTCGCCGCGATAGACGCGCTGCATCTGGTAGCGACGGAACGGGAAGCTGAGGTCGTGCTCGTGCTCGGCCACGTAGCGCGCCAGCGGCACGGTGAGGTCGAAACGCAGGGCCAGCTCGGGTACGCCGCCCTTGTCCTTCTCCGCCGCCGCGCCCAGCGCACCGGTGGACTGCACGAAGTAAACCTGGCGCTCCGTCTCGCCGCCGGTCTTGGTCAGCAGCACATCGCTGTGCTCGATCACCGGCGTCTCGATCGGCAGGAAGCCGAATTTCTCATAGTTACGGCGGATCGTGTCCAGCATGCGCTGAAACGCGATCTGATCGAGCGGCAGGAGCTCGAGGACACCGGGCATGGTGCGGGCCGGGGTGAGTGCCATGCAATTCCTCTTCGGACAGGCTTATACGGAGGCCGCCACGCGGCAGCCGCATAGATTAGCAGATGGCCACAGCCCGCCCCGGTAGGCAATGCGTGAAAAAAGTTGAAGCGACCTGTTGCCATTGATCGGGAGCATGGCTAATATACGCGGCTCCCGTCGGGGTGTAGCTCAGCCTGGTAGAGCGCTACGTTCGGGACGTAGAAGTCGCAGGTTCGAATCCTGTCTCCCCGACCAATGAATTCGTTCATTATGAAAACGCCGGCCTAGTGCCGGCGTTTTTGTTTGCGCGGGATCCGGCCTGCGAACGACCCGCAGGCACAGCCGCCTGGCGATCCGCGTCAGTAGGCGACGGCGAAGGCGTGCGTCACGGCGCTCATCGCCTCACGCCAGCGCACCTCCAGTTCCGGCGTGAGCTGATCGTCACGCTCACGTACCGCCTGCAGCAGACTGTCGAGCCAGTACGCGTAGTACTCCGGCGGTACCGGCGCCCTGCCCGTGCGGGCATGGACGCGGATCATCTCATCGACCGGGCGTTTCGCCATACCGTCGCCGGCGGCCCAGGAGATCGCCAGGCTGATGCCGCGGCGCAGGGCCATGTGTTGCTTCTGGAAGTCGGTCGTGGCGAACAGGAGCGCGAGGCCGGGGTCGCGGGACAGGAGTATCTCGTAGAAGCGCCCGATGAAACCGCGCGTGCTCAGGCAGCGACCGTAGCTGACCTGAAGGTCGTCGTATCCGGTGGACATGGGAGGCTCGCCTTGGGAAAAAGCTGCGAGCTTAGAAAGGTGGGGTGTGGGCTGCCCCGACTCTGGTCAAATTTGCGGGCGCGAGGGTAGCCGGTCGCGCGCGGGGCGCGCTCCTACATGACTCTGGAAACGGTGGTCTGGAAACGCAAAACGCCCCGTTAGGGGCGTCTTGCGTAACTGGCGGAGAGTGAGGGATTCGAACCCTCGATAAGGCTTTTGACCCTATACTCCCTTAGCAGGGGAGCCCCTTCGGCCACTCGGGCAACTCTCCGGGATGTTTCGTAAAGGACCTGCCTTCACGAGCCGGCAAGGATACTTAACCTTGGTCGACTCGTAAAGCCTCAGACCTTACTGGTCGTGGTCGTCCCCGGAATGGCCGCCGGCGTCGCCTTCGTTCTTGATGCGCTGGTAAATCTCTTCGCGATGGACTGCGACATTTTTCGGTGCATTGATGCCGATGCGCACCTGGTTACCTTTGACACCCAGAACGGTGACGGTCACCTCGTCGCCGATCATCAGGGTTTCACCGACCCGGCGGGTCAGAATCAGCATGATTGATACTCCATAAAATCAGGTATTGGCTTCCCCACCAACGACAACCTCACCCCGAGTGCTTGCCGTCGATGGATTGACGTTTCGACCATCGAAGGCCGAACTGCCTTCCCCGGCTCTAGTTGTGTGTGTCGCTGACCAGCTGTCCTGCCATTCCGATCCGAAGGACCGACACCGAAAATTACGTTCGGCATTCGGATCATACTAGCTGAGCCAATCCAGCGTAAGCAACGCACACAGCCGTGAAGACGTGTACCAAAGCGCCTTTACGGCACTTTGGTACGGGTCCATCTATCTCCCGTTCAGCGCAGACGAGCTTCCACCCACGCAGGGATGCTTTCGAGAATACCGGGAAGCGCCGGGCTGTCGACGCCGCCACCCTGGGCCATGTCAGGGCGGCCACCGCCCTTGCCGTCGATCTTCGAGGCCACTTCGCCCACCAGATCGCCGGCCTTGACCCGGCCCAGCGCGGCGCCGCCGACGCCTGCCACGAGTGCCACGCGACCATCGACCGCACCTGCCAGCACGATGGCGCAATCGCCGAGCTGCTGCTTGAGCACATCGACGCTGTCGCGCAGCGACTTGGCATCGAGACCCTCAATACGGGCGGCGACGACTTTGATACCGGCGACATCCACCGCCGAGGCGGCGAGATCGGCCGAGGCGGAGCTGGCCGCCTTGGCCTTGTAGGATTCGATTTCGCGCTCGAGCTTCTTCTGTCGATCGAACAGCTGACGGAGTTTTTCGACAACTTCGTCACCGGTCGCGGCAAGCAGTCCGGAGACCTCGCCAAGGACGCGTTCTTCATCCGAAACACGTGCCATGGCTCCCGCGCCAGTCACCGCCTCGATGCGTCGTACGCCAGCGGCGACGCCGGATTCCGCCACGATCTTGAACAGACCGATGTCGCCCGTCCGGGACACGTGCGTGCCGCCGCAAAGCTCCGTCGAGAAGTCGCCCATCTTCAGCACGCGCACTTCGGCACCGTATTTTTCGCCGAACAGCGCCATGGCGCCGAACTCGATGGCTTCGTCGTACGCCATGTTGTGCACTTCGGCGGCATCGTTGTGGCGAATCTCGTCGTTGACCATGCGCTCGATCAGCGCGAGCTCGTCGGCGGTCAGCGCCTTGAAGTGGGAGAAATCGAAACGCAGGCGCTCAGGAGCCACCAGCGAGCCCTTCTGCGAAACGTGGTCGCCCAGGACGGTACGCAGCGCGGCGTGCAGCAGATGGGTCGCCGAATGATTCAGCACCGTGGCCTGACGCTGCGAGGCGTCCACCGCGGCGCCGACGATGTCGCCCTTGTTCAGCGGCGCGGACCCCTGCCAGGTTCCGAAGTGCGCGAAGAACGCGCCACCGACCTTCTGCGTATCGGCCACGGCCAGCGCGCCCGAAGGATTGCGCAGGACGCCGGTATCGCCCACCTGGCCGCCCGACTCCGCGTAGAACGGTGTACGGTCGAGCAACAGGAAAGCTTCTTCGCCGTCGGAGAGGCGATCCACCGACTTGCCGTCACGGACGATCGCGAGCACCCGGGCATCGCTCAGCTCGAGGCTGTCGTAGCCGGTGAAAACCGTCGGCGACACCGCGCTGGCGACTTCCGCGGGCAACTGGGCCTTGGTCGAGAAGTTGCTGGCGGCGCGAGCACGCGTGCGCTGCTCGCCCATGGCCTGCTCGAAGCCGTCCATGTCGACGCTCATGCCGCGCTCGCGGGCGATGTCGGCCGTGAGATCCACCGGGAAGCCATACGTGTCGTACAGACGGAAAGCGTCGACGCCGGGAATCACCTTTTCCGCCCGGGATGCGATGTCGTCGAACAGACGCATGCCGTGCTCGAGGGTTTCGCCGAAGCGCTCTTCTTCGTTCTTGAGCGCCTGCTCAACGAACGCCTGCTTCTTCGCGATATCCGGATAAGCCTCACCCATCTCGGCGACCAGCGGCGCGACCATCTTCCAGAAGAAGTCGCCGCGCACGCCCAGCATCCAGCCGTGGCGCAGGGCGCGACGGATGATGCGGCGGAGCACGTAGCCACGACCTTCGTTGGAGGGCAGCACGCCGTCGACGATGAGGAACGAGCAGGCACGGATATGGTCGGCGATGACGCGCAGCGACTTGTTCGACAGATCGGCGGTGGCGGTCAGACGACCGGCCTCGGCGATCAGATGGGCGAACAGGTCGATTTCGTAGTTGGAATGCACGTGCTGCAGCACGGCGGCCAGGCGCTCGAGACCCATGCCGGTGTCGACGCAGGGCGCCGGCAGCGGCGTCAGCGTGCCGTCCGGGGCACGGTCGAACTGCATGAAGACCAGGTTCCAGATCTCGATGTAGCGGTCGCCATCCTCGTCGGGCGAGCCCGGGGGGCCACCGGCCACGTCGGCACCGTGGTCGAAGAAGATCTCCGTACACGGACCGCAGGGGCCTGTGTCAGCCATCTGCCAGAAGTTGTCGGAGGCGAACGGCGCACCCTTGTTGTCGCCGATGCGGACGATGCGGTCCACCGGGACACCGACCTCCTTGTTCCAGATATCGAAGGCCTCGTCGTCGGTGTGGTACACGGTGACCCAGAGGCGCTCGGCTGGCAGCTTGTAGATGTCGGTGAGCAGCTCCCAGGCGAAGCGGATGGCGTCGCGCTTGAAGTAGTCGCCGAACGACCAGTTGCCCAGCATTTCGAAGAAGGTGTGGTGGCGGGCGGTGTAGCCCACCGCGTCGAGGTCGTTGTGCTTGCCGCCCGCCCGCAGGCAGCGCTGGACGTCGGCCGCACGGACGTAGCCTGGCTTTTCGCTGCCGAGGAACACGTTCTTGAACGGCACCATGCCCGAGTTCGTGAACAGCAACGTGGGATCGTTCGACGGCACCAGCGATGCCGAAGGCACGATGGTGTGGTCCTTGGAACGGAAGAATTCGAGGAAGGTCGAACGGATTTCGGCGGTTTTCATGAGCGATCGTGGCTTGGAAGCTGCGAGACGCGTTACGTCGACGCTCCGTCCAGAATCAAGGCTCGTTGCCTTCAGTCGTCGTCGGCGTCTTCCGCATCGGCGTGGGTTAGACCACGTACTGTGGCGGCGGCGAAGCCGCGACGCAAGAGGAATTGCGCCCGCCGTGCCCGTTCAGCGGGGTCGGCCGAGGATCCGCCATAGCGCCGACGCAGCTGACCGGCGGCCAGATCGTCCCAATCGATGTCCGTTTCCTCCATCAACTGGCGGATCGTGGCATCGCTGACGCCCTGACTGCGAAGTTCGGCCCGGATCCGTGCCGGCCCATAGCCCTGCCCGGCCCGACTGCGGAACAACGAGGCGGCGAAGCGATCGTCGTCCTGGTAGCCCTGGTCGCCCAGCCGCTCGACGGCGGCAGTCGACTCATCACGCGTAAAACCGCCGCGATCAAGCTTCTGCCTGAGTTCGCGGCGGGAGTGTTCGCGCCGGGCAAGCAGCCCAAGCGCCTTGTCGTACGCGGTACGGGTGGGGCGATCGGCCTTGCCGTCGCCCTTCCCCGCGCCTTTATCAGACTTCCTCAAGCTCGTCGGCCTCGGTCGAGGCTTCGGACTTCGGACCGGCCTTGACCAGCAGGCGCGCTCGCAGTTCCGCGTCGACTTCGTTGGCCATGGCCGGGTTGTCGCGCAGGAACTGGCGGACGTTTTCCTTGCCCTGGCCGATGCGATCGCCCTTGTAGCTATACCAGGCGCCCGACTTGTCGATCAGGTTCTCCCGCACGCCCAGCTCGATGATCTCGCCTTCGCGCGAGGTGCCCTCGCCGTAGAGGATCTCGAACTCGGCCTGGCGGAACGGCGGAGCCACCTTGTTCTTGACGACCTTGACGCGGGTCTCCGAACCGATGACTTCGTCACCCTTCTTGACCGCGCCGATACGGCGAATGTCCAGACGAACCGAGGCGTAGAACTTCAGCGCGTTACCACCGGTGGTGGTTTCCGGGCTGCCGAACATCACGCCGATCTTCATACGGATCTGGTTGATGAAGATGACGAGGCAGTTGGTCTTCTTGATGTTGGCCGTGAGCTTACGCAGGGCCTGGCTCATCAGACGGGCGTGCAGGCCGACGTGGGAGTCGCCCATTTCGCCCTCGATTTCCGCCTTGGGGGTCAGCGCGGCCACCGAATCGACCACGACCATGTCCACGGCGCCCGAGCGAACCAGCATGTCGGCGATTTCGAGCGCCTGCTCACCGGTATCCGGCTGGCTGACGAGGAGATCGGCGACGTTGACGCCCAGCTTCTCGGCGTAGCTCGGATCGAGCGCGTGCTCGGCGTCGACGAAGGCCGCCGTGCCGCCGTTGCGCTGGCAGGACGCGATGGCCTGCAGGGTCAGGGTCGTCTTACCGGAGGATTCCGGGCCGTAGATTTCGACGACACGGCCACGCGGCAGGCCGCCGATGCCCAGGGCGATATCGAGGCCGAGCGAACCGGTGGACACGGTATCGATGTTGTCGTCGACACGGTCGCCCAGACGCATGACCGCACCCTTGCCGAACTGCTTTTCAATCTGGCCGAGGGCACTCGCCAGCGCCTTGCGCTTATTGTCGTCCATCGTGGTATCCGGTCTCGTGTGTAGGTGAGTATCTTGCCGGACCGTCGTCTCAGGGACTGCGATCCGCAATCCCCAAGTTTGCCATAGCCCGGACGGTTCAGCCCTTCAGTTCCGCAGTCATTCCAGCAAGTGCGGCCGCGACCGTCTGCCGCCGCACCGCCTCGCGGTCACCATCGAAATGGTGAAGCGTGGCGTGGGCATAGCCCCCGCGGCGCTTCCAGCCGATCCAAACGGTGCCGACAGGTTTGTCTGGCGTGCCGCCGGACGGGCCCGCGATGCCGGTCACCGCCACCGCGACACCGGCGCCATACCGGGCCAGTGCACCGGACACCATTTCCAGCACGGTCTCCTCGCTGACGGCGCCCGTCCGCTCCAGCGTGCGCGGGTTGACCCCGAGCAGCGACTCTTTCGCGCTATAGCTGTAGGTCACGACGCCGGCTTCGAACCACGCGGAACTGCCGGCCAGATCGGTCAGCGTCTTGGCGATCCAGCCGCCCGTGCAGGACTCGGCGGTCGCGACCATCACCCGGCGCTCCTGCGCGGCGGCGGCGACCTCCTGGGCCAGCGCCATGAGTTCGGCATCGGTGGGCATGAGGTCAACGGCCATCCGGGGATCCTGTCGGGCAAAGAGAGAACTTCTAACCCGGAAGGTGGCGGGCTGTCGATGCGAAGCCAACCCCAATCCGGACGATTTTTCAGAAAAGTTCTATGTACGACGCATTGTCGCGTCCGGCCAACGCCGCTACGATGGCAACCCATGATTGGCATGCAACGACGATCCTTAGTTGCCGACCCGTCGTCGCAAGCTGGTCCAGAGCGCCGCCCTCCCCTACCAACGCGTACTGCCCATCAAACCGTCTGCTTCGGCAGGCGCAGGAAGAAGCACCCTCATGAAAAGGAACGTCACTCGCAACGTGGCGCGGCTTCGCGTCGCTGTCGCCACCGCCCTGTTCGTCAGCACGCGGCCGTTCGCGCTGCCCGCGCCGCCGCTGCCGACCGTCCCGGACGACGTCCGCGCCGCTCTCGCGCCCGACGACCTGGTGCTCGCCTTCAAAACCGGCGAGTTGACCGGCAACGGCACGAAAGGGCTCGTCGTTGCCGTCTACCCCGGCGCACGTTACGTGGAAGAGCCCCGTCATGGCGGAAACAACCCATGCAAGCTGATCGTGTTCACCGATCACGAGGGCGCGTGGAAGGAAACGGCTCGCAGCGACAGCGCGGTTGACTGCGTCAACAACCCTTACATGAGTCGCCCGCAGGAAATGATGGGCATTTACGACCTGGAAATCGCCGCCGGCACCATCCGCTGGGCAAACGCGACCCATCGCCAACATCACACGTTCGAGTTCACTTACGACGCCACGAGAAAGCGGTGGAACGTCCATGCGATGACGCAGGACTTCCCTGTTGAGCGGTCAGCCGACCCCGACGCGCCCCTGGGCGCCGCCCACGGTGAAATCGTCTCGCCTCGCGACTTTCCCGTCACTCCGATGGAAGACCTCGATCCCGACCGCCTCTGGCCTCTGCTCGTCAAACACACCACAACCACGTTCTGAGCGGAGGGAACCGTGAGCACATTCAACCAACACTCGACGACACTGCTGAAGCGCGCGATCGACAAAGGAATCACCTCGCCCGCCGAGCTGGCCAATCTCATGGGCCAGGCCGCGGTGGAGTCGATGAACTTTCATCGCGTAAACGAAAGCATGATGTATTCGAGCGCGGATCGTGCGCTCAGCCAGATCAAAGGCCTTGGTTCCAGACACACCCGCGAGGAGGTCGACGCGGCACTGGCTACGCGAGATCCCGAGACCATTGCAAACCTCCTTTACGACACCCACCCCACGCTTGGTAACCGGGAGCCAGGGGATGGCTGGCGTTTTCACGGGCGCGGCGTGATCCAGCTGACCGGACGCTCCAATTACGAAAAGTTCGGGCGACTCGTGGGCGTGGACCTGGTCGAGCACCCGCACCTTGCCAGCGAGCCCGACGTTTCCGCCGATGTCGCCATCGCCTACTGGAAGGAACGATGCAGAGACATCGATCCTACGGACGTACGCGCGGCGACCAAGGCCATCAATGGCGGCAGCAATGGCTACGCCGAGCGCGTCGCGGCGGTGAATCAGTGGTCGACCGTCATCACGCCCGAGCTCGTCGAAGGGATCCGTAACCAGACCATCGGCACCGAAGACCTCATGGCGATGAATGCGTCGCACCACGCGCCGGCTTCTTCCACCCTGCGCGAGGGCGCTCGTGGGGATCGGGTGCGTGAACTCCAGACGCAACTGCATGACCTCGGCTACGCGTTGCGCCCGGATGGCGCTTACGGCAACGCCACACGGCTCGCCGTCATGGCGTTTCAGCAGAACCACGACCTGGTCGTCGACGGGATCGCGGGAGTGCGGACCGTCGATCAAGCCAGGACGGCGCATGAAACGCTCATGCAGAACAAGGGCCCATATGTCAGCGCACCCGACAGACCTGATGGAAATGTCACGCGGCAGACGTCGACGCACGACATGTTCGAGGCACTGTGCCGTTCGGGCGCCGAGGGCGACGTGGACGCCTTGTGCCGGGTCGGTCGGATCTATGGCGAAACGTTGGACGGGCAGACCTGGTTGCTTCAGGGTGAACGGAGCAACCAGCAGGCCCTGACCGATTCGCTCCCGGTGCAGCCCGCAGCGGAACAGGCGCCTACCCAGGTCGCGGAGCAAAGCGCTCCAGCGATGGCGCTCTGACATGCTGCCGATGACCCGGACCGACGCTGAAGAGATCACGGTCAAACTCGGCATGTTCGCTTCTGGCCTGCAGGGCCTGGGCGAGCGCCTGACGCGACAGGCGGAGTTGTCGCACGCCGAACTCGTCCGCGCGGCGGAGTCGCTTGCACTGACCGCGGAGACAAGCGCACGCGACGCGACCGCCGAACTTGCCCTGCGCGCTGGCGACGCGATCGTCGCCAGCGCCGCCGCTGCCGCCGGCGATCTCGAGCGTGCGATGACGCAGGCGTCGACCCGGCTGACACGTGCAAGTACGGCGCTGGAAGCGAACGTCCACGCCCTGAGACGCCTGCACGCCATCAGCGCGTGGAAGGCGCTGGCCGCCGCAGGCGCGGCGGCGGTCTTCGCGATCTGTGGCGCCTGCGTGCTCAGCTGGACGACTTACAAGCGTATGGACGACGCCGCGTGGTTCGACGAGGTGCAGGAAGCGCGCGCGCACGGGCGCCTGCAACCCTGCCCTGAAGGCGGCGTGTGCGTCTATGTCGGTAAACGCTGGCACCGCCTGGGCCACTGAGGGCAACGGTTGGCCGTTGCTCACATGTTTTTCAGGGCGACGCACATTGCCAGCACCGGCGCTCCTCCTTCAGCATGGCACCCCCGTTTTTGAATGCGGCAAAAACTCAGCCAGAGACACGGCTGTCGCACGAGTGACATCGCAAAGTGACAACGTTTGCATCCGCAAGGAAGCGTGCGCCTTGGTTTCAAGCGCAACCTTCACGAGACATACACATTCCAAACGTTCTCGTAAGCATTAACGCACGGCAAGAATGTGATCTGCGTCAACTTTCGGTTAGCTCAAGACATGATAAGGGCTGGATTTGTGTGATATTCGCCACAGAAAACGGTTATACAGCCCACTAGTCAGGAATGCGGCGTTGCGCTATCTTAACAACGTGGACTGAGATCCGCAGAAGCGTTTTGGGGAATCACTGGTTCGGTGCGGCAACTGCGAGTGGCGATATCTCTATCGCTCCGGGGGTCGTGCGGCCATTCTTTGCTGGCACGTAATGCAAGGGCGCGCAGGCGCTCGATACAGGATGTTCTATGGATGATTTGCATATCGCTCGGGGCCGGTTGGCCCGAGGTTCCAGCTCCTCCAGGGGAGTCCTTTGCCGTTGGCGCGCGTCGCGCCACGGCTCATCGACCGATACCGGTCTGGCAAGTCGCCAGGCGGCACGTTCCGTCGTCATTTTCGTAGCGATGTAAACGGTTTCTCGACCCCGCGTCCGGGCTTCCGCGACGAGGGCCGCTGATGTTTTCTGTTTGCTTTTCATGACTTACGAGCCACGCGTGAAAAAAATCCTGCACCCTGCCCTTACTCTCTTCCTCGTCTCCGGATTTGTCCTGCTGCTGTCCGCATGCGGCACGCCGCCGGCGAAGGACTTCGGCGGTCGCTGGCGTCCGGTCAACAAGTACGACGACAAGGTGGTCGAGATCCCGCTCGCCGTGCCTTATACGTATTACGCGGCGCCGATGGACGGGACGCTGAAGACGATGCTGACGCGGTGGACCACCGATACCGGCATGAAGCTGGCCTACAAGCTCCGCTCCGACTTCACGCTGCCCAAGACCACGTCCGCCATCCACACGACGGAGGTCCGCGACGCCGCGTCACAGCTCAGCGCGATCTACGCCGCGCAGGGCGTCGCAGTGGTCGTCGACGGACCGCAGTTGATCGTCGAGGAAGTGAGCGCGATCGCCCCGCCGACCGCGCCTGCCGCGCCGGCTCCGGCATCGGCGCCCAACGCCGCCGTCTCCACAGGCGATGCGGGCAACGTCGCCGCGACGCCCGATTCGAAGTAACCGCCAGGCAGCGCACTCACATGCTCAAGAAGAAAAGTTCGCCGAAGATCGACGCCGCCGTGCAACAGAGCGTCAACTTCGAAGTTACCGTTGCCGACATGGCCAGACGCAGCGAGCGTCGGGCTTGGATCGTTGCGCTTTGCTCGCTCGGGGTCTCGTGCATTCTTGTGGGTGGCTATTTCTACATGCTGCCGCTCAAGGAAAAGGTGCCGTACATCGTGATGGCCGACCCGTACTCGGGTACGAGCTCGCTCGCGCGCCTCACCGAAGACCTGGTCAACAAGCGGGTCACTACGAACGAAGCCGTCAATCGCAGCAACATCGCGCACTTTGTCCTGGCTCGCGAGGCTTATGACATCGCGCTGACCAACATGCGCGACTGGCCCACCGTGCTGACCATGGCCGCACCCGACGTTGCGCGGCCTTACATGAATCTGCACTCGACCAACAATGACAACAGCCCTTACAAGCTGTACGGCAAGAACAAGGCCGTTCGCGTCAAGATACTCAGCATCGTGCTCATTGGCGGTGGCCAGGGCTCGCCCCCGAAGGGCGCCACCGTACGCTTCCAGCGCAGCATCTACGACAAGACCAACGGCGCCACGTCGGTTCTCGACAACAAAATCGCGACGATGGAGTTCTCGTACAACCCGAACCTCCGCATGGACGATCAGAGCCGCGTCGAGAATCCGCTCGGCTTCCAGGTCACGAGCTATCGAGTCGACAACGATTACGGCTCGACGCCGCCGGCCGAAGTACAGGTCAATCCAGCGGCTACGGTCAACCCGAACGCGCCCGTCGCGCCGACCGCCCCGGGCGTGGATCCCGACGACCTGCCCGCTGCGGGTGCGGCGCCCCAGAGCGCTGCTCCGCAGGGTTACGCGCCCGGCGCGGCGACCAACGACACCCTTCAGCGCAGTGCGATGCCGACGGCTCCCATTCCGGTCGACGGCGCCTACGCCGCACCACCCTCCGCAGGAACCCCGGTTCCCGTGCCTTCCAACGCCGCACCTGCGGCTCGTTCGCCCCGTAGCGCCGCCAATGGAGGGCGCCGTTGATGAATCGACCAATCAAGCTGAGTCTGCGCACCGCCGTTGGTGCAGCCGCGATGTGCCTGGCGCCGTTCGCCATCGCCCAGACCGAGCAGAGTGCTCCCACGGCCGCGATGCAGGCGGTGACCGGCGTCACGTCCTATGAATACCAGCCCGATCGCATCTATCAGGTACGCACCGGCCTCGGCATTTCCACCCAGATCGAACTCAGCCCGAACGAAAAGATCCTCGACTACAGCACCGGCTTCAGCACGGGCTGGGATCTTACCCGGCGCGACAATGTGTTCTACGTCAAGCCGAAGAACGTCGACGTCGACACCAACATGATGATCCGTACGGCGACCCACTCGTACATCTTCGAGCTGAAGGTCGTGGCGACGGACTGGAAGACCCTTGACCAGGCTCGCCGTGCCGGCGTGCAGTACAAGGTCGTGTTTACCTATCCGTCCGACACCAGCTTCATGTCGGAAGCCAAGAAGGTCGAACAGGCGCCTGCGCTCGACACCTCGCTGGTCAAGGGTCGCGATTACAACTTCGACTACGACTTCGCGAAGACGCGCAAGACGCCGCCCTGGCTCGTGCCGATCAACGTGTACGACGACGGCCGCTTTACGTACATCAAGATGCCGGACCTCAAGCAGTTCCCCACGGGAAACTTCCCCACGGTGTACATGCGCGAGAAGGAACACGGCGAAGACGCAGTGGTTAATACCACCGTCGAGGGCAACACCATCGTCGTCCATGGCACGTACGCCTACCTGGTCATCCGCCACGACAGCAATGTCGTCGGTCTGCGAAGGAACACAAAGAAGTGAGCCCGAACAACCCCTATCACCCGGACGAAGAATCCAACGGCAGCAACGTGCCGCCGCAGGATCGTGCCGCCGAGCAGCACGATCCACTGGCAAACAACCCGTATTCGAACAATGCGCGTCAGACGCGACAGCCGGACCTCGACAGCGCCGCACCGCAGCTGACCTCGAACGACATGCAGCGCATGAATCGTAAGGCGCTGGGCCTGCTGGCGAGCATTGCCTTGCTCTTGCTGGTGATCGGTTTCTGGGTATTCGGCGGCAGCAGCACCAAGACCCCGCCGAAGGTCCGCGAAGAAACGGTCAGCATCCCCGAGGCACCGCGCGCTCCGCCGCCGATGCCGCCCGAGAATGCGCCGACTCCGCCGCCCGCGGATCCCATCGCACTGAAGGCACCGCCGGTCCCGTCGCAGATGCCGCCCATGCCGACGCAGCCGGAAGCGCCGCGTGGGCCGACGCTGCTCGAGCGACGCATCGCCGCGTCGAATGGCGGGACCAATGGCGTCGCCAACGCTCCGTCGCAGGAAGGCACCGGATTCAAGTTCCCGCCCGGGGCCTTCGGCGAGCAGACGCCTGCCGCACCTTCCATGAGCGCCAACGGCAACCTCGCCTACTCGGCGAAGGAGCTACCGGATGTGTCGAGCGCCACTCCGCTCACGCATCCGGACACGATCATGCTGCGCGGCACGTTCATCCGCTGCGTCCTCGAGACCCGCATCATCACGGACATCCCGGGCTTTACGTCCTGCGTCGTGACCGAACCGGTGTACTCGTTCACCGGCAAGCGCCTGCTTTTGCCCAAGGGCAGCAAGGTGATGGGCAAGTACGAAATGGAACCCAGCGGCCCGCGTGTCGCGGTCATCTGGGACCGTATCGTCACGCCAACCGGTATCGACGTGAACATGGCGAGCCCCGGTATCGACGCGCTCGGCGGTGCCGGTCATCCGGGCTACTACAACGCTCACTGGGGTAGCCGTATCGGTGCCGCCCTGCTGATCAGCCTGCTCAGCGACGCCTTTAAGTACGAAGCCGCCGAGCACGGCCCGAAGAGCACCACGATCAGCAATGGTGTCGTCACCCAGACACCGTTCGAGAGCAATACCGCGGACACCATTCAGCAGCTGGCCAATCAGGCCGTGCAGCGCCAGGCCAACCGCCCGGCGACCGTCACGATCAACCAGGGTACGGTGCTGGCAATCTACGTCGCCAAGGACGTTGACTTCACCGGCGTGGTCGCGAGGTATTGAGGGAACTATGGACGAAGGCGCGCTAGCACAGGTCAGCAACGACTTCCTCGATTACCAGTACGAAGTGCTGGGCGTGAGGGATTTCCTTGCGTCTTCGGATGTGACCGAAATCTGCATCAACCGGCCCGGCGAGCTCTATCTGGAGCGCAAGGGCGGCTGGCAGCGCGTGGACGTCCCGTCGCTGACGTTCGAGCGTGCGCGGCAGTTCTGTACCGCCGTCGTCAACGAAAGCAATACCGGTCAGCGCATCACGGACACGGATCCCGTGGTGTCGCTGACCTTCCCCACCGGCCAGCGCGCGCAATTCGTCATCCCGCCCGCCGTGGAAGCCGGTCGTGTGTCGATCACCATCCGTCTTCCGTCGAAGCAGACGCGTACCCTCGCTCAGTACAGCGAAGACGGTTTCTTCGACGAAATTCTCGAAGGTGCGAACACGATCAGCCAGGCTGACAAGGAACTGCTCGAACTACGTGCCGAGCGTCGCTATGCGGACTTCTTTCGCCATGCCGTGCTCAGCAAGAAGAATATCGTGGTGGCTGGTGCAACCGGCAGCGGCAAAACGACATTCATGAAGTCGCTGGTCGGTCACATCCCCGACGACGAGCGGCTGGTTACCATTGAAGATGCCCGCGAGCTGTTCATCGACCAGCCCAACGTCGTGCACCTGCTCTACTCCAAAGGCGGCCAGAGTGCAGCCAATGTAACGGCAAAGAGCTGCATGGAAGCCTGCCTGCGCATGAAGCCTGACCGGATTATCCTGGCGGAGCTGCGCGGTGACGAGTCGTTTTATTTCATCCGAAATTGCGCGTCCGGCCACCCTGGTTCGATCACAAGCTGCCACGCAGGCAGCGTAGAGCAGACCTGGGACCAGCTGGCACTGATGGTGAAGGCCTCTTCAGAAGGCGCTGGACTGGAATTCGCGACGATCAAGCGGTTGCTCATGCTCACCATCGACATCGTCGTACACATCAAGGCACATGCGGGCCGGCGCTATATCACCGGCATCGACTTCAACCCGGCT
The DNA here is from genome assembly GCF_900102405.1 of Dyella sp. 333MFSha. NCBI lineage: Bacteria > Pseudomonadati > Pseudomonadota > Gammaproteobacteria > Lysobacterales > Rhodanobacteraceae > Dyella > Dyella sp. 333MFSha. Next base: position 10,947 of record NZ_FNBR01000009.1, on the reverse strand, counting down.
CGCGCACTGAGCGCGGACGGGGGGTAACACTTAAGACATCGGTCATTAGACAGGAGTTGTAACGGTGATACCGGGAATGGAAATGATGGCGTGCCCCAACCTTGCCGTACCGGCGGAGGTGATGCAGCACGTCGTCAACGTAGAGTCCAGCCGCAACCCGTACGCCATCGGCGTGGTGGGCGGTCAGCTCGTGCGTCAGCCCCAGAACCTCGGTGAAGCCATCGCGACGGTCAAGTCGCTCGAGGATCAGGGCTACAACTACTCGGTCGGCGCGGCACAGGTGAATCGCGCCAATCTCGGCAAGTACGGGCTGGACACCTTCGAGAAGGCCTTTGACTTCTGCCCCAACCTGCAAGCCGGCTCTCGCATCCTCCGCGAATGCTACGACAGCGCAGGAAAGGACTGGGGTAAGGCATTCAGCTGCTACTACTCCGGCAATTTCGTCACCGGATACCAGCACGGTTACGTGCAGAAGATATTCGCCTCAATGGCGCGCAGCGCGGGAACCGCGGTCGCAGCGGCCATTCCGCTTCAGGCGAGGCCGGTCCCGGTACGCGTCGTCAAGGTCGGCAACGGCATGAGGGGCGTGGTCGAAGACAGCCCCAGCTACCGCGTCGCCATGCGCAGCAGCGTGCTCGACAGCGCCGCCGCCGCGATGATCGGCACCGCCACGGGCGTCGCGCCCTCCAGTCGCATGGTCGCCATGCAGACAGTACCGGTGACCAACCCCGCGCTGGTGCAGACGCCACAAACGGCGCCCGGCGCGATCGTCACCGATCCCGATACCGCCGCCATCATGTCGCAGATCGGCGCACGCCTGCCGCAGGTCAATACGCCGTCGCAGGCCGGACGGATACAGACCGATCCATCGACCGCTGCGGCAATGTCGCAGATCGGTGTGTCGGCCGCGTCACCGACCGGCGCGCAAGCCGTACCGCCCGCACAGGATGCCGGCGGCATCTTCGTACCGCAGGTGCACGGACCCAACGACCCACCGCCGGGTGCCGTACGCCAGATGCAACAACCCCAGGGACGACCTGTCGACAACGCCGATACCCGAACGCAGTCAGGCGATGACGCTTTTGTCTTCTGATACGCAGGCCCGTGCCGGACGGATTCCGGGCGGCGCCATGGCACCGTTGGCTGCGCGGCACGCAGCTTTATCCGCTCCGTCGCATGTTGCGTCGGCGCAATTTGATTCAATCGCAACGAAGGAACCGAAAGATGGCCCTGTCCGCCCTCAGCACCACGATCGCCAAGTCCAAGCGCCCCTTGCTCAACACGGTCGCCCTGTTCGCCTTACTTGCCCTGGCCTTCCTGCCGGAGCTGGCGCTTGCTGACGACACCACCCAGACCAAGGTCTGCGGCTTCTTCGGAAGCATCAAGACCATCCTGAACGCCGCTTCCATCGTGGTCGTGACCGTCGCGGTCATCTTCTCCGGCTACCAGATCGCCTTCGCGCACAAGCGTATCGCGGACGTCACCCCGGCTCTGATCGGCGGCGTGATGATCGGTGCGGCTGCCCAGATCGCGAAGACCGTGGTCGGCTCGGACAATGATGAGTGCGGCGCCACCAGCGGCACGTCTCTGTTCCTCATGGACGTGATCAACTCCGCGATCCACCTCGTGTCGTTCCATGCATAAGAACGTACTGTTCCGCGGCTGCACGCGCCCGCCCATGTTCATGGGCGTGCCTTACGTGCCCTTCTTCATGGGTGCCGGCTCGTGTCTGCTGCTGGCCATGTACTTCAATTATTTCTTCCTCCTCCTCATCCCGGTGGTGATCTTCGTGATGCGCCAGATGGCGCGTCGCGATGAATTGATCTTCCGCCTGCTTGGCTTGCGCTTTCAGTTCAAGACAAGGGTCAGGAACGTACGGGAACACGACGGCATGTGGGTGTTTACACCCAACAACTATCGCGACCCGCGTAAAAAGGACAAGCGGTAAATCAAGGACCCACGCCCTGGCACCTCGTGCCAGGGCCTTTCGGCTTTCACGGTATCGACCACCATGTTCACACCCGACGCGCCCATCTCAGCCCACATCACTCTCTCCAGCCACGTCTCCCCCACCGTCGTGAAAACGACCGGCGGCGACTTTCTGTTGGTGTGGCGTCTTGGAGGACTACCTTTCGTCGGGCGAGAAGAGTGGGAGATCGAACACCGTCACAATACGTTCAACCGCATGCTGCAGACGCTGCGTGCGCCGGACTACACCAACGTCGCCTTCTGGGTGCACGACATCCGTCGTCGTCGCACCCTGCGCGACTCGTCGAAGTTCGGCCAGAAGTTCAACCAGGACATGTCGGATCAGTACTTCGACGCATTGTCCGGGCAGAAGCTCATGCAGAACGAGCTCTACCTGACCATGATGTACCGCCCGATGCCGGAGAACCGTCGACTGGCGGAGAAATCCACGAGCGTCGACCGGCTCCAGCAGGAGCAGGCACACGCGATCACAACCATTCTCGAGCTTGCGGGCAACGTAGAAGCCGTACTCAAGGATTACGCACCGTACCGTCTTGGCTTGTACGAAGCTTCGAACGGCATCGTGTTCTCCGAAATTCTCGAACTCTACGGATTCATTCTCAACCGTGTGGACGAGCCGGTGCCTGCGCTGAACGCGCCTGTCTACGACTACCTTGCCATCAGCCGCCAGCGCTTTTCGGCCAAGACCGGCGACTTCGTACTGACCACGCCCAGTGGCGTGAATCACTTTGGCGCGCTACTCAACATCAAGGAATACACCGACGGCACCTATCCAGGCATCCTCAATGGTCTGAAGTACCTGGATTTCGAGTACGTCATCACCCATTCGTTCACACCCATGGGCCGCACAAGCGCGCTGTCCGCGCTGGAGCGAACCAAGGGCATGATGATCTCCTCGGGCGATAAGGCCGTCAGTCAAATCATCGAGCTCGACCATGCAATGGATCAGCTGGCCTCGGGCAACTTCGTGCTTGGCGAGTATCACTTCACCATCGCCATCTACGCGCCCAGCCAGGACCTGCTGTCGCAGCAGATCGCATCGACGCGCGCGGAGATGTCCAACGCCGGCTTCGTCACGGTGAAGGAAGATCTGGCCGTCACCTCCGCGTTTTATGCTCAGTTCCCCGGCAACTGGAAGTTCCGTACCCGACTGGCTAACGTCAGCTCGCTGAACTTCCTCGGCCTGTCGCCGCTGCACAACTTCGCCACGGGTAAGAAAGAAAACAATCCGTGGGGCGAGTGCGTCACCACCCTGCAGACGACCAACGGCCAGCCGTACTACTTCAATTTTCACGCCACCCACCCCGCCGAGAACTCGCTGGGTGAGAAGGCCATTGCGAATACGATGGTCATCGGTAAGTCCGGTACCGGCAAGACCGCGCTGATCAACTTTCTGCTGAGCCAGGTGCAGAAGCTCGACCCCGCGCCGACAATTTTCTTCTTCGACAAGGACCGTGGCGCGGAGATTTTCGTGCGCGCCTGCGGCGGCAATTACCTCGCGCTCGAGAACGGCCAGCCCACGGGTTTCAATCCGTTCCAATGTGACCGCAGCGAAGAGAATGTCCAGTTCCTGGGAAACCTCATCAAAGTACTGGCCGGCAAGAGCGTATACAGCTCGCGCGAGGAAGAGGACATCTTCCGCGCCGTCGAAAACATGCTAGACACGCCGATCCACCTCCGCAACATGACGAACTTCCAGAAGAGCCTGCCCAATCTGGGCGACGACGGTCTGTTCATCCGCATGCGCAAGTGGACTGCCGGCAACTCGCTCGGCTGGGTGTTCGATAATCCGCGCGATACCGTGGATCTGACCAAGGCAAACATCATTGGTTTCGACTACACCGATATCATCGACAATCCGGAAGTCCGCGCCCCGGTCATCAACTACCTGTTGCATCGCCTGGAAGCGCTGATCGACGGTCGCCGTCTGATCTACGTCATGGACGAATTCTGGAAGATCCTCGACGGCAAGGGCGGCCTGAAAGAGTTCGCGAAGAACAAGCAGAAGACCATCCGTAAGCAGAACGGTATGGGCATCTTCGCGACGCAGAGCCCGGAAGATGCACTGGCCAGCGACATCTCGGCCGCGCTGATCGAGCAGACCGCCACCATGATCCTGCTGCCTAATCCGAATGCCAGCCGCGAAGACTACGTCGACGGCCTGAAACTGACCGAAGCCGAGTACCAGGTGGTGGTCGGTCTGGATGAGCGTTCGCGCTGCTTCGTCGTGAAGCAAGGCCACGCTTCGGCCGTGTGCCAGCTGAATCTGCGCGGCCTGGATGACGCCCTGGCGGTGATCTCCGCCTCGACGGACAACATTGAAATCATGCACGAGATTCTGCAGGCACGCGCTGAGAGCGAAGGCGTGTCGACCAATGATCTGAAACCCGAACAATGGCTGGAAGCCTTCTACGAAAACCGCAAGGGAAGCGGCAAAGGCCGGCCCTCACCCCGCCCAACGCCCTCCTCGTCCACGCGCGCCGCCTGACAGGGCGCGCTCAGATCGGTATCGAAATACGGAAACCATGGTATGAAAACGACATCTCGCAAGAACTTAGTCATCCAGGGCTTCGCCAAATGCTCGCTGGCGGCTGCAATTACCTTGGCGGCAGGGCTGAACATCGAACGCGCGGAAGCATCCGGCATACCAGTAGTTGATGCCGCCGCGCTGATCCAGCGCGAGACCTCGTTCGAAAAAGCCGTTGCAGATTTTGCGCAGACTGCGGCGCAGTATGGGAAAGAGATTGCACACTGGGAGAAGACTTACGAGTTCTGGCAGACGCAGCTCGTCAAACTTCAGTCCCTGCAGTTCGATATTTTCTCGATAACGCAGCAGTACAACGAAATCGCGCTCGATTATGGCGTCGCCGAACGATGCCCAGGCGTGTCGGCCGATGCCATTTCGCAATTGAAGTCGTCGATCATGTCAGCACTGACCACCGCGATCAACGCGGATGGCAATATCGTCGACAGGCAAAATCAGATCTGCACCGCGATGGTCGTAGCTGAGAACAAGAAGTACAACTTCACGGTCGCATACTTCAAAGAGCTGGAAAAGCAATCGAGCATGCTCACCCAACTCGCCGCCATTCGCGCATCGATCGGTCAATCCAATGCAAACATGGGCGCGCTCTCGGGCGACACGGGACGCTACAACGCCGCCATGGCTAAAGCAAAAGAGACGTGGGAGACGAATATCACGCAGCAAGACAACGAGATTGCCATGCTGAAGCAACAGCAGTCGATCTTCGCGCGTCGAGCCATGAACGGCCAGCCGACGCTGATCGGATCACTGGTGAATGCGGCCGTCCTCAAGGCTGCTCTCACCGTCGACAAGTAAGCCGGGCAAGATCGATTTGATGTTCACGGATGTCCATTACATAAGCAAGACCGTCGCAGGCACTGCCTGCCGGCACCGGAATCAGGGTTCACATGCCAACTAACGTCGCGGATTATATCTACTACCGGCTTGTCTACGACTATCTCAGCGATGAGATCAGCACGTTCGGCATGACCCTCATGAAAAACATGATGAGCTGGGCCAGCGGTATCGCCCTGGTGCTCGTGACGCTGTGGATCATGTTCCAGGGCTTCCGTATTTTGACCGGTCAGTCACGCGAGCCGCTGATGGCGACCGTCCTCAACATGGGACGCATTGCCGTTATCGTCGGCGCAGCGACGACCATGGCCTTCGCCGGATCTGATCTGCATACCTACCTGACCAAGAATCTCGACAAGGAGATCAACGGTGTATTCACAGGTAAAGACGACAAAACCACCTCGTCGTCGATCGATGAGAACCTCGCTTATACCCAGCTCGCCCTTTCCACTATCAACGGGGTCAAGGTCGTCCAGGGCGACGACGAGATGCAGTCAGCAAAGGATCGCTCGCTCTATATCGCAACCTTCGGCACCGCCTCCCCGCCTATGGCAGCCGGCGCGATGCTGCTTCTCTACCAGTTCGCTATGGCGCTGTTCATCGGACTCGGGCCACTCTTTATCCTGTGCCTCATCTTCGACCAGACCAAATCCCTGTTTCAGCGCTGGCTTATGTACGGCATAGGAACAATTTTTTCGATGGCGTTGCTCAGTGCGGTAGCGGCGATGGTGCTCGAGCTCACCGTGCGTGTAAGCATCGCGTTCTGGGTCAACCGTGGACTGAACACTTTGATGGGAAATCAGCCGGAAGGTCTGACGAGCGTCGCCATGCAGCAAGGCGGCATCGGTCTGCTGCTAAGTATTCTCATTGTTTCGGTTCCACCCATGGCGGCGATGTTCTTCCAAGGGACGCTGGGTAGTGCGCTGACTTACTCAGTGTTTCAGGGTGCGGGTGGTCGACCGGGGCCTCAGGGGCAGCCGCCGGGCTCAGGTACCACTTACGCGCCGCAGATGACTTCGAATCAGCCACATGCAGAAGGCTCATCCAGCGGTTCATTCTCGAGAACGTCGGCTCCGATACAGCCAATACAGCAGGACGCGACAAAGCCATCATCACAAGTGAGACCGGCCCAATGATCAGAAAGCTCTCGTTCCTCGCCATCATTTGGATCCTCGCTCCACTTGCGGCCGAAGCGGAGGGTGGGTGCCCACCCGGACAATATCCACAACAAGGTCAGGGATGGCAAACATGCGTACCGATCCCTGGCCAGCAAGTTTCGTCGCAAGCCACGCTTCCCGCTCCGGTCCAGTGGGGCTCACGCTGGCAGGCCATCGTTACCGATGCTGACAAGGGTGCCCTTGGGACCTCTACTGGCGCCGCCACAGAACAGGATGCTATACGTTCCGCAACAAGCGATTGCAGCGCAAAAGGCGGGCGCTCTTGCGAACTCCAAATTTCAGCATCCAACGGTTGTGTCGCTATGGCAGTGGGTGCTAAGCGCATGCTGACAAGGGCTGCAAGGACAAAAGAAGAAGCAGAATCGTTGTCCGTGAAAGCTTGCAACATGCAAGACGAGAATTGCAGCGTATATTATTCGGCCTGCTCTCTACCCGTACGCATCAAATAAAGTTCACCAAGTAAACTCGTATGCTCGACTGCAACCGCGCGCCGTATCACTGGGGCAGTTGGGCGAGGTTAGCGTAAGATTAATACTGTGCAATTAGATTGTACCGTTCGTCCGATGGCGAAAATGTTCTTTCAGCGAACGCTGGGTAGCGGCGCTGGTTTACCCGTTGTTCCGGGGCACGGGTCGCCGACTAGGGCCTCAGGGGCAGCCACCAGGATCCGGCGATTGGGATACTCCTTCCGGGGCTGTACCTGCACCTGCAAGCAGGACTACTCATTCGGAATCAGGAAATCAGGGAACTCACGGGCGCCCAAACCACTCCGTCTCCTACGATCACACTGCCTAAGGAGACGAATAATCAAATCGCTCGGACTTAAGCATTATGAAGTATCTTTTCTCGATCGCTCTCCTAATCTTGAGCGGTTTAGGTTGTAAGCCGGCAGCCGCCGAGGGCGGTTGCCCCCTGGCCAATATCCACAGTCTGGTCAAGGCTGGCAAACGTGTGTCCCAATCCCAGGTAGCGACAACCGTACCACTTCACAACCGCCCGTAAGGTGGGAGTCTCGGTGGCAAGCAATCGCCAGTGATACGCCAAAGGGAATTCTCGGAACCGCGACGAATCAGAAAAGCGAAGAGGCTGCCGAGCGTACCGCTATAAGCGATTGCCAATCGAAGGGTGGAACTGATTGCTCAGTTCGGATCACGAACGCGAATGGTTGCGTCGCGATGGTCGTCGGCGATAACGTGATGAATACGAATGACGCACCAACGAAGGCGCAAGCGGAAGATAAAGGCATTGCACTGTGCAATAAGGACGATGTGAATTGCAGGGTATATTACTCATCGTGTAGCCCACCGGTAAGATTGCAATAAACTGCACTAATTGAGGTACTCGCAGCATTGCGATGGCGAATGAGGTTCGCTTAATAGCTGACAAAGAAGGGAGCCAGCAACCTCATCGCCAAGGAAGAAAACGGCATAGTGGTCGGTGGTCCAGAATCTCGCCCGCAGCAAGCCTTCATATGCACATCAACGGGGCCAACTTCGTTCGGGGTAACTACGACACGCAACCGGCAAAGAATTACTCGCTGTAGATCGCGGCCGTCGGCAAAACATCCGGCGTGTCTAAGGCCCCATCACCCGTACAGGCCAGGCCACTTAAGCATATGCCGGAGCGGTGTCTTAATATTCGGTGGTTGATGGGATGCTGGTCGTTGTAGAAGTGGATACAGCCTTCGATTGTGCGCATGACGTGGGTCGCGCTTTCGAAAAAGCCGGTGCCCTCATCTTCGTCCAGACCAGATGCCTGTTTCAACGCGGGTTTGTGTACGGCATAGACACGATTTTTTCCATGGCGTTGCTCAGTCCGGTGGCGGCCATGGTGCTTCGGCTCACCGTGCATGCAAGCATCGCGTTCTGGGTCAACCGTGGGCTGAACACTTTGATGGGGAATCAGCCGGAAGGTTTGACGAGCGTCGCCAAGCAGCAAGGCGGCATCGGGCTGCTGCTAAGTATTCTCATTGTTTCGGTTCCACCCATGGCGGCGATGTTCTTCCAGGGGACGCTGGGTAGCGCGCTGACCTACTCGGCGTTCGAGGGTGCGGGTGGTCGACCGGGGCCGCAGGGGCAGCCGCCGGGCATGATCAAGGCACCAAGTTACGCGGGCCACGCGCAAAAAACGGGGGATCAACAAGCCGGAGGCTTCGAGCCACGCCTTTCCGGTACCACTCCTGTCGCACAAGCAGATGCAACGAAGCAATTTTCGAAAACATGAGGGTCTCGCTGTGATTCGCTCCTCCCTTTCTGTGCTGTCACTTGCGCTACTGTTCTTCGTAGCCGCTCCCGTTCGTGCGGAAGGCGGTTGCCCGCCAGGCCAGTATCCTCAGAATGGGCAGGGTTTCCAGACTTGCGTCCCCATTCCTGGGCAGCAACAGCAAACGCAGCAAGTGCCTGTAGCACGCTGGGCCGATCGCTGGCAGGCAACTGCAGCTGATATACCCAAGGGCATTCTAGGGACGTCCAAGGGGCTTGCGAATGCAGGTGATGCTGAGAAACAAGCTATAAATGACTGTCGAGAAAAAGGAGGCACTGCTTGCGAACTGCAAGTATCAGCAAAGAACGGTTGCATTGTGATGGTCGTTGGCGAAAAGACCCTGAACTTCAAGAGTGCAGCCACTGAGAGCGAGGCGAAGCTCGCTGCCTACGAGCAATGTAGCCGCACCAACTCCCAGTGCACCGTTCACTACGCTGAGTGCAGTCCGCCAGTTCGGATTCAATAGATACCCGCCGCCCATACGCCCTACTCGTGATCTGCTGCACTCCAGAGCTGACTGAGTCACTGCATATGCGCGATATTTTCTATGGCAGCCTTGTGTGCGGTCGCCGCCATGCTTCTTGAATTGACGATTCGCATAAGCATCGCGTTCCGGGTCACTCAAGAATGGAATTCGCTGACGGGAGATCAGCCCAAGGGCTTGAGTAGCGTAGCGATGTAACAAGGTGACAACGGTTTGTTCCTCAGCATCGTGGGCGTCTCCGAATCGCCTATGACGGCGATTCTTCCAGGGGACGCTGGGTAGATTCGCACGCTATTCGGTGTTCGGAGGCCCCGGCGGCAATGGCCGGCCCGGAGCGCAGGGGCAACCGCCCGATGCAACAGGGGGCGGCGGATACACCCCGCTGCATACTGATTCACATGGCCCGAATACGACAGGAACCAGCGCGGGCGGTTTTCGACGTAACGGATAACAACACCCGTCCAGACCGTGAACGACGACGTGAAAGTGCAGCCGAAATAAAGCGAGGTGACTAGTCTCATGAAAGAAACAAACTCATTGAGACGGCTGCTACGAGCAAGCTTCATCCTATGTGGCGTGCTTGCCGCTCAAGATACCTTCGCTCAAGTTTGTCCCCCCGGCCAATATCCGGTTGTTGGGCAAGGATGGAATTACTGCGCCCCGACTAAAATCAGCGACCTGCCTCCAGGCCTGTTCGGCCCGCACCAGTCTGCCGTGATCGATGGCAATCCCTCGTTGCGGACATTCCTTAAGGCATCTTGGGTACATCAGTGGACCAAGGTAGTTCAAGCGCGGCCGAACAAGTCGCAGCAGCAGATTGCAGGGAAAAAGGGGGCACTGCGTGTGAAGTTCAGGTCACAACTGGAAATTGGTGCGTCGCTATGATCTTTGGAGAAAAAAAGCTGAACATACAGAGCGTTGATACGAAAAGAAGAAGTTGAAAGAAAAGGCATCGATAGCCGCAACAAAGATGACCAGAACTGCCAAGTTTATTATTCGGCGTGCAGCGTAGCTCAGCGGATACGTTGACTCCCGTCACGTTGCCTCTCCGAAGATCGCAACCTCCTCATCTGCGGCAACGACGAGACAAGGCCAACCCGGTGGCATGATGCTTGGCGGCCCCAACTTCGCACTCCGGAAACCGATTCATTGCGCTTTGTTCCCAGCATCTTGCCGCTGATTATTTTGCTCATGCTATGCACAACCAAGTCCGCGCCTCTAAGAACGTAAGGGTATTTATGAAGTTCTTTTTTTCGACCTTTCTTGCTTTGTGTGCGATTTGTTGCATTCCGGCACACGCCGAAGGTGGGTGCCCACCCGGACAGTACCCGCAACAAGGCCAAGGGTGGCAGACATGCGTGCCAATTCCGGGCGCCTCGCAGGCACAAAGCCCGCCCTCGCCGGCTCCACGTTGGTGTCGACTCCCCGTAAACTTACTCCAGACATAAACCGAGGTCTCCGGGCAAAATATCCCCAAGGAGACCCACGATGCGCAAGAGCAAGTTCACCGAGAGCCAGATCGTCGCGACGCTGAAGCAGGTCGAAGGCGGCAGGCAGGTCAAAGATATGTGCCGGGAGCTGGGCATTTCCGAGGCGACGTACTACGCCTGGAAGTCAAAGTACGGCGGCATGGAGGCATCCGATGTGCATCGACT
>NZ_FNBR01000004.1:2500-305806 GCF_900102405.1 Dyella sp. 333MFSha | reverse complement strand
AGTCGATGCACATCGGATGCCTCCATGCCGCCGTACTTTGACTTCCAGGCGTAGTACGTCGCCTCGGAAATGCCCAGCTCCCGGCACATATCTTTGACCTGCCTGCCGCCTTCGACCTGCTTCAGCGTCGCGACGATCTGGCTCTCGGTGAACTTGCTCTTGCGCATCGTGGGTCTCCTTGGGGATATTTTGCCCGGAGACCTCGGTTTATGTCTGGAGTAAGTTTACGGGGAGTCGACACCATTCGCCTGGATGTTCGCCGCGATCAACACCGTCGAGCCACCCATGCTCGAGCTCGTCACGGCAAGGTTTCTCGAAGGCGACAAACCCTGGTCGAAGGAACGCCTCCCGCTGATCATGGACCGCATCCGCGATCGTTTCGTCCAGCTGTCCGCCCGCCTCGGCGATGCCGACTGGCTCGACGACGCATTCAGCGCGGGTGACCTGATGATGGCGTCGGTGCTTCTGCGGTCGCGGCCGTCCGGCGTGCTCGACGAGTTTCCCCGGCTGGCCGCGTACGTAGCGCGCGCCGAGGCGCGACCCGCCTATCAACGCGCGTTCGCTGCCCAGCTGGCTGCCTTCACGAGCGCCCCGCATCCGGGTTGATCCGGTAGCGAGCCACCGTGCGCGAGCGAGGCTCCGCACGGTGGCCGTGCCATTACAGGTGCGCTTCGATCGCCATGCCGAGCACGCGCGTCGACAGCGTCCGATGCCTGGAAGCAATCCCGGAGATCTGTGAGGTGTAACGCGTCACATCGATGCCAACGTCGAGATGCGAGGTCACCGCATACCCCACGCCAAGCCCGAGATAGCGGCTACCGCCTTTGAGCGTCCCACGGTAATAGTCTGAACCCGGGCCAGCCTGCGTGTGGCTCCAGTGCTGCGTTCGCATGCGGGCGATACCGGCGCGGCCGGTGACGGAGAAGCTCTGCGGCAGCTCCCATTTCAGGTTGGCGCCGATGAGTACGGCACGCGATCCGATCTCGCTTCGCGTGCTCAGCGGATACGTCCGGCTGCCGTACCGGTGCGTGCCCGTGGCGCGGTACTTCACCTTGCCCAGGTCCGCGTAGCCAAGTTCGGCACCGAGGGCGACGTGTTCACCCATGCCCCAGCGATAACCGCCACCGAGTTCATAGGCGCGTGCGGACTTGCCGTCATAGAGCTTGCTCGGTACGGCGTAGCGAGCTTTGCCGATGTCGGCACGGAGGAAAGCGCCGGCCGGGTTGGCGGCGGCGGTGAAGGAAACGGCTGTCAGAGCCAGGGCGGCTGTGGTGACGAGCAAGACCTTTTGCATGAGGCATCCTTGGGAAGCGTGCAGCATTCCGCCGGGCGGTGCGCCGACGGGCCGTGGAGGCGACGGCAGTCTAGGCGGAGTGCGCCATCACGAGGATGGGGGATGACGGCATCGACAGCGGGGCCATCGGACAGCCTCAGGGCGAGAATTCAATCGCCAGCGCAAGTGGTTACGCGCCCCCGCCCGTGCTTCTCAGCAAGCGCTTACGTGGGACTGGGAGAAGGACTACGCACCGTCGTGCGCCAATATCACAAATAGCGTGCGCCCAACGGAACTCAAGCCACCTGCGTGTGCAGCATCTCGTCGGTGAGATCTCCAAAGATCATCGCCGACGCCAGGCGCTCGCCATCCGGCGGACTGAACACGCCCATGGCGCCGCTCGGGCAATTGGTCATCTCGCCAATCAACACCGACTCGCCGTCCGAATACATATCCACGCGCACCAGCGAAAACCCCTGGCTCAGCCGCGTTGCCACCTGCAGCATCCTGTCGAGATTCGCCGGCCGCTCGAAGTCGATCGACCCACGCTCGTACACCAGCCCGAAACCCTGCTCGCGCCAGTCCAGGTCGTAGAACTTGCGCACATGCCGCGAGTGCCTTCCGTAGTCGACCTGAATCAGCCGCGGCCGCCCTTGGAAGCAGAACACCTTGTAGTCGGTGATTTCCGCGTCGTTGAATATCAACGGCTCGACGATCACCTTCGGCTGCAGGTTCTTGTAGTTCCGCTCCCGCGAGGTCCGGTAATAATTCAGCGCGAACCAGCCGCGGATGCGCGCCATATCGACCGGCTCACCATGCTTGCGCGTGATGATCTGCCCGCTCGCATGCGTGGGTTTGATCACGCAGCGGTCGGGGATGAGATCGATGTCGACGTCGTCCACCCGGCGGAACACGGTATGCGTCGGCACGTTGTGCTGGTCGCCGACGCGGTCGCGGACGAAGGTCTTCACGAATTCCTTGTCGGTCACGTAGACGCGCAACGGGTCCACGATCTCGGTGGAGGCCTTGATGCGATGGATGACGTCGTTGAACAAGGGGTGTCGCCGACGCGGCAGGCGCCGGTGCTGCATCACGAAGCCGAACAGGTGAACGAGGTGGTCGACCGGCGCGATGGCAGGCAGGTGCCCGATGAGGGCGCGTTTCATCGAATTTCCGGACATCTCAGAGGCTTCCTTGTTTTGACCGGTTGGCTGGTAAAACGCACTGAAACGTTCGCTTCGTGGGCTACTCACAACTTGCGGATGCGCTTTGCGGGCAATCCAGGCGAGGCACGTTTTCGGCAAGACTAGCCGAAAGCGGCCCTAAGTGTGATGAAGGTCGCATTCACGAATGTGACGCAGTCGACCTTTATGGCGCGGGCGGCCTAAACGCAAGAAAGCCGACCGGGCTGCGCCTGGTCGGCTTTCTCGTCAACGGCAACCCCATGTTGTGCCTCGCGGCACTACCCCGGAGTCAGGTCCTTCGGGTCAGGGCTCAGTAGTCGTAATTCACGCTCAGGCGGAAATAACGCGGCTGCTGCACCGCCGTCGGCGTCCCGTACAGCGGGTTCGCCAGATTCGGGCTTTGCTCGCCGTTCGGGTAGATACCGATCGTCCGCTGCTCGTTGAGCACGTTGAACACATTGGCGTTGAAGGCCAGCTTCGCATCGGCGAGGGCGGGACGATAGGTCACACCGAGATCCACCTGGCGCACCCAAGGCAGGCGGCCGTGGCTGCCGGGCGGGGAGGGCTCGCCGTTGCAGAAGTGGTAGCTGTTGCCGTAGCCCGCCGGGTCGGTACGATCCGCGCCGAAGTAGCCGAGGCAGGGCTTGGGCGCACCGGAGATCATGCTGAGGTTGCCGCTGACCAGCCATTCGGGGCTGAACTGGTAGTAGCCGAAGAACTTCAGCTGGTGCTTGTGATCGTTGTTCTGCACACCGTTGGTGTTGACCATGATGTACGAGTTGTCCCAGTCCTGCGTGGTCGACACCGCGGTCTGGCCGGTGCCGCGCGATTCGCGGTACAAGTCCGAGCGAAGCTGGCCTTCCGTGTTGCCGTAGCTGCGCGAATACGTATAGCTGACCTTGCCATACCAGCCGTCGGCGAACGGATGCTCGAGGAAGGTTTCCAGCGAGTAGTAGCGACGCTTCAGGCGATCGAAACCGAACTCCTCGTTGGACAGTGGCACCTTCACGTAATTGCCCGAGGTATCCACCAGGTTGAAGGTGTTGGACTTGCCGGGATTGAACAGCCAGCAGCTCACCGGATTGCTCTGGTCGGTCACGTCGTAACCCAGCGACTGAGCCTTGGCCAGCACCAGGTCGATGTCGCAGTAGTCGTCGATGGCGTTACGCAGGATGCGCTGCGTGGCCTTGGCGCCGTAGACCCAGTCGGTTCCCAGCGTCTTCGTGAAGCCGAGGATGAACTCGTCCTGGTACTCGGACTTGAGGCCCTGTGTCGTCACCGTCTTCGGATCGGGCAGCTGACCGAACGTGTTGTTGGCGGCGACCGGCGGCGAGATCGCCGTAAGGCCGGTCGGCGTCCCGTCGGCCGCGATGCCGCCATAGGTGAAGTACTGCGACGTCGTCAGCGCGCCGCCGGCGGCATTGAGCGCCGGATTCAGCGGCAGGCCGAGGTAGTAACGCCCCGCGTTGGCATACACCTTGAAGGTCGCGTCACCGAAGACGTCCCAGCTGGCTCCCAGGCGGGGCGCCCACTGCGGTTTGTGCTGGGTGATGAAGGCGTCGCCATCCGCGTTGAAGTTCTCGAACTGATCGTTACGGATACCGAACGAGAGCAGCCAGCGATCGTTCACCTGCCACTTGTCCTCGATGTACTGCGCGCGCTGCGTCGAGCGAACGGTGGCGAGACTGCTGTTGATGTTCTGGATGACGTAGTAACCGCCGGCACCGTTGGGGAAGCCGGCCGTCGCCGGCACACCTAGGCCCGTGGAAATCGGTGTGTTCGGATCGGACTGGCCATACGTCCACGAGTACCCGCCGGGACCCGACGTCACCGAGCCCTGGTCGATGGCCACCGCGGTCTGGTTGTCGATACCGGCGGTGATCGTGTGATCGCCGATCTTGTAGGTGATGTCGATGCGCGTATTGGTGGTGCGGTTACCGCGGCCCGAGGGACTGAGGCTGGATACGGTCTGGCTGTTGCCGCGCGACGATCCGCCGTTGAGCGCCGGGTTCTGGTTGACCAGGCCATCGACGTACGTGAGGCTCGAGTTGTAGCCGCCGGGCGCATCGTAGTCGGTGGTATGCAGCTTGCCGTACAGCGCGCTGACGGTCAGGTCATCGGTAATGTAGCCGGTGTATTTGGCCGTCCACAGGTTGCCGCCGGTCTTGATATCGTCGTCCTGGCCGATGCGATCCTGCCGCACGCGGTTGACGTAGTCGTAGTTGTAGATGCTGCCCGAGGTCTGATACTTGTCCGACGCGCCGGTCAACTCGAGGATGTTGTTGTCCGTGATGTTCCAGTCGATCTTGCTGTACCAGCGCGGCGAGTTGTATCGGTAATCGACGTAGGGCTTGGTACTCGTGTAACCGCTCACCGGGTTGACGGTATTGCCTTCCTGTCGCTGGTATTCGCCGGCAACGAAGATGAACAGCTTGTCCTTGATCAGTGGGCCGCCGGCATAGGCGCTGACCGTGGTGCTGTCACCGCCGTTCTCGCTATCGGGCGAGTACAGATTGCCGGCTCGGGGCGAGGCGGGCAGGCCGCTTTCGTAGTAGCGGTTGCGCTGGTTGGCGCGCGCGAAGCTCGGCTCCCACAGCACCTGCGTGCCGAAGTGCCATTCATTGGTGCCGCGCTTGCCGACCACATTGATGACGCCGCCGTCGGATCGGCCGTACTGGGCGCTGTATCCGCCGGTGTAAACCTCCTGCTGCTCGATCGCGCCATACGGCAACGACAGGCCGCCGAAGCCACGCAGGGGGTCGGTGGTCGAAAAGCCGTTGACGTAATAGGCATTCTCACTCGCGGCCGAACCACCGAAGCTCACCAGTGAATTGCCGGTCGGACCCTTGAAGCTGCCACCGTTCTGCACCACGCCGGGCGCGAGCAGCGCGATGGCTTCCGAGTTACGGCCCAGCGGCAGGCGTGCCAGCTGTTCCGAGGTGACGACGGTGCGCGAATCGATCGTCGATACGTCGATCTTGGGCAGCGCGGAAGCGGAGACCGAGACGCCGGACATGTCGGTGGTCTGTGCCTCGGCCGGAGCGAACGACACTTCGGTACCTGCGCCGACCTTCAGAACGACGTTCTGGCGCGTGTCTACGGTCTGACCATTGGCGCGCAGGGATACCGTATACGTGCCCAGCGGCAGCTGGCCGGCCGAATAACGGCCGCGCTCATCCACGGCGATTTCGCGGGTGATACCGGTGTCACTGGTGATGACGACCGTCTCGCCGGCAGCGACAGGCGCCTGGCCGAAGATGCCACCGGTGGTGGACTGGGCGAAGGCGGCGGGACTCGCGACGATAGCGAGAGCGATGGCCAGCGCGGTCTTGTTCAAGGGCTTGTTACGGCTAAGCATGAAGAAACGTCTCCCTGGATCTGTTTGGACGCACGGACATGCACGGGTGGCCGCGGCGCGGCACCCGTAATGGCTGATAAAGGCAAACCCTGGCGCACGTCTCCGACGCTGACAACGCGCGTTGTCAGAACGGGACGAGCCGCATAAACGCGCATCCGCGCGTCGCTTCCCTTCAGAAGACTTCACGTGCTGCGTCGCAGCACTTGCTATCGGTTATATAGAAAAGTTACGGGGATGTATAGGGGTTTAGACGGCCTTTTCGAAAGAACGTCCGGTCGGCTGCGTCGGCGCCAGGGGGCGCTCCGGCGCGGCCAGGGCCTCAGAAACGCATATCCACGCCGGCGTGAATCGTATGAACGTGTATGCGTTTGCCGCCTGGCCGGATGCGGGTTCCCGCGAGCGTATAGCGCGAAACGTCGAGCGAGAGATCAGTAGTCGGCGTGAGGGCAAAGCCGATGCGCATCGACGCCAGGCGCGTACGGGCGATATCGCCTCTCATCACGGGGATCTGCTTTTTGACTAAAGAATTCCTTGCGGCCGCCGCTAAAAGCGACCGGAAGTCGGTCGCCGCCTCACAGCGGTCCGGATCGGTCAATCAGGGATTTCAGGGAGCAGGTGGTAATGATGTATCGGAAATGGATGTTGGCTGCCGCAGCGGTAGTCCAGTTGAGCGCGTGCACGGTGTTCGTACCCAGGGCGACAGAGCCCACCGATGGGCCACGTGCGAGGATTCGCGTCATTGGCGGTGGCGGCGACCTTATCGTGACGCCGAAGCGACAGCCGGGCGGTCGGCACGGCGGCTTCGTCGCACATGGCGTGCTGTATCCCGGATCGCGCCAGAAACTCGGGATGCCGGACCACGAAGAGCCGACCTCTTGGGCCGACGAATACTACGTCGAGGCCGATCAGGATGTACAAGTCTGGTTTACTTACGATTTGCGTACACCCGGTAGCAAATACGCACCCGGTACGCGTCAGTCATGCGGTCCCGTCGACGGGCAATTCCATGTCGACGAAGGGGCGGATTACGAGGTATCCGCTCGTGTGGATGCAGGCATGCGCGGCTGCTTCGTCGACGTGAAGCGCATCGTCGAACTCAACGGGAAGGTGTATTTCCTGCCCGTCCGCGTCGGACCGCGGGTGCTTCCCAAATAAGGGGAGGAGGCCTACCTTTGCTGCTTTATGGCCCAAAGGTATGCCTCATGTCCGACCTCTCCGCCTTTCCGATCACGTCGCGCTGGCCTGCCGCACACCCCGATCGTATCCAGCTCTACTCGCTGCCCACGCCTAACGGCGTCAAGGCGTCGATCATGCTCGAGGAGCTGGGCATTCCCTACGAAGTCCATCTCGTCGATATCGGCAAGAACGAAAGCAAACTGCCGGAGTTCGAGTCACTCAATCCCAACGGCAAGATTCCCGCGATGATCGACCCGGATGGCCCTGATGGAAAACCGCTCGGCTTGTTCGAATCAGGCGCCATCCTCCTTTATCTCGCGGAGAAGACGGGCCGCTTCCTGCCGAAGGACGAAGCGAAGCGCTGGGAAACGATCCAGTGGGTCTTTTTCCAGATGGCGGCCATCGGTCCGATGTTCGGTCAGGTCGGCTTCTTTCATAAGTTCGCCGGCCGCGAATACGAAGACAAACGTCCGCTGGAGCGCTACGTCGCGGAAAGCAAACGACTGCTCGCAGTGCTCGACCGGCAGCTCGACGGTAAGGACTGGATCGTCGGCGATGAGTACACCATCGCGGATATCGCCACGCTGGGCTGGGTCAATAATCTGGTGACGTTCTATGGTGCCCGGGAGCTGGTGGGCTTCGATGACTTCCAGAACGTCATCGGGTGGCTGGAACGTGGCACGTCGCGGCCTGGCGTGGAGCGCGGATTGAAGATTCCGGCGCGGACCTGAGGTATCAGGCCAGCACCTGGAGTCCATGCTTGGCGACAACCGCAAGAAGCTTCAGCGCCATGCCGCTAGGCTTCTTGGCCCCGGATTCCCACTTCTCAACCGTGCTCTCACTCGTATTCAGGTAGCGCGCGAATACCGGCTGGCTCACATGATTCCGCTCGCGAAGCTGCTTGATCTGCAACGAGTCGATCATTGGGGGTGTAGCGATGCAGAGATCATCGAAGTCCCGCATGGTTGCCTTGTCGATGGTCCCAGCTCTGCGCATTCCGGACACGGCGCTGTGAATCGCCTCGAATGCGTCACTCTTATGCTTACGATTAGCGTTCATTACGTACCTCAATGAGTTCCGAGATCGCCACTTCCTTGTCGATGTCTTGCTCTACCTTTCGACTGTAAAGTGCCGCAAGCTTCCTGAACGCGGCGAGTTCCGAGTCGTCGATATTTGCCCGATCCTTTTTCGCGAACAGATAGGCAAAGATCCAGTACCGCCGTCCTTTCGCGACCACGATAGACCTGTGCATGTTGCGGTTGAGGCGTTTCTTGAAAACCCCGCCGCCCAGGTCATCGGCTTGGCCGCGCATGACTTCGAGCCGCGTTTCGTAGCTCCGAGTCGCTGATCAGGTGTTTTTTCGCCATCTTGGCGAACCACGCGGTCTTGAACACCCGCTGGCCTTGCGTCCATTCGTCCATGGCTTAGGGTAGCACTGGGTGCTATTTATTTCTAGCCAAAAAAACGGCCGCATTATGCGGCCGTTTTTTTGCACCTGAGACTACCTACTTCTCAGAACCGGAACTCAGCCCCCGCCGCCCACACGCCGATCTTCTGGCTGATGCTGCCCGCATCGCTCTTGTAGTCGCCGTGGTAGTGCTCGTAACCCAGCGTGACGCCGAAGTTGCGGGTGAAGTCATAGCCGACGTTCAACGCACCGTAGAAACCGTTGTCGTGCGACGAGTTCTTGTACGAATAGTGGTCGCGGCTGCCCGGCGAATAGTAAAGATCGACGCCGTCGACATCGCTGCGCAGGCGCGACCACATGTGAAGGAAGCCTGCGCGCAGGCCCAGCGACCATGAATGGCCGAGCATCCACTTGGCATTGATGCCCAGTAGCGCGGCCTTGTTCTTGATCTCGGAGCGATCGGTCTCCGTCCATCGGCCTGGCGAGGTCGCATCCACCCGGTCCGACAACTTGCCCAGGTCGACGAAGCCGGCTTCGGGTCCGATCGAGAACACGTCGTCGATCATCCAGCGATAGCCGCCGGTGACGCCGAAAGCAGTGTCTTTCTTGTCGACATGCTCGGTCGCGTCGATGCCGTAATAGGAATACGTGCCGCTTTCGCCGGTATCCCCGCTGTAGTGCGACTTGCCAGCCGAGGCAGTGATAAAGGCCTGGCCGTCGGCCTGGGCGGCGATCGGAGCGATCGCGAGAAGAGCGGTAACGACCGCCGTGCGCATGACCTTATGCATGGTGTTCCCTGTTCCTGATGATGTCCGTCGGCTCCGGCGCCGTACGGTCCCGCATGGGCGGGCGCGGCATTTTACGAGAATTCTGAGTGCCGTGACCGTGACCTCTGGCATAGGGCGCTCCGGACCATGACGTTTAGCATCGAAGGCTTGCGCGGACCGCAGGGGACCGCGCCGACCCGCTCGCAGGGATGGCCGGGCGATCCACACGCTCCACGGGAGAATTCCAGTGAAATCCACCATCCTTGCCTCCGCGCTTCTGGCCGCCCTGGCCAGCGCAGGCGCCACCGCCGTCCGCGCGGACGATGTTCCGCCGCCGAAGGACGTCGCGTTCGCCGGTACCGTCAAGCTCGCCGTCGACGCCACCGACACCGATCACCGCATTTTACGCGTCAAGGAATCCATCCCCGCGCAGGCCGGTCCGCTGACCCTGCTGTTCCCCGAGTGGATCCCGGGCCACCATTCGCCGACCGGCCCGATCGACCAGTTCGCCGGTCTCATCGTGACCGCCGGCGGCAAGCGCCTCGAGTGGAAGCGTGACGAGTACAACGTCTACGCCTTCCACATCGACGTGCCGGCCGGCGCCTCGTCGGTCGACGTCGAGTTTCAGACGCTGACCCCGCAGGACACGCGTCAGGGTCGGATCGTCATGACCCCCGACATCGTCAACGTGCAGTGGAACCAGGTCTCCCTGTATCCGGCCGGCTACCGTGCCGATCGCGTCAACGTCGAAGCGTCCGTGAAGCTGCCGGCCGGTTTCCAGTTCGGCACCGCGCTCGAGCAGGCCAGCAAGAGTGGCGACACGGTGACCTTCAAGGAGATCAACTACGACGACCTCGTCGATTCGCCGATCTTCGCCGGTCGCTATTTCAAGCGAGTCGACCTCGACCCGAACGGTAAGTCGCCGGTGCACCTGAATATCGTGGCCGACAACGCGAAGGCGCTCGAGATCAAGCCCGAAGCGCTCGAGATCCACCGCAAGCTCGTCCAGCAGATGGACAAGCTCTACGGTGCGCGTCACTACAACCATTACGACTTCCTGCTGGCGCTGACCGACAAGCTCGGCGGCATCGGTCTGGAGCACCACCGTTCGTCCGAAAACAGCGCACAGCCCAACTACTTCACCGAGTGGGACAAGAGCTGGCTGGGACGCGACCTGCTCTCGCACGAATACAACCACTCGTGGGACGGCAAGTACCGTCGCGGTGCCGACCTCGCCACGCCGAGCTTCAACGTGCCGATGGGCGACAGCCTGCTCTGGGTGTATGAAGGCCAGACGCAGTTCTGGGGCAACGTCGTCGCCGCACGCTCGGGCCTCGTTTCGCAGGATCAGGCGCGTGACGTGCTCGCACTCGTCGCCGCTACGTACGACAAGGGTCGCCCGGGTCTGTCCTGGCGCACCATCGGTGACACGACCAACGATCCGACGATCGCGCAGCGTCGTCCGCTGTCGTATCGCAACTACCAGATGAGTGAAGACTATTATTCGGGCGGCCAGATGGTCTGGCTCGACGTCGACACCAAGCTGCGCGAACTGACCAGGAACAAGCGTAGCCTCGACGATTTCGCCAAGGCCTTCTTCGGCATGAAGGACGGTGACTGGAAGGTCAATCCGTATACCTTCGAAGACGTGGTCTCGACGCTCAACGGCATTTCGCCGTACGACTGGGCGACTTACCTGCACGACCGCATCGACGGTCACAAGGGCGACCTGGAAGGCATCGAGCGCGGCGGCTGGAAGCTCGTCTACAACGACAAGCCGTCGGAAGCGGTCAAGGCGTTCGAAGGCCGTCGTCACTACGTCGATCTCACCTATTCGGCCGGCTTCGCCGTGTCGTCCAAGGGCGATATCTCCGACGTGCGCTGGGACGGCCCGGCCTTCAATGCCGGGCTCTCGCCGGGCATGCACATCGTCGCGGTCAACAACAAGGAATTCGATGGCGACGCGCTGAAGGAAGCCGTCACCACCGCGAAGACCGACAAGGCGCCGATCGAGCTGCTGGTCAAGAACTTCGATGACTACAAGACCATCAAGATCGACTACCACGGCGGCCTGATGTACCCGCACCTGGAACGCGACAAGAGCAAGCCCGACTGGCTGGGCGAGCTTTACAAGACCAAGTGATGCACCGAAGGGCCCCGCAAGGGGCCCTTCTTCTTTACGTAGGAGCGCGCCCCGCGGGCGATTCCAACCCGCGACACGGCTATCATCCGGCGGATGGAAGCCACCCCCACACCTCCCGGCAAAGAACTCGACCAGGCTCACCGCCGTCGTCGCCTCTTCATGATCGTCTTCTGGGGCACGGTCTTCGGTGCGGCCGCGATCGGCAACACGATGACCGCGCGGATCGATGCGGACCGTTACGACATCCACGTCGCCACCTGGCAGATCGCCGTCAACGAATTCAGCAGCGTCCTCGTCTCGCTGCTCATGCTGCCCTTCCTGCTGCGTGCGTGCGACCGCTGGCCGCTGCATGCGGATACGTGGCGACGCTATCTGCCGCTTTACTTTGTGGGCAGCCTCGCCTGGTGCGTGGGTCACGTCGTCGGCATGGACCTGCTCCGGCTGCTCGGCTTCACGCTCGGCGGCGCCCACTACGATCCCGGGTCGCTGGGCCTGCAGTTCGTCTACGAATATCTGAAGGACATCCGCACGTTCTTTACGATCGTCGCCGTCGGCCACATGGTTGAGTGGTTCGGCCGACACGTCAAAGGCGAGGCCAGTCTGCTCGATATTCCGGATGAAGGTCCGCCCGTGGAGCCGGTCGACCGCCCGGAGCGCTTTCTCGTCCGCAAGCTCGGACGTGACTTCCTGGTGGCCACCGCCGATATCGAGTGGGCGCAGGCGTCGGGGAACTACGTGAATCTGCGGGTGCGCGGTCGCGACTACCCGCTGCGGACGACCCTGGCCGCGCTGGAGGCCAAGCTCGACCCCGCCGTCTTCGTCCGCGCGCATCGGAGCTACGTGGTGCAACTGGCTCAGGTCAACTCGATCGAGCCGCTGGACGCGGGCGAAGCCCGCCTGCACATGGCCGACGGCACGGTCCTGCCGTGCAGCCGGCGTTACAGGGAAAGCCTTCGCGCCACGGCGGCCGGCGCTGAGCCCCTGGCGGCCAAGGCCTGACACTGAGGCTAGGCCGCCCCGGGGATTCCCGCTACAATGCCCGACCGCAGCATCAGCGCCTGTAGCTCAGCCGGATAGAGTAGTGGCTTCCGAAGCCATTGGTCGGGGGTTCGAATCCCTCCAGGCGCACCATTCAGAAAAGACGGACGGTTTCCCGTCCGCCTCTCCGCGGAACCTCTCCCGAGTCAGTGCGAAACCGCGGCGATCTGCGCCCTGGCGGCGTGCGCGGCGATGGGGTTGGCCACGCCCTGCAAACGGTTCATCTGCACCTTGTAGCCGGTTGGCACCACGTAAGGCGTGCCCGCCCCGTCGGCGACCTGCTGTGAGATGAAGCCGCCGCCGGTGCCCTGCCAGACATACGCCGTTCCCTTGGCGTTGGTCCAGAACACGTCCGCCAGACCGTCACCGTCGAAGTCCTCGATGGTGGCGACGCTGTAACCCGCCGGGCCCGCCGTGGTCTTGCGGCCCGTCACCGTCGTGCCGTCCATCAGCCACCAGCCGATGTTGCCGGTCGCGGCGTTGAACCAGATCAGGTCGGTCCTGCCGGTGCCGGCGATCTCGCCCGCGCCGATCAGGTCGAAGCCGTTCGGTGACGCGTCCGGTGCATCGGTCTTGGTGAAGCGGTCCTTGCCGGTGTTGACCCAGTACTTCACCGCGCGGCTGGCGCTGGTCCAGACGATATCGATCACGCCGTCGCCATTGAGATCGGCCAGATGCGGGCTGAAGCCGGCCGGAGCGGGTACCGTGCGGTCGACGGCCTGCGTGCAGTCCAGATCGTTCAGACGGCCAAACAGGAGGCCACCGCTGCACTTGATCGTCCAGAACGACAGCTGGCTGGTGCTGGCGTTGAACCAGATCTGCTGCGGCGTGCCCGCGTCATCCACATCGCCCGCGCCGACCAGCGTCCAGCCGGCCGGGTACGGAAAGCGGAACGCCTCCCAGCCATAGCTGTAGATCGCGAGGTTCATGGTGTGCGTGGTCGGGTTATCGCTTTCCATCACCGTCTGTCCGGCGAGCGTGCCGCCGAAGATGTCGTACGGAATGGCCTTGATCTGGTCGCCGGCCTGGAAACCGTCGACGATCGTGTCGCCGCCATCGCGGCTGCCCGGGAACCATGTGTCGGTGCTGAGCACCGTGCTGCCGTTCATACGGACAAACGTGGCGTTGCCGGTCTTCGGACCGACCAGCAGCAAGGTGCTCTTGCCGTCGAGGATCGCGTTGAGACCGACGCCGGGGTTGCCGCTGTCGTCGCGGCCGGCCAGATCCCATGTGCGCGAGATCGTCTTGCCGCGTGCCGATCGGGCGGCCACGGCGTTGGCGAGATGAGTCACGTCGATCGAGCCCAGGCCTGTCGCATAGTCGTAGCCCTTGCCGGCCTTCCATGCGGTGACGAGGGATGCACGACCGCCATCGCTGACGATGCCGTACGACTGTCCGCTCTTCACGTAGCAGTCGCCGGTGCCGGCGAAGCAAGGCACGTCGATATCCCCCGTGGCGACGTCGTGGAACACACACGTGGCGTCCGTGGCGGCGCACCCGGTGCCGGGCGAAGCGATGGTGCCGTACTGGCTGCGGGCCAGGCTGTACAGCGTTGGCGCGACGTTACCCAGGCGAGCCGCGCTGGACTGGTTCACCAGGGCCTGCACGCCTGCCATCGCGGGCGCCGCGAACGATGTGCCGCCCGCGCTGTTGTAGATCGAGTCCGTGGGGCTGAGGTAATTACAGGGCGTACCGCCTTCGTCGGCGTCCGACATGCAGAAGATCAGCGCGTGACCGTAAATGCCGTTGGCCGCGAACAGCGAGACGTCCGGTGTGGCACGGGTGACGTTCTGATCCATGCCGGCCAGACCCTGCTGCCAGGTGGGCTGACTCCAGTAGTAGCTTGGTCCGCCGCTTCCGCCCGCCGTGTTGAGGAAGTCGAGCCCGGCGGATGAGTTGCAGGCCGTGTTGGGGTCGCTGTATCCCAGGATCGTATCCAGCTGCGCGCTGGCGCAGGAGTCGTTCCAGGTTTGCTCCGGGATATAGCCGATGGCGCTGGCGCCGAGTTCGCCGTTACCGGGCAGCCAGTACTTGCTGGTCTGCTTGTAGTCGTTGAAGTCGGTACCGCCGACGGCCACGTTATACGGCGTGCTGCCCAGGCCGTTGACGGCTAGGCCGAAGCTGGAAGCCGACTGTACCTGGTCGCAACCCGCGGATCCGGAGTCACCGGTCGAGACGAACACCGAAACGCCTTCGGCCGCGGCGGTGGCCCACAGCGCGCTGGCCTCGTCGATGTCACCCACCGCCGCGCTGACGAGTTCGCACTCGCCGTAGCTGAGGCTGAGGATCGGTGGTGGGGCGGCTTGCTCAAGCAGGTTCTGCGCGGCGAGAAACGCACCGAAGTCCGCGCCGGTGTCCTGGCACGAGGCGAGCGTGATGTCGGCATCGGGTGCGGCGGCGCCGGCCCACTCCGCGTCGAGCGCGGCCTCACCTTCATCGCCGTTGGTACCGGGATTCACGCAGCTGGTGTCGCCGGTGAAAGCCGCGGGATGAACCTGGGTGAAGACACCTTTGGCATCCGTCGGGAGGAATACCTGGCGGAAGGTCTTGATGTCGGCGTCGAGAACGTTGGTTCTTTCCAGCACGGCCACGGTCTGTCCGGCGCCGCGCACGGGGCTCGCCTGATTCCACAACGGATTGACGTTGTAGATCGTCGCGAAATCCGCGGGTACCAGATCGAAGAACGTCTCTCCCTGATAAACGAAGTTGAAGTCGCCGGAGGGCGCGCCGGCGGCGATCCATGCCCCTTGCTTGTCGCGCTTCACCGGCCGTACGTTCTTCACCTGCGGCTCCGGGAAGAAGTCGGTCAGGGATGCGACGCCACGGACCACCGGTATCAGTGCGGTCGGCAGCTTCTGTTCGGCGGCGTTGGCGAAGTGCGTCTTTCCGTTCGCACTGAAACGGTGCAGCGAGGTACCGAAGGCCTGCTGCACGGCGCCGACCGAGCCGGTGAAACGAATCAGCATGCCGTCGGCGGAGATGGTCTTCACGCCGAGACCCTGGCTGCTCAGCCACGTCTTTACCGCGGCAATGTCCTGCCTGCTCGGACCGAAGCGTTCGCCCACCTGGCGCGCGGTCAGCCACTGGTGGAAGTTGGGCGACGAGGGGTTATCCAGCGACGCGAGGTAGGCATCGAACTGCTTCTGCTGTTCCGCGCTGCGCTTCAGTACCAGGGTCATCGAAGGGATGACCTCGGCGGTGCCCATCGGCCCCGCGTCGACACTGGTATGGACTCTCGCCGGGATGCTCCCCGGCAGCGTGGTCATCTGGTGGCTGTCGACCGTTCTGGTGATCAGCGGTGTCGCCGTGGTGCTGCCCGCGGTGTCGACGGAAGCGTGTGCCTCGCACGCGCCGCCGGTGGCGATGAGCATCGCCGCGCCGGCCAGCCAAGGCCTGGAAAGAATTGCTGACATAGTACCCCCGAAGGAAAGAGCCCGTAACGCCGTGACGTCGCTCGTGCCCAGCCCGGAGGACTGCCCCTCGGCACGCTGTCCCACCATAGCTTTACATTCCCGGCAAAGTCACACACGCTCGACTGGCACGTTTCTCACCGAATTCTCACCGTCGGTTGCCTGGGAGCCGCACGATGATGTCCCGTATCCGTCAGTGGCTCGCCGACACGCCGATCCGTGATCCGGTCGACAGGCGCAATGCCACCTTCATGCAGCTGTTGCTGATCTTCGAAGGTGTCCGGATACCGGCGACCAAGCTCTATCTGTTCGGCCTTCACTGGTCGTATCTGCAGGATCGTTTCTACGGCAAGGCACGCATTGGCGCGCCTGCCGCCATGGCGATAGACATCGGTACCGACCTGGCGATGACCGTGTCGGCGTGGCTGGGTCTCTGCCTCATCCGTCGCGGTCGTTTTTCGCAGGCCGTCGCACAATTCGTGGCGACGATGCTTGCGTGCGGCGCGGTGGCCTATGCCGCCTTCGGTTATCGCGCGACCGACGGCAACCTGACGCTGATGATGATTCTGGCGCTGAGCGGTCTGATGCTGGGCCGAAGGGCGCTGTGGATCACTTACGGCGTCGAAGCGCTCATTCTCGTGATGAGCGTGGATCCGCTGAAGGCATCGGCGGCCAGCCATCTTCCCGGGATGATGATGGCCGTCTACGACGTCCTGCCCCTGCGCGCCCTGACCAGCTACCTGCTTATCGCCCTGATCGTGGATCGCAGTATCCATGCCTTGCGCGACAGCCTGATCGAGTCGGAACACCGGCGCCTGCAACTGGTCCGCGAGATCGCGGAGCGTGAACGTACGCAGGAGCAACTGCTGCACGCGCAGAAGATGGACGCGGTGGGCAAGCTTGCCAGCGGCGTGGCGCACGACGTCAACAACGTCTTCGACATCATCCTGGGGTTTTCCACGGAGCGGGACCGCCTGCCGGAAAGCGACGATCTGCCCCCGGGCGACATGCGGACCATCGCGGATGCCCTCGAAGGGATCGAACTGGCAGCCCGCCGTGGCACCGCGGTGTGTCGCAAGCTGCTCAACTTCAGCCGCCGCGATGTGGCATTCACGGAAGAGTTCGACATGGTCGCGGCATTGCGCGAGCTGCATCCGCTGCTGCGGCAGTCGCTTTCCTCGCACAACGAGTTAAGGCTGCGGTTGCCCGATGCGCCTCGACTGATCCGCTTCGATCGCAGCCAGTTCGAGCTGGCCATCATCAATCTGGTGACGAACGCGCGCGACGCCATGCCGGATGGGGGGTGTTGCACAATCGCCATCGAGGATGGCGCGGAGCACACGGTGCTGTCGGTGAGCGACACCGGGATGGGCATGGCGGAGTCGATACGCGCGCAGGTGTTCGAACCCTTCTTCACGACCAAGCCGGCGGGGCGCGGTACGGGTCTCGGACTCAGCGTGGTGCAGGGGCTCGTAGTACAGGCCGGTGGATGGACCGCGGTCGAGAGCACGCCGGGGCAGGGCACGACGATCCGGCTGTCCTTACCGCGGGCGGGCGTCTCGGCCGTGGAATCAGGCTTCCAGGATGTATCCGGTCCCATGTACCGCGTTGAGGGGTAACGGCTCGCCGATGGCGGCCAGCACCTTGCGGCGCAAACGATGGACCATCGAGTCCAGCCGGTGCGGGTCGAAGGCGTGGACGTCATCGGTCAGGGCGGCGATCAGCGCCTCACGCGGCACCACCTCATCGGCGTGTTGAAGCATCGCTTCCAGCAGCTTGCGCTCGTTTTTGCTGAGCATCACGCGCGCACCGGAAGGCGAGAGCAGAAACCATTCGTCCGGACTGAGCGCCCATCGTTCGTGGGCTCGTGGCGAGGGATGCAGACGTCGAGCGACGCTGTACAACGTGGCCACAAGCACGTCGATCTCCACGGGTTTGGACAGGTAGGCGTCGGCCCCTTCGAACAGGCCTCGCACGCGATCCACGTTATCGCCCCGGCCGGTGAGGATGACGATGCCCGCAGCCGGTATCGCCGCGCGCAACCGTCGTGCGACCTCGAACCCGTCGCCGTCCGGCAAGCCGATATCGAGCAGGAAGATATCCGGTACGTTTCGCCGTATCGCCTCATCCAGCGCTGCCGCGCTGGCGTAAGCCGTGACCTCGAACCCAAACTGCGCGAGTTTCGGCGTCAGTACGCGTTCGCGCAGCAGGTCGTCGTCTTCCAGCATGGCCAGCCGCAGCGCATGCGCACGCGCATTCGGCACCGGGTTGAATGTCGTCACGCAAAGACCTCGTAGCCACCAGGGCCCATGGGCTGCCCTCACCGAGATTGCCCGCCCGGCGGGGCTAAATCCAGCGACGCCGTCGCACGTTCGTAGATGGGGCGGATCGCAGGATTCTGCGACCCGCACCGCGATCGCTTACTTGCCCAATGTCACCGGACTCGGATTGCGCGACGCCAGAGTCGCCTGCTGATGCCAGTACGGATAGATCGGACGCGTGGCGCTGGCGTCGTCGAGACGCTTGATCTGGTCGGCGTCCAGCTTGAACGACGTGGCGCCCAGGTTGTCGCGCAGCTGAGTCACGTTACGTGCGCCGATGACGATGCCTGACACGGTGGGACGCGAGAGCACCCAGGCGAGGGCGATCTGGGGCACGCTGTGGCCGGTCTCTTTCTCGAGGGCTTCAAGCACGTCGGTGATGGCGAAGAGGTGCTCGCCCGGCACCGCCCACGTCGCGTCGGTTGCGGCGCGGCTGCCTTCGGCGGGCTTCTTGTGGCGACCGACCTTGCCGGTCAGCTTGGCGCCGGCAAGCGGGCTCCAGACAAGTGCACCTACGTTCTGGTCGAGGCCGAGCGGCATCAGCTCCCACTCGTATTCGCGGTCGGTCAGGGCGTAATAGACCTGGTTGATGACCGGCCTGGTGAAGCCGTGGCGGTCGGCCAGTGCCAGCATCTTCATGAGGTGCCAGCCCGAGTAGTTGGACACGCCGAAGTAACGGATCTTGCCGGCGCGCGTGAGCGTATCGAGGGCATGCAGCATTTCTTCGATGGGCGTGAGCGCGTCGAAGGCATGCAGGTGGTACAGGTCGATGTAGTCGGTACCCAGACGCTTCAGGCTCGCTTCGCAGCTGCGGATGATCTTGTCACGGGACGTGCCGATGTCGTTCGGGCCGGCACCCATGCCCATGCCGGTCTTGGTCGACAGCAGCACCTGATCGCGACGGCCGGCGATGGCCTTGCCGAGAATCTCTTCCGACAAACCGCCCGAATAGGCGTCCGCGGTATCGAACATGTTGCAACCGAGTTCGAGCGAGGCGTCGATCATGGAGGTTGCCTCCTTGACGTCGGTGTCGCCCCATTTCTTGAAGAACTCGTTGCCGCCACCGAAGGTCGCGGTGCCCAGGATCAGGGCGGGAATCTGCAAGCCGGAGCCGCCAAGCGAACGGTATTCCATGGGTCATCTCTCTGTGGTTGGAAGCCCGTCGAGCGTACACCCGTCGAAGTTAGCGGAAGGTATCGCTCGCCCCGGGTTGCGCCGATACGGCGCGTGCGGCGTGGATCGCCAGTCCGTAACTTTCCGTGCCCGGGTCGACCGGGTCGGACAGCACCAGCTGGACGTGCTGCTCGTCGCGGGTGGTGGGGCGAAGGCCGTCGACATGGGCGAGGTAACGATGGCTGGCTTCGTGGCGCAGCTGTTACCTGCTATCGGGCAGGCCGTCACTGAGGTATACAACGCTGCATAGTGGCGACCCGGAGCGATGCGCGCATGTGGATGGACATCGGTAAGGCCATCTTCGTCATCGTGGCAGCCTTGCTGCCCATCGTGAACCCGCCCGGCTCGGCGCTGATGTCGCTGGGCATCGTGCCTGTAGCCACGGCGGAAGAGCGCGAGCGCCTTGCGCGACAGGTCGCCCTCAACAGCCTGCTCCTGCTGACCGGATCGCTGTTCATCGGGGCTTATGTGCTCGCCTTCTTCGGCATCTCGATTCCGGTGCTGCGGGTCGGCGGTGGTCTGGTCATCGCCGCCGCTGGCTGGCGCATGCTCAACGGCTCGGACGACGATGATGAGGACGACGCCAAAGTGCACCGGCACCATGGCGACCCCTCGTTCTACCCACTGACGCTGCCGTTCACCGTGGGGCCGGGCTCCATCGCGGTGGCCATCGCCGTGGGTACCGGCTCACCGCGCCATGGCGTCGACTGGGTGCACTTCGTGGCCGCAGCGGTCGCACTCGCTGCGATCAGCGTCAGCATTTATCTGAGCATGCGTTACGCCGACCGGATAGGGCACCGGCTGGGCAAGGAGCGCACCAAGGTCATTCTGCAACTGCTGGCCTTCGTGATTTTTTGCATTGGCATCCAGTTGCTCTGGGGTGGACTGTCGGAACTGCTGGGTATGCCCAATCACGCCACTTAGGGCTCAACTGCTTCGGTGCTGACATCCGGAGCGTGTGAGTTTCTGAAGCGGCATCCGGCCTGATCGACGGCGCCTCGCGGCGACGTCAGAACGGCGGCAGGCTCTGTGCCAGCTTCTCGTGTTCCTTCAGCATGGGCAGCTGGCCGCGCGCGTAATCGCGGATGTCCACGTCTTCGCCTTTTTCCGCTTCGAGTTCGTAGAGGCCTGTGGCCAGCTTGTGGTCCCGAACCATCGCATCGGAGTAAGCGCGGTCGAACTTCGCACCGTCCAGGCCCTTCATCCGGTCGATGTCCTGTTGCTGCGCCGGCTCCGGTGCGACCGCAATCTGCACGCCCTTGCTACCCGCAAGCTTGCCCAGCGACTCGTTTGCCTTCGTGTGATCGGCGACCATGCGTTCGGCGTATTTCTTCACGTCGCTGGACGACGCCTGATCGGCGGCGAGTTTGCCCAGTGCGATCTCGGTCAGGCTGGCACTGCTGGCGCGCCGGATAAAGTCGGTATCGGTGGCAGTCGTCTTCGCCTGCTGGGCGATGGCGGTGCCGGTCATGGACAACGCAAGCAGCGTCACGAGAATGCGATTCATGGCCTGGGCCCTCAGTGTGGGAAATCCGTACCGCGGACAGAACAACGCCCCGGTCTGGGGCCGGGGCGCTCTTCTTTCTTACCTGGGTGTGTCGAGGCTTATATCCTCGGCCCGCGACGCAGGCCGCCGAACAGCAGCGACAGAATGAACAGGATCAGGAAGACCACGAACAGGATCTTCGCAATGCTGGCTGCGCCGGCAGCGATGCCGGTGAAACCGAAGATCGCTGCGATCAGCGCAATGACGAAGAAGATAACGGCCCACTGAAGCATGATGTTTCTCCTAGGGATGCGGGTTGGTTGATGGCGCCCCGCCGGGCGTCCATCGCCGCGTCGAGTCGGATGCCATTCGACCATCGCCGGTCTGAAAGGAGCGTCTTCACGCGGTGAGGCGGGTTCTCACCGCTCGCTGACACGGTCTACACGCATCCGGGCGGGCGCGCGACCCTGTTGCCTCATCGGCAATGCACGCCGGACCCAAAAAAAGGGCAGCTTTCGCTGCCCTTTTCCATCGCATCGGGGTCGATGAATTACTTCTTCTTGACCTCGAAGGCTTCGTTGCCCACGGCCTGGCCGTTGAGCGACACGGTGACCTTGTACTTGCCTTCCGGCCACTCGTTCGGATTCTGGATCTTGAAGGTGGTGACGGCCGGGCCGTCGGTGCTGATGGACTGGCTGATGTCGCTGACCGTGGTGGTGGTCTCGCCGTCCTGGAAGGTCCACTTCGCGTTCAGCGTAGCGCCGGCAGTGGTGCCTTCGGTGGCGACCGAAGCGTAGATGGTCTTGTCGCCCGGGGCGAAGGCGTTCTTCGCCTTGGCAACCTTCTTGTCGGCGCCGACGGCGCTGCCGAGGGTGACCGAACCGACCTTCAGCGACTCGCTGGCGGCGGCGGGCGCAGCCGGGGCGGCGGCCGGAGCAGCCGGAGCGGCAGCGGTGGTGGGCGAGGTGGCAGGCGCGGCCGGCGCCGTGGTCGCCGCCGCAGGGGCGGCAGCCGGAGCCGGGGCGGTCGCGGCAGCGGCCGGCGCGGTGTTCTGCTGCTCTTCCTTCTTGCCGCAGGCGGTGAGGACCAGCAGGCCGGCGACGGTGGCCGTGCAGAGGGCGTACGAGCGGAAGGAAAGCTTCATGTCTGGATTCCGGAATGACGAGTCAGGTTCGAACGGGGCGGTATCGGGGCCGATCCCCTTGGCCGCCGCAGAGTACAGGCTACACAACTAAAGGCAAGACCAATGAAGAACGCATGAATGTGTCATTCATTATTGGCGGGCGCCGCGCGGGTTGGCCGGCACGGCGGCCGGGTCCGTGCTGCGGAACGGATTGATGTCCAGGCCGCCACGACGGGTGTATCGGGCGTACACGGACAACTCGCGGGGCGCGCAGCGGGCCGTGACGTCCATGAAGATGCGCTCGACGCACTGCTCGTGGAATTCCGTGTGGTTACGGAAGGAGACAAGGTAGCGAAGCAGGCCCGCGCGGTCGATCGGCTTGCCGGTATAGGCGATCTGCACGCTGCCCCAGTCCGGCTGGCCGGTGACCGGGCAGTTGGAGCGGAGCAGGTGCGAAACCAGTACTTCGCGGGCGTCCCCGTCGTTCGTGACGAGAAAATCCGCCCTGGGCGGGCCGTAGCTGTCGAAGTCCAGCTCCTGCGTGTCCAGCAGCAGGCCTTCCGGCTCCGAGATCGGAGTGCCGTCCAGCTCGCCGGGCGCGTGCAGGACGATGCCGACCGGACCACCCGCGGCGGCTGAGAGATCGCGGACCAGTGTCTGGCGCAGTGTCGCCGCATCGGCCACGCGTTCCTGGGCAAAGCTGTTCAGATACAGCTTGAACGACTTCGATTCAACGATGTTGGGCGTCGTCGCCGGAAAGCGGAATTCAGCCACCGCCACGTGCGGCTTGCCGCGTTTATCCAGCCACGAAAGCTCGTAGCCGTTCCACACGTCCACGCCGTGGAAGGGCAACGCGGCTTCCGCCACGCCGATCTCATCGCGCTTGCCCTGGCGGGGAATGGGAAACAGCAGGCCGGCGTCATAGCGATCCGCGTAGACGGTGGACTTGCCCAGGGGCGAATGTTCGGGGGACGACATGGCGGCAACGGCGGCGGTAAAGGCCGCCATTATAAGGGACGACCGCCCCGCGACCGGGTACCGGTATCGGGGCGGCTGTCCGGGCGTTCAGGCGTTGACGAAGCCCATCATGCTGCTCTGATAACGATCGCCAAGCGCCGCATCCGGCGGGAACACCGCGTCGATCTCGGCGATCTCGGTAGCCGTAAGGCTGACGTCATCGGCGCCGGCGTTTTCCTTCAGGTACTTCACACGCTTGGTGCCTGGGATCGGCACGATGTCCTCACCCTTCGCCAGCACCCACGCCAGCGCCAGCTGACCCGGCGTGCAGCCCTTGTCGGTGGCGAAGCGGCGGACCTTTTCGACGATCTCGAGGTTCTTCGTGAAGTTCTCGCCCTCGAAACGCGGATTGTTGCGGCGATAGTCGTCCTCGGCGAAGTCGTCCGGCGAGGTGATCGCACCGGTGAGGAAGCCTCGGCCCAGTGGGCTATACGCGACCAGCCCGATGTCGTGCTCGCGGCAGGCGGCCAGCGTGCCGGTGGTTTCCGGATCGCGCGTCCACAGGGAATATTCGCTCTGCAGGGCGGTGATCCGGTGTACGCCCGCCGCCTTGCGGATCGACTCGGCCGAGGCTTCGGAAAGACCGAGGTAACGCACCTTGCCTTCCTCGACCAGCCGCGCCATGGCGCCGACGGTTTCCTCGATGGGCACGTTGGCGTCCACGCGGTGCTGGTAATACAGGTCGATGTGATCGGTCTTCAGGCGGCGCAGGCTGCCTTCCACCGACTCGCGCACGTATTCCGGGCGACCGCTGATGCCGCGCTTCGACGGGTCGTTCGGATCGCGCACGATGCCGAACTTGGTGGTGAGTATTTTCTTGTCGCGGCGACCGCCGAGAAAGCGGCCAATCAGTTCTTCATTGGTGTGCGGGCCGTAGGCGTCGGAGGTGTCCCAGAAGGTGATGCCCAGATCCAGCGCCGTTTCCAGTGTCGCGATGGACTCTTTCTCGTCGCCGGGGCCGTAGAACTCGCTCATGCCCATGCAGCCGAGGCCCTGAGCCGATACGTCCGGGCCGTTCTTACCGAGTTTGCGTGTCTTCATGCCTGTTTCCTGCGCGGGGAGGTGGGGGTCTTTTCGCGGGGCCGCGCCGTGGGCGGCGGGGGCGCCGTCACGGCGGGAGGCGCCGGTTCGGGGAATGACACACCTTCCTCGCCATACGCGGAGCGGTACATGGCGATCTTCTTGTCCAGCCGCGCGATCGTCTCGGTCAGGGTGACCAGTTCGTCGCGCAGAAAGGCGGCGTGGCGTGCCAGCAGGTCGCCGCGCAGGCGGATGCTGTCGGGCGTCTCACCCTGGCGGCGCAGCTCGGAATACTCCTGCAGCGTACGCATCGACATGCCGGTGGCGCGCATGTGGACGACGAAACGCAGCAGGGCGAGCTCGTGCTCGCCGTATACCCGCTGGCCGCTGCGGCGCGGCACCGGGTCGATCAGGCCGATCTGCTCGTAATAACGCAGGGTATGGACGGTCAGGCCGGTCGCCAGGGCGGCCTCGGCGATGGTCAGGTAGGTGGTCATGCCGAAAGCCTACGCCTTCGAGTGCGCTCTAGGTCAAGCGCCGTTTTTCAGGCGGTCGCGGGCAGCGGCTGCACGGGCGTCGGCTTGTACTCGCTGTCCAGCGCGATCATCGTGAACGTGCCCCGCGTGCACAGCTCGCGCGCGCCGGTGATCAGATCCTCGGTGTACATCGCCACGTCGATCTTCATCGACGTACGGCCCACCGAAATCACCGTGGCGATCAGCTCGACCATCTGGCCTTTACGGACGGGCACGTGGAAGTCGACCTGCTCCGAACGGGCGGTGACGACGATCTGGCGGGAGTAACGCGAGGCCGCCAGAAAGGCGGCCTTATCCATCCACGCCAGCGCCTGGCCGCCGAACAGCGTGCCGAGGTGGTTGGTGTGGTCGGGGAAGACGATTTCGAGGACGCGAGCCTCGGTGGGGCGGTCGATAGCGGTCATGGGGGACGATTCCTGTTGCAGTGCAGCATGCATCATACAGGGTCCCCCGTTTCCTCAGAACGACTGGTCGAACGCGACCTCGCCCTGCACGCCGACCTGGTACGACGACACGCGCCGCTCGAAGAAGTTGGTCAGTTCCTGCACGTCCTGCAGGTCCATGAAGTCGAACGGATTCTTCGA
Organism: Dyella sp. 333MFSha; assembly: GCF_900102405.1. Lineage (NCBI taxonomy): Bacteria > Pseudomonadati > Pseudomonadota > Gammaproteobacteria > Lysobacterales > Rhodanobacteraceae > Dyella > Dyella sp. 333MFSha. The sequence goes on along the minus strand of NZ_FNBR01000004.1, from coordinate 280,789 downwards.
GCCATACTTCTTGGGCATGTCCAGCTGGACCAGACGCTGGTCGGCACAGTATTCGAGGTACTGGCGCATGTCGTTGACCGACAGGCCGGCCACGCCGCCCGAGAGCACGTCGGCGGCGAACTGGGTCTCGCAGGCGATGGCGTCCTCGAGCATCGCTTCGACTTCCTGGCGCATCTGGTCGTCGAAGAGGTCCGGCTCCTGCTCGCGCACGGTGCGCACGACCTCGAAGGCGAACGCCATGTGGCCGGACTCGTCGCGGAACACCCAGTTGGTGCCCGAGGCCAGGCCGTGCAGCAGCCCGCGCGAACGCAGGTAGTACACGTAAGCGAAGGCGGCGAAGAAGAACAGACCTTCGATGCACGCGGCGAAGCAGATCAGGTTGAGCAGGAACTGGCGACGGTGCTCGCGCGTCTCGAGACGGTTGAGGTTCTGGATCGAGTCGATCCACTTGAAGCAGAACTCACCCTTCTGACGGATCGACGGGATGCTCTCGATCGCGGCGAAGGCCTTGTTGCGCTCGGCCGGTTCCGGAATGTAGGTGTCCAGCAGCGTGAGGTAGAACTGCACGTGCAGCGCTTCTTCGTACAGCTGGCGCGAGAGGTACATGCGCGCTTCGGGCGAGTTCACGTGCTGGTACAGGTTGAGCACCAGGTTGTTCGACACGATCGTGTCGCCGGTGGCGAAGAACGCGACCAGACGATGAATCAGGTGACGGTCCGCATCGGACATCTTCGACTTGAGGTCGGTGGTGTCGAGCGAGAAATCCACTTCTTCCACGGTCCAGGTGTTGCGAATCGCCGCGCGATACATCTCGTAGAACTGCGGGTACTTCATCGGCCGCAGGGTCAGCTCGAAGCCGGGATCGAGAATGTGGGTATCGCGGGTGACGGGAGAAGCGGACATCGGGCTACCTCAAATTAAATACGTGTAGGAGCGCGCCCTGCGCGCGATGCTCTGGCTTTTCGCGCGCGGGGCGCGCTCCTACAGGGGTGCTGCGCCCCTTGCGGGGCGCGTTGCTTTTATTGGCAGGCTTCGCAGTACTCGGGGTTCTCGAGCGAGCAGAACACCGCGGCTTCGGCCTGTTCCTGCGCATCGGCGACCGGAGCGGCCGGCGTGGGCAGCGAGGCCGACGACGAGCTCACCGTGGTCTTCGCGATGCGGGTGGCGGGACGCGAACGCAGGTAGTACGTCGTCTTGATGCCCGACTTCCACGCGTACATGTACATCGAGGACAGCTGACCGATGTTCGGGTTTTCCATGAACAGGTTCAGCGACTGGCTCTGGTCGATGTACGCACCGCGCGCGGCGGCGAGATCGATCAGTGCCTTCTGCGGCAGTTCCCACGTCGTGCGATAGACCTCGCGCAGCGCGGCCGGAATCGCGGCGATGCCCTGCACCGAACCTTCGGCGAGCTTGATCTGATCGCGCACGTCGGCGGTCCACAGGCCCAGCGTCTTCAGCTCGTCGACCAGATAACGGTTGACGACGAGGAAGTCGCCCGAGAGCGTCTCGCGCTTGAACAGGTTGGACACCTGCGGCTCGATGCACTCGTAGCAGCCGGCGATCGAAGCGATCGTGGCGGTCGGAGCGATGGCGATGACCAGCGAATTGCGCAGGCCCTTGGCCTTGATCTTCTCGCGCAGCTCGGCCCAGCGGCCCTCGACGCCGTTCGGCGTGGCGGCCGGCCAGTAGTCGAACTGCAGCTCGCCGTTGGCGGCGCGGGTTTCGTCGAAGCCCGGGTGGGCACCGTCGCGCTCGGCGATCTCGTTGGACATCGACAGCGCGTGGAAATAGATCTCTTCCTGGATGCGCGTGGACAGCGTGCGCGCTTCTTCGGAGTCGAACGGCAGGCGCAGCTTGAAGAACACGTCTTGCAGGCCCATCACGCCCAGACCCACCGGACGCCACTTCATGTTGGCCGTCTTCGCCGTGGCGATCGGGTAGAAGTTGAGGTCGATGACGCGGTTGAGCTGACGCACGGCGGTGCGCACCGTGGTACCGAGTTTCTCGTAGTCGAACTGACCGTCCACCACGTGGCGGGCCAGGTTGACCGAGCCGAGGTTGCACACGGCGGTCTCGCCCTCGGAAGTGACTTCAAGGATCTCGGTGCACAGGTTGGACAGGTGAATGACGTTTTCCGGACGCGCGGTCTGGTTGCTCGTGGCGTTCGAGCGGTCCTTGAAGGTCATCCAGCCGTTGCCGGTCTGTGCCAGCGAGCGCAGCATGCGGGCGTACAGCTCGCGCGCCTTGATCGACTTGGCAGCCAGGCCCTCGGCCTCGGCCTTCTCATAGGCGGCCTCGAACGTCGCGCCCCAGGTGTCGACGAAGTGCGGCACGATCTTCGGATCGAACAGCGACCAGTCGCCGTCGGTCTCCACGCGGCGCATGAAGAGGTCGGGTACCCAGTTGGCCAGGTTGAGGTTGTGCGTGCGGCGCGCGTCGTCGCCGGTGTTCTCACGCAGCTCGAGGAATTCCTCGATGTCGGCATGCCAGGACTCGAGGTACACGCAGGCGGCGCCCTTGCGCTTGCCACCCTGATTCACCGCCGCGACCGAGGCGTCCAGCGTCTTCAGCCAGGGCACGAGGCCGTTGGAATGACCGTTGGTGCCCTTGATCAGCGAACCGCGCGAACGGATGCGCGAGTAAGCCAGGCCGATACCGCCGGCGAACTTGGACAGCTGGGCCACGTCGCCGTACTTGGCGTAGATCGACTCCAGGGCATCCTGCGGTGAGTCCAGCAGGAAGCACGACGACAGCTGCTCGTGCGCCGTACCGGCATTGAACAGGGTCGGCGAGCTGGCCAGGTATTCCAGCGACGACAGCATGCGATACAGCTCGAGCGTCTCGGCCACGTCGTTGCCGCCGAGCGCGCAGGCGATGCGCATGAAGAAATACTGCGGCGTTTCGATGACGAAGCGCTTCGTCGGGTGACGCAGCAGGTAGCGGTCATAAACCGTGCGCAGGCCGAAGTACTCGAAGCGGCGCGAACCGGTCGTGTCGATGGCGTCGTTGAGCTTGCGCGCATTGACCTGGACGAAGTCACGCAGACGCTCGTTGAGGATGCCCAGGTCGAAACCGGTGGAGATCGACTGCGAGAACGACTGGATGTCCTGACCGGATACTTCCTTGTCGACGAAGGCGGCGAGCAGGCGTGCGGCCAGTTGGCCGTACTCCGGTTCCTCGGCGGTGAGCGCCGCGGCGGTACGGATCGACAGCTGGTCGAGTTCCTGCGTGGTGGCGCCATCGTAGAGGCCGCCGATCGTCTTCAGGGCGACGCGCATGGGGTCGACCGCGAACAGGCCGTCGGCGCTGCGGGTCACCGCGCGCACGATCTTGTTCACGTCGACGACTTCCTGGCCGCCGTTGCGCTTGGTGACGCGCATCTGGCCAGGGTTGTGCGGGGGCGTCAGCGCGAAGGCCGGCGGCGGGTCGTTGCGGTAGCCGGCGGCAGGCGCCTTGTCCGTGGTGTTATTGGCGGAGACGGCGGCATCGGCCGTCTCGGTGCGCTCGCGCGCGGAAGAATCCATCGTGGTCATTGTCTTGGCTCGCCCCAGGTTCTATCACCCGTTCCCGGTCGGCTGGCTCGTGAGGGATGGGGCTGATGCGGGAAACGGCCGGGGACGGAGCGCGCCGCGAAGGGGCTCCGGTCCGCGACGTGCTTCCCCGCGGAAGCCGTCACCACTATCGAGGCCGCCCGGGCACCGATTGCTGGCAGGTCTTCGGACTCATGGACATGGACCTTTCGGTCCGCCTACCCGTCGCTTCCCAGCCCCTGAAGGACCAGTGCATTGAACGGGATCGTTTCCATTTACCGCTGCGGGGCAGTTCCGGATTCGCACCGGATTCCCTATTAAGTCCGACGGGCAGTCGCGCCTCTCCGGACACCAACGGGACACACCATATAGGCGGGGGTTGGCAGCGTCAACACAAGATGTAGGGTGTCGCCGCTATGTGCTTGATCCTTCGCAAGTGATTTTTTGCAACCCCTTTCCCGCGGCGCGACGGAGGGGATCATGAGGATTTTGTGAAGACCTTCTACACAAAGCTTATGACCACTAACCGATAACATCTGCGTTCTTTCATAGGATCGCTCGCTAGATGACCTCGACGTTCGCGCTGCAGGAACATGCCCTGGTCACCGATGCGTTCGATGCGCTGCCCTACGGCTTCACCGCCGTCACGGCGGATGGCGAGCTCCTGTATGCCAATGCCTGGATGACGGCACGTCTCCGCGACGCGGGTGCCTGCGGCTTTCTGACCTGGTGGAACGAGGAAAGCCGGTCTCGCCTCGAGACCGCCTTGTCGCTCGCTGACGCCGCGGGCGTCCGTGAGCTGGCCCTGGGTTCCGTGGAGGGCGCCACCTGGCGCGTCTCGATCGAGCCGTGGCGCGCTTCGGCGCTGGGCCGGGCGTCCTTCGTCGTGAGCGTCCGACCGCTGTCCGGGGAGACCGAGGCCGCGCGCACCATCGAAGAGCGCCGCATCGCGCTGATCGAGGTCAGCGACATACTCCGCGAAGTCGAAGATCCCGCCGAGATCGCCTACCGCGTGGCCGAGGTACTCGGGCGAGCGCTCCGTGTCAGCCGTGCGGGCTATGGCTCGGTGGACACGATCGCGGAAACCATCACGATCGAGCGCGACTGGAACGCGCCGGGCATCGTGACGATCGCCGGTGTCCTCAACTTCCGTGAATACGGCTCCTACATCGACGATATCAAGGCCGGCCGTACCGCGGTCGTCTCCGATGCGTACAAGGACCCGCGCACGATCCATACGGCGGACGCGCTGGCGTCGATCAGCGCCACGTCGTTCATCAACATGCCGGTGACCGAGCGTGGCGGCACGGTGGCGCTGCTCTATCTGAATCACGAGAGCCCGCGGGAGTGGCCGGAAGAAGAGATCGACTTCGTCCGCGAGGTCGCCCATCGCACCCGAGTCGCGGTGGAGCGACGTCGCGCCGAGGCCGAGCTGCTCGAGTTCGCGCACAGCCTGGAGCGTCAGGTTGCCGAACGTACGCTGGAGCGGGACCGCATCTGGCGCCTGTCGAGCGACATCCTCGTCGTCGCGGACACCGACACCCGCCTGCTCTCGGTCAACCCGGCGTGGACCGCGATCCTCGGCTGGAGCGAGCGCGACTCCATCGGCCGCTCCTATCTGGACTTCGTGCACCCGGACGACACCGGGCGCACCGGTGAGGAAACCGAGCAGCTGGCCGACGGTGTGGCTACGCTCCGTTTCGAGAACCGCTACCGCACCGCGGACGGTGGCTTCCGGCACCTGTCCTGGCGGGCGGTGCCCAGTGAGGGCATGATCTTCGCCGTGGCGCGTGACGTCACCAGCGAGCGCGCACGCGACGCTGAACTCGGCGCCGCCCAGGAACAGCTGCGTCAGGCGCAGAAGATGGATGCGATAGGCAACCTGACCGGTGGCGTCGCGCACGATTTCAATAACCTCCTGCAAGTCATCAGCGGCAATCTGCAGCTGCTTGGCGCGGATGTGTCGGGCAACGAACGGGCCGAGCGGCGCGTCGCCAATGCGATGGCCGGCGTCACCCGTGGCTCCAAGCTGGCCGCCCAGTTGCTCGCCTTCGGCCGGCGTCAGCCGCTCGCGCCCAAGGTCGTCAACATCGGTCGCTTCATCCGCGACATGGACGAACTGTTGCGCCGCGCGCTCGGTGAGGCCATCGAGGTCGAGACCGTCATCGCCGGTGGCTTGTGGAACACGCTGGTCGATCCGTCCAATGTCGAGAACGCGCTGCTGAATCTCGCGATCAATGCACGCGACGCGATGCACGGGCAGGGCAAGCTCACCATCGAAGCCGGTAACGCCTTGCTCGACGAGGCCTATGCCACGGCACACGGCGACCTGCGTCCGGGCCAGTACGTCATGCTCGCCGTGACCGATACCGGTACCGGTATTCCGAACGACATCCTCGACAAGGTGTTCGATCCCTTCTTCACGACCAAGCCGGAAGGGCGTGGAACGGGCCTTGGCCTTTCGATGGTCTACGGCTTCGTCAAACAGTCCGGCGGCCACGTCAAGATGTATAGCGAGGCCGGTGAAGGCACGACGGTCAAGATCTACCTGCCGCGTTCGACGCAGAGCGAAGATCGCGTGGTAGCCATCGAGGAAGAAGCGGTGCGCGGCGGCGACGAAACGATTCTCGTCGCCGAGGACGACGAAGCCGTGCGCGAGACCGTGGTCGGCATGCTGGGTGAACTCGGCTATCGCGTGCTCAAGGCGCGTGACGCGGAGAGCGCCCTGTCGATCATCGAAAGTGGCATCGCCATCGACCTGCTGTTTACCGACGTGGTCATGCCCGGTCCGCTGCGCAGTCCGCAGCTGGCGCGCAAAGCCGTCGAGCGCCAGCCGGGGATCGCTGTGTTGTTCACCTCGGGCTACACGGAGAACGCCATCGTCCACGGTGGCCGTCTCGACGAAGGCGTTGAACTGCTCAGCAAGCCGTACACGCGCGAGCAGTTGGCACGGCGTGTGCGTCAGTTGTTGAGCTCGCGCGTCCCGCGCACGATCGCCGAAACGGTATCGGCACCCGCTGCCGGTTCCTCAGCGTCTTCCGCCGCGCTGCGGCCTTTGCGTGTTCTCGTCCTCGAGGACGATGCGCTGATCCGCATGTCCATCGCGGAGATGCTGGAAAGCCGCGGGCACACGGCGTTCGAGGCGGGCGACGGCAACGAGGCGATCCGCCTGCACGGTGTCGAGGGCATCGACGTGCTGCTCGCCGATGTGGGCCTCCCCGGCATGAGCGGTGTCGAAGTGGCGGAGCGCCTGCGCGAAAACCAGCCGGAGCTACCGGTGATTTTCGCTACAGGCGATCACCTGGCGAATGGCGTTCAGCGCGATTCGCATACGGCGGTCATCATCAAACCCTACGGCGTCGCCGATCTGATGGAAGCGCTGGGACGGATTACCCGGGGCTGACGGCGGCCAGTGCACCGGCCGCCACGAGGACGACACCGGAAGTCAGGGCAGGGTATTGCCTCCCGTCACCCCGTACGTCTCGCCGGTAATGAAGCTCGACTCCTGGCTGGCGAGCAGCACATACAGTGGCGCGCATTCCACGGGCTGGCCCGGACGGCCCAGCGGTACGTTCTTACCGAACTCCACCACCTTCTCCTGCGGCTGACCACCGCTCGGCTGCAGCGGTGTCCAGACCGGACCCGGCGCCACGGCATTCACGCGGATGCCCTTCTCGATCACCTGCTTCGACAATGCCTTGGTGAAGGCGACGATCGCCGCTTTCGTCGGCGCATAGTCCAGCAGGATGTCCGACGGCTCATAAGCCTGGATCGAGGCCGTGTTGACAATCGTCGCGCCCGGCGGCATGTGTTCCAGCGCAGCCTTGCTCAGCCAGAACAGCGCGAAGACGTTGGTGCGGAACGTCGCTTCGAACGACGCGGTGTCCAGTTCGTCGATCGACTTGCTGAACTGCTGACGGCCTGCCACGTTGGCGAGGATGTCGAGGCCACCGAGCTCCTTCACGGTGCGCTTGACCAGATCCTTGCAGAACGCCTCGTCGCTCAGGTCACCCGGCACGGCGACGATGGTGTGACCTTCGCCGCTGAGCAGCGCGACGACCTCGTCGGCATCCTTCTGTTCGGACGGAAGATAGTTGATCACCACACTGGCACCTTCCCGCGCGAACGCGATCGCCGCCGCGCGGCCGATGCCGGAATCACCGCCGGTCACCAGTGCCTTACGGCCTTTCAGGCGACCGTTACCGCGATAGCTGGTTTCGCCGTGATCGGGCTTCGGTGACATCTCCTTTGCGAGACCCGGCGCGGGCTGCGGCTGTTTGGAGAAGTCGGGTTGCGGATACTGCGTGCGTGGGTCGCGCATCGCATACGGGTCGTTCATGACATCGGTCATGGGGAAGTCCTCTTGGGTGGGGAGGACGTCAGGTGTACGGGGCGGCGCGTCCATGCGCCGTCCACGCACTGTCAGTGTTCGTTACATGCCGGCCATCTTCCTGCCTTGCTTCAGTACGGCGTCGCACACCTTGCGGGTGAGCTGCGCCTTCAGGTCACCGTTGCCCGATGACGCGCCGCTGGCGCCACCCAGATTCAGCGACTTGCCGTCGCCCGACGTCAGGATGCCCCGTGCGCCATCCAGGTACCCTTTGTCCTGGGTGGGCGCGGTGTCGGTTTTCGTGTTCGATCCGCCCGTGAACTTGCCCAGCATCGCACTGGTCGACGAGCTGTTCGCGTCGTTGTCGGCGGCGGCGTGGTCGCCACTCAGGCTGCCGAGCAGCTTGTCCTTGACCCCGCTGGCGCCGCTGTCGCCGCCGAGGTAGTTGTTGGTCATGCAGTACTGGAGAATGCCGGCGGCGTTGCTGGCGCTGCCCGAGGTGAGCGACCCGGAACCTCCCATCATGCCCTTGAGGCTGTCGAGCTGGGCGGCGGCGGCGCTGCCCGAGGCAAGTGTGGCGGCGAGGACGATGCCGGCGATGGCGGTCTTCATGACGTGGCTCCGGTGGCGAAGGTGGAAAAGGGATAAACCTTTGCACGTTAGATGGATGTGTGCGGCCTCCTCACTGTGCCTTCGCGATATGCTCGGAAGTCATCGCGCCCGAGGCCACCCGCTTGCACGCACTCCGCCGGTTCGCTTTCGTTCTTCTGCCCTTCGCTCCGCTGGCCCATGCGACCGTCACCGTCCATGCGCCACGCGTCGAGCGCAGCGACACTCCCACGTATGTCGACGTGGCAAAGCCACGTTTTTCGTGGATCATCCGGAGCGATGGCAACGGCACGGTGCAGACGGGCTATCGCATCGTCGTCACGCAAGCCGGAAAAACCGTGTGGGACAGCGGCGACGTACGTTCGACCCGATCCTTCGACATCGATTACGCGGGACCCGCGCTGGCACCAGGCGAACGTTACGACTGGCGTGCGGAGGTGCGTACGTCGGACGGCCAGGGTATGGTGAGCTCGCACTTCGACACCGCGCTCGATGAGTCAGGCTGGCAGGGCGCGCGCTGGATCGGCAAGGCGGACGCCACGAGCCTGCCCGCGCCGCTGTTGCGCAAGACGTTTCGGGTAAACGGCAAGGTCGACCGCGCCACGCTCTACGTGGCGGCTGGCGGATACGCGGATATGTCGATCGACGGGCAGCCCGTGAGCGACGCGGTGCTGTCGCCCGGCTTCACCGACTACGACAAGCGCGTGGAAGTCGTCGCCACCGACGTGCGGCTCGATGCCGGTGAGCATACGCTGGGTGCCGAGCTCGGCCGCGGCTTCTATGGGATGACCAACCCCAACGTCTGGCATTGGGAAAAGGCTCCGTGGCACGGGCAGCCGCGCCTGCGAGCACTGCTGCGCATCCGCTATGCCGACGGTCACCGGCAGGACATCGTCAGCGACGCGGAGTGGAAGCTCGCCGATGGCCCGACGCGGCTCGACGATCTCTACGGCGGCGAAAACTACGATGCGCGTCTCGCATCTCCGTCGACATGGGCCGCCGCAAGTGAGCTGCCCGCTCCGCGCGGAACGCTCGTCGCGCAGGCCGAGCAGCCCATACGGGTCGTGGATACGTTGAACGCCGTCGAGGTGACGGAGCCGAAACCCGGTACGTATGTTTTCGCTTTTCCGCGCGTTATCGCCGGCTGGGCAACGTTCGACGTGTCGGGTCCGTCGGGGGCGACGGTCACGGCGCACTACGGTGAGAAGCTGATGCCCGACGGCACGGTCGACGCGCGCGATGAGCATCATTATTTCAGACAGGGTTTTCAGACCGACCGGCTGACGCTGGCTGGCGGGCGTGAGCACTGGCATCCGCATTTCTCGTACAAGGGCTTTCGCTATGTGCAGGTCGATGGATGGCCTGGCGGCAAGCCGCTTCCCGGCGCGGTGACCGCACAGGTCATACACACCGATGTCGCCGAGACAGGGCGCTTCGACAGCGCGAATGCCTTGCTCAACTGGATCCATCGCGCGGCCGTCGACACCATGCTCAACAATCTCTACGGCATTCCGACCGATACGCCGATGTACGAGAAGAATGGCTGGACCGGTGACGGCATGGTCGGCGTGGACATGTTCCTGCGGAACCTCGACACGGGACGCCTGCTCGCGAAATGGGTCCGCGATATCGCCGACACGCGCGGGCCCGATGGCGCCCCGTTGCTGATCGCACCTAACCCCGGCTGGGGCAAGGTGCGCGCGCCCACCTGGCACTCGGCGTACGTGTTCATTCCCTGGTCGCTGTGGATGCAGACGGGAGACCGCCGACCCATGGAGGAGAACCTCGATGGCATCTCGCGCTATGTCGCGATGGAGGACGCCCGGTCACCGGGAGGCATCGCGGACACCGAACTGGGTGACTGGGTCAGTCCCGAGACCGATCCGGGTGGCGAGAACGCCCCCGAGGACAAGCATGTCGCCGCCACGGCGTACCTTTATGGCATGGAGCGTACGGTGGCGAGCATGTATCGCCTCAGCGGCGACACGAAGCACGCGGACGGTTTCGACGCGAAGGCGGCGATCGTGCGCGATGCGTTCAATGCGCGCTTCCTCGACCGCGACGCCGCCCGGTACCGTGGGGAGGGGGACAGCGGTTACCGCCAGGCGCACAACCTGCTGGCGCTGTCGTTCGGGCTCGTGCCCGACGCGTTGCGCGAGCGGGTCGCCGCCGGCGTGGCGGCGGATGCGAAAACGCGGGGCGATCACCTCGACACGGGTGCGCTCGCGACGAAGGTGATCCTGCCGGTGCTCACCGCGACCGGTCACGCCGACGAAGCCTGGCGTATCGCGACGCAGACGACGTTTCCGAGCTGGGGGTTCTGGCGCGACCACGGGGCGACCAGCTTGTGGGAGCACTGGAAGCTCGCATCGCGCTCCAGGGGCCATTACTTCCTGGGCACCGTGGACGACTGGCTCTTTGGCGATGTCGCGGGCCTGCGGCCGCTGGAGGCGGGCTGGCGTCGGTTCGAGGTGCGTCCTGCGCTGACAGCATGGCTGGACCACGCATCGGCATCGGTTATGACGCCTTATGGCGAGGCTTCGGTGGCCTGGCGCAAGGAGGGTGAGAAGGTGGTGGCCGAGGTGCTTGTGCCGGTGGGGGCGGAGGCGGTGGTGCGGTTGCCGGGGCGGCCCGAGGTGGTGGTTTCCTCGGGGCGGCATCGCTTCGCCGCGCCGTAGCTCGCTCGCGGGACGCGCGCCTGCTCTTCGCTGGATGATGCGCTGCCGCATTCCCCTTCACATCTCTGCAATAAAGTTCGACGCATGGCTTGCCGATAACGCCTATACGGGGAATCACGGGGGTGAGGCATGTCGTCGATAAAAAACTGGTTTGGCCGCACGCGGCTGAATACGCGCGTGTGGATGGTGATGACGGTCGTGGTGCTCGGCCTCTTGGCGCAGACCGTGATGTCGGGCGTCGAAAGCCGCGCGGTGCAGATGCGCGACCTGCAGGACACGCTGACCCAGCACGTGGACGCGGCGATCGCCATCGTCGACGGCTACCACGCGCGAGCCGCCAAGGGTGAGATGAGCGACGTCGAAGCACGTGTCGCCGCCCTGGAGGCGGTCGAGTCGATGCGCTGGGACGACGGCAAGGGCTACGTGTTCGCTTTCGATTCGACGCTGGCCATGCGTATGCATCCGCTGCGCCACGACGATATCGGTAAGAACATCCGCGACGATGCGGATGGCAAGGGCTTTCACCATTACGAAGCCATGCTGAAGGCGGATACGGCCGCCGGCCACGGCTTTACCCGTTACACCCAGATCATGCCCAGGACGAAGGAACTGCGCGACAAGATCAGTTATTCGTCGTGGTACAAGCCGTGGGATCTGCATCTGATTTCCGGTGCCTACTTCGATGACATCGACGCCGCCTTCGCCGCGCAGCTGAAACGCGACCTGATGAAGTCGGGCATTATCGCGGTGCTCGCGATGCTCATCGTCTGGCTGTCCATGAGCAGCATCCGTACCACGGTCGGCGGTGAGCCGCGCGACGCGGTGGAGATCGCCGGGCGTATCGCCGGGGGCGATCTGCGCACCGATGGGACCACGTTCGCACCCGCCAGCCTGCTCGGTGCGCTGGAGCGCATGCGCGGCACGCTGTCGTCCATCGTGACCGAGGTACAGGAAGGCGCACATGTCGTGTCCACCACCTCGGGCGAGATCGCCCGTGGCAACGACGATCTGTCGCAGCGCACGCAGGAACAGGCGTCCAGCCTCGAAGAAACCGCCGCGTCGATGGAAGAGATGACCGCGACGGTGAAACAGAACGCGGAGAACGCCGTCGCCGCGGATCGCCTCTCCCGGCATGCGCGTGGCGAAGCGGAGAAGGGCGGCGACGTCGTCGCCCAGGCGATGGACGCGATGATCCAGATCGGTGATTCCAGTCGTCGCATCGCCGACATCGTCGGCCTGATCGACGAGATCGCTTTCCAGACCAATCTGCTGGCATTGAATGCGGCGGTGGAAGCGGCACGTGCCGGCGAGCAGGGGCGTGGCTTCGCGGTAGTCGCCGCCGAGGTGCGCCGCCTCGCCCAGTCCAGCGCGTCCGCGTCCAGGGAGATCAAATGCCTGATCGTCGAGAGCGGCGAGCGTGTCGAAGCGGGTGCCTCACTGGTCGAGCAGTCGTCGACCGCCCTGGCGAGCATCGTCGCCAGCGTGAAGAAGGTCACCGATATCGTCGCGGAGATCGCCGCCGCGAGTGCCGAGCAGTCGGCGGGCGTGGATCAGGTCAACACCGCGATCGCACAGATCGATCAAGTCACCCAGGAAAACGCGGCACTGGTCGAGGAGGCCGCGGCCGCCGCCAAGTCGATGCAGGACCAGGCCCAGTCGCTGCGCGATCAGGTGGCGTTCTTCACCGTGGACGCGGTCGAGCGGCCGGCGCTGAAAGCCTCGCCCGCCGAACGCGCCGCGCACGATGCCCGTTTCGGTCAGGTCGGCAAGGCGACCGCGCCGGCCGCGACCGGCAGCGATGCCTGGGTGGAGTTCGCCTGAGGGTGTTTTATGCTGGTGTCATCGCACCGGCACGAGACCCCGCATGCACCACGCTCCCAGCTACGTCCACGGCGCAAGCGCCACGCCCCTCCTCGGGGAGACGGTCGGCGCACTGCTCGACCGTATCGCCGGGCGCTGGCCCGACCGGCCCGCGCTGGTCGTGCGTCAGCAGGGTGTGCGCTGGACGTATGCGGAGTTCCAGGCCGAAGTCGCCCGCGTGGCGGCCGGGCTGCTCGCCCTCGGTCTGGATCCGGGCGATCGCGTCGGCATCTGGGCGCCCAATCGCGCGGAGTGGGTGGTGGCCCAGTTCGCGGCGCCCAAAGCCGGACTGATCCTGGTCAACATCAACCCGGCCTATCGTTCTCACGAACTGGCTTATTCGTTGAACAAGGTCGGTTGTCGCGCGCTGATCCTGCCCCGCGTCTTCAAGAGTTCGCATTACCTGGAGATCCTTACCGGTCTCGCGCCCGAGATGGCCTCCGCCCTGCCGGGCGGTCTGCGCGCGGCTGCGTTGCCCGATCTGCGCCACGTCATCCTGCTGGACGATCAAGCGGCCCCCGGCACGCTGCGTTGGCAGGACCTGCGCGCGGACGACGCCGCACGCGCACGCCTGCGGGCGATCGAACCCGAGCTGGGTTTCGACGACGCGGTCAATATCCAGTTCACCTCCGGCACCACGGGTGCGCCCAAAGGTGCCACGCTGACCCACCACAACATCGTCAACAACGGGTTCTTCATTGGTGAGGCCATGCGTCTGACCGAGGAAGATCGTCTGTGCATTCCCGTGCCGTTCTATCACTGCTTCGGCATGGTGCTGGGTAATCTGGCCTGCGTGACGCACGGCGCCTGCATGGTCATCCCGGGCGAAGGGTTCGACGCGCTGACGACGCTGGAGACCGTGGCCGAGGAACGATGTACCGGCTTGCACGGCGTGCCCACCATGTTCATCGCGGAGCTCGAGCATCCGCGCTTCCACGAGTTCGATCTCAGCTCGCTGCGTACCGGCATCATGGCGGGCTCGCCCTGTCCCATCGAGGTGATGCGACGCGTGGTTCGTGAGATGCACATGAGCGAGGTGACCATCGCCTACGGCATGACCGAGACCAGCCCGGTCAGCTTCCAGACGATCCCGGAAGACCCGCTCGACCTGCGTGTGTCGACGGTGGGCCGCGTACACCCGCATGTCGAGGTGAAGATCGTCGACGAGCAGGGCCGCGTGGTACCGCGAGGCATGACGGGCGAACTGCTGACCCGCGGCTACTCGGTCATGCGCGGCTACTGGAACGACGATGCGAACACGCGCATGGCGCTCGACGAGGCGCGCTGGATGCACACCGGCGACCTGGCAACGCTGGACGATGCCGGTTACTGCACCATCGTCGGCCGGCTGAAGGACATGATCATCCGCGGTGGCGAGAACATCTATCCGCGTGAGATCGAGGAATTCCTCTACGGCCACCCGGACATCCAGGACGTGCAGGTGTTCGGCGTGCCCGACCCGCGGCTGGGTGAGCAGGTATGCGCATGGATTCGTCTGCGTGAAGGCTCGCCGGCCACGGTCGCGTCGATCCAGGACTATTGCCGCAAGCATCTGGCGTACTTCAAGGTGCCGCATTACGTGCGCTTCGTCGACGCGTTTCCGATGACGGTCACTGGCAAGGTGCAGAAGTATCTGATGCGGGAAACGATGACCGCGGAGCTTGCCGGAAGCGAGGCGATGTAAGCCCAGCGAAAGGATGACTCTGGGCACGATCCGGCTCGTCCGCGCCTCCACCTCGGATTCACGTCTTCCGCACGAATCTGTCCGCCGGGGGAGGGCCGACGCCATGAGTGAGTCCGTATGAACCGAGTCAGGAGATTCCACCCGGCGACGCTGTTCAGCGCGCTGGTCTTCGCCCTCTGGGGCGCCGTGATGTTGCTGGGCGGCATCCGCCTCTTCGGGTCGGGCGGCTCCGTGTATTACCTGGCGGCTGGCGCGATCACGTTGGTGGTCGCCGCGCTGCTGCTGTTCCGCGTACGGCTCGCCGTACCGATCTACGCCCTGCTGCTGATCGCCACCGCGGCCTGGGCCGTGTGGGAAGTGCAGTGGGACTGGTGGCAGCTTCTGCCGCGCCTGGATGTCTGGTTCGTGCTCGGCTTATGGCTCTTGCTGCCCTGGCCGAGACGCGGGCTTGGTCACGATCGCTTTGGCGAAACGGCACGCGGCACCGGCGGCGGTTTTCTCTTTCTTTCGCTGCTGATCGTTGCCGCCGTCGGCATCGTCGGCGCGCTGCATACCGACCACGACCAGCCGGGCGAGCTTCCGATGGCCGATGTCTCGGGACCGCAGGGCGACCGTGCCGCGCGTCCGGACAGCGACTGGACCGACTACGGCGGCTCGCCCTACGGTCAGCGGTACTCGCCGTTGAAGCAGATCACCCCCGATAACGTCGGCCAGCTGCAGGTGGCGTGGAAGATCCAGACCGGCGACGTGCCCGGCCCGGATGACCCCGCCGAGACCACGGCCGAGAACACGCCGCTGAAGATCGGTGACACCGTGTATCTGTGCACGCCGCACAGCAAGGTGATCGCGGTGAATGCGGCCACCGGTGAGAAGCGCTGGGAGTTCGACCCGAAGATCCAGAGCCCCGTCGGTTTCAAACACTGGGAGCACATGACCTGCCGCGGCGTGTCCTATCACGACGATGCGAAGTATGCGGCGGCGGTGATTCCCGCTCCGGCGACCACGGCGGCCGGAGTGCCGGCGGTCGCGTCGACCGCACCGCTGCCGCCGTCGGCCATCGCCACGGCAAGCTGCCCGCGCCGTCTGTTCCTGCCGACGGCGGATGCGCGCCTGATCGCGCTCGACGCGGACACCGGCCAGCCGTGCACGGACTTCGGCCAGCAGGGGACGGTGAACCTGCGGACGAACGTCGGCCCGTTCACTCCGGGTGGCTATTACTCGACGTCGCCACCCGCGGTGACGAAAGACCTCGTGATCATCGGCGGTCACGTGACCGACAACGAGTCGACCAACGAGCCGTCCGGCGTGATCCGTGCCTTCGACGTGCATGACGGTCACCTCGTCTGGAACTGGGATCCGGGCAATCCGGACGCGACCGCGCCGATCGGGCCCGACGGCATCTACACGCGCAACTCGCCCAACGTCTGGTCGCTCTTCAGCGTCGACGAAGGCCTCGGCATCGTCTATCTGCCGATGGGTAACCAGACGCCGGATCAGTTCGGCGGCGGTCGTACGCCGACGTCGGAAAAGTACAGTGCAGGTCTCGTCGCCCTCGACGTCGCCACGGGCAAGGTGAAGTGGAACTACCAGTTCACCCACCACGATTTGTGGGACATGGATGTGGGTGGCCAGCCGACGCTGATCGACCTGCAGACCGCGGACGGCGTAAAGCCCGCGGTGATCGCCTCGACCAAGCAGGGCAGTGTGTACGTGCTGGACCGCCGCGACGGGACACCGATCGTGCCGATTCAGGAAGTACCGCGCCCGCAGGGTGCCGTGGCGGGCGACCATACGGCACCCACGCAGCCGTTGTCCGACCTGAACTTCGCGCCGCCGCAGGTACGCGAGCGGGACATGTGGGGCACCACGCCGCTGGATCAGCTCTGGTGCCGCGTTCGTTTCCGCTCGCTGCGTTACGACGGCATGTTCACTCCGCCCTCGCTGCAGGGATCGCTGGTGTTTCCGGGTAACTTCGGCGTGTTCGACTGGGGTGGCGTGTCGGTCGATCCGACCCGCCAGCTGATGCTGATCAATCCGAGTTACATGGCCTTCCAGTCGAAGCTGATTCCGAAGGAAGAGCTGGCGAAGATGGAAGTCGGCCCGGCGAAGAGCGAGACCGAGGGCGTCAAGAAAGCCGAAGGCATTCCCTACGGCATCGAGCTGTCGGCCTTCCTGTCGCCGCTGGGCATTCCGTGCCAGGCGCCGCCGTGGGGCTATGTCGCGGGCGTGGACCTGCGCAGCGGCAAGATGATGTGGCGGCACAAGAACGGCACCATCATCGACAGCGCGCCGCTGCCGATCCCGATGCCGCTCGGCGTGCCCAGCCTCGGCGGTATGGTGACCACGGCTGGCGGTGTCACCTTCCTCAGCGGCACGCTCGACTATTACGTGCGTGGGTACGACGTCCGTACGGGCAAAAAGCTCTGGGAATCGCGTCTGCCGGCCGGCGGCCAGGCAACGCCGATGACCTATGCCGACAGCAGCGGTCGACAGTACCTGCTGGTGGTCGCCGGCGGACATGGTTCCCTGGGCACGAAGCAGGGCGACTGGGTGATCGCGTACGCCTTGCCGAAATAAAAAACGTCGCGGGGCGCGCTCGTGTAGGAGCGCGCCCCGCGCGCGATCGGTCTGCCATGCCGATGTCGCGCGCGAGGCGCGCTCCTGCAGGATCAGGGCTTCCTGGGCTCCGGCAAAAACGCCGCCAACAACCCGATCAACGGCAAAAACGCACAGACCTGATAAACCGCCTCGATCCCAAGATGATCGGCCAGCTCGCCCAGCCCCGCGGCACCCAGCCCGCCCATCCCGAACGAAAAGCCGAAGAACAATCCCGAGATCATCCCGACCTTACCCGGCACCAGCTCCTGCGCGAACACCACGATCGCCGGAAACGCCGAGGCCAGAATCAGCCCGATCGCCACCGTCAGCGGCGCCGTCCAGAACAGGCTGGCGTGCGGCAGCAACAGGGTGAACGGCAGGGTGCCGAGGATCGAGAACCAGATCACCCGCTTGCGTCCGAAGCGATCGCCGAGCGGGCCACCCAGCACGGTGCCGACGGCCACCGCGCCGAGGAACACGAACAGGTGCAGCTGCGCGTTCTGCACGGACACGTTGAAACGGTGGATCAGGTAGAAGGTGAAGTAACTCGTCAGACTCGCGAGGTACACGTACTTGGAGAAGATCAGCGCGAGAAGGACGGCGATGCCGCGCTTCGCATCCTTGCTGCTCGGCGCGATGGACGCGTGCTTGCCCGCGCTCGCCTTGAGGCGTGGCAGGCCGTGATGGCGATACCACTGGCCGACGTTCCACAGCACCGCGCCGGAGAGCAGGGCCAGCATGGCGAAGAAGGCCAGGCTCGACTGACCCCAGCGGACCACCACGATCGCCGCCGCCAGCGGACCCAGTGCCTGCCCGGCGTTGCCGCCGACCTGGAACAGTGACTGGGCCAGGCCATGACGACCACCCGAGGCCATTCGCGCCACGCGCGAGGATTCGGGGTGGAACACGGACGAGCCCATGCCGAGCAACGCCGCGCCGATCAACAGCATCGGGTAGGTATGTGCCGCCGACAACACCAGCAGACCGGCCAGCGAGAACAGCGTGCCGCCCGGCAGCGCCAGCGGCGTGGGACGGCGGTCCGCGTAGAGGCCCACCAGCGGCTGCAGGATGGACGCGGTGATCTGGTAGGTCAGCGTGATCAGACCGATCTGGCCGAAGTCCAGATGAAAACCGGCCTTGAGACCCGGATAGATGGCGGGCAGCAGCGACTGCATCATGTCGTTGAGCAGATGGCAGAAGCTGATAGCGAAGATGACGCCGTAAACGGTCGGGTCGGCGCGCGGCGTGTCTGCCGCGGCGCTCGCGGGCGCTTGCATGCGGGTGTCCTGGGGCGGGGGAGACCTATGAGAACACGATGCCACCCTGTCCCGCGCTAGGATATGGGTCATGAGTATTGGAGATCGGGACACCACGGACATCCCGTTTCGCGACGTCTTCGACGATACGCCGCGGGCGGTCGTATCGAGCGGCAACGAATATCCCTCGTCGTTCGAGCTGGCGACGCACCGGCACCGTCGCGGCCAGCTGCTCTACGCGTCCGCCGGCACGGTCGCGGTGACCACGCCCGACGGGGCGTGGCTGGCGCCGTCGGAGCGCGCGGTGTGGATTCCGGCCAATACTCCCCATTCCGTGCGCATGATCGGCACGGTCAGCACGCGCAGCGTCTACATCGAACACGATGCCGCGAGCCCGCTGGGCGATGTCTGCCGGGTACTTGCCGTCTCGCCCCTGCTGCGCGCGCTGCTGGTCGCGGCGGTCGAGGTGCCTCGCGAATACGATCTGGTCGGCCGCGACGGCATGCTGATGTCGCTGCTGGTGGCCGAAGTGGGCAGGGCGCGGACGATACCGCTGGCGTTACCGCTCCCTACCGATATGCGGCTTGCCGAGCGCTGCGCGCGCTTTCTGGAGCACCCGCGGATGACCGAGGGCATCGACGACTGGGCGGATGAGCTGGGTACGCACCGGCGAAGCTTTACGCGGCTGTTCCGGCGGGAAACCGGCATGAGTTTCGCGCAATGGCGGCAGCAGGCATGCCTGCTTGCGGCGTTGCCGCGCCTCGGCGCGGGCGCGACGGTGACGACGGTCGCGCTGGATCTGGGTTACGAGAGTCCGGCGAGTTTCTCGACGATGTTCCGGCGGGCGCTGGGCAAGCCACCGAGTCACTACCGCGGCTAGAACCGCCACGCGTCAACCGCCACGCGTCTTACTCAGTGTGACACCCCGCCAGGATAATTTTCTCGATCGCCTCGGCCGGAGGCATTCCCACATTGATCCGCAGCGCTTCATCCGCTGACGGTTCCTCCAGCGTCGCCAGCTGACTGTCAAGCAAGGTCGGATCGAAGAAGTGTCCACTACGATGACCGAGCCGTTCCGCCAGCAACTCGCGCGAAGCATGCAGGTAGACGAAGCGCACATCCTCATGTCCATGCCGCAGGAAATCGCGATAGCGTTTCTTCAGCGACGAACACGCCAGCACCATCGATTCGCCGAGCGCGCGATGGCGATCCATCTCGGCGACGATGGCCTCCAGCCAGGGCTGGCGGTCCGTATCGTCGAGTGGAATGCCACGGGCCATCTTGTCGCGATTGGCCTGGGGATGAAGAGGGTCGGCATCCACGAAAGGCTGGCCAAGGCGCGCGGCCAGGCCCTCGCCTATCGTACTTTTGCCACTGCCGGAGACGCCCATGACGATAGTGATCATCGGACAAGCATGCCGCGGCGTCGGCCACTGATTCGTGAACGGCTTCGCGTACCATCAGCGATACGTCTTCCTTGCCGACAACGCTCATGAACCTCATCGATCTGCGCAGCGACACCGTTACCCGTCCCACCGACGCCATGCGCGAGGCCATGCTGCGTGCGCCGGTCGGTGACGATGTCTATGGCGAAGACCCCACGGTCAACGCGTTGCAGGAGCGCCTCGCCGGTGAGCTCGGCTTTGCCGCCGCGCTGTTCGTGCCGACCGGCACGCAGAGCAATCTGCTGGCGCTGATGGCTCACTGCGAGCGCGGCGATGAGTACATCGTGGGTGCGGATGCCCACACCTATCGTTTTGAAGGCGGCGGCGCGGCGGTACTCGGTTCGATCCAGCCGCAGCCGATTCCGCAGGCCGCCGACGGCACGCTGCCGCTGGATAAGGTCGAGGCGTCGATCAAGCCGGTGGACCCGCACTTCGCCCGCTCGCGCCTGCTGGCGCTGGAAAACACCTGGCACGGTCGGGCATTGCCTTTCGACTATCTGGCGCAGGCGCGCGAAGTCGCGACCCGTCGCGGTCTCGGCCTGCATCTGGATGGCGCGCGCCTCTACAACGCGGCCACCGCCTACGGTCGCCCGGCACGCGATGTCGTCGCAGGTTTCGACAGCGTCTCCGTCTGTCTCTCGAAGGGCCTGGGCGCGCCCGTGGGCTCGGTGCTGCTGGGCGACACGGCCCTGATCGAACGCGCCCGCCGCTGGCGCAAGGTCGCCGGTGGCGGCTGGCGTCAGGCCGGCATGCTTGCCGCCGCCGCGATGTACGCGCTCGATCACCACGTGGAGCGCCTCGCCGACGACCATGCCCGTGCCGCGCGACTCGCTGACGGACTGCGCGCGATCGACGGCCTCGATGTCACCGGTTGCCACACGAACATGGTTTTCGTCGACGTTCCGGCCCCGCGGCTGAAGGATCTCGCCACGCGTATGGCGAATGCCGGCGTGCGGCTGAGCATCGGTTATCTGCCGTCGGTCCGCCTCGTGACCCATCTGGACATCGACGATGAAAGCGTGGACCGGACCATCGCCGCGTTCGCGTCGTTCGCTTACTGACGCGGCGCCATCAGCTTGCGCTGAAGCGAATACAGGATCGCCGCGTCGGTCACGTCCAGCGCATCGGTCTCCATGGCGCGATAGTGCCGATGGAACGCGATGATGGCGTTGCGTGGATTGGAGACGTCGTAGCCGACAAGGCGCATGGCCGCGAGGCTGTCGAAGCCGGCCGGTGCGGGTACCAGCGCGGCATCGGGCCACAGACCGAAGCCGTAGCGTGACAGTGTGGCCCACGGGAAGAGCGCGCTGGGGTCGTTCTTGCGGCCCGGCGCGATATCGCCATGGCCGACCACGGCCTGTCTCGGGATGCCGAGGCGTGAGGTCAGGTCGGCGAGCAGGTTGATCAGTGCCTGGATCTGCGGTTCGGTGAAGGGCGACACCCCGTCGTTGTCGATCTCGATGCCGATCGACGATGAATTGAGGTCGGTCATGTCGCCCCAGCGCGCCGCACCCGCATGCCAGGCGCGGTTGCCATCATCGACCAGCTGGTCGATGCGGCCATCCATTTCCACCAGGTAATGCGCGCTGACCGGGCCTTCGCTGTTGCGCGTGCGCAGGACGCGGAGCGCGGCGCTCGCATCGCCGATGGACGTGTGGTGAAGCACGATGAGCTGGGGCTTGCGCGCATTGAAGTTCGGCGATGGCGTCCAATGAGCCAGCGGACTGTGCTGGGGCGCGATGGCCGGCGCGGAGGCGCAAGCTGTGAGCAACAGCGCGAGCAGGGCACCTGAAGCGGCGCGCAGGCGCCCTGCCATCATGGCGCCACGGCCGATCATTCGACGCGGAAGTCGCTGCTGGTGATGACCCATTCGATCTCGTCGCCCGCGTCGCCGATATCGTCTCTGGACGCGACGACGATCTGCAGGTCGACGCAGTCGTGCCCTTCGGACAGCCACTCCGTCTTCTCCAGCGCCATGCCGCCTTTCTTCAGGGCCGCGCGCAACGCGGGCATGCTGGTGGGAAGCAGATCGATGCCTTCGTGGGTGAGCTGGCCGCCCATGACTTCGATGTCGCAAAGCTTGTCGTCGAGGAAGCGCAGCCGGACCCAGTCGTTGCCTTCGGCGTCGCTGTATTCGTCTTCATCGTCCCAGATGTTGTCACCACCGGACTTCCAGCCGAGCGCGTCGCGGAGCTTCTTGCGCGTCATGCCAAAGAAAATGTCGGTGTCGCCGCGGCGAATGCCGCGACCCGGAATCAGCTCGCAATGTTCCATGGCGTTCCTCGTCAGGTGGCGCGGGTGACCCCGCCCGTAAAGCATGAGGCCCCAAGCATGCGGCCTTCCAGCCGTCGCTGTCCACGCTGGATCAAGGCTTATGGTCACGCCCGAGGTAGTCCTCGCTCTGCATCTCGATCAGCCGTGACTCGGTACGACCGAACTCCGCGCGCAGCTTCGTTCCGTCATAGAGCTCGGTGATCGGCGCCGCGGCGGATATCACCAGCTTGACGTGGCGGTCGTAGAATTCGTCGACCAGCAGCACGAAGCGCTTGGCTTCATTCTCGGTGAAGACGGTGAACTGAGGCACGTTGGACACGATGACGGCGGGGTAGGCCCTGGCCAGTTCGATGTAGTCCGCGACGGCACGGGGCCCCTCGCAGAGCGCGGCGAAATCGAACCACACGATGTTCCCGGCACGCTTGCGAACCGGCACCTCGCGTCCGTTGATGGCGAGTTCGCCACCGTCGATCGTGTCGCCCTGCGCCTGACCCGAGAAGATCCGCGTCAGCGAATGCTCGGCTTCCAGGCCGGGCGGCACCAGATAGACGGACGCCTGGCTGAGCGCGCGCAGCCGCCAGTCGCGCGGCGAGACCATCTCGTGGACGACGCAGTGCTTCTCGATCGCCGCGATGGCGGGCAGGAAACGCGCACGCTGCAAGCCGTCCTTGTAGAGCCCGGATGGCGGCGTATTCGAGGTGGTGACGAGCGTGACGCCACGGGCGAACAGGCCGTCGAGCAGCCCGGCGAGGATCATGGCGTCCCCGATGTCCGACACGAGAAACTCGTCGAGACAGAGCACCCGGCATTTCGCGGCGAGCTGGCCGGCCACTTCGTCGAGCGGGTTCTGTCGTTCGCCCAGCTCGCGCAGCATGCCGTGAACCTCCAGCATGAAACGGTGGAAGTGCCGGCGCAGCGCCAGCCCGGGGGCGAGGCTCGAAACGAACAGATCCATCAGGAAGGTCTTGCCGCGACCGACGCTTCCCCACAGGTAAAGCCCGGGAACCGCCTGACGCGGCTCGCTGCCGAGCATGTTGCGCAGGCGGCCGAACAAGCCCCCGGCCGGCGCCGCTACCGGCGCGCAGAGGCCGGCGTGCAGCCGGTCGAACTCGGTGATCACCGGCAGTTGGGCGGGGTCGGATTCCCACCGGTGGCCTGCGATGCCGTCCCGGTAACGCTCGCCGGGTGTCGCTGCCGTGCCGTTCATGCGGCGTGCGGCGCGGGCGGCCATTCCTTGACCGCGTTCTTGATGGCGCCCCGCAGATCCATGAGACGGCGGTGGAAGAAGTGGCTGGTCTCCTCCATTTTCACCAGATGCGGCCGCTGCGCTTCGGGGATGCTCTCGATCCAGTCGTAGACGGCCTGCGGCTCGACGATTTCGTCGGCGTCGCCCATGACCACCAGCCACGGGCACGCGGGCAGCTCGACCTGTGAGAAATCCCAGCCGCGACCGGCGGCGGGAGGCGCGACGCTGATCAGCGCACGGGCGTCGAGGCGCACGGCGTTGCGGAGGGTCACGTAGCTGCCGAAGGAGAAGCCGGCGAGCCAGAGCGCGGCGCCCGGTCGCGCCTTACGCGCCCAGTCGACCACCGCGGCGAGATCGTCGCTCTCACCCTCACCGCCGTCGAACTCGCCTTCGGACTGACCGACGCTGCGGAAGTTGAAGATGACGGTGTCCAGGCCGGACTCGCGTAGCGAGCGCTCGACCATCGTGACCACCTTGTTGTGCATGCTGCCGCCGTCGGTGGACAACGGGTGGCAGATGACGGCGATGGCATCGCGGCGTAGTTCGGCGTCGCTGGGCTTGGCTTCGCATTCGAGCTTGCCTGCGGGACCCGCCAGCGCGAAGCTCACGGTCTCGTCCGGAAAATGCTCCGGCGCTGTAGGTTGAAGTGCGCTCATGCCCTCCATGATAACCGGTGGCCGTTCGCGACGCGGCAGTGACACGCCATGAACGTCCTCGCCCACGCCCTGCTGGCGGGTGACGACGCGGCGTTGCGGCTGGGCGGAACGATGGGGGACTTCGTGCACGGCACCCCCGGCGACCACCTGCCGCCGCGCGTCCGCGACGGGATCTATCTGCACCGGGCCATCGACAGCTTCACCGACCGGCATGAGGAAGTTCGTGCCGCCCGCGAGCGTATGCCCGCGCCGTTCCGCCGCTACGCGGGGATCCTTCTGGACATGTGGTTCGACCATTGCCTGGCGCGCGACTTCGCCCGCTGGTCCGACGTGCCGCTGGAGACCTACTCGACCCGGCTACGCCAGGAGCTGCACGAGGCGGATGCGCTGCTGCCGGACCACCTGAAGCGGTTCCTGGGCTACATGGACGCCAATGACCTGCCGGCGGGCTATCGGAACGCCGAGGCGATCGGCAAGGCGCTGCGCGGGATATCCCAGCGGCTCTCGCGGGCGAACCCGGTGGCCGATGCCATGCCGCTTTTGCTGGCGGAGGATGTAGCCCTGAGGCAGACGTTCGGGCGTTTCTTTCCCGATCTCAGGGCGTTCGCCGCAAGTTGGATGGCTGACCGGCCGGCAACCGGTCCACATTGACCGGCTTCACTCAATGACTCCGGTCCAATGCCCGTTGAGCAAAGTCTACGATTGCCCTTTCGTCGTCTACTCGGACGACTTCCGCGCCCAGGTCCTTGAGGTCGGTAATAATCTCCTTGGCGACCCGCTGCTGCTTGGTTTTTTCTGATTTATCTATTGCAAACAGTAGATTACCTGGCATGTTGCCGTGCTTCTTGAGCCTGGCCACGCGCGCCACCCAGTGCGATCCGTGATCCATGATTTTGCTCGGCTCGTCTTGGGCTAAATGCAACGGCTTAATCGCAATCAAAGGACTGCCGTCCAGCGAATTGACGAAGGGGAACCTAACGTTGAAGTCCTCGTCGCCGACGTCCTCAGGGTCGAAATAGTTCTTCAGTGCTGCGCCTGCCAGAATCGTCGCGACGCCCTTATTGAGAATCTTTTCGTGATATTCCTTGGTTGCGAAGTCGCGCTCTATGAATTTCTCAAAAAGCGTTTGCAACGTGGACTCCGGATCGTCCGAGAGAATCGCGCGTGCAGAGCTGAACCGGAGGAGCGCTTCGCGAGGTCGTGTCAGTTCTTCGAAAGCCATCTTGGTCGCGGCCGGCCCATTTTTAAGGCTGGAAGCAATTCGTGATGTCTCAACCTCCAGGTAGCGAAGAGACTCGCGGTAAATGCGGGGATTGAGGCCCTCGAAGAAGTCGGTGATCCGCTTCGTCCTGCGCAGAGGTGCGAACTTGACCCTCAGCAAACCAAGTTCGGGGCACGCAATTACGATGCCAACGTTTGCAAATTCGCCGGTTTCTGCATACGGCAGAAATCGCGCAATGGCGTACTGGCAGGCAACTTGTTTTTTCATGGAAGCCTCCAGAAATCGTCCCGATTGGTTTGGGACAGCGTCAGCCGAATCGCATCGACATCAAAGTCTGTCGGGATGGTCTGCTCAGCATCGAAGTAGTGCCAATCTTCGGGTGCGGAGTTCCAAGCAGCTTCCCAGTTACTCAGTGCTTCCGCAAGCCGGATAGCATACACGCCTTTCTCGGCTAAGTCGTTAAATACTGTAGGAATGTCGTCTCGGAAGACGTGGGTTTGCACGTATGCTTCTGCCGAAAAGGTCGTGTCGAAAGCAAGGTTGTGGTCGATCGCCACCAGGCGCCGATCCGCCGGGTCCCACAGCAGATTCGGGTTTCCTCCGTCACCCGTGAGGGTGCGGTCACCGTTCTTAGTCCACCAGTCGAGAACAAGGATGTCCTTTCGCGTGTCCTTGGGGACATCCCGGATGGCTGAAAAGCTCAGTTCGCTCAGGTGCTCGACCGCTTTAGATGCAAAGACTGGTCGGGTGCCAATGTCGGCGCCCTCTGGATGAAGGTTCAACAAGGCGGCCGGGGCAATGGCGCATCTGAACTCCGGGATCGGCAACCCGAGGGCTCGGCCTAGGTGGCCGGCCATCCATTCGCAAAGATGGCTGCGCGTGCCTGCGTAGGAGCCCTTGACGTAATAAAGGTCGCCATCTTCCGCACGACAAAGAAAAGGGCGCGTCCGGCCTTGAACGCTCCGTTCAATGATCTCGACAATGCCCAGCGGGTGGAGCGAGGCGTCAGCTTTCGGCATCTATCCATAGTTCCGTCAAATCGGGCGTAGCAAGTCATGCCTCGCCCGTGAGACGCCTAACGTAACAAAAACGCTGCCTGAAGGCGCCGCCTTGGCGGCACGACAACGCTTGTCACTTGGCCTGGTCGGCCATCCACTTGACGGTGTTGGTGACCTGCTCGTCCGTCAGCGACGGATTACCGCCCTTGGCCGGCATGTGGTTGCCGTCCGGACCCGTGTAGCCCTCGATGGCGTGCTTGGTCAGGGTCGCGATGCCCTCGGCGAGACGTGCCGACCAGGCGCCCTTGTCACCCAGCTTGGGCGCACCCGCCACGCCGGCCGTATGGCAGCTGTGGCAGAGGTTGTCGTAAATCGTCTTGCCGTCGGTGCTGCCGCCGTAGGCGACCTGCGCGGCGGCGGCCTTGGCGGCGGCCTCCTGTGCGGCCTGCATGGCCGCACGGCCCGTGTCGCCGGCATAGACCGCGCCGACGGGCGCGATACGGGCTTCGGTCCGCTTGGCGACGGCCGGGTCCTCATCCTTGGGGATGCGACTGTATATAAGGTACGCCACGACCATCAGAACGATGGCGAGGACGCTGAGGCCGGCGGTCAGCAGGGAAAACTGACGCATGAAGTTCTGGTCGGACTTGCTTGGAGAACCGCTCACGCATTCACTCCACTGGATTTGGGTGTGCCGGCCCCCTCCCCGGGATTCGGCGTGCCTGCAAGCCGCGATGCGGCGTCGAACCGGGCGAGTATAACGGAACCTCCCCGGGAGTCGGCGGTCTGCCGAAACGGCCTGCTCACCCGCCAACCCGTGCCGTCAGTCATGCTGTACCCCTGTCAACCGGCATTGTTCAATGCCGTTCCCCTAACCCTATATTGTCGGCGTCGAATCTTAACCTTCAGGGGGTATAACCCCCCCTGGCGCACGGCGCGCACGGGCGACCCTGTTGTTTCGTCCGGTTATCCACCTGGGAGTGTTTCATGTCGCGTTTCTGGAAAATCGCGCTGGCCGTCATTGTCGTCGTGCTGATCGCGGGCTTCTTTGTCGTTCGCAGCCACCGTGCCAAGGAGGGCGATCCGGCCCACGCGGCCAGTGCGCAGGCCAACGGCGAGGGGCAGGGCAAGGACCAGCCACCGGTACCGGTCACGGTCGTGCCCGTGGCCAGCCAGGATGTACCCGTCTATCTGACCGCGCTGGGCACCGTCCAGGCGCGCAACACCGTCACGGTCCGCCCGCAGGTCGGCGGCCAGCTGATGAAGCTGAACTTCCAGGAAGGCCAGGAAGTGAAGAAGGGTGACGTGATCGCGGAAATCGATCCGCGCACCATCCAGTCCAACTACGACCAGGCCGTCGCGAAGCTCAGGCAGGACCAGGCTCTGGTGGCGACGGCCAAGAACAACCTCGACCGTTCCCAGAATCTGGTCAGCAAAGGCGGCCAGCAGTATGTGTCCAAGCAGGACCTGGACAACCTGAAGAACACCCTCGACCAGTCGGCTTCGACCGTGACGGCCGATCAGGCGGCCATCCGCGCCGCACAGGTGCAACTGGGCTTTACCAAGGTCATCGCGCCGATCGACGGCCTCGCCGGCATCCGCTCGGTCGACGCCGGCAACATCGTCGCGTCGGGCGATGCCATCGTCACCCTGACCGAGCTGCATCCGATCTACGTGATGTTCTACCTCCCTGAGAAAAACCTGGACCTGGTTCGCAGCTCGGTGAGTGGCGACGGTCTGTCCCAGCTCGAGGTGGCAGCGCTCGACCGTGTCGATGCGCATCCCATCGCCACGGGCCACCTCGACGTGCTCGACAACACCATCGATACCACGACCGGCACCTTCCGTCTGCGCTCGCTGTTCGACAACGAAAAGACCCAGCTGTGGCCGGGCCAGTTCGTCAACGTGCAGCTGAAGGTGCGCACCGTCAAGAACGGCCTCGTGGTGCCTTCGCAGGCCGTACAGCGTGGTCCGGATGGCGACTACGTCTACGTCGTGCAGGGCGACAACACGGTCAAGATGCAGACGGTGGAAACCGCCACGGAAGTGGGCGACAGCCACGTGATGCTGACCAAGGGCGTGAAGCTGGGCGACAAGATCGTCACCGAAGGTCAGTTCCGCCTGAAGCCGGGTTCGAAGGTGAACCCGCTGGCGCCGGGCCAGGTGCCCGCGGCGCCGACGGCGGAAGAACTGCAGAAGGCCAAGACGGGTCAGCAGGGTCGCCAGGGCGGCGGTCGCCGCGGCTGATAGCGCGCGTGGCGCGTCCATGACGGACGCGCCGCCAACGGACCGCAAGGTCCCGACACCAGGACTTACTCGTGGGTTTCTCGACACTCTTCATTCGCCGGCCGATCGCGACCTCGCTGCTGATGGTGGCGGTGCTGTTGCTCGGCATCCTTGGCTACCGCCAGCTGCCGGTTTCGGCGCTGCCGGAAATCGATGCCCCGAGCCTGGTCGTCACCACGCAGTATCCCGGCGCCAGCGCGTCCACGATGGCGGCGCTGATCACCACGCCGCTGGAACGTAACTTCGGACAGATCTCTGGTCTGGCCTCGATGAGCTCGGATTCGTCGGCCGGCCTGTCGACGATCATCCTGCAGTTCAACATGGACCGGGATATCGACATCGCCGCGCAGGACGTACAGGCGGCGATCAACCAGGCACGCGGCACGCTGCCCAACAACCTGCCGTATCCGCCCGTCTACAACCGCGTGAATCCGGCCGATGCGCCGATCATGACGCTGATGCTCACGTCCGACAGCCTGCCGCTGCGCGACGTCAACAATTACGCGGACTCGATCATCGCGCAGAAGCTCGCCCAGGTTCAGGGCGTGGGCCTGGTGTCGATCGCCGGCAATGTGCGCCCCGCCGTGCGCATTCAGGTCAACCCGGCGCAGCTGGCCAACCTCGGCCTGACCATGGAAGACGTGCGCAGCTCGCTCACGGAAGCAAACGTCAACGCGCCCAAGGGCACGCTCAACGGTAAGACGCAGTCCTACAGCATCGGCACGAACGACCAGCTGGCCGACGCCGCCGATTACAAGGGCACGATCATCAGCTACAAGAACGGTGCGCCCGTGCGCCTGACCGACGTGGCCAATGTCATCGATGGTGTCGAGAACGATCAGCTGGCGGCCTGGGCCAACGGCAAACCGGCCGTGCTGCTCGACATCCGTCGCCAGCCCGGTGCCAACATCGTGCAGACGGTGCAGTCCATCCGTCAGACCATTCCCGATCTCCAGAAGGTGCTGCCGGCCGACGTTCACCTGAAGGTCTTCTCGGATCGCACGATCACCATCCGCGCCTCGGTGGAGGACGTGCAGTTCACGCTGATCCTCACCATCTGCCTCGTCGTCGCGGTGATCTTCGTCTTCCTGCGCCGCCTGTGGGCCACGGTGATTCCGTCGGTGGCGGTGCCGCTGTCGCTGATGGGCACGTTCGGTGTGATGTCCTTCGCCGGCATGTCGCTCGACAATCTGTCGCTGATGGCGTTGGCGGTCGCGACCGGCTTCGTGGTCGACGATGCGATCGTGATGATCGAGAACATCGTCCGCTATATCGAGCAGGGTCAGGACGCGAAGACCGCCGCGGAAGTCGGCGCGAAGGAAATCGGCTTCACGGTGCTGTCGCTGACCGTCTCGCTGGTGGCCGTGTTCCTGCCGCTCCTGCTGATGCCGGGTGTCACGGGTCGCCTGTTCCACGAGTTCGCCTGGGTGCTGACGATCGCGGTCATCATCTCGATGCTGGTCTCGCTGACGCTCACGCCGATGATGTGCGCCTACCTGCTCAAGGCCGACGAACTGCCGGACGCGGAAGACGCGCACGAGCACGCGGCCGCCTCGGGCAAGCACAACGCGTGGTCGCGCATCGTCGAAGGTTACGGCAGCAGCCTCGACTGGGTGCTCGATCATCGCCCGCTGACGATGATCGTCGCCGCGCTCACCGTCGCCCTCACGGTCGTGCTTTACATCGTCATTCCGAAAGGCCTGTTGCCCGAGCAGGACACCGGCATGATCACGGCCGTCGTGCAGGCCGACCAGAACGTCGCCTTCCCGCAGATGGAAGTCCGCACCAAGGCCGTGGCCGATGCCCTGGCCAAGGACCCCGCCGTGGCCGGCGTGGCCGCCTTCATCGGTGCGGGTTCGATCAATCCGACACTCAATCAGGGTCAGCTGTCGCTGGTGCTGAAGGATCGCGGCGACCGCGAAGCGCTCGACACCGTGCTGCCACGTCTGCAACGGGCGGCGTCGGGTATCGCCGGCGTCGCGCTCTACCTGAAGCCCGTGCAGGACGTGACGCTGGACACGCAGGTGTCCGCCACGGAGTACCAGTACTCGCTGTCGGACGTGAGCTCGACCGAACTGGCCGGCTATGCGCAGCAGATGACTTCCGCGCTGCGTAAACGCAAGGAACTGGCCGACGTCGACAACAACCTGGCCGATCAGGGCACCGCGCTCAAGCTGACCATCGATCGTGACAGCGCCAGCCGCCTCGGCGTGCCGGTGCAGACGATCGACGACACGCTGTACGACGCGTACGGCCAGCGCCAGATCTCGACCATCTTCACCCAGCTCAACCAGTACCGCGTCGTACTCGAAGTCGCGCCGGAGTTCCGCAACAGCAACGATCTGCTGAACAAGCTGACGGTCCGCGGCAACGGCAACGGCGCCCTGACCGGTTCCAACGCGACCAGTTTCGGTCAGCTGGCCTCGAGCAACTCGGCGACCCCGTCGGGCATCGGCAACACGGGTAACGTCGGGTTCCAGGTCGGTGCGGGCGGCAACATTCCCATTGCCTCGCTGGCCAGCGCGGTCGTCACCACGGCACCGCTGGTGGTCAGCCATCTGCAACAGCTGCCCGCGGTGACGATTTCCTTCAATCTGGCGCCGGGCGAATCGCTTTCCAGCGCGGTGGACGCGATCCACGAGGTCGAGCAGCAGCTCAACTTCCCGCCGCAGGTGCGCGGTCAGTTCATCGGCAAGGCCGCGGAGTTCTCCTCGTCCGTCGGCGACGAAGTGTTGCTGCTGCTGGCGTCGATCATCGTGATCTACATCGTGCTGGGCGTGCTCTATGAGAGCTACATCCACCCGCTGACGATCATTTCGACGCTGCCGCCCGCGGGCGTCGGCGCGCTGCTCGCACTGATCCTCTGCGGCATGAGCCTCTCGGTCGACGGCATCGTCGGTATCGTGCTGCTGATCGGTATCGTGAAGAAAAACGCGATCATGATGATCGACTTCGCCATCGAGGCGAAGCGGACCGGCCTGAACGCGCACGACGCCATCCGCCGCGCCTGCCTGCTTCGCTTCCGTCCGATCATGATGACCACGGCGGCGGCCCTGCTCGGCGCGCTGCCGCTGGCACTGGGCAACGGTATCGGCTCGGAACTGCGCAAGCCGCTGGGTGTGTCGATCGTCGGCGGCCTGCTGCTTTCGCAGCTGGTCACGTTGTACACCACGCCGGTCATCTACCTCTACATGGAGCGGTTCTCCGACTGGCTGGCGGAGCGCAAGCGACAACGCGCCCTGGCACTGGAAGCCTCGCAGGCCCGGCCGGCGAGCCGATGACGCCAGGCTTCGAAGCCCCTGGAAACCCCCTTTTTCGCCGGACGGTTCGCCGCCCGGCGAAACCTTTTTCCGGATGGCGCGTTAGGAACGGATCACTCCGCGCCATCCCGAGCATGATGTCCCGTTCCCATCCATGAATATCTCCGGTCCGTTCATCCGTCGTCCCATCGGTACATCGCTTCTGGCGATCGGTATCTTCGTGATCGGCGTCATCTGTTACTCGCTGCTCGGCGTGGCCGCGCTGCCGAACATCCAGTTCCCGGCGATCTTCGTCCAGGCGCAGCAGTCGGGTGCGGACGCCAGCACGATGGCATCGACGGTGGCCGCGCCGCTGGAACGCCACCTGGGCCAGGTGCCCGGTGTGGAGTCGATGCGGTCGAACAGCTCCGAGGGCAGCAGCTTCGTGCTGCTGTTCTTCCAGAACGGCACCAATATCGATGCCGCGGCACGCGACGTTCAGTCCGCGATCAATGCCGCCCAGCCGGATCTGCCCAGCGGGTTGCTGAATGCGCCGTCGTACCAGAAGGCCAATCCCAACGACGATCCGGTGATCGTGCTGGCGCTGACCTCGGACACCGTCGCGCCCACCGCTCTCTACAACGTCGCCGACTCGATCCTCGCCCAGCGCCTTCGCCAGCAGGAAGGCATCGCCTCGGTGGACATCGCGGGCAGTGCGACGCCCGCGATCCGTGTCGACGTCAACCTTCGCGCGCTCAACGCCATGGGCCTGTCGCCGGATCAGCTGCGTAATGCGCTCACCGCGGCCAACGTCACCTCACCGCAGGGCTTCCTTTCGGACGGCAAGACGACCATGGCGGTGACCGCCACCGACTCACTGCATACGGCGGAGGAGTTCGGCAAGCTGATCATCGGCGTGAACAACAGCGTGCCGATCCGCCTTTCCGACGTGGCCAAGGTATACGACGGCCAGCAGGACGCGTATCAGGCGGCGTGGTTCAACGGACGCCCCGGCATCCTGATGTACGTGTTCCGCAAGTCGGACGCGAACGTCATCGACACCGTGGATCGCATCAAGGCGCAGATCCCCACGATGCAGACCTGGCTTCCCGCCGGTGTCCAGCTGCATTCGTTCTTCGATGGCACGCCCACGATCCGCGCGTCGCTGCACGAAGTACAGGCGACGCTGCTGATCAGTCTCGCCATGGTGATCATGACCATGGCGCTGTTCCTGCGCCGACTGGCACCGACCGTGATCGCCGGGCTTGCCGTGCCGCTGTCGCTGGCCGGCGCGTTCGTCGTGATGTATGCGTTCGGATACACGCTGAACAACCTGACGCTGCTGGCGCTGGTCATCGCGATCGGCTTCGTCGTCGATGACGCCATCGTCGTGATCGAAAACGTCATCCGTCATATGGACGAAGGGATTCCCCGATTCGAGGCCGCGTTGCTCGGTGCGCGCGAAATCGGTTTCACCATCGTTTCGATTACCGGCTCGCTGGTCGCGGTATTCATTCCGCTGCTGCTCGCGCCGGGTATCATCGGCATGTTC
Organism: Dyella sp. 333MFSha; assembly: GCF_900102405.1. Lineage (NCBI taxonomy): Bacteria > Pseudomonadati > Pseudomonadota > Gammaproteobacteria > Lysobacterales > Rhodanobacteraceae > Dyella > Dyella sp. 333MFSha. The sequence continues at coordinate 247,323 of NZ_FNBR01000004.1, read as the reverse complement.
TTCAAGGAGTTCACGGTCACGCTGGTGGCGGCGATTCTCGTCTCCGCCGTGATCTCGCTGACGCTGACACCCTCGTTGTGCGCGCATTTTCTCACCGCGCATAAAAACGACGAGCCGGAGTCGAAGTTCGGGCTGGCTCTCGAGCGCATGCACGAGCGCATGGTCGGCGTCTACCGCCGTGCGCTCGACTGGACCTTGCGTCACGCCTTGCTGATGGCTCTCACGCCGTTGGTGCTGATCGGCATCACGATCGTCCTCTTCGGCATGGTGAAGGGCGGCTTTTTCCCGCCCCAGGACACCGGGCTCATCGGTGCGCGTGCGACATCCAGCTCCACCGTGTCGTTCGGTGAGATGCAGACGCGCCAGGCCAGACTGACGACCATGCTGCTCGACGATCCGGACGTGAAGGCCGTGGGCTCGCGCCTGGGTACGAGCCGCACGGGTTCCACCGGTCAGTTCAATATCGAGCTGAAGACGGTGGCCGAGGGCCGCAAGGGTACGACGTTCGACGTGCTCGACCGTCTCTCCGCGGCGGCGAACAAATACCCCGATCTCAACCTGCGCCTGCGTCCGATCCAGGACCTGCCGACCGGTGGCGGTGGCGGTTCGACGCAGGGCGGTCAGTATTCGGTGTCGCTGAAGGGCAACGACATCGTCGAACTGCAGACCTGGCTGCCGAAGCTGGTCGATGCACTGAAGAAGAACAAGATGCTGACCGATGTGGGCAGCGACATCGACGCGCAGGGCCTGCGTCAGAACATGGTGATCGACCGCGACACGGCGTCTCGCCTCGGCGTGTCGATCGGCAATATCGACGGGGCGCTGTACAACGCCTTCGGCCAGCGCGCGGTGTCCACGATCTATTCGGACATCAACCAGTACCGGGTGATCGTCAACTCGCTGCCGCAGTTCGCGGCGACCCCGGAAGCGCTCAACCAGATCTACGTGCGTTCCGACAACGGCGCGATGGTGCCGATGTCGGCCGTGACGAAGCAGGAGGCGGGCCTCGCGCCCAGCCAGATCGTGCACGAGGATCAGTACACGAGCATGGGCGTCAGCTTCAATCTCGCGCCCAACGTCAGCATGGGTGAGGCGATGGAGATCATCCAGAAGACGATCGACGGCATGCGCATGCCGGGCGATATCCGTCTGGATACCGGCAGCGACTTCCGGCGCTTTCAGCAGTCGCAGAGCGATATGCCGCTGCTGATTCTTGCCGCGATCGTCGTGGTGTATCTGCTGATGGGCATGCTTTACGAGAGCCTGATCCATCCGGTGACGATCATCTCCACGCTGCCGGCCGCGGGTGTGGGGGCACTGGCCGCGCTCGTGATCACCGATACCGAACTGTCCGTGGTGGCGATGATCGCGCTGGTGCTGCTGATCGGTATCGTCAAGAAGAACGCGATCATGATGATCGACTTCGCCCTGGTCGCCGAGCGCGAGCATCACCTCACCTCGAAGGAGGCGATCCGTGAGGCCTGCCTGGTGCGCTTCCGTCCGATCATGATGACCACGATGGTCGCCATTCTCGCGGCGCTGCCGCTGGCGATCGGCCTGGGCGAGGGTTCGGAACTGCGTCGCCCGCTGGGTATCGCCATGATCGGCGGTTTGCTGATCTCGCAGAGCCTGACCCTGTTGTCGACGCCGGCGTTGTACGTGATCTTCGCCTGCCTGTCGGAACGTTGGAAAGCGCGTAAGGCACGTAGGAAGGCCCGGCGGCTCGCGCTCGATACCGGCGCCTAAGGCATCGCCAGCGGGTTCGCTCCCACGGGAGCACGGACGCGTCTCCATCGGTTCGCCGCAGACGGGTGGCAGGCAGGCCTGTTGGCGACAGGGGCCGGGCTCAGTCGGGCAGCCCGCGGTGGCGCCCGGGCCTGTTGGCGATAGTCGCCCAATCGGGCCACAATGGTCCGGTTTCCCGCTCGCCGGTGCGCCCCTTGAGGCTTGCGCCGGCCAGCCCCCATGACCTGGCCCACTCAAGCATAAGGCTCGCCGAATCATGTCCAGCTCGCCCAAGATCATCTACACGCTCACCGACGAAGCGCCGTTCCTGGCCACCGCCTCCTTCCTGCCCATCGTCGAAGCCTTCGCCGGCACGGCGGGTGTGGCCGTCGAAACGCGCGACATCTCGCTCGCCGGTCGCATCCTCGCGCAGTTCCCCGACCGCCTCACGGCTGAGCAGAAGATCGGCGACCACCTTGCCGAACTCGGCGAGCTGGCGACGACGCCCGAAGCCAACATTATCAAGCTCCCCAACATCAGCGCCTCCGTGCCGCAGATGAAGGCGGCCATCAGGGAGCTTCAGTCGCAGGGCTACAAGCTGCCCGATTACGTCGACGCGCCGTCGACTGACGAAGAGAAAGAGATTAACGCGCGCTATGGCAAGGCCATGGGCAGCGCCGTCAATCCGGTGCTGCGTGAAGGCAACTCCGATCGCCGCGCGCCGCTTTCGGTCAAGAACTACGCGCGCAAGCATCCGCATCGCATGGGTAAGTGGTCGCCCGAGTCGAAGTCGCATGTCTCGCACATGGAAGGCGGCGATTTCTATGGCAGCGAAAAGTCGGCGACCATCGACAAGGCCGGCAGCCTGCGCATCGAATTTGCCGGCAAGGATGGCAGCAGCAAGGTTCTGAGAGAAAAGGTCGCGGTGAAAGCCGGCGAAATCGTCGACGCCGCGGTCATGAGCCGTAAGGCGCTGTCGTCGTTCATCGACGCGCAGATTGCCGACGCGAAGGCTAAGGGCGTGCTGTTCTCGTTGCACCTGAAAGCCACGATGATGAAGGTCTCCGACCCGATCATGTTCGGTATCGTGGTGCGCGAGTTCTACAAGGACGTGCTGGCAAAGCACGCCGACGCGCTGAAGCAGGTCGGCTTCGACGCCAACAACGGCATCGGTGACCTCTACGCCCGTCTCGGCAAACTCGATGAAGCCACCCGCGCCGCGATCGAAGCCGACCTGACGGCCGAATACGCCAACCGTCCGTCGCTGGCCATGGTCAACTCGGATAAGGGCATCACCAATCTGCACGTGCCCAGCGACGTGATCGTCGACGCGTCTATGCCGGCGATGATCCGCGACTCCGGCGGCATGTGGAATGCCGAAGGCAAGTTGCAGGATACGAAGGCGGTGATTCCCGATCGTTCGTACGCTGGCGTCTACCAGGCGGTGATCGAGGATTGCATCGCCCACGGGGCGTTCGATCCGGCCACGATGGGCAGTGTGCCCAACGTCGGCCTGATGGCGCAGAAGGCTGAGGAATACGGTTCGCACGACAAGACGTTCCAGGTGCCCGCCGATGGCTCGGTTCGCGTCGTCGCCGACGACGGCACGGTCGTGTTCGAACATGCCGTGGAGCAGGGCGACATCTGGCGCATGTGTCAGACCAAGGATGCGCCGATCCAGGACTGGGTGCAGCTCGCCGTGCAGCGCGCCCGTCTTTCCGAAACCCCGGCGGTCTTCTGGCTGGACAGGAACCGCGCGCACGACGCGCAGGTGATCGCCAAGGTCGAGCGTTACCTGAAGGATCACGACACCAGTGGCCTCGATCTCCGCGTGCTCGATCCCGTCGCCGCGACGACGTTCTCGCTGGAGCGCATCCGCCAGGGGAAAGATACGATCTCGGTCACCGGCAACGTGCTGCGCGACTACCTCACCGACCTGTTCCCGATCATGGAGCTGGGCACGTCGGCGAAGATGCTTTCCATCGTGCCGCTGATGGCGGGTGGCGGCCTGTTCGAGACCGGCGCGGGTGGTTCGGCGCCGAAGCACGTCCAGCAGTTTGTCGAAGAGGGTTACCTGCGCTGGGATTCGCTCGGCGAGTTCCTCGCCCTGGCCGCGTCGCTCGAGCACCTCGGCGAGCGCTACGACAACAAGCATGCCCGCGTGCTGGCGAAGACGCTCGATATCGCCAACGGCCGTTTCCTCGACAGCAACAAGTCGCCCGCTCGCAAGGTCGGCGAGATCGACAATCGCGGCAGCCACTTCTACCTGGCGATGTACTGGGCCGAGGCGCTGGCGGCACAGAGCGACGATGCCGACCTCAAGGCGAAGTTCACGGCGGTGGCGAAGACGCTGGCTGAAAACGAGGACAAGATCATCGGGGAGCTCAACGGTGCGCAGGGCAAGGCCGTCGAAATCGATGGTTATTATCATCCGGACATGGCGAAGGTCAGCGCGGCGATGCGCCCGAGCGCTACGCTCAACGCGGCACTGGATGCGCTGAACGCCGCACGCTGATCATGTAGGAGCGGCCTCTGGCCGCGAAACGCACGGGCCCCGGTCGTCATGACGACCGGGGCCCGTTTTTTTATACACGGCCGACGTCTGACGACGCGGCAGTCACTGATCGCCAGACCTCAGCTATCCGACGCCTGCTTCAGTGCGTCCAGCTGCTCGCTGGACAGCGTGAGCTCCGCGGCCTTCGCCAGTTCCGCCAACTGCTCCACCGTCGTTGCGCTGGCAATGGCGGCAGCAATGGAAGGCTGCGCCATCACCCAGGCGAGCGCCACCTGCGCGGGCTTTGCGCTGTGGGCTTCGGCAACCTGATCCAGCGCGGCAAGGACGCGATAGCCCCGGTCGTTGAGGTAAGCCTTGACCTTGCCGCCGCGTGCCTTGCTCTTGCTCAGATCCGCTTCGCTGCGGTACTTGCCGCTGAGGAACCCGCTGGCCAGCGAGTAGTAGCTGATCACTCCGACGCGCTCCCTGACGCAGAGCGGTTGCAGTGCGCTTTCGAACCCCGCGCGATCCATCAGGTTGTATTCGGGCTGCAGCGATTCGTAGCGCGAAAGGCCTTTTTCCTCGCTCGTCTTCAAGGCATCGTCCAGACGCGTCGCTTCGAAATTGGATGCGCCGATGACGCGTACCTTGCCCGCCTGCACGAGGTCGTCGAACGCGCGCAGGGTTTCCTCCAGCGGCACCTTCGGATCGTCTTCATGCGCCTGATACAGATCGATGTGATCGGTCTGAAGCCGACGCAGCGAATCCTCCACCGCCTCCCTGATGTTGACCGGCGACAGGCCGGGATAGCGGTCCCATTTGGCCACCTTGGTCGCTATCAGCACCTTGTCACGCTTGCCCGACTGTTTCAGCCAGCGGCCGATGATGGTTTCCGACTCGCCCCCTTCGTTACCCTCGACCCAGCGCGAATAGACGTCCGCCGTGTCGATCAGGTTGAGCCCGTGATCGACGAAAGCGTCCAGCAGTTCGAACGAGCGCGCTTCGTCCGCACTCCAGCCGAACACGTTGCCACCGAACGCCAGTGGCGCGACCTGCAGGGACGAGCGTCCCAGTTGACGATGCTTCATGCGTCTCTCCGATGTGGGCGGAAACCCCCATGGTGAAGCACGCAAGGTTCACGTGATGTGTCGGTCAGCAGCAGGTGGGGCACGCGGCGTGCACCGCGGTTGCGTCGACGGTTCGGGGCCATTCCTTTCGCGGACGGGCGACCGGCGCCGGGGCCCCTGCACCTGCCTGCGGCGTCGGCTCCTCGCGACCCAGGCGCATGACCAGATCGCGGTCCACGATGTGACCGTGCATGAAGGCGAGGCCGGTGAAGATCGATGCCATGAGCGTGCTCCCGTGCGGTGGAGTCGCAACCCCTTGCGACTATCAGTGGGCTAAAGGGTGCCCGTTCCGCAGGGCGCTAAAAAGCGATATGTTTGCAACCCGGCCTTGAGGAAAATTCACATGTCCCGCCTCCCGCTCGGTCTGCTTCAGGGGTTCGTCCTGGTCGCCCGTACGGGCAAGCTGTCGCGCGCCGCGGAACAGCTGAACCTCACGGTCAGTGCGTTGAGCCATCAGATCCGCAATCTGGAGGAGCGTCTCGGGCGGTCGCTGTTCGACCGGGGTCCGCGCGGCGTGACCCTCACGGCGGATGGCACCCATCTGCTCGATGCGATCGGCCATCACTTCGAGGGAATCGAGCACGCCCTCAATCGTTATGAGAGTCGCCACGAGGATGCCGTGACGCTCAGCGTGATGCCTTCCGTGGCCTCGAGCTGGCTCGTACCGCGACTGCCGAAACTGGTGGGCGCGCATCCCGAACTGGAGCTCAGCCTCTCGTCATCCGTCTCGGTGGTCGACTTCGACCGCGAGCCCACGATCGACGTGGCGTTCCGCTACGGGCTCGGGTCATGGCCGCGTACGAAGTCGGATCGTCTGTTCGGCGAGTACATCGTTCCGATCGCCAGTCCGTCGCTGGTGCGCAAGATGGGCGGCCTGCCGGACGTGTCGCTGGCAGGCTGGCCGCTGCTGGGCGATCCGTCGGGTCGGTGGAACGACTGGGCCGAGGCGTTCGGCATGCCACTGCCTTCCCGATATGTCGCCCGCTTCGACAATACCGAGCACCTTCAGCGCGCGGTGCTCGAAGGCATGGGCGTCGCGCTTGGCCGTCTGGTCATGGCGCGGTCGCTGATCGAGTGCGGGGCGTTGACCGTGTTGTGCAAGGAGCGGCTGCGGGTGGCGGAAGCGTATTACCTCGTGTATCCGAAGCGGTCCGAGTCGCACAGCGGTGTGGGGCGCTTCCGCGAATGGTTGTTGGGCGAGGCGCGTGAGTATGAAGCCCGAATCACCGACGCCGCCCCGCTACCGGCGTAGGAGCGTCGCCACCCCTTGACCGATCTTCGCTGCGGCGCGACAATTGCCCGGCTACCGAGCCGTCTCAGGTTCGGCTGGCACCCTTCTTAGCTTACCCAGGCATATGGACGTCTACCCTAGTCGACGCGCCGGCTCCCGCACGCATCGGGTCCCGGCGCTGGCAAACAACAACGCCTACGGCGACCGTACCCGGTCGGCCGGCGCTTTCCTCCGCTAGGGAAAGTCCGGCTCTCCCCGGTCGGAAGCCGTGAGCTTCCGCTATCCGAGGATTGAGCCATGAACCTCCAGATCGAAAAGACCGGCCCGCGCATGTTCGGTCGCCGTCTCGCTTTTGCTCTCGCCCGCCGTCGTGGCGCTGTCTCCGCCCCGGCCAAGCGCACGATCACCGTGCCGCGTCCGCTGGAACTTGCGGAAAGCCAGGCGAAACCGGCTGACGTCAAACTCCCGTAACGATGAACAGCGACATAGACACTACGGCGCGGCTTACGCCGTTCCTCACGTTTACCCGGAACACCGAACGTCGGCTCCGCGCCGGCGCGCACGCCTTCAGCTAAGCGCTGAGAGCCGCCCGCGCCCTACCGGACACCGCGTCCGGAAAGGCAGCGAGTCATGAAGAAGCACACCTCGCAGGCGGCCGTCGCCGCCAAGACCTTCACCACCGTCGCCGCGGACGCCTACCGTCCGGCGGACGAGTTGCTGCGCGCGCTGCATTCCCGGCCGGACGGCCTGGACGAAGAGGCCATCGCCGAGCGGCTCGACCGCGACGGGATCAACGAGGTGGGCCACGAGAAGCCGCCGCACTGGTCGATCCAGCTGCTGCATGCCTTCCGCAACCCGTTCATCATCGTGCTGCTCGTGCTCGCGGTCGTGCAGCTGTTCACCGAGGACGACTACACCGGGCCGATCATCATCGGCGTGATGGTCGGCATCAGCGTGCTGCTGTCGTTCACCCAGGAGTTTCGCTCGTCGCAGGCCGCCGAGCGGCTCAAGGCGATGGTCCGCAATACCTCCACGGTGACCCGCCGCGCCGAGGACGGCCACGCCGAGCGTATCGAGGTGCCGGTCGAGGAACTCGTCGTCGGTGACATCGTTCATCTCGGGGCGGGCGACATGGTGCCCGCCGATCTCCGCCTGTTGGCGGCCAAGGACCTGTTCATCAGCCAGGCGATCCTGACCGGTGAGTCTATCCCCGTCGAGAAAGTCGCGCCCGCGGCCGGCGCCACTCTCGCCAGCGACGCCAACGGCCCGCTCGACCTGCCCACCGTTTGCTACATGGGCACCAACGTGGTGTCCGGCACCGCGACGGCCGTGGTGATGGCCACGGGTGCGCGCACCTACCTGGGCTCGCTGGCGCACACGCTCTCGGGCGAGCGCGTTCAGACCAGCTTCGACCGCGGTATCTCCTCGGTGAGCTGGCTGCTGATTCGCTTCATGGCGGTCATGGTGCCGGTCGTTTTCCTGATCAACGGCTTCGACAAGCACGACTGGCTGGGCGCCTTCATGTTCGGCCTGTCGGTCGCCGTGGGCCTGACCCCCGAAATGCTGCCGCTGATCGTCACCGCCAACCTCGGCAAGGGCGCCATCGCCATGTCGAAGCGCAAGGTGGTGGTGAAGCGCCTCAACGCGATCCAGAACTTCGGTGCCATGGACGTGCTGTGCACGGACAAGACCGGCACCCTGACGCTCGACAAGATCGTGCTCGAGCGTCACGTCGACCTCAACGGCGACGACTCCGACGACGCGCTGGAGTACGGCTACCTCAATAGCCGCTTCCAGACCGGCCTGCGCAACCTGATGGACAAGGCGGTGCTGGCCCACCGCGACCTCGAGCCGGTGGCACGTCGCTTCCACGTCGTCGACGAGATTCCGTTCGACTTCCAGCGCCGCCGCATGTCGGTGGTGGTGGCGGACGGGCAGGGCGAGCAGTTGCTGGTCTGCAAGGGCGCCGTGGAAGAGATGCTGGCGATCTGCAGCGAGGCCCGCATCGGTGACGTCACGGAGCTGATGACCTCGGAGAAGCGCGCCGAGATCCGCGCCATGACAAATCGCCTCAACGAGGACGGGCTCCGCGTGCTGATCGTCGCCGTTCGTCGCGATCCCACCGGCGACCGCGCTTATGGCGTGGCGGACGAAGCGGGCCTCACGGCTGTCGGCTGCCTCGCGTTCCTCGATCCGCCGAAGGACTCCGCGGCGACCGCCATTCGCGCGCTGAACCACCACGGCGTGGCGGTGAAGGTCATCACCGGCGACAACGAGGCGGTGACGCGCAAGATCTGCACCGAGGTCGGTCTCGATGTGCAGGAGTCCGTCCTGGGTCGCGATATCGAACAGCTCGACGACGATGCTCTCGATGCGATGGTGGAGCGCACCACCGTCTTCGCCAAGATGTCGCCCGTGCAGAAGGCGCGCGTGGTCAAGGCGCTGCAGCGCCGTGGTCACACGGTGGGCTTTCTCGGCGACGGCATCAACGACGCGCCGGCACTGCGCGACGCTGACGTGGGCATCTCGGTCGATACGGCGACCGATATCGCCAAGGAGTCGGCGGACATCATCCTGCTCGAAAAGAACCTCATGGTGCTGGAAGAGGGTGTGATCGAAGGGCGTATCACCTTCGGCAACATCATGAAATACATCAAGATGACTGCCAGCTCCAACTTCGGCAACGTGTTCAGCGTGCTGGTGGCGAGCGCGTTCCTGCCGTTCCTGCCGATGCTGCCGCTGCAGATTCTGGTGCAGAACCTGCTGTACGACCTGTCGCAGCTGTCCATCCCCTTCGACCGCATGGACGAGGAATACCTGCGTGTGCCGCGCAAGTGGGACGCGGGCGACATCGGTCGTTTCATGGTATGGATCGGTCCGGTCAGCTCGGTGTTTGACATCACGACGTTCTGGCTGATGTGGCATTACTTCGGGGCGAACGATGTCGCTCACCAGTCGCTGTTCCAGTCCGGCTGGTTCATCGAGGGTCTGCTTTCGCAGACGCTGGTCGTGCACATGATCCGCACGCGACGCATCCCGTTCCTGCAGAGCGTCGCATCGGCGCCGGTACTGGCGCTGACCGTCGCGATCATGATCATCGGCATGTTCATTCCGTACACGGCGATCGGTGCGCGCATCGGCATGCAGCCGCTGCCGGGCATCTACTTCGCCTGGCTGGCGCTCACCCTGGCGTCCTACTGTGTGCTGACCCAGGTGATGAAGACGATCTACATCAAGCGCTACGGCCACTGGCTGTAGGGATCGCGTCCCACAGGAAGCGTCGCCCGAACGCTACGATGTGCCCCGGGCGCGGCGGGACAGACCCGCCGCGCCGAACACGGTGTCATGTGTGCTCCTCAACCACGGAGTCACAACGATGCTTCGAAACACCCTCGCTGCCGCTCTTCTCGTCCTGCCGCTGGCGGCTTTCGCCCAGACGCCGCCCGCCGCCGATCGGTACGTCGACATCGTCAACTGGCCGACCGCGGAAGCCGGCCTCGACCGTTTCGCCGGTGTCGAAGCCACGCTCAACGGTGGCTTCGACAAGATCTGCGGCGACACCTTCTGCGAAGGCGAGTTTCACAACCTCCGCCCTATGCAGCTGACCTGTTCGGTCGACGCGACCAAAAGCAGCATGAAGCAGTGCGTGTGGACCTTTGCCGGGACCACCGCTTCGGTGGTCACCAAGTCCGGTGCCGTGCAGGCCGCCGGCAAGCTGTACAAGTGCAAGATCCGTCTGCCGAAGGACATGCTGGTGGAACAGTTCTACGAGGCCATGAAGGCGGATGACGCCCTCAACGCCAAGCTCCCCGGGTCCCGCAATTCCGTCTACGACAGCCTCGTCGGCTGTCTCTGAGCCCATCGGGCTATACCGGTAAGGTTTGATACGACCCGGGCCGCCGGCTCCGCGAAAGCGGCGCCGGCGGCTTCCCGCTGTCGTCGGAGCCAGCCCTGCCGGCGAAAAGCCAACGAGGCGGTGACGCGGCGAACTTCCGTTGTGCCAGTAACGCTTCCCAACCGTTTCATCGCACTCCACGCCCGCCCCACCGCACACACTCTTGGCGACCCATCCCCACACCTGATCTCCTCGTACGTCTCACCACGTACGAGGCCTTGACCATGTCCTTGCACCCCGCATTCAGCGCATTCGCTCTCCTGCTCACGCTCCCCTGCTTCGCCGCCGACGCACCCAAAGCCGAAATCCAGCACGCCGTCGACACCTTCCAGGCCGCATTGAAAGCTCACGACGCCAAAAGCGTCTCCTCCCTGTTTCTCAACGACAACATCTCCTGGTACACCTCACTGGGTGATGCGTCCTTCACGAGCGTCAAGGCCAGACACTCCGAGGTAACCACGGCTTACAAAGCCGGCACCCTCAAACAGTTCACCGACTTCATCGGCTCCGGCAAGGTTCAGGTCGAGGAGCGCTTCCACAACATCCGCATCGATACCGACGGAACGGTCGCCTCCGTCTACTTCGATTTCGACTTCCTCGCCGACGGCAAGATAGCCAACCATGGCGCCGAAACCTGGCAGATGATCCATACGCCGGACGGCTGGAAAATCGCGGCCATGCTCTACTCGTCGAACTTCTGACCGATAGAATCGGATCCGGGCGAACGAGGGCGGCGCATGCGGGAAGACAGGAACGTAACAGTATCGCCGGGCATGGCCTGGATCGCAGGCCTGCCTATCCTCGGCTGCATGCTGGTGATGGGTTTGCCGTCGCTTGCCGATCCGAAGGTCCTCGCGTTTCGCCTCTTCTACACCGCTGCGTACCTGGCATGGATCGTCCCGCTGGGCTGGCTCCAGCGCGTGCTATGGCGACGGGCGGCGAGCGCATGGACGATGGCAGCCTGGTTGCTGCCGATCAGCTACGCGATGTCCGTCGCCAATGCACTCTTCGCCCTCGAATTTCTCGCGAGTCCGGCCATGCGAGCGCGGGTCGGCTGGGCCTGGGTGTTCGGCGGGCTCGACGGCTGCTGGCTGGCGCTGATCGCTTTTTGTGGCATGCAGGCAATGGTGCTGCACGGGGCGGAACTTCGCGCCGAAGGCCTTCGGTTGCGCGAGGCATCGCAAGCGGCCCGTGATGCGGAGTTGCGTGCCTTGCGCTACCAGCTGCAGCCACACTTCCTTTTCAACACGCTGAATGCGATCTCGGCCCTGGTACGCGACGATCGTAAGCGCGATGCCACGCGCATGATCGCCCGCCTGGGCGATTTTCTTCGCGCGACGCTGGAGCAGTCGCCCGGGCACGAAGTGACGGTCGCGGACGAGATCGCCTTTACCTCTACCTACCTGGATATCGAGAAGGCGCGGCTGGGCGACCGGCTGCGCGTGAACATTCACACCGGTCCGGACACGCTCGATGCGCAGGTGCCCTACCTCCTGCTGCAGCCGCTGGTCGAGAACGCCATCCGGCATGGCATCGCACCCCGCCGTGAGGGCGGCCGGATCGACATTCGTGTCGAGCGTGACGGAGGAACACTTCGCGTGTGGGTCGATAACGATCGCTTCGACGGGCCTTCAGCAGGAGGGCAGGGCGTGGGTCTGACGAATGTACGTGCCCGCCTCGATGTGCTCTATCCCGGCAATCACCTGCTGGAAGCTGGCCCTCGCGGCGATCGGTGGCGCACGGCGGTCACCTTGCCCGTGCGCTCTGCCGTCATGCGGACAACCGCATGATTCGCATCGCCGTCGTCGATGACGAGCCCCTCGCTCGCAGGGGCGTGCAGGTCCGCCTTAATGCGGAGCCCGACGTTATCGTCGTCGCCGAGGCGGCGGATGGTCAGGCGCTGGCCGCCATGCGTCGAACCGATGTGGATCTCGCGATCGTCGATGTCCAGATGCCTGGCCTGACCGGTATCGATGCCCTGGCGGCCATACCGCCTCCCGACCGACCGTTGGCGATCCTGTTGACCGCGCACGACTGCTTCGCTCTCCGTGCCTTTGAACTGGGCGCGGTGGATTACCTGCTGAAGCCCATCGATGATGAACGCTTCGCCGAAGCGATTGAACGGGCTCGTCGACAACTCGGCAGGGCGGTGACCACGACAACGAGGCAGGCCGAACGCTTCGCCATTCGCATCGGCGCCCGCATTCACTACGTCGCTGCGGACGAGGTCGAGTGGATCGAGGCCGACGGCGATTACGCGGCGCTGCATGTACGCGGCGAACGGTATCTGCTCCGCGAAACCCTGCATACGCTGTCCAGGCGACTCGACCCGCTGCGCTTTCTCCGGGTGCACCGCTCGGCCATCGTTCGGGTGGATCAGGTCGCCGAACTCCTGCCACGGTCCAACCGCGACGCGGTGGTTCGATTGAAAGATGGTGCGACGCTGCGCGCAAGTCGTACCTATATCGATGCCCTGCTCGCCGCGTTGCACCGCGGGCAATGAGCGCGCCCGCGAATCGCCATAAACGCGCCGTGCATCCGCCCGGACGCGCCCGCACATTGACGTGACACCCAGGGGATCCCACGCATGAACCGCACTCCCGGCCTCGACACGCTGCGCGCGATCGCCATCGCCTGGGTGATGTTGTTTCACAGTTATCTGGTCGGCGGCCTCGGCGAGGGCTTCAGCAAGCTGGAATGGTCGGGGTGGATAGGCGTCGACCTGTTCTTCGTGCTGAGCGGCTACCTCATCGGCACGCAGGTGCTGAAGTCCCTGAAGACCACCGGAAGACTCGATTTCCCTGGCTTCTACCGGCGCCGTTTCGTACGGATATTTCCTGCGTTCATCGTCGTGCTGGCGATGTATGCGTTATGGCCGGCATGGCGAGAAACGCCGGGTATGCAGCCGTTGTGGCAATTTCCGACGTTTACCTTCAACCTGTTGTTCGACAACGGCGACAACTATGCGTTCTCCCACGTGTGGTCGCTATGCGTGGAAGAACACTTCTATCTCGTCTTTCCCTTGCTGGCCTTCGCGCTGACGCGCAAACCCGCTCTGTGGAAGTTCATCACCGTATGCGTCGCGGTGGTCGCCGGCGGCCTCCTGTTGCGGGCGTGGCTGTGGTCCGATTTGCTGGGACCGGCTCGTGATACGGACATCAGTGCGGGCCTGGTCTATCTCCGTTACCTCTATTACCCCACGTGGCCGCGCCTGGATGGGCTCGTCGCCGGTGTCGCCCTGGCGGCGTGCGGGGTGTATCGCCCGCAGTGGATGGCATGGATCCATGCGCGCGGGGGCTGGGTGCTCGGCGCCGCCACCGTTCTCCTTGGCGTCTGTCTGGTCCTTTTCGACGGTGCACGCCCCCTGTTCTGGCCCTGCGTCATCGGCTACCCCCTGCTGTCGCTGGCGATGGGTGGCTTCGTCGCCGCCTTCAGCGGCCCGACCGTCTTCGCAAGGCTGCGGGTGCCCGGTGCCGGATGGCTGGCCGCCGCTTCGTACAGCCTCTATCTCTGCCACAAAGGCGTTTTTCATCTGACGGAGGGGCTGCTCGGTGACGGTCTGGCCGGTCATCGCTTCGTCCGTTTCGCCATCTATGCGTCCGCGACCCTGGCTGGCGGTGCGCTGCTTCACTATGGTGTCGAGCGCCCGTTCCTGCGCTGGCGCGACCGCCGCGTTCATGCTTCGGATACACTACCGCCGCCCAAGGTGATTCCCGGCGTCGCAGCCGGGGATTGAAACGGGAATCCGGTGACCCGCGCGATCCACGAGGTCCGCGTCATTCCGGAGCTGCCCCCGCAACGGTAGGCGAGCCAAAGGTCTGCATGAAGCCACTGTGCCCCGAAAGGCATGGGAAGGCGCCGACCGGCAGGGATTCTCCCTGCGCTCGCAAGCCCGGAGACCGGCCTTCGAGGTAACACCGGACAGGCGGAGGGCCATGTCGTGGGTGGCCGGCCGGCCTTCCGCCATCGGCGATCCCCGCTACCGTCTCCCTGTCTCTCGCCATTCATGCCGCGCGGATGGGCGCGGTAGTGCAGGAGTCACCACGTGTCGCTTCGTATTTCCACCCTCGCGGTCGCCATCGCGATGGCATGCCTCGTTCCCGCCGCGGCCTTCGCCGATGACACCTCCACCGACCTCGACAAGGTGGTGGTCACCGCGAGCCGGACCGAGCAGACCCAGGCGCAGGTGCTGTCCGCCTCCACGGTGATCGACCGTGCCGGGATCGAGCGGCTGCAGCCGCGCTCGCTGGCCGACCTGCTGCGTGCGACGCCCGGTGTGTCCATCGCCAATAACGGCGGCCCGGGCAAGTCGACCTCCGTCTTCATGCGCGGCACCGAGTCCGACCACGTGCTAGTGCTGATCGATGGCGTGAAGGTAGGTTCAGCGACCTCCGGTACGGCGGCCTTCCAGGATATTCCGGTCGACCAGATCGAGCGCATCGAAATCGTCCGTGGCCCGTTCTCCAGTCTCTATGGCTCGGACGCGCTGGGCGGCGTCATCCAGATCTTCACCCGTCGTCCGGAAGGCAGCTTCGTGCCGAACTTCTCCGTCGGCGGCGGCAGCTACGACACCTTGCGCGGCTCGGCCGGCTTCAGCGGACGCGGCGCGAACGGCTGGTACGCGGTGGAAGCGAACCACGACCAGACCGACGGCATCAACGCATGCCGCGGCCGCCCCAGCCCGGGCGGCGGCGGTTGCTACACCTACGAGCCGGACAAGGACGGTTACCGCAACAATGCGCTGTCGCTGAAGGGCGGATGGCGCTTCGACGAGCAGTGGGACGCCGACGTCAATGCCATGCGCACCGAAGGCGCCAACCATTACGACGGCACCAGCAGCAACTTCGCCGACTCGTCGACGCAGGTCGTTGGCGGCCGTCTGCGCTATACGCCGTCGAAGGACGTGAAATTCACCCTCAACCTCGGTCGCAGCGGTGACTTCTCGACCGACTACGAGAACGGCGTCTACGCCGATACGTTCAACACGCATCGCGACGTCGCCTCGGTGCAGGCGGACCTCGGTCACGTCGGTGGGGACGCAGGCCAGACCACGCTCGGTTACGACTGGCAGCGCGATCGCGTCGTCGGCAGTACCGACTACTTCGTCGATGCGCGTCGCAACCACGCGATTTTCGGCCAGTGGCTGCAGGCATTCGGCGACAGCTCGATCCAGGCCAGTCTGCGCCGTGACGAGAACAGCCAGTTCGGCGGCAAGACCACCGGCAGCCTGCAGTACGGCTACATGCTGACGAAGGACCTGCGTGTCACCGGCAGCTACGGCACCGCGTTCAAGGCACCGACGTTCAACGACCTGTACTACCCCGACTACGGCAATCCGGACCTCCGCCCGGAAACGTCCCGCAACTGGGAGCTGGGGCTGCGCGGCACGCCCACGTGGGGTAACTGGTCGATCAATGCCTTCCAGAATCACATCGACAACCTCATCGTCTTCGACTCGAGCCTGACCGGTCCGCTGTTCCCGTTTGGCGGCGCGAACAATATCGACCGCGCACGGATCCGTGGCGTGGAGCTGGCAGCCGACACCACCGTCGCCGACTGGCGCCTCTCGGGTAACGCGACGTGGCTGCAGCCGGAAGACGATAGCGACGACGACAGCAAGGGCAACCTGTTGCCACGACGTGCCCGCCGTACCGCGAATATCGACGTCGACCGCTCGTTCGGCGCGCTGAGCGTCGGTGCCAGTGTGTTCGCCTCGGGCTATCGCTATGACGACTCGACCAACCTGCACCGGCTGGGTGGCTACGCGCTGACCGATCTGCGCATCGCGTACGCCTTCGCGCCGGCGTGGTCGGTGGAGCTGGCCGGCAAGAATGTCTTCGATCGCCACTACGAGACCGCGCGTTACTTCAATCAGCTGGGTCGCAACTACATGCTCACGTTCCGTTACCAGCCCCGCTCGTAATCCGTCCCCCCGTACGAGGTACGCCCCGATGAAACCCCTGTCACGTCCGTTGTTTGTCGCCATGTCGGCATGGTTCGCGCTGATCATGATCGCCACGCGTTTTCATCACTTCGGCGATGTACTGCATCTTCCCGACGCGTCGATGGCGTTGTTCTTCCTCGGGGGTATCTACCTGCGAAAGCACCTGGCCTTCGTGGCCTTCGTCGTCCTGGCCGTGCTGATCGACTGGGTCTCGATCAGCTACGCGGGCGTGAGCGACTTCTGCATCACGGTGGCCTATTCGTTCATGCCGCTGGCGTACGCCGTGCTCTGGTACGGCGGCCGCCTGGTGGCACCGCGTTTCGACGGTTCACTGGCATCGCATGCGATGGTTTTCGCGGCATTGCTGGTCTGCGCCACGGTCTCGTACGCCATATCCAATGGTGCGTTCTACTGGCTGGGTGGCCGTTACACCGATACCAACATGACCCAGTACGTCCAGCGCTTCATGCAATGGGCGCCGCTCTTCGTGCGTGCCGCCGCGGCGTATGTGCTGGTGGCTCAGGTGGTCCAGGCGGCGGTCTGGCGCTTCGCACCGCGGGCACGGGACGCCCGTACCACCCACGCATGAGCGGCGACACCACGCCATGGAGTGACATGGACGAGGAGGCTCGTCATCGCGACCGCATGCGCCGGAAGAAGGAGCTGATCGACCGGCGTATCGCGAAAGCGACCATCGATCGCGGCGTGCTCGTGGTCAACACCGGCAACGGCAAGGGAAAGAGCTCGTCCGGATTCGGTATGCTGGCGCGGTCGCTCGGCCATGGCTTTCGTTGTGGCGTCGTCCAGTTCATCAAGGGCAGTTTTTCCACCGGCGAGGAGGCATTCTTCCGCATGTTCGAAGACGGTCCGCTCGATTACCACGTGATGGGCGAAGGCTATACGTGGGAGACACAGGACAAGGCGCGCGACATCGCGGCGGCCATGGCCGCGTGGGATGTCGCCGAGCGCATGCTCGCCGACCCGGCATACGATTTCATCCTGCTCGACGAGCTGAACATCGCGCTGGTGAAGCAATACATCCCGCTCGATCGCGTG
Source organism: Dyella sp. 333MFSha (assembly GCF_900102405.1). NCBI lineage: Bacteria > Pseudomonadati > Pseudomonadota > Gammaproteobacteria > Lysobacterales > Rhodanobacteraceae > Dyella > Dyella sp. 333MFSha. The sequence continues at coordinate 229,851 of NZ_FNBR01000004.1, read as the reverse complement.
CTCGACGCCTGCCGGGCGCGACCCGAACGACAGCATGTGGTGATCACGGGCCGTGGCGCGCCGGACGCGCTCGTCGAACTGGCGGATACCGTGACCGAGATGCGCGTCGTGAAACACGCCTACCAGGCGGGTATCCGCGCGCAGAAGGGCATCGAACTGTGAGCCGTTCGTGTCCCGCGCTGCTGGTCTCGGCACCTGCGTCGGGGCAGGGCAAGACCAGTGTGACGGCGGCGCTGGCGCGTGCGCAGGCGCGTGCGGGTCGCAAGGTACGCGTCTTCAAGACCGGACCCGATTTTCTCGACCCGATGATCCTCCAGCGCGCATCCGGCGCTCCGGTTTACCAGCTCGACACCTGGATGGGTGGCGAAGACGACGTTCGCGCGCGACTCCATGCCGCGGCGGAGGAGGCGGACCTGATCCTCGTCGAGGGCGTGATGGGCCTGTTCGACGGACGCCCGTCGAGCGCGGATCTGGCCCAGCGATTCGGTTTGCCCGTTCTTGCCGTGATCGATGGCAGTGCCATGGCGCAGACGTTCGGTGCGCTGGCGCATGGACTGGCCAGTTATCGCGACGGGCTCATCGTGCACGGCGTGATCGCCAACCGTGTCGGCAGCGCTTACCACGCCACCTTGCTGCGCGAGAGCCTGCCGCCTGCGCTTACCTGGTACGGCGCGCTCCCGCGCGATGCGGCCATGGGTCTGCCCGAGCGGCATCTCGGTCTCGTGTCCGCCTCGGAACTGGCGGATCTCGATGCGCGGCTGGATGCGCTGGCCGACGCGTTGCCCGTCGAGGCGGTGGGCCAGCTGCCACCCGCGGTCGTTTTCCAGGCACCAGCCGACCGACATTCCACGCGGCGGCTGGACGGCCGCCGCATCGCCATCGCCTGCGACGAAGCATTCGCCTTCGTGTACCCGGCCAATCTCGACGTGCTGCGTGACGCCGGCGCGGATCTGATCTTCTTCAGTCCGCTGGCGGGTGACGCCTTGCCCCCGTGCGATGCGATCTGGCTTCCGGGGGGCTATCCCGAATTGCACCTCGACACGCTGACGACCCGTGACGATCTGCGCCGCGATCTGCACGCGCATGTCGATGCCGGACGCCCCCTGCTGGCGGAGTGCGGCGGTCTGCTCTATGCCCTCGACCGGCTCACCGACACGCATGGCCGTACAGCCAGCATGGCTGGGCTGATCGCCGGAGACGCGACGATGCAGCCGCGCATGGCGGCGCTCGGGATGCAGTCGGTCGATCTGCCCGAAGGGCTCCTGCGCGGTCATTCGTTCCACTATGCGAAGGCGACGATCGCCACTACGGCGCTGGCGATGGCGAGCAACCCGAATGGCGGGCCCACCGCCGAGGCGGTCTACCGCCGTGGGCGCATGACCGCCAGCTTCGTGCACTTTTATTTCCCATCGAATATCGACGCCGCGCTGCGTCTTTTCCTGCCGTGACCACCGCCTTCGCGATGCTCGCGGCGCTGCTGCTCGATGCATGGTGGGGTGAGCCACGACGCGCGCACCCGCTGGTCGGCTTCGGCCATCTCGCGCAATGGATCGAGCGACAGCTTTATGCCGGTCGCCGCCCCCGGGGGATCCTGGCCTGGTGCCTGGCGGTGCTTCCGCTGGTCGGACTGCTCGCCCTGATCCGATACGGGGTGCCCACCGCGCCCGGGTTTGTCATCGATACAGTGGTGCTGTATCTCGCCGTGGGTCGGCGCAGCCTCGCGGAGCACGCGTTGCCCGTCGCCGATGCGCTGAGCGCGGCAGATATCGGTGCGGCGCGGCAGGCGGTCGGTCGCATGGTCAGCCGCGATACGGAGGCCCTGGATGCCTCGCGTGTTGCCGCCGCCGCGACGGAATCCGTCCTCGAGAACGGACACGACGCCGTCTTCGGTGCGCTGTTCTGGTTTCTGTTGCTGGGCGCGCCGGGCGTGCTGGTGTTCCGTCTGGCGAATACGCTGGATGCGATGTGGGGCTACCGGACGCCGCGCTATCTGCGCTTCGGCTGGGCGGCGGCGCGCATCGACGACGTGCTCGGGTTCATCCCCGCAAGGCTCACCGCGCTGACGTATGCGCTGGCGGGCGAATTCACGACGGCACGTCGTTGCTGGGCGACGCAGGCACCGTTGTGGGACAGCCCCAACGCCGGCCCGGTGATGGCCGCCGGTGCGGGCGCGCTGAACGTGCAACTGGGTGGGCCCGCGCCGTACCACGGTCAGTGGGAAGACCGTCCTGTCCTCGGCACAGGAGATGCGCCCGACGCCACCTCGATACGACGCGCCCTGCGTCTCGTCGACCGAGGCGTAGCGATCTGGATCGGTCTCGCACTCGTGGCTGGAGTAGCCACGCATGCTTGAGCACGGCGGACGTCTGGCTCGTGCGGTGACACAGCACGGCATTCCACGCGAACGCTGGCTCGATCTGTCGACGGGTATCAGCCCGTACGCCTATCCCGTGCCCGCCGTACCAGCCGTGGCATGGCACCGGTTGCCCGAGGACGACGACGGGCTCATGCACGCGGCCCGCGCCTGCTACGCGGCGCCGCATCTTCTGGCCGTTCCCGGCTCGCAGGCGGCGATCATGGCGTTGCCGCGCATGCGGCCACGCTCGCGTGTGGGCGTGATCTCGCCGGGCTACAACGAGCATGCGCATGCGTGGCGGCAACACGGTCACGACGTCCGCGAGTGTCCGGCGGATGCCTTGTTCGAACGCGCCGCCGACTTCGACGTGATCGTGCTGATTCATCCCAATAACCCTGGCGGCGACCGGTTCCGTCGCGAGGCGCTGCTCGCGTTGCACGCATCGCTCGCGTCGCGCGGTGGCTGGTTGATCGTCGACGAGGCGTTCATCGACACGCGACCGGACGGCACGCTGTGCGCCGCGGCATGCGACGGTCTGATCGTCTTGCGCTCGGTGGGTAAGTTCTTCGGCCTCGCCGGCGTGCGCGCGGGGTTTGTCGCGTCGTCGCCGGGCCTGCTGGAGGCGCTGCGTGAATGTCTGGGGCCGTGGACGCTGAGCGGGCCGACGCGCCACGTCGTGAAGGCGGCGCTGACCGACGTCGACTGGCAGATCGCCATGCGCGCGCGGCTGCACGAGGACAGTGCGCGGCTGGTCGCATTGCTGACGAAGCACGGACTGCGTCCCGACGGTGGCTGCGATCTCTTTCAGTATTGTCGCCACCCCGACGCCGCTCGTCTCCACGACGCCCTCGCGGCGCGTGCCATCCTTACCCGCCGCTTCGACGATCCGCCGGCGCTGCGTTTCGGCCTGCCAGGCGACGAGGCTGGCTTCGATCGCCTGGATGTGGCACTGACCGAGGTGCTGGCTTGAGCGCGCGCGTACTCATGGTGCAGGGTTGCACGTCCGACGCGGGCAAGAGCACCGTCGTCGCCGCGCTGTGCCGCTGGCTGCGCCGCCGCGGTGTCGCGGTCGCGCCGTTCAAGCCGCAGAACATGGCATTGAATTCAGCCGTCACGGTCGATGGCGGCGAGATCGGTCGCGCACAGGCGGTGCAGGCGCAGGCGGCGGGCGTCATGCCGCATACCGATTTCAACCCCGTGCTGCTCAAGCCGAACAGCGACACCGGTGCGCAGGTGATCGTCCACGGACACCCCGTCGGCAACATGGACGCCGTCGGCTATCACGCGTACAAACGTGTCGCGATGGACGCGGTGCTCGCGTCGCATGCGCGACTCGCCGATGCCTATGCGGCGATCGTCGTCGAAGGTGCCGGGAGCCCCGCCGAGATCAACCTGCGCGATCGCGATATCGCCAATATGGGGTACGCCGAGGCGGTCGACTGTCCTGTCATTCTGGTGGCCGACATCGATCGTGGCGGCGTCTTCGCCCATCTCGTCGGCACGCTGGCTTTGCTGTCGGAGAGCGAACGTAACCGCGTGGCGGGCTTCGTCATCAATCGCTTTCGCGGCGATACCGCGCTGCTCCAGCCCGGTCTCGACTGGCTGGAGCGTGAAACAGGCAAGCCGGTACTGGGCGTCCTGCCCTATCTTCACGGCATGGTGCTGGAAGCCGAAGACGCCTTGCCGCGGGACCGGGTGCGTCGCGAGCACGCGCGCCTGCGTGTGGCCGTGCCCGCGCTTCCACGGATCAGCAATCACACCGATCTGGACGCGCTGCGCCTGCATCCCGATGTGGCATGTGTCTTCGTCGGTCCGGGCGAGAGCTTTCCGGCATGCGACCTGATCGTCCTGCCCGGATCGAAGTCCACCCGCGCGGATCTGGCATGGCTGCGGTCTCAGGGCTGGGACCAGGCCATCCTCCGGCACGTCCGTTACGGCGGCCACGTCATCGGCATCTGCGGCGGCATGCAGATGCTCGGCCACGCGGTGCACGACCCGCTTGGCGTCGAAGGGGTCGCGGGCTCCAGCAGCGGGCTCGGCCTGCTCGACCTCGAAACGACACTGGCGCCCGCCAAACAGTTGCGCATCGTCAGCGGCCAGGTGAGTGGCAGCGATGCCACCGTCACCGGTTACGAGATTCACTGCGGTGTAAGCACCGGCGCGGGGATGAAGCATCCCGCCGTCGTGCTGGACGACGGGCGCGACGACGGCGCGCGCTCCGACGATGGACGCGTCATCGGTACCTACCTGCACGGGCTGTTCGATCACCCGGATGCCTTGCGCGCATGGCTGGGACACGCGGGTCTCGATGGGCCGGCGCCCTTCGACCTCGGCGCGTTACGCGAGGCGACGATCGACCGCCTGGCCGACACGATAGACGCGCACATGAATACGGCGGTACTCACCCGACTTTTTGGACTCGATGCATGCAGACCCTGATTCTGGGCGGAGCCCGCTCCGGCAAGAGTGCGCTGGCGGAGAGATTGGCCAGCGCGTCCGGCCGCGAGGTGGTGTACGTGGCCACCGCGCAGGCGCTCGACCTGGAGATGGCCGAACGCATCGCGCATCACCGCGCACGGCGGCCCGCGTCGTGGACCTCCGTGGAAGAGCCGCTGATGCTCGCCCGCGTCCTTCGGGAGCACGCGGCGGAGCATCGCTGCGTACTCGTCGATTGCCTCACCTTGTGGCTGTCCAATCTGCTGGGCATCGACGACGGTCGTCATTTCGGCAGTGAGCACGAGGCGCTGCTGGCCACGGTGGCGACGTTGCCGGGCGACATCCTGTTCGTGAGCAACGAAGTCGGTCTGGGTGTCACTCCCATGGGCGCGCTGAGCCGCCGGTTTGTCGACGAAGCCGGTCGGCTTCACCAGTCACTGGCCCAGCGCTGCGAGCGGGTGTTGTTCACCGCCGCGGGCCTGCCCCTCGCTTTGAAAGGAACCCTGCCATGAAGCACTGGCTCGCCACACCCGCACGGGTCCCCGATGCCGCCGCCGCCGAGGCGGCGACCTTGCGTCAGGCGACGCTGACCAAGCCGCCCGGCTCGTTGGGGAGGCTGGAATCGCTCGCCGTGCAACTCGCCGCGCTGCAGGGGCGTGAGCGTCCTCGTGTCGACGTGGTCTGGATCGCGGTGTTCGCCGCCGACCATGGCGTGGCGGTCGAAGGTGTCTCCGCGTTCCCGCAGGTGGTCACCGGCGAGATGCTGCGTAACTTCGCGCTCGGCGGCGCCGCGATATCCGTGCTGGCGAGGGCGCTCAACGCCACCCTCGACGTCGTCAGCCTCGGAACGGTCAACGATCCGGGCGACGTCGCCGGCGTACGCCGTGAAATCATCGCGCCGTCGACCGCGAATATCGCCGGGGGGCCGGCCATGACGGATGCCCAGCTCGATGCGGCGCTGATCACTGGCGTACGTAGTGTCGAGCGCGCGGTCGCCGCCGATGCGCAGGTCTTCATCGGCGGTGACATGGGTATCGGCAATACGGCGGTCGCCAGCGCGCTTGCCTGCGCCTTGCTGGGTGAATCGCCTGATGTGCTCGTGGGCGCCGGCACCGGACTCGACCAGGCGGGCATCGCGCGCAAGGCCGCGACGATCGAGCGCGCGCTGCGTGCCAACGCGGCGGCCATCACGCCGCTCGAATGCCTGCGCTGTCTGGGCGGTTTCGAAATCGCCGCCTTGACCGGCGCCTTCATCGCCGCGGCTCAGCATGGCATGCCGGTGCTCGTCGATGGCTTCATCACCTCCGTGGCCGCGCTCGCGGCCGTCGCGTTGCGTCCGGATGTGCGCCCATGGCTGATGTTTGCGCATCGCTCACAGGAGCGCGGCCACGCGCGCGTACTCGCCGCGCTGGGTGGCGAGCCGTTGCTCGACCTCCAGCTGCGTCTGGGCGAAGCCAGTGGCGCCGCGTTGGCCGTCCCGCTGCTGCGTCTGGCCTGCACCCTGCACGGTTCGATGGCGACCTTCGCCGAGGCCGGAGTGTCCGAGGCATGAGCATCGATCTGCTGCGCCACGGCGATACCGGCCAGCGAAGCTATCGCGGGCAGCTGGACGATCCCCTGACCGAGCTGGGCTGGCAGCAACTCCGCGATGCGGTGCTGGGCCATGAGTGGGATCGCATCGTCTGCTCGTCGATGGCGCGCTGTTCGCGTTTCGCGACCGAGCTTGCCGAACGGCGCGGTCTGCCGCTGCGCATCGATACGCGGCTTGTGGAGTATCACTTCGGCGACTGGCAGGGCGTGCCTGTCGAGACGATCGCGGAGACGGACGGCGATGCGCTCGGCCGCTTCTGGGCCGACCCCGTGATGCATCCGCCCCCGGGCGCGGAAACATTCGACGCCTTTCGCGAGCGACTGTCGGCGGCGCTCGACGATATCGCGGTGGAGGCGAGCGATGCGCGCGTGCTCGTCGTGACCCACGGCGGTGCGATTCGCCTGCTCCGTTGCGTGGCGGAACATCGCTGCTTCGGTGACATGGCGGGCATCGACGTTCCGCACGCGTCGCTGCATCGGGTCGCCTGGACACCGTAATGCGCGGACTCGTGACCGCGTTCGCCTTCCTCACGCGCATCCCGATGCCTCGCGTGCCGATGGGTGAGCGCGAACAGGCCGCTTCGCTGAAGTGGTACCCCTTCGTGGGACTGGTGATCGGCCTGGCGCTCAGCGCGCTGGCCCTCGTGGCGCAGCGATGGGCGACGCTACCCGGAGCCGCCGTCCTGCTTCTGCTCTGGGTCGCGCTCACCGGTGCCCTGCATCTGGACGGCCTTGCCGACAGCGCCGACGCGTGGATCGGCGGGATGGGCGATCGCGAACGCACCCTGACGATCATGAAGGATCCGCGCAGCGGGCCGGCGGCCATCGTCGCTCTGGTGCTCGTCCTGTTGCTCAAATTCTCGGCGCTGGCCTCGCTGGCCGATCCCTTGTTACTGGTGCTGCCGCCCCTGCTGGGGCGCGCGGCGCTGGTCGGCCTGTTTCTCACCACGCCGTATGTCCGCAAGGGCGGGATGGGTGATGCCTTGCGCGGCGCTTCGGCCACCGGCTGCCGGGCGTCATTCTTCATCGCGGTGGCCGTTGCCGCCTGCTTCGGCGCGCGGGGCGCCATCGCAATCGGCGTCGGCCTCGTCGTCGGCGCCTGCTGGCGGCGCGCGTGCGTGATTCGCCTTGGCGGCTTCACCGGCGATACCGCCGGGGCGATGGTGGAGATGGTGGAAGTGGCGACCGTACTCGCGCTCATGGCGACGCGCTGACGCCACTGTCGACGACACCCGGCGTCCACTAAAGGCAGATCGCTCCGGTAATCATCGAGTCTGCATCGATCGGGTCCGCCCGGTCTGGCGGGGCGAGCCTGCGCATGCCGCGTGGCTGGCCGGATGGGTGACGCAGCGCGACAGATCGTGCCGCGATGAGGCACTACACGTCGTCACACATGGAATCTGTGCACGGATTCACATTTCTGTTATGTGTCGCCACATTTTCTTCACGTCTTGCCGAAATTGCATCTCGTCGGCGTTGGCACAGACTTTGCTCTGACCTTTGCCCGTACAGGGGAAGCCGCCGCATTGGCATCCAGCCGTCTTTACCTAGCGCAGTTCCACGGAACCGTGACGGCCTGTCGCACCCAAAATTCAGGAGATCGCCGTTTTGAACAGAGTTTTTCGCATCGTATGGAATCGCGCACTTAATCAGTTCGTGGTCGCCTCTGAACTTTGCCGTTCGCGCGCCAAGGGCGCACGCTCCACCGGCGGCGGCTCCGCGATCGCCATCACCACGGGCCGTCTGGCGGCTGGTGTGCTGCTCGCCCTGGCCGGGACGACTGGCGCTTTCGCGCACACGACGTCCATCGGCTACGCGAATTCGGGCAACAACTCGCTGTCGTTCTATTACGGCACGTACCATCAGTCCGACGAAGCGACGTACACGGAAGGTTCGCTCCACCTCACCTCCACGGCCGGCTTCGACCAGACCGTCTCGTTCAACATCCTGACCGGCACCAAGCCGGCCGGCCTGGTCGACGGCGACACGAACTTCTTCTCGGACGGCACCAAGCTCATCGGCACGCCAAATCGGGTGATCGCGAACTGGCAGGGCGTGACCTTCAATAACCTGGTGCACGGTACCTACACCTTCACCTATATCCCCATCGCCAACCCGACGCAGGTCTGGGCACCGATCGACAACGTGATCCTGTCGAGCACGATCACGATCATCAATGCCGACCTCAGCACGGCACCGCACGTGGTGGCCGGCCAGGTCGTCGACCAGACCTATGCGATCGATCCGTTGATCATGGACGGCGGCACGGTGAAGAACACCGCCGACGGCACCATGAGCCAGATCGTCAGCATCACGAACAATAACGGCACGTTCGACACCAACGGCCACAACCTCACGCTCACCGGCGAGATGGATGGCCGCGGCGCGCTCATCAAGCAGGGTGAAGGTACGCTCAATCTGCGCGGCGACAACACGTCCGTCGGCGAGATCGACCTCAACGGTGGCGCGATCAACGTGCTGTCCGATGCGGCCCTGGGCGATACGAGCAACGATCTCAAGTTCAATGGCGGCAGCCTGCAGTGGGGTGCGGACTTCGACCTCAACAGCGGGCGCAACGTCACGCTTGGCGCCAACGGCGGCACGTTCGACCTGCAGACCTACGATACCGATGTCTCGAACAGCATCTCGGGCACCGGTTCGCTGACCAAGACGGGCACCGGCACGCTCACGCTGTCCGGCACGAATACCTATACCGGCGGCACCCATGTCGCCGGGGGCGACCTGATCGTCGCCAGCAGCGGGAAACTCGGCACCGGCATACTGAACGTCGACACCGGCTCCGCCGTCACGATGAACAACGCCACGCAGACGGTCGCAGGCCTTGCTGGCGGCGGCGGTATCGACCTCGAAGGCACGACCCTGACCCTCAGCGGCAACGGCGCGTCCACCACGTACGGCGGCGTGCTTTCCGGTACCGGCGGCCTGATCAAGAATGGCAGCAGCACGCAGGTACTGACCGGCAGCAACACCTACAGCGGTGGTACCACGGTCAACGACGGCACGCTCGCTTTCGCCAGCGATGCCAACCTCGGCGACGCGGCGGGTAGCCTGACCCTCAACGGCGGTACGCTCGAAGCGACCGGCACGGGTAGCACGGCACGCGACATCCACGTGGGCGGTGGCGCCATCGCGGTGGACGGCGGTCAGCAGCTGACCTCGACCGGAAGCGTCAGCGGTACCGGTGGCCTGATCAAGAACGGCGGCGGCACCCTGATCGTCGACGGCGTCGCGTCTCAGGCCGGCGGCGTGACCGCGAACGGTGGCGTGCTTTCCCTGAGCGGCACCAATACCTATACCGGCGACACGACCATCAACACCGGTGCGACCGTCCTCGTGTCTCGCGATAACAACCTCGGCGCGTCCGCGAACCAGGTCGATCTCGACGGCGGCGCGCTGATCGCGACCGGAAGCTTCGCCACGGCGCGCGACGTGACCGTCGGCAGCGCGGGTAGCAGCCTCGGTGCCAGCACGGGCACCACGCTCACATCGACGGGCGTCGTGTCCGGCAGCGGTACGTTGAACACGCAGGGCGCGGGCACGATCGTGCTTGCCGGAACGAATACCTACACCGGCGGCACCGCGATCAACGGTGGCGTCCTGCAGATCTCTTCCGACGCCAATCTCGGCGCAGCGGGCGGCGCCATCGGCCTGTTCGGCGGCACCCTGCACTCGACCGCCGACATCACCAGCACGCGCGACGTCACCACGGGCGGTGCGGGCGGCGTCGATGTCGACGCAGGAACCACCTTCAGCACCTCGGGTACCGTCAACGGTGCCGGAGCCTTGATCAAGAATGGCGAAGGCACGCTCGCGATGTCCGGCACGCTCAGCCAGGGCGGTGGCGTGACGGTCAACGACGGCACGCTGGTCCTGTCGGGCAACAACACTTACGAGGGTGCCAACACCCTCAACGACGGCACGCTTCAGATCGCCAGCGACGCCAACCTCGGTGACGCCGCCAACCATGTCGTCTTCCAGGGCGGCCAGTTGCACGTGACCGGCGATACCACGACGGCGCGCACGGTCGATACGACCGCCGGTTCCGATGCCGACCTCGTCGTCGACGGCGGGAAGACGGTAGCGCTCAACGGCACGGTGCAGGGCCAGGGCGGTCTGGTGGCATCCGGCACGGGTACCCTGGTCCTCGGGAGCGCCAACACGTACACCGGCGGTACCTCCGTGAACGGCGGCACGGTGCGGATCGGTAACGACGCGGCGCTCGGTGCCGCAACCGGCGCCATCACGCTCGCCGGCGGCACGCTGCAGGCGACGGGCGATGTCGCTTCGGCCCGCAACGTCACGGTGAACGGCGGTGCATTCGCCATCGACCAGGGCGCCACGTTTGCCACGACGGGCAACGTCGGCGGCAACGGCGGTCTGGTGAAGAACGGCAGCGGCACGCTCGAGATCGATGGCACGGCGTCGCACACCGGCGGTACCACGATCAACGACGGTACGCTGGTTCTGACGGGCAACAACAGCTACACCGGCGGCACCACGCTCAACGGCGGCACGCTGCAGGTCGGTAGCGACGCGAACCTTGGCAATACGTCGGACGCCCTGGTCTTCAGCGGCGGCACGCTGCACGCCACCGGCGACGTAAGCAGTGCGCGCGCCGTCACGGTGAATGCCGACGCGGTCATCGCGACGGATGCCGGTGCGAGCTTCGCGACATCGGGTACGGTTTCCGGTAACGGTGGCGTCACTAAGAAGGGCGACGGCACCCTGATTCTCAGCGGCGACAACACGTACACGGGTGCGACCACGATCGACGCCGGCACGCTGCAGATCGCGTCCGACACCAACCTCGGCGCATCGACATCCGGCCTGACCTTCAACGGCGGCTCGCTGCACACCACCGGTAACATCGTCACCCAGCGCACGCTCAACCTCGCCGGCAATGCCACTGTCGTCAGCGACGCCGGTACCTCGTTCACCGCCGCAGGCGCAGTTGTCGGCAACGGCGGACTGGTCAAGAACGGCGAAGGTACGCTCTCGATCACCGGCGTCGCGTCGCATACCGGCGGCACGACCGTCAACGAAGGCACGCTGGTGCTCTCGGGCAACAACACCTATACCGGCGGGACCGTGATCAACGGCGGCACGCTGAGCATCGCCAGCGATGCCAACCTGGGTGATGCCGCCAATGCCGTCACGCTCAACGGCGGCAACCTGACGGTGACCTCGAGCATCACCACCGCGCGCAATATCGTCATCGACAACGGCGGCGGCTCGATCACCACGGACACCGGGGCCACGCTCAGCCAGACGGGCAGCATCTCGGGCAACGGCACGCTGATCAAGCTCGGTGGCGGCACGCTGATCGTCAGCGGCAACAACAGCTTCACGGGCGGCACACTGGTCAACGGCGGTATCATCCGCATCGACAGCGGTTCGTCGCTGGGCACCGGCGACATCATCCTGCAAGGTGGCACGCTGCAGACCTATGCGACCCTCGGTACGGGTCAGACGGTCCTGGTCAGCGGCAACTCAGGCGTGAATGTCTCCGCCGGCACCACCACGGTGCTGTCGGGCGACATCAACACCAGTGGCGCCTCGGGTTGCTTCATCAAGAGCGGCGCCGGTGCACTGAGCCTCACCGGCAAGGCGTCGCTCGACCAGGGTACCTGCGTGCAGAACGGTACCCTCCGCGCGAACGGCACGCTCAACAGCAGCTTCGTCAATGTCGACGCGATCGGCACGCTGCGTGGCGTCGGTGTCATCAACGGTCCCGTCAACGTGACAGGCCGCCTGGCACCGGGTAACTCGCCGGGTACGCTGACCGTCAACGGTACGGTGACGATGAATGCGGGCAGCACCTTCGAAGCTGACATCGATGGCAAGGGAACCGGCACGGGCGCAGGCAACTACTCCCGTTTGCTCGTGGTAGGCGCGGGTCATCAGTTCATCGCCAATGGCACGCTGGCACCGCTGCTCCGCGGCATTACCGGTGACGCGAGCAATACGTTCACGCCGACGCTGGGCGATACCTACCGTATCGTCACCGCCGAAGGCGGCATCGTCGGACGCTTCAGCAGCCTCGACCAGCCGAGCGTCGGTCTGCCCGCGAACACGCGCTTCCTGGCCTTCTACAACCTCGCCAACAGCAACAGCATCGACCTGCGCGTCGTGCCGAAGGCGTACAGCGAGTTCCTCGGCACGGGTACCACGCGCAATACGCTGGCGCTGGCCGGTGCGCTGGACCGCGCGGTGGATGCGCAGATCGCCGGCAACGGCGCGGCCTATACCGCTGTCGTCAATGCCATCGGTGCGCTCGATACCGGTCGCATCGCCGACACCGTCAAGGCGATGGCCGGCGAAGTGCACGCCGACCAGGCGGCCGCAGCACGCGGCATGGGTCTGGCGCTCAACCGCGATGCCTTCGACCACCTGGGCACCGACACGACCAATCCGGCCAACAAGGTCTGGGCAAACGTGACCCAGGACGGCCAGCGCTTCGTCGCCGACAACCAGGGTTCCGGCTACAACGCCAGCACCAGCCACGTCACCGCGGGCGTAGACGTCTTCACGAACGACACCACGGTCATCGGTGTGGGCGCGTCGCATGGCGAGAGCAACATCATCGCCACCGGCGGCCAGGGCACCATCCGCGGCAACGCCGGCCTGATCTACGCCCAGCAGAAGGCCGGTGCCGTCATCGTCGACGGTGTCGTGTCCTACGGTTCGGACGACTGGTCGAGCCGTCGCATGGATCCGTTCGGCAATGGTTCGCTCGAGACGCGCGCGGATGGTCATGACACGATGGCCAGCCTCACGGCGCGCCTTCCGATGAATGCCGGTGGCCTGCGCATTGAGCCGTATGCCGGTGTGATCTGGCAGAAGGTGGAACGTGACGCGGTGAACGAGACGGGCACGTCGCCGGCAGCGCTGTCGCTGGACAAGCTGTCCGTGACCGGCACCCGTGCCCTGGTGGGCGTGACCGCCGGCTCGAACGCGAACGATCCGCTCGCCTCCGAGCTGACCTGGCGCGTCGGTGTCGCCGGTGGCGTGGATTCGGGCAAGCTGCTCGATCCGACGGTACGCGCCCAGCTCGCCGGCGAACAGTTCGAAACCAAGGCACCGGATGCGGGTCGCGGTTTCGTGCAGTTCAACGCGAACGGCACGATGCGCCTTGCCCGCAACACCTACCTCTACGGCGGCCTCACCGCCGAACAGGGTTCGGGCCGGACGGCATACGGTGTGACTGCCGGTGTGCGCGTCGCCTTCTGAGGCGACGCATCCGGGGAAAAAGCCCGCTCGCAGCGAGTGTAAAAAGCTCGCTGCGGCAGGTACGTAAAGAAAAAAGGCGCCCCTCGCGAGAGGGGCGCCTTTTTCTTCGCTGTCGAAAGCGATCAGTAACGCGGAACCGTCGGGTCGATCTCGCGAGCCCATGCATCCATCCCGCCTTCCACATTGAACAGGTGGGTGAAGCCGTGCGCCGCCAGACGCTCGGCCGCCGCCTGGCTGGAAATGCCGTGGTGGCAGATGAAGGCGATGGCCGTGTCCTTGGGCAGGGCGGCGAAGGCTTCGTAGCCCTCGTCTTCCAGAATGCGCGCGCCGGCCAGCGGGGCCGCCATGGCGCGACCGTGCGCCGGGCGCACGTCGACGAGGATGACCTCGCCCGCAGCGAGCTTGTCTTTCAGCTGATGCACGGTGATCGACGCGATCTCGACCGCACCCGGGAACTTGAGGCTGAGGCCTTCGCCCTGGACGGTGCTGACCCAGTCGATCACGATGCCCTTGGCCCGCTGGGCACTACCCGGATCGAAGTGCACTTCGATACCGCTGGCGACAACGACGATGTCGTGGTCGCCCGCCGGCGCCAGCTGGAAGCCGGCGCTGTGGTCCGGGCCGATTTCCAGATGCAGGGCCTGGCCCTGGGCATTGGCCATGCCGCCACGAATGGCTTCGGCGGCCTTGTCGGTAATGGTGATTTCCGGCGGGGTACGGTCCGGCGCGCTGGCGCCGAACAGCGTGTACAGCTCGCCGCTGGTGTACATCTGACGGATGATGTCCGAACCGCCGACCAGCTCACCCTTGACGTAGAGCTGCGGGATCGTCGGCCACTGGCCGTACTCCTTGATGCCCTCGCGGATTTCCGGGTCTTCCAGCACGTTGACGGTGTGGTAGGTCGGGATGATGTCGTTGAGCGTGTTGGTCGCCGCGGCGGAGAAACCGCACATCGGCTGCTGGCGCGTTCCCTTCATGAACAGCACGACCTCGTGCTCGGAAAGGAGGGATTCGATGCGCTCGCGAGTGGGTGTATCGAGGGCCATGGGGTCACCGCGGATAGGAAAGGGGCCATTTTACCGGCATCCCTCGCACATGGGCCCGTTCTCGTGACTTTCAACCTGCTAGTGACGTTTCCGCCCGCAACTCCGCCAGATTGGCCCGGCAATCGGCGAGCGGAGCGAACCCCAACACGGCTTCGGGCGAGGGCAGCACGGTCTCACGGCTCGCGCGACCCAGCGGCGTGCGGCGCTCGGTCCAGTGAATCAGCTCCATCGCGCCGCTGAAGTCCTCGACCAGGGCGGTGCAGTGCTCGACCCAGTCGCCGTCGTTCATGTAGAGCACGCCTTCCAGCGGACGGATGTGGCCGAAGTGGATGTGCCCGCAGATATGCCCGTCGAATCCGCGCTCGCGGGCATCGGTGGCGACGCGTTGTTCGTAGTCGCGAATATAGGCCAGTGCGGCGCCGACGTGTGACTTGAGGATGATCGACAGCGGCATGTACGGCAGTTCCAGTCGCTTGCGCACCGCATGCACGCGGCGGTTGGCCCAGCAGATGAAGCGGTGCAGGGTGTCGCCCAGCCAGTTGATCCACTTGCGACCGATGTGCTCGGGGTCGTACTCGTCGCCGTGGCTGATGCGGTAGCGGCGGCCATCCGCACCCTGGTGCACCGCATCCAGTTCCACCCGGATCCCGGCGATGGTCGAGCCGGCGAGGCCGCGCATCTGGTAGTCGTGGTTGCCAGGAAGGTAGGTCACCTGGATGCCACGGGCCGCCATCGCGATCAGCTCGGCGATCACCGCGCTGTGGTCCGGGTGCCACCAGTGGCGTTTGGCCAGCGCTTCCAGGTCGACGATGTCGCCGACGAGGTAGAGGCGCTCGCAGTCGAGGCTCTTCAGGAAATCGAGAAGATAGGCAGCCTTGCAGTCCGGCGTACCGAGGTGCACGTCGGAAATGAAGGCGGCGCGACACGTGAACTTGGCCATGGCGGCGATTTCCGGGGTTGTCCCGGGAGATCAGTCTCGGGGCGGGACGTAACCGGGGCATGGCGTGGGTGTTGCAGGTGTGTTGCGGGTGGGCATCAGGGGCATGCCTCGCGGCGCGCAGTTTGCCTCCGGGTTGCGGTGGTCGGTTGGCAGTGGCCTGGCGACGATCAGCCTGGTAGTTCGCGAACGGCCGCGAGTGCCTGCGGGAAAATCCGCTCCACCCACATTCCATACTGCCTGGCGGAAGGATGAAGGCCATCATCCACGAGCATGTCCGGCCTTGCGCCGGCCTCGCGCGACGCGGTCGTCACATCCACCCAGCGTGCGTGCGCCCGATGCGTTTCGTCATGCGCAATGGCATTGAACGCATCGATCTCACGCCCTATCGCCGCGCGATCCCGCCCCTCGGCAAACGCCGTCACGCCCCAGTCGGGAATCGACACGACCACCACGCGGCGCGAGTCGCCGGCGAGCTTGCCCGCGCGTTCGAGCAGAGCAAGAAACTGCTCGCGATATTCGACCGACGAGCGCCCGCGGTACTGGTTGTTGACCCCGATCAGCAGGGTCACCAGCCCGTACTTGCCGTGCAGTCCGGCGGCATCCATCGCCGACGACAGCTCGTCAGTCGTCCAGCCGGTAGTGGCGACGATGTATGGCGCAGCCACGGCCACACCATGCTCGCGCAGCCGGGCAACCAGTTGCACCGGCCAGCGACCTTCTTCGGGCACGCCCTCGCCGATCGTGTATGAATCGCCGAGGGCGAGGAAGCTCGCTTCCGCCACGGCTCAGGCGACCGCGCTCGCGACCGGGGCGGCTTCCTCGGCCATCCGCTCCAGCACGCGGTTCATCCGCACGAACACCTCCTGCAACTGCGTCGGCTCGGGCAGCAGCGTGAGACGCAGGTGCCGGCTGGCGGAAAGATTGAAGCTGGTGCCGGGTACGACCAGCACGCTTTCCTGTTCGAGCAGGCGCAGCGCGAACGCCGTGTCGTCGAAATGCGCGATGGCGTCGGCGCGGATCTGCGGAAACGCGTAGATCGCTCCGCCCGGTGCCACGACATCCAGGAACGGGCTGGCGGCGACGCTGTCGAGCACCACCTGACGCGCGCGGTGCAAGCGGCCGCCCGGCGCGGTGAGTTCACCGATGGTCGGCTTGTCGAGCAGCGCGGGACGCACGGCCCACTGCGCGGTGACGTTCGCACAGAGGCGCAGAGCGGCCAGCAGCTGCAACGCGTCGCGGTATTCCGCGGTGCGCTTCGGGTCGCCTGACAGGCTCATCCAGCCGACCCGGTAGCCGCAGGCACGGTGCACTTTCGACAGACCGCCGAAGCTGACGCAGGGGTGATCGCCGGCCACGGCCGCCAGCGGCTGGAAGGGCGTGTCGTCGTAAAGGATTTCGTCGTAGATCTCGTCGCACAGCAACAGCAGGCCATGGCGGCGGGCGACGTCGACGATGCGCTCGAGCAAGGCCCCGGGATACACGGCGCCGGTGGGATTGTTCGGATTGATCAGGACCAGAGCGCGCGTGCGCGGTCCGATCAGGGCCTCGATCTCTTCCGGATCGGGCAGGTGCGCGTTCTCGGCCAGGCAGCGGTAGTAGCGGGGACTGCCGTCGTTGAGGATCGTGGCGGCACTCCACAGCGGGTAATCCGGGCTGGGCAGAAGCACCTCGTCACCCGGCTGCAGCAGCGCGCGCAGGGAGATGTCGATGAGTTCGCTGACGCCGTTGCCGATGAACACGCGCTCCACGTCCACGCCGAACGAACCACGCGCTTTCTGCTGGGCCACGATGGCCTCGCGCGCTTCTTCCAGACCCTGCTCGTGCCCGTAGGCCTCGCTGTCGGTCAGATGGGCGCCGATGGCTTCGCGCAGGTGCGGGGGCGTGGAAAAACCATAGCGGCCCGGGTTACCGATGTTCAGTTTGATGATCGGCTGGCCGGCCGCTTCCATGTCGCGGGCGCGCCGGGTGAGGGCGCCGCGGATTTCGTAGCGCACTTCCGCCAGGTGCGCGCTGGGCTTGATCGAGGACACTTCTGACGACTTCCGGTAAGTACGGCGGGCCGTTTCCCGCCGTCGTCACCCGATCCTAACAGCGTCGCGGCGGCGTCGCGAGGCGGATTTCGGGCGATAAGCGGGCATAATCCCGCCCATGACCGACACCCAGGACCTGGCGCGCCTGCGCCATATCGGCTGGCGCGACCCCGCCTTGCCCGACGATTCCCGCCGCCTTGCCCGCGTCGTGGCCCAGCATCGCGCCGGTTACGAGCTGCACGACGGCTCCTCGGCCTTCAACGCGCAGCCTGCCGGTCAGTTCCTGAAAAGGGGGCTGGACCCGTCGCTTCGCCCGGCGGTCGGCGACTTCGTCTTCCTCGACCACGCCAGCCACCCGGTAATCGAGGAGGTGCTGCCGCGCCGTTCCGTCCTGACCCGTGCCGCCGCGGGCGAGCGATACGAGCGGCAGATCATCGCCACCAACATCGACTACGTCCTCGTCATCACCGGCCTCGACGGCGACTTCAACCCGTCGCGCATCGAGCGATACCTGACCCTGGTCGAGGGTTCCGGGGCGCGTCCGGTCGTCCTGCTCAGCAAGGCGGATACCGACGTGGACGTCGAGGGAGCGGTCGCCGCTCTCGCCGCGCGCCTGCCCGCCGAAGCGGCGGTGCATGCGATCAACGCGAAGGATCCCGCGACGGTGGCCTTGCTTGCGTCCTATCTCGGGCCGGGCACCAGCGCGGTCCTCGTCGGCTCGTCGGGAGCGGGCAAGTCGACGCTCACCAACACCTTGCTGGGCGAAGAACGCATGGCCACGGGCGCGGTACGCTCGCACGACAGCCGCGGCCGGCACACCACGACGCACCGTGCGCTGCTCAGCCTGCCCAGCGGCGGTTGCCTGATCGATACGCCCGGCATGCGCGAACTGAAGCTGACCGGCGAGGAAAACCTCGACCTGTTCGCCGACATCGAAGCGCTTTCCGCGCAGTGCCGCTTTGCCGACTGCGGACACAGCAACGAACCGGGTTGCGCGATCCAGGCCGCGCTCGCTTCCGGTGAGCTGTCGCCGCAACGCTGGCGCAATTTTCTCAAGCTGCACGACGAGCGCGAAGAGCAGGCGGCGACCCTCGAAGCACGCCTGAAGCGCAAGGCGGGTCCGCGCCCCGCCGGTAAACCGAAACGCGGCGAGTGGCGACGCGGCGACGACTAACACTTACTTTCGTCGCGCGCGCTCCCGACATACAGGCATCCACCTGCTGAATAAGTTGACTTCCTCCCTACGAGAGCGAGGAAGTCTTCATGGTCGTCCATTGTTACCGGCGCCGCGCAGTAGCGGCTGCCTTGTGCGGTGTTTTTGCCGCGTCCGCGTCGGCTACCGAGTTTCCTTACGGCATCCTCGTCGAGAAAGGCACGGCACTCACGCTCGAGCCCGGGGACCGCATCTCGGTAAGCGGCCTGGCGACCGGGCGTGTCGTCACCGTGGAGTCGCGCGGCTCGTTCGACGCCACGGACGTTTCGATCGAGAACCGCACGAGCGGCAATCCGGCAGGCTATGCCTACGGCGTGTTAGCGTTCGACGGCAGCGAGGCGTCGATGTCCGCCGGATCGCTCATCACCCGCGGTGACCGGTCGGTGGGCGTGCAGGTACAGGGCGCCTCGCGTGCCGTGTTCGCCGGGGTGCAGTTCACCACGCTCGGCGCGAACAGCATCGGCATCACCGCGCGGTCAGGTGCGGCGATCCTGATGAACCGCGCGCACCTGAGTATCGACGGACGGGACAGCACGGCGCTGGTCGCACAGGGCACGGACGCCGCCATCGTCGGGCTTGCCGACATAGAGCACCGGGGTGCGGCATCCGCGCCGGGTCGCGCGCAAGCCATCGCCGTCCGCGACGGCGCGCGGATCAGCCTGAGCGACAGCTCGGTCATTGCCCGACATGCGAATGTCGGCGCCGTCGTAATCGATGGTGAGGCCTCGGGGTTCAGCACATCGCGCAGCCATATCGTTGCCGAGGGCGAACACGCCTGGGCGCTTTCCGGTACCTCGGGGCGCGCGATCCTCACCGCGGCGGAGTTGCGTGGCAACGGAGGTGCGATCACCACGCGCGTTCCCGGCGCAGGCACGTTGCAGGTCGATCTGCTGGGGGGCTCACGCTCGGTGGGCGACATCGTCGGCGGCGATGCTTCGCTCGTGCTCAACGCCGAGGACAGCGAACTGCGCGGCGATCTGCATCGGGCAGGCACGGGATCGCTGGATGTCAGTCTTGCGCGATCCCGGTGGCTGGGGCGTGCGCGCGGTGCCAGCGCTCTGACCATCGATGATGGCCATTGGTCCCTGACAGGGGACAGCGTTCTCGGACGGCTGACGCTCGCAGGTTCCGCCCGCGTGTCTTTCCCGGAGGGCACGGGCGCCTTTTCGACGCTACGCGTGAGCCACCTCGACAGCCAGGGCGGGGACGCCGCCATCCGTCTGCGTACGCGCCTGGATGCCGGCGGCGCCCTCTCGCGGCAGGGTACGGACCGGCTACTGATCGACGGCAACGTCGACGGAACGACACGGCTCGAGGTCGCGGCCGTGGAGGGTGGCGGTGCCGGCACCGCGCCGGGTAGCTCTGGCGGTATCAGTCTCGTGCAGGTCAACGGTTCGGCCAGCGACACATCGTTCCGTCTCGCCGGCGACTACGTGGTGGCGGGACCATGGCGTTACGGTCTGAACGCATACGGCCCCGGCGAGTCGGATGCATCGCAGCGACTCGTCGCGGAGAACGGATCCGGCTTCTGGGACTACCGCCTGCAGAGCACCAGGATCGATTCGCAGGGGCGTTGGCGTGACGTGCTCGGGCGCGCGGCGGATTCGACCTCGCCGGCCATGCCTGCCCGCGACGCACTGGCGCCGCAGGTGCCTTCCTATCTGGTGCTTGCCGGGGCCTTATTCGGCTACGGCCGGGTCGCCATCGATGCCGCGGGAGCCGACACTTTCGCCAACGACGGCGGGCCGACATTCCGCGCACGCAGCTTCGGCGGGAACGCCAGCTATCGCAATTCGCTCGGTTTCACGCGCTTTGGCTTCGACAGCATCCGCCGCGACCGCGGCCTGCAGGTAGGTGGCGATCTCGCGTCGTTCGATGCCGGGACGTGGCATATGCGCTCGGGTGTGTCCGCGAGTCTCGGAAGCACGCAGGTCACCCCTCGTGCCGTCGACGGCGCGAGCGACGCCCGGGCGCAGGGTCGCGGCCTGGCGATCACCCACACGTCCAGCGGCGATGACGGATGGCGTATCGGCGCGGCCTACGCTTTTACGCATTACCGGGTCGCCGTGCGAACGCCGCGACGCGGCGAGACGCTCGCCCGGTTGCGGGTGAACAGTAGCGATGCATCGTTGTCCGCGGGCTTCCGCTGGGCGGCGCCACGGAACGTCGTCGTCGAGCCGGGAATATCAGTGCTCTGGCAGCGTCTTCGCTTCGGCAAGGTCACCGACCGCGACGGCATCATCCTGCAGCCCGGGCGTCCGGAACGTATGACGGCGCGTGTCGGAGCGCGAGCTACGCGTCTCTTTCCGGTGCAGGGGCAGCGGGTGAGTGCGTGGTCCGCGTTTCTTGACGGTCGTATCGAAGCGACACGGGACACCGGTGCGGCGCTGGCCTTGTCGGGCGTCCGCTTCGCAACGGGACATGGCGGCCGGGCGCTCCACGTGGCGGCGGGTACCACGTTGGCATTTCGCCGGGCCATCACGCTTTCCGGCGACATCAACCGGCAAGTCAGGATCGGCGGCCGGGGCGACTCCTCCTTCGGTGTACGCCTGGGTGCCGCGATAGCGTTCTGATGCCACGCGATCTCAATACGTCACGGTCACCGTCACGATGTCGCTGTACGAACCGGCCGGTTGTGCGGGCTGTATGGGTACGCGACCGTAGACAGTGAGCGTCTGCTCGGACCCGGAACCGGTTCCCGCGGCGGTATCGGTGTTGAGCGTGTTGCCCCACCGCGTCGTCCGTCCTGGGTCGGTGAACAGCTGGTACGTAACGAAATGCGTCCCATCGGTCATGCGCCTCGTCGTTCCCGACGCATTCTTTCCGTTGTCCAGACCGATCTGGTACGCCGCCCGATGGGTGCAGGTCGCGCGTACCAGCGAGGTCTGGTCGGTATTGACACGAAGCAGGCCGGAAACGCTGCCGAAGTTGAGTTCGGTCGCCGTGCCGACGGTGCACTTGGCGGCCACGTTTGCGGTGGCGGTCAGTGCCGGACCGGCCACCGTCTGTGCCGCTACGGTTCCGCCGCTGGTGCATGACGCAGGGAAGGTACCGAGCGTCAGAAGAACTTCGTTGTAGCTCCAGGTGATCGACGTGCCTGTGAGCGACCCGGCAAGCGTGCCGCTGTAGTTGCCAGGCGAAAGGCCGCTCTGCAGCGCCGGTACCTGACCGTAGATCGTGAGGCTGCCGGTGATGGTCACGTTGTTGGACAGCAAGCCGAAGTTTCGGGTGAACGTTTGCGGCGTATACGTCGCATTGTTCACACGCCCCCAGATCGTGCTGTAACTCCCGTCCTTGTACGCCTGGTACTGCATGCGGTCGGTATTACCGGTGTTGAGCAGGGTTCGTGGAGCAAAATTTCCCAGGTCGTCCGGTGCGAGGCTGACGCATGCCGAGATGTAGCTGCCGTACAGGCCACCGAGCACGCCCGAGTAGCTGCAACTGTAGTTCACGGTCGCCTGCGTGTTGACGACGGTGCCGGTCGGATCCACCGTGCCGAAGGCCAGATTGGTAATGCTGGTGATGCTGCAGGTGGTTGTGGCCTCGACGCGTGGCGCGGCGGCCATTGCCGCGATGGTCAGGAGTATGAGGACGAACCACTTCATGGCGTTACCGTCCGGCAGATCAGCGGGCCGAGTTCCGGCAGGTCGCGCGCATGTGCCGGGTAGGTCAGCGTCGTCTGGCAGTGCGCGCCTCCGGGCAGCGTCACGTTCAGCGGCGTATCGCCGCCCTGCAGGTTGTCGAGGTACACCAGGCCGTCATAGCCGACCATGGCGGGAGCCGCATCGCCCGTCGCAACGGTAGCGCCCACGGGCAGCGGCTGGCCGCCGGCATCGACGAGGATCGCCGACGCCGCACGTACCCGCTTCACGGGAAAACGCACCACGACGCCGGCACGATCGGACGGTGCGACGATGGTCTCGACCCGTTGTACACGCTCATCCGCGGGCAGGTCGATCGGGTCGATCGCCAGCCGGTTGTCCTGGTATGCGTTCAGTCGTGACACGAGCAGCAGTCCGCTGCTGTCGGTGACGCCGGTGCGGCGGTTTTCGAGGAGTACCGGAATGTCCGGCGTTCCTTCCGTCGTGACCAGCGCGAACGCGTCGTCGATGCGTCGCGCGGCGAAGGCATGGCCACCCATGAGCACGACCGCTCCGCTCGCGTCCGCATACGCATACGACGTGCTGCCGAAGTCACTCGCACCGACCGTGAGTTGTCCGCTGTTGCCGAGCCAGCCGACCTCGCCCAGTCCGCCGCCGGTATCGCCGGTCCGTCCCTGAACATGCCAGCCGAAACCGCCGTCGCCGTCGATCGGACGGCTCGCATCGACGATGCCGAAGGTCTGTTCGCGGTCGCGCTGCGCGGACGCGCTCCATGTCGTGCGCGCGTCGAGCGACATCGTCATGCCGAGAAAGAAGCTTCGGTCCGATGCCAGATCCAGGTTCTGGTTGTAACTGACGTTGACCGAGATTCCGCGACCGAAGTTACGCAGCGCGAACAGCCCCGCATAGCGTGTTGCCGGCTGTCCGCCATAGCGCAGGCGCACATAGTTGGCGCCGAAGCTCGACTCGCGCACGTTGAAACCGATCAGCGCGCGGTCGCTGGTGCGGGGCGGCGGCGAGCCGTAGCCGCTGGCGATGTCGTTATAGCGCGAGTTGCTGCGCAGGGTGTCCACGGATGCGTTGATGTAGCGCCCGTTCCACGAAAAGCCCCCGCCGTACTGGGCGCCGGCGTCGCGCGATCTCGCGTACGACCCGTTAACGACGAAGGCCCCGACGGGGTTCCACACCATGCCCGCGCCTGCGGTACCTCGTCCATCGCCGCCCTCGGTATGCGCTTCGAGTGTGAGCCGGTCGGTGATGCCTCGCCGCCACGTCGCACTACCCACGGGCGCGTCGCCGTACGAGAAGGAGTCGATACCGTATGCCTCGCGGACGGTGCCGAGTTCGACCGACCAGTCGTCGAGGTCGGCACGAAGCAGCTGGCGCGCGGCATAAAACGGGAAGGTCACCGTACTGCTGCGACCGAGCGCGTCGGTCAGAACGACCTGGGCCTGACCCGCCTGGTCCACACCGGGCACGGCCGTGAGCTGGAAAGGACCGGCGGGGACTTTGCCCGAGTACTGGCGGATGCCGTCGATATAGAGCTCAACGGACGAGGGCGCGGCGGCCTGCCCGAAGAACTGCGGCAGCGGCGTGGTGACGCGGTAAGGCTGCAGCGCGAAGTCGGTGCCATAGGCGATGCCTCCGATGCGCGTGGCGCGTGACCACGAAAGATACCCGGTGAAGGTGTCGCCGACAGTCAACGTCTGTGCGCGGTCGGGGAACGACAGTCGCCATTGCGTGTCGAGTCGCACCGTATCGCCTTGCCAGCCATCGGCGGGGGTCTGATAGCGACGCGTCAGCGACGTGTTGCTCAGTACGCCCAGTCCGTCGCTGAAAGCACGCAGTTCCGCCAGGCCGCTGACATTGCTGAGGCCATCGCCGTGAGCCGCGTAGATGTCGTAGTTGATCAGGATGCCCGTGCCGCTCGATGCCCGGGTGCCGGTGTGCTCCGGGGCGTTGAGGATCTGCGTCGGCAAATTGAGCTGACCGGTCGGCACGTCGATGTTCACGCGTTGCTGTGCGACGTCGTAGGTGTAGCGCACGCCGGGAAGGTCGGGCAGGCAGCGCTCGTCTTCGCCCGGCGACAGAACGAAGCCGAGGCCCCGAAGATCCGGTGCCAGTGCGCAGAGCGCTTCGCCGTGACGGGTGAAGTGCACCAGCTTTTCGGTTCGCGTGCCGTTGAGCACCACTTCGAGATAGAGGTCTTCGCCCGCGACGCGTACGCGCGGCGTGACCGTCGCCGGTGGCGGTGCGGGCTCCGTTTCGCGCTCCACGGCATGCACGGCAGCGGCGTCGAGGGCCAGCATGCTAGCGGCCGTCCGCGTCCACCACCAAGGTCGATTCGGCCGGCTCACCGTTGATCCTTGCGCGCACGGCACCATCCGCGTGCCGTGCGTTGTCCGGCAGTTTCCAGCTCATCGTCGCGCCGGGGAGGGCGTATCCGACCAGCCCCGGCAGGAGTGTCGTTCGCTGGCCTCTGGCGCCCTGCCATGTCACGTCGGCGATCTGCGCATGGCCGTTTCCCGTGTTGCGCACGCGCAGTCGGGGACCTTCCGGCGTGTGCTCCCAGGTGGCCTGCAATGTCGCCTTCATCGAGGGATCGCCCGTGGGCGCGAGGAAGACCGGCACCGAATAGCGCAGGACGAACTTCAGCCCGGGCTTGTCGCCCGCATCCACCGGCAATTCGTCGACGAGCACCCGGTACGCGGTCTCCGTTCCATCGGTGGGCGGCGCCACCCGACGGATGACGCGCACCAGCTGTCGGTCGCCCGGTGCGATCGTCACCATCGGCGGGCTCACCACGAGATCGCGCGATGGCTCGAGCACATCCTTGCCATCCACCTGCGTCCAGCGAAAGACGCGTACCTGGGCATGGACCGGATCGGTGCCCGTATTGGTCAGCCACATGGCTTCGGCCGACGCCGAGGCGACCAGCCGCAGGCCGATAGGTGAGACCTGCAGGCCGCTCGCTTGCGAGGCGAGGGCCGCGGCGGCCAGCGCGACGGCCAGCGCCCAGCGGAGCGGCCACGGGCACACCGTCAATACGTGATCGTGGCGGTGATGACGTCGGCGTAGCTGCCCGCCGGGAAATTGGTGTTAGGCACGCGGCCATAGACGGGGACGGTCTGCACGGTGCCGCTGCCGGTGGCCGCATACACGTTACCGCCTGTGCCCGTGGTGCTTCCCCAGACGTCGGCCGCGGTGCGCGTCGCGGCGCGATAGAGCTGGTACGGCACCTGTGCGGTGCCGCTGCTCATCTTGCGCGTGTTGGCATCGGTACCGTTCTGCCCGTTGTCGAGCGCGATGGTGTACGGCGCGCTGGGCGTGCAGTTCACGTTGAGCGCGCCCTGGTTCTCGACGTTCGTGGCGGTCGACGGCGCGGTGCCGAAGTTGACGTCCGTCGGTGCCGTCGTGCTGATGTCGCAAGCGGCGGTGATGGTGATACGGACGTTGAAGGTCGTGGTCGCGGTGGCGGCCTGGGCGGAGGTGGCGGCGACGGAGGCGGCGAGCAGGGTGGCGGTGGCGGCGATCGAGCGGAACGACATGATGTTCTCCTGTGAGGTTCGATGCGTCGTATTGCCGGCGCGTCGCTGAGCTGTGTCTCCGTCGGAAGCAAGGATCGGGGAAGGTAGGACGTCACGGGAGTGGATGATGTCGCGCCGTGCCGGAACGACTTAGCGATGCCGAATGTGCTCACCGTTATGTCAAGGTTGCTTGACATGGCGCTCCGGAGGGATCACGATGCGTGTCAAGGGTGCTTTACATCCTTTTTGCTGACAAACGATTCGTGATGGCGTTGCACGTCACGTTTCGACCTGACACGACCAGGGAGACGGGGAATGGCCATGCGTGCCGTGCACAAGCGTTATCTGCGTGAGTTCTTTCCGGCGATGTTCGCCTACGTGCTGCTGATCCTCCTGTCGGTCAGCTGGCTGAAAACGCTGGAAGGCACCGTGGCGCGCACCGTCGTGACCTTGCTGCCCACCCTCCCCGTCGCCTTCGTCATCCGGGCCATGGTCCGGGTGATCCGCGACCAGGACGAGTTCGAGCGCCGGATCGATCTTGAAGCCCTCGCGGTCGCGGGCGGCATCGGCAGCTTCGGCTTCTTTACCTTCGGCATGTTGCTCAACGCCAAAGTGCTGGCCGCGCCGCCCGCCGAGGCCGTCGCCATCTGGGTCATGCCGGTGATGATGTTCGTCTTCGGCATGGCCAAGTGTGCGTTCAGGCTGTACTACCACCGCGCACGATGAATAACCGCGTCCGAGAACTCCGTACCGCGCTGGGCTGGTCGCAGGCCGACCTCGGCGACCGCCTCGACGTCTCGCGTCAGACCGTGAACGCCGTCGAGACGGGCAAATACGACCCGAGCCTGCCACTGGCGTTCAAGATCGCCCGCCTGTTCGACCTGTCCATCGAATCCATCTTCGTTCCCGAGGAATGACGGCATGAAACGACCGCCACGCATCGCCATCATCGTTGCGATCCTTGCCGCCGTGCTCTCCGGCCGACACTTCGTGAAGGCGTCCCCGGATGAGGACGGGGCTCGCGCGTCGACGCCGGCGGCGACCCGTCCCGCGCCGCCGCGCGTCTGGCATCTGGGCTCGGTCGAGCTCACGCCCTGCGAACTGGCGCAACCGCATTCGGGCCTCTCGACCGCCGCCTGGTGCGCGCCTTATCAGGTTCCCGAGGACCGCTCGCGGCCTCAGGGGCGCAAGATCACGCTGCGCCTGGCCGTCGTTCGCAGCAGCGCCCAGGTGCCCGCCGACGACATGCTCGCCTTCATCGCGGGTGGCCCGGGCCAGTCGGCCGCCGAGAGCTACCCGGCGATCGCGCCGGCCATGGCGCCCCTGCTCGCGCATCGCAACCTGCTCCTGCTCGATCAGCGCGGTACCGGCGGCTCGCACCCGCTGAGCTGTCGCGACGACGAACCGGGTGCGCCCTCCAGTGACGACGAACCTCACGGATTCGACGCAGCCGCGGTGCGCAAGGAAACCCAGCACTGCCTCGACCAGCTGTCGCAGGATGCGGACGTACGTTTCTACACGACGACCGACGCCGTCGCCGATCTCGAGGACGTGAGGCATGCGCTGGGGACGCCGAAGTTCGACCTGATCGGCGTGTCGTATGGCACGCGTGTGGCCCAGCAGTACGCCATGCGGCACCCCGACGGTCTGCGCACCCTGGTCCTCGATGGCGTGGCGCCTAACGCGCTGGTGCTCGGCGAAGACTTCGCGGTGAATCTCGACGCGGCGCTGAAAGCGCAGTTCGCCCGCTGCGAAGCGGACGACGCCTGCCGTGCCCGTTTCAGCGACCCTTATCAGACGCTGTTCCAGCTGCGCGATGCGCTGCGCGCCAACCCGCATACCGTGAGCTTCCGCGACCCGCAGAACTACGCGTCGGTAAAGCGCGTACTCAGCGAGCACGCCCTGGCTACGGTGGTTCGTATGTTCGCCTACTCGCCGGAGACGGCGGCATTGCTCCCGCTGTCCATCGACGCCGCCGCGCGCGGCGATGTCGGTCCGCTGCTCGGTCAGGCCAAGCTGCTCACCGGCGATCTCGGCGACACCATGGACGGCGGTATGCAGTATTCCGTGATCTGCAGCGAGGACGGCGACCTGCTGACGTCACGTCCGCAGGACAAGGACACGATTCTCGGTGACACGATGATTGAGGCATTCCGTGCGGCGTGTTCGGTGTGGCCGCATGGGCATCGCCCGGCCGACTTTCACGAACCGCTCAGGAGCGACGTTCCCACGCTGCTGATGTCGGGCGAGTTCGATCCCGTGACGCCGCCGCGCTACGGTGACGAGGTGCTCAAGGGACTTCCCAACGGTCGCCACGTCGTGCTGAAAGGGCAGGGCCATAACGTGATCGCGCGCGGTTGCATGCCACGCGTGCTCGACCACTTCGTCGACGACGCCAACGCGAAGACGCTCGACGTCGGTTGCCTCGATCGGTTGCAGCCGCTGCCGGTCTTTGTCGGATTCAACGGAGCGACGCCATGATCGAGGTGAAGAACCTGCGGAAGTCGTTTGGCGACGTGCATGCCGTCAACGGTGTGAGCTTCACCGCGCGCGACGGCGAGATCACGGGCCTGCTCGGTCCAAACGGGGCGGGCAAGACGACCACACTGCGCATGCTGTACACCCTGATGAAACCCGACGCCGGCGAGGTGCTGGTCGATGGCGTGAATGCCTACGATGACGCGCTGGCGGTGCGTCGCCGGCTCGGTGTGCTGCCGGATGCCCGGGGTCTCTACAAGAGACTGACCGCTTCGGAGAACATCGATTACTTCGGCCGTCTGCAAGGCATGGCGCCGGAGCTTCTGGCACGCCGCCGCGAAGCGCTGATCGATGCGCTGGAGATGCGCGACATCGCCCATCGTCGCACCGAAGGTTTTTCGCAGGGCCAGCGCGTGAAGACCGCCATCGCCCGGGCACTGGTTCACGATCCGCGTAACGTACTGCTGGACGAGCCCACCAACGGCCTCGATGTCATGGCGACCCGCGCCATGCGGCGTTTCATGCGGCAGTTGCGCGATGAGGGTCGCTGCGTGCTTTTTTCCAGCCACATCATGCAGGAGGTGGCCGCGCTGTGCGATCGCATCGTGGTGATCGCGCACGGTCGCGTGGTCGCCGACGAAACACCGGCCGCGCTGCTGGAGCAGACGGGCGAGACCAGCCTCGAGGAGGCCTTCGTGAAAATCATCGGTACCGACGAGGGGCTTGCCGCATGAGCGCCTTCTCCGCCGTTTACTGGAAGGAAGTTCGCGAGAACCTCCGCGATCGCCGGACGCTGGTCAGTGCGCTGATCACCGGCCCGCTGCTGGGGCCGGTGATCTTCATCATGCTGATGAACGTCATGGTGAACCGGGAACTGGCCAAAGCGGACCGCAACATCGAAGTGCCGGTGATCGGCGCCGAGCTGGCACCCAACCTCATGGCGGCACTGAAAGGTGCGGGCATCAACGCCGATCCCGGCATGAGCGATCCGGAAAACGCCGTCCGTGAACAGCGTGCCGATGTCGTCATCCGTATCGGGCCGGATTACGCCAGGGCATGGAACAAAGGCCAGAGCGTCCAGGTCGAGCTGATCTACGACTCCTCGCGACGCGATGCATCGACGCCCGTGATGCGTGTGCGCAGCGTGGTCGAGAGCTACGGACGTCGTGAGGGCGCGATGCGTCTGATCGCGCGCGGGCTTTCACCGACCACGGCGTGGCCGGTGCAGGTCGCGGAGCGCGACCAGGCGACTTCACAGTCGCGTTCGGCGCTGATGTTTTCGTTCCTGCCTTACTTCTTCACGCTCACGGTGTTTCTCGGTGGCATGTACCTCGCCATCGACCTGACGGCCGGCGAGCGTGAGCGGCAGTCGCTGGAACCGTTGTTCGTGAATCCCGTCGCGCGCTGGAAGATCCTCGCCGGCAAGCTGGCCGCGATCAGCACGTTCTCGCTGGTCAGCCTGTTCCTGACGATCGCCGCGTTCATGACCGCGCCCTTCTTCATTCCGACGGAGAAGCTGGGCATCGCGCTCGATCTGGGGCCTCGCTTCGGTGCGCAGGTGGCGCTGATCATGCTGCCGCTGATCGTGCTGATGGCCGCGCTGCAGTCGCTGGTGTCGGCGATGGCCAAAAGCTACCGCGAAGCGCAGACGTACCTGTCGATCCTGATGATGATCCCGATTCTGCCCAGCGTGCTTTTGTCGGTGATTCCGGTGCGCGCGGAACCGTGGATGTATGCGGTGCCTTTGCTGGGGCAGAACCTGGGGATCGTGCAGTTGCTGCGTGGCGACGGCATGCCGGCGTGGCAGATCGGTACCTGCCTTGCCGGTGGGTTTGCCGCGGCGCTCGTGGCCGTGTGGGCCGCGGCGATGTTGTACCGGTCGGAGCGGCTGGCGATTTCGGGCTGACTCGCTCCTGCCTTACCGCCAGCGCAAGTCCACGCCCACCAGGAACGTCCGTCCCGGCGCTGGCTCGTAATAGCGCCCGTTGCCGTCATTGACGATCACCGAGCCGACCACATGCCGGTCGGCGAGGTTGTCCACCCGCGCGAACGTGTTGATCCGCCACGGGCCGTCATCCACGATGTACCCGCCGGACAGACCGAACAGCGCGTATCCCGCGGCCGACTCGGTCCCCAGGTCGTTCACCGAGGTCGAGCCCATGGCATTCATATCCAGCCCGACCTGCCAGCCACGCTCGGCACCGTACTTAAGCGCGGCATAACCGTTCGAGCGTGGCACACCGGGAATGCGCGTCCCCGCGGCCACCGGCGTATCCGGCGTGGAGCAACCGGTCGACACGCAGGTGAGAAACGGCGTACGGAAGGTCGCCTGCAGGCGCGTGTACGACGCGACGAAGTCGAGGTTCGGGGCGAGCTCGGTGCGGAAGGATGCCTCCAGCCCCTGACGGCGCGAACGCGCGATGTTCTGGTAGGTCGTGCGACCCCCCAGGTTGGTCGCCACGGCCAGCTCGTCGTCGCTGTCCGCACGGAACACGGCAAGGCCGGCTTCGGTGTGGTCGGACGGCTGAAGCTTGATGCCGACTTCGCCGTTGTGCGAACGCGAGGGCTTCAGGTCGAAGGCGAGACCCGCACCGCCATCGGCGCGATAACCGAGCTCGGAGAAGGTCGGCGTCTCGAAGCCGCGACCCCAGTTCGCGTACACATGTGCCCACGGCGCCGCACGCCACATCACACCGAAAGCCGGCGTGGTCGCGCTGTACTTCGTCGTGCCGCTGTCATCCGGGTTCCCCGCGGCGATGTATCGATCCGTCGAGCGGAAGCGCACCTCGCTGTGGCGCAGGCCGCCCATCAGACTCCAGTCCTCGGCGACACGCCACGTGGCCTGTGCGTACTGGTCGAAGTCGAACACGCGGTCGATCTCGTCGCGACGTTTCGCGCCCTGTACGCCGAGGGAATTGCCGATGTAGTTGTTGTAACCCTGGCGATGCTGTTCCTGGTTGTCGTAGCTGATGCCACCGGCGACCTCGAAGGGCCGGCCGGCCAGCGTGTCGCTCCAGGTCCACCGCGCGTCGCCGCCGCCGTATTCGTTATCCAGGTCGACGACGCCGCCGGAGTTGCCTGGCTGAGCCGCCTGCGTCGCCTTGGGAATCGACAGGTACTGGGTGACGCTGCGCTGGCCGTAATAGCCCATGACGCGCAGGCTGTTCGCGCTGTCGATGCGCTGGTCCCAGATCAGACCGGCCTGCTGCTGATCGGTCGACTTGCGCGTGTTGTACGTCTCCGCGACCGAGGCGACCTGCTGCGGGTCGGCTTTCACCTGGGCCCGGGTCAGACCGAGCGGATCCTGCGCATCCGGCACGTCGACGGTGTTCACGACCAGCGTCAGCTTGCTGTCGTCGTCGATCTTCCAGCCGATCTTCGCGTTGCCGGACTCGCGGCGCGCGGCGCTGTGATCGCGATAGCCGCTGGTGCGGAAATGGCTGAAGTCGATGTTGTAGTCCACCGGGCCTTCGGTGCCGCGCGCGTTGACCGAGCTGCGGAAGTTGCCGTTGCTGCCGCCGGCCACACCGAAGCGCAGCTCCGGGGTCTCGGTACCGTCGGCGGTGAAGATCTGCACGACGCCGCCCGACGCATTGCCGTAGAGGGCCGAGAACGGCCCGCGCAAGACTTCGATCCGGTCGGAGGAATCGAGGTTGAAGTGCGACACCTGGCCCTGGCCGTCCGGCATGGTCGCCGGAATGCCGTCGGTGTACAGGCGAATGCCGCGGATGCCGAAGGTGGAACGCGCGCCGAAGCCGCGAATCGACACCTGGGCGTCCTGCGCGTAGTTCTGGCGGTCACGGGCGATAATGCCGGGAATGGATTGCACGCGCTCCGAGAGATTCACGTCCAGCGAGCCATCGGGAGGCGTCGTCACCACGTCGATCGCCGCCGGAATATCGTAGGGAGACTGGGCGGTACGGGTGGCCGTGACCACGACCGGTGCCAGCGTGGCTTCCTGTGCGGCGGCGTTGCCGGCCAGCGCGAGGAGTACGCCAGCGGCGAGCGGGCGAAGGGGGAAAGAGCGCATGTGTGAGGATCCCTGCGGAACAAATGCTGCAATGCAGAAGGCGCCCAGTGTAACGGCACGGATGTTTTCGCGCTTTCACCGGTCCGCCGCAGACGAACGGAAAGGCAGGTGGCAGGGCCGGATCGCCGTGCTAGCCTTCCCGGCCACATTCCCACAAACACCCGGTGTCGCCATGAAGAAGCTCGCATTCGCCTGCGCTGGACTGCTCGGTCTGGCCCTCTCGCACACCGCGCTGGCCGCCGACGTCGACCAGCCTGCCCAGACCACGCCGCCGGCCAGCGCCGGTCAGCTCAGCTCGGCCCAGCTCGACAAGGCGATCGCCGGCAGCTGGCGTTCGCCGGAGAACAAGGCGCGCGACGTCTACCGTCATCCGAAGCAGATGCTGACGTTCTTCGGTATCCGTCCGGACATGACCGTGATCGAAATCTGGCCGTCGGGTGGCTGGTTCACCGAGATCCTGGCGCCGTACCTGCACGACAGCGGCCACTACATCGGCGCGATCGAGACCGGCTCCAAGGGCGTGGCCTCGATGCAGAAGAAGTTCTCGTTCGCCCCGGCACAGTACAGCACGGCAAAGATCGTGGAGTTCAACCACAAGGCCCCTGTGCTGGGCGCGCCGGGATCGGCCGACATGGTGCTGACCTTCCGCAACGTGCATAACTGGGCCGCCGATGGCAGTGCCGAAGCGATGTTCAAGTCGTTCTTCACGGTGCTCAAGCCCGGCGGCGTGCTCGGCGTCGAAGACCATCGCGCCGACGCGGGCAAGAAGCTCGACGACGTGGTCAACTCCGGCTACCTGCCGACCGACTACGTGATCAAGCTCGCCACCGATGCCGGCTTCAAGCTGGACGCGCAGAGCGAGATCAACGCCAATCCGAAGGATGACCACAACCATCCCAAGGGCGTCTGGACGCTGCCGCCGACCTACGACATGGGCGAGACGGACAAGGCGAAGTGGGCGGCGATCGGCGAGTCCGATCGCATGACGCTGCGCTTCGTGAAGCCCGCTTCCGCGAAGTAAGGTGCTGGTCGCGCTCAACAAGCCCTATGGGGTGCTCTGTCAGTTCACCGACGAAGCCGGCCGGCGCACGCTGGCCGACTTCGTGCCGCAGAAGGGAGTCTACGCGGCGGGGCGACTGGACCACGACAGCGAAGGCCTGCTGCTTTTGACCGATGACGGTAAGTTGCAGCATCGCCTGGCCGACCCGAAGCACAAGCAGCCGAAGACGTACGTCGTGCAGGTCGAGGGTGTGCCCTCCGCGGAAGCCCTCGAGCGCCTGCGTCGCGGCGTAACGCTCAACGACGGGCCGACGCTACCGGCGGGGGTCGAGGCGATAGACGAGCCGGAGTGGCTGTGGCCGCGCGATCCGCCGGTGCGTTTTCGCAAGACCGTGCCGGACGGATGGTTGCGGATCGTGCTGCGCGAAGGGCGTAATCGCCAGGTGCGGCGGATGACGGCGGCGGTAGGCCTCCCCACCTTGCGGCTTATCCGCGAGGCGATCGGCGACTACCGCCTGGACGGGCTGGGCCTGGGCGAGGTCCGGGTCATCGAGCCGCGCTCTCTCAGGTAGGAGCGCGCCCCGCGCGCGACATCTTCGGCCTCACGTTCACGTGCCTGCGCGGAGGTGTAGCAGCACGGCACGATCTTCGATTTCATAGTCACCTTGCCTGCCCGTGGGTGCGACGAGTTCCATTCTGGTCAGTCGCTTCAGCGCAGCCTGGATCTTCGCAGTCGTCAGGCTCGCGTCGATGTCAGGCCAGCGGCTCAGCCAGGCGACGGATTCGGTGCTGTATACCGATGGGTGACCGGGTTGCGCGAGCATGTTCATCAAGGCGAGTTCGAGTGGTCGCAATTCTTCGAGCAGCGCGCCCGCACCCGCCTCCGTGTGCGACTGCATCCACTTCGCCATCGCGGCATCGATATCGCCGTTGCCCGCGATCAACAGGTGCAGGATCACTTCGTTGAGGAACTCGGGC
The DNA here is from genome assembly GCF_900102405.1 of Dyella sp. 333MFSha. Lineage (NCBI taxonomy): Bacteria > Pseudomonadati > Pseudomonadota > Gammaproteobacteria > Lysobacterales > Rhodanobacteraceae > Dyella > Dyella sp. 333MFSha. The sequence goes on along the minus strand of NZ_FNBR01000004.1, from coordinate 195,375 downwards.
GTCCGGCCAAGGCGTTCGAACGCGTTTCTGAGCGCCGCCTCGTCGATCCGGGCGCGGGTACGTTCCGCGAGAAAAACCATTCGGTCTTCGATGAAGTCGTCGCCAAGGTCGGGCAGCTGTACGGGCATCGCAGACGCGAACAGTGGCGCTCTTTGCTGGCGGAACATATGGTTCAAACCCTCGCGGGAGGATCCCGTGTAAAACACCAGTAGTCGCCCTTGCAGTTTCTGGATGACCGTCCGTAGTGCCGCGACGAAGTCTTCGCGCTTTGCTCCGGCCAGCGCCTGGACCTCGTCGAGCACGAGGAGGGTGACGTCTTTCTCCGCGAGCGCGGACAGGGCGAAGTCGAGCCTGTTCTCCAGAACGGCATCGGGCGTGAAACTCACGGGCTCGAGTGTCGATTCGACTTCGGCGGCGCCGGCGCTCGCCTTGGCGCGAAGCTGCCTGAAACGTAGACGTCGCTTCCAGCCGCTGCGTCTTGCCTCGAGGAAAGCCTCCAAGCCCTCGACGAGCGCAAGTTCCGGCTCGCCTCTTCGCCTCCAGAGATCGATATACAGCGTCTTCCAGCCGAGCTCATGAGCAGCCGGGATGAGCTCGTGCCGGACGAAGGAAGTCTTACCCTGCCGTCGAGGGGCAAACAGCGTCACCCCTTGCTTCAGTCCGCTGGTCAGGATCTGAAGGACGTCCTCAACGAGTCCTTTCCGGGGGAAGTACGGCAGTTCGAACGACAGGCCCATACCAGTTATCCATAATTATTCAAACTTGAATAATTATGGATAATCTCAGAAACGTCAATTCGCGCAATGGCTTACCATTCGGCGACCGACCCATCCTTATGCCGCCACAGCGGATTCCGCCACTCCGCGGCCTCGCGGCTGCGTTCGATGATCCGCTCCTCGTCCACGTCGATACCCAGACCCGGACCGGTGAACGGCTGCGCGTAACCGCCGTCGTCCAGCTTCAGCGCATCCTTGTTGCGGACGTAGTCGAGCACCTCGCCACCCTTGTTGTAGTGGATGCCCATGCTCTGTTCCTGCAGCGTGGCGTTCCAGCTGACGAAGTCCACGTGCAGGCATGCGGCCAGGGCGATCGGGCCCAGCGGGCAGTGCGGGGCGAGCGCCACATCATAGGCCTCGGCCATGGCGGCGATCTTCACGCACTCGGTGATCCCGCCCGCGTGTGACAGATCGGGCTGCAGGATCGAAATGCCGCCGCGCTCGAGGACATGCTTGAACTCGTAACGCGAGTACATGCGCTCACCCGCCGCGAGCGGAATGGACGTCTGTTCGGCGATGCGCGGGTAGTACTCGGCAAGTTCGGCCAGCACCGGCTCTTCGATGAAGAGGGGGCGGAACGGCTCCAGTTCCTTCACCAGCACCTTGGCCATCGGCGCGGAGACGCGACCGTGGAAATCGAGACCGAACTCGATGGTGTTACCGAAGGCCTCGCGGATCTCGGCGACACGGGCGACCGCGGCATCCACCGCCTTGCTCGAGTCGATGATCGCCATTTCTTCGCAACCGTTCATCTTGAACGTGTCGAAGCCATGGGTCAGGCGTTCACGAATCTGCGCGATGACGTCCGCCGGGCGATCGCCGCCGACCCAGCAATAGGTCTTCATGCGATCGCGCACGCGCCCACCGAGCAGTTCGTAGACCGGGGCATCGAGCACCTTGCCCTTGATGTCCCAGAGCGCCTGGTCGATGCCGGCGATGGCGCTCATGAAGACGGCGCCGCCGCGGTAGAAGCCGCCGCGATACATCGCCTGCCAGATGTCGTTGATGCGCGCGGGATCCTGTCCGATGACGAATTCGGACAGCTCCTGCACGGCGGCCTCGACGGTGCGCGCGCGGCCTTCCACCACGGGCTCGCCCCAGCCGACGACGCCTTCGTCGGTCTCCATCTTGAGGAACATCCAGCGAGGCGGAACGCGATAGGTGGTGATCTTGGTGACTTTCATGCTCAGACCGAACGATAGGCTTTGACGAAGGCGGCGGCCTGGTCGCGCGTGCGGGAGACGGGCTGTCCTGGTTTATACAGGTCGCCGCCCAGACCCGCGCCGATGCAACCGGCGTCGAGAAACTGTCCGAGATTATCGGGTGTGACCCCACCCACCGCCAGCAGCGGCACATCGGGTGGCAGCACGGCACGAATCGCCTTGATGTACGACGGTCCGAGGTTGGTCGACGGGAACAGCTTCAGCGACTGCGCTCCGGCGGCGAGGGCTGCGAATGCCTCGCTCGGCGTCATGAAACCGATCGCCGTGTAGAGGTTGCGTTCGCGCGCCTTGCGGATGGTCGCCGGATCCGTATTGGGCGTGACCATCAGATGGCCGCCCAGATCGGCCACTTCGGATGCCAGCTCGGGCGACAGCACGGTCCCCGCGCCCACCAGTGCACGCTTGCCGGCCGCCTGGACGGCCAGCGGGATGCTGCGTCGCCAGTCCAGGGAATTGAGCGGAATCTCGATCGCATCGAAACCGGCTTCGATCAGCGCCTCGACGTGGTCGACGACCTCGTCGGGAGTGATGCCGCGCAGGATCGCGATAAGGGGAAGAGCGGTAGGCCAGGCCATGACGATTACTCGTGGTAAAGCTGCGAACGACCGCCGTCGATGCGGATGTCAGCGGCATTGATGTAGCGGGCCTCATCGGAAGCGAGGAACAGCGCCGTATAGGCGATCTCCAGCGGTTCGCCGATGCGCTTATTGGGCAGGATATCGGTCTGCTTGCGGCGCTCGGCCGCCGGATCGGCGGCGGCGGCAAAGCCGGCTTCCGCGATCGCGGTGAGGACCAGGCCGGGCGAGATCGAGTTGACCCTGATGTTGTGCGGCGCGTACTCGATACCGAGTGCCTTGGTCAGGCCGATGAGGCCATGCTTGGCGACGGGGTAGGGGAAGCAGTGCGGAATGATCTTGTGCCCATGCACCGAGGCGATGTTGACGATGCTGCCGCGACCAAGCGACAGCATGCCCGGCAGAACGGCCCTGGCACAGTTCCACGCGCCTTTCAGGTCCACCTCGAAGCAGCGGGCCCACTCGTCATCGGTGAGCGACAGCGGCTCGTTGAAGACGTTGATACCCGCGTTGTTGATCAGTACGTCGGGCGCGCCGAAGCGCTCCGTCGCGGCGGCCACCATGCGCGTGATGGCCTCCCCGTCGGTGATATCGGCCTGAAAAAGCATCGCGTCGTCGGTGTTCAGCGATGTAAGCGTCTCACGTGCCTGCGCGTTGTCCTCGAGCACATTGAGCACGACCTTCGCCCCATGCGCCGCGAACAATCGAGCCGTCGCCGCACCGATGCCCTGCGTCGCACCTGTCACGATGGCGACCTTCCCAGACAGGCGGGGAAGCGGCGTCGTGCGCGGGTCCGCGGTCATGACAGCGCTCACGTGATGACCTTGTGCCCGTAGCGGGCTTCGGGAAGACCGCGACCGCGCGGGGGCGTGCCGATGAAGATCGCACCGTTGAGCGGCTCGTCTTTCAGTACGGCCTCGTCGAGACCCTTGTACGCGGACGTGATCACCATCCGGTCCAGCTCGGCACCGGCGAAGCTCACGCAGCTGGGCTGGCGTGCGGGCAGGTCGATGGTGGCATCCACTCGACCGTCGGGTGCGTAGCGCACCACGCGGGACGCCGCCCACTGCGCATTCCACAGATAGCCTTCCGCATCGATGGTCGAGCCGTCCGGCTCGTGACCGGCGCCGAGCTCGGCGAACCCACGGATGCGGTCGACCTCACCCGTGCTGTCGTCGTAGTCGCAGGCCATGATCCGTGCCGTCGGCGAATCGGTGAAATACATCGTCTCGCCGTCGGGGCTGAAACAGATGCTGTTGGTGATGGCGGCCTTGGGCAGCGACAGGCGGCTGAGCCCGCCCGCCGGCGTGTAACGCCAGAACGAGGCGATCTGCTCGGGGCCGCGCTCGTTGAGCGTGCCGAAGATGAAGTTGCCACCCCGGTCGCAGCGACCGTCGTTGGCGCGGGTGCCAGCGATATCCGCCTCGATGTCCTCGAGTACGTGCAGCTTGCCGTCGCGCGTATCGAAGCGCGCCAGCTGCTTCTCCAGTGCCAGCAGCAGTACGCCCGGCTCATGGGTCAGGGCGAAGCAACAGACGCGGGCGGGGAGCACGTGCTCGCGCACCACGCCCGTCGCAGGGTCGTAGTCGTAGATCGTTGACGCGGAGATGTCGGTCCAGCGGACCAGTCCCATCAGGTCGTCCCAAATCACGCCCTCGCCATGGGCCTGACGCTGCGGGGACAAGGGTTTGAACGAATCGGTCATCAGCGGGTTTGCCTGCGGTTCTTGAGCTGGTCCACGAGGACGGCGATCAGGAGGATCGTGCCGCGGACCAGATACTGGTAGAAGGCGTCGATGTTCATCAGACTCATCGCATTCTGCACAGTTCCCATGATGAGAACGCCAACGAGCACGCCGCTGATGCTTGCCCGGCCGCCCATGAGCGACACGCCGCCCAGCACGCAGGCCGAAATCACGTTGAGCTCGAAGCCCTCACCCGCATTGGGCTGACCGCTGGTCATGCGCGAAGCGAGGATGATGCCGGCCAGTGCGGCGACCAGGCCCTGAATCAGGAAGATCAGGATCCGCACGCGGTCCACCGGCACACCGGCAAGACGCGCGGCATCGGGATTGCCACCGATGGCCAGCGTATTGCGGCCGTAGATCGTCTTGTTGAGCAGTACACCGAAGAGGACGAAGCAGCCCAGCGTGACCCACACCGGTACGGGCAGACCGAACAGCTCCGCGCTGCCCAGGGTGAAGAACGCTTCGCTGGTGACGCCGACCGCCTGGCCCGAAGATGAGATGAAGGCCAGACCGCGGACGATCTCCATCGTCGCCAGCGTCGTGATCAGCGCGTTGATCTTCAGCTTGGCGATGACCGCGCCGTTGATGAAGCCGATGAACGCACCGGCCAGCAGGCTCGCGCCGATACCCAGTGTGACGCTGCCGGTGGCGTTGGAGACGATGGCGCAGAACACGCCGGCGAAAGCCACCGTGGAACCGACCGAAAGATCGAAGTCCCGCGAGGCCAGGCAGAACATCATGGTGCAGGCGACCATGCCGATCTGTGAGACGGACAAGGCCAGGCCGACGATGTTGTCCCACGAGAAGAAGTACTGCACGGTGACGCTCAGCACCCCGAACAGCACGATGAAGATACCGATCAGGCTGTAGTCGTCGATGGCCTGCCAGAGCAGGGCGCGGCGGCGGTCGTCGCGTGTTTCGCGCGTCGCGCCGATGGCGGCGGCGTTGGGTTCGGTCATGGTGAAACGGTCCTCGTCGGAATGGCGCTGGCGCCTTCATTGAGCGCGGCGGCGAGGACGTTCTCCTCATTCGCCTGGGCGCGGTCGAACTGTGCGGTGATGCGGCCGCGGCACATGGTGACGACGCGGTCGGAGACGCCGAGAACTTCGGGAAGCTCGCTCGAGATCATCACCACGGCGACGCCACGGTCGGCCAGTTCGTAAAGCACGTTGTAGATTTCGTTCTTGGCGCCGACGTCGATACCGCGGGTGGGTTCGTCGACGATGAGTACGCGGAGGTCTTTCTCGGCCAGCCAGCGCGACAGCACGGCTTTCTGCTGATTGCCGCCCGAGAGCAGGCGGATCTCCTGCCGACGATGCGGCGTACGGATGCGCAGGCGATCGATAAAAGTGTCGGCGGTGCGTGCCTCATTGCGGTCGTTGACGAACAGCCCCGCCGTGAGATGGTTGCGTCGCGCGCTGATGTTGATGTTTTCGGATACCGAGCGTACGCCGATGATGCCGTCTTCCTTGCGGTCCTCGGGGCAGAACACCAGGCCGTGACGAATGGCGTCGCGCACATGCGATGGTTTCACCGCACGCCCGTCCACCGTGACCTCCCCGGCGGTGCGGCGATCCGCACCGTAGATCACGCGCATCACCTCACTGCGACCCGCGCCGACCAAGCCGAAGAAACCGACGATCTCGCCGGCCTTCACCTCGAAGCTCACGGGCAGCTGCACGGCGCGGCCGGTGACGGCCTTGACGTCGAGACGCACCTTGCCGTGCGCACGGGGGCGATAGCCGAAGATATCGCTGATCTCGCGACCCACCATGCGCTGCACGAGCTGGTCGCGGGTGACGCCTTCGAGCGTGTCGAAGTCGGCGACCTTGCGGCCGTCGCGGAAGATCGTGGCGGCATCGCAAAGCTCGAAAATCTCATCGAGGCGATGCGAGATGTAGATCATGGCCTTGCCCTGCGCACGCAGGTCGTTGACCAGGCGGAACAGCACCTCGGTCTCGCGGTGCGACAGCGAGCTGGTGGGCTCGTCGAGGGCGAGGATCTTCGCATCGCGAAGGATCGCCTTGACGATCTCGACCATCTGCCGCTGACCGATCGACAGCTGTTTCAGCTTCGCACGCGGGTCGAGGTCGACACCGAGTGCGTCGAGGCGCTCACGCGTCCAGGCCAGCGCCTTGCGCCGGTCGACCAGCCCGAAACGCGTGGGCAGCCGACCGAGCAGCAGGTTCTCCATGACCGAGAGCTCCGGGACGTACTGGAGTTCCTGGTGGATCACGGCGACACCGGCGTCGATAGCGTCGGCGGCCTTGCGGAAATGCATGACCTGACCGTCGATCGCCACCTCACCCTCGTCGGGGATGTATTCCCCGCCGAGAATTTTCATCATCGTCGACTTGCCGGCACCGTTCTCGCCGAGCAGTCCGTGAACGGTGCCGGCACGCACGGCGAAACCCACGTCGCCGAGCGCGCGCACGCCCGGGAACGTTTTCCCGATGTGGCGAAATTCCAGGCGTGGCGCGTCGCTCATCATCAGAGACCCATTTCCTTGCGGACTTCCGTCACGTTGGCGCGCGTGACCAGCTTGCCGGTGGTCAGCGTGAGCGGCGGCGGGGCCTTGTCGTTCTTGATCCATTCGTACATGTTCACCGAGGTCTCATAGCCATGACGCTTCGGGCTGATCAGTACGCTGCCGAAGAAGCCGGTCGGCTGGGCCTTGGCAAACTCGTTGAGTGCCGACTTGCTGCCGCCGATACCCACGCCGATCATGTTGTCGGCACGGAAGTTACGACCTTCGGCGGCACGTACGGCACCGAGTACGGCTTCGTCGTTCAGGCCGAACGCGACCCAGTGCTTGAACTTCGGGTTCTGCGTGATGGCGATGTTGGCCGCGTTGAACGCGTTCTCCGTATCGGTCTTGGCTTGCGGCGCGTTGATCACGTTGGCCTTCGGGAAACCCGCGGCGGTGAGCGCGGCGATCGCGCCGTCCGTGCGGTCCTTGGCGGTCGGCAGCTGGTCGTACGAAATACGCAGCGCGCCGGTATCTTCCGGCTTCCAGCCACGCTTCTTCATCTCGTCGGAGATCGCCTGACCGACCTGCTCACCGATCTTGGTCGCCGAGATGCCCATGTGCGGCACGGATTCGATCGGCTTGCCCGAACCGTCGACGAGGCGATCGTCGACGGTCATCAGCTTGAGCTTGTCGATCCTGGCCTTGGCGACGATCGACGGCCCGAGCTTGACGTCCGGCGTACAGATGACGAAGCCCTGCGCATGCTGGGACTTCAGGTTGTCGATGGCGGTGAGCACCTGCCCGCCATCGGGCGCGGCGATCTTGACCAGGGTGAAGCCTTTTTCCTTGGCGGCCTGTTCGGCGTACTTCCACTCGTCCTGGAACCAGGGCTCCTCGGGCTGTTTCACCACGAAACCGATTTTGACCGGCTCGTCGGCAGCGAATGCCGGTGCCGAGCCGATAGCGAGTGCGACAGCCAGGACACGTAGGCCCAGTGCGATTTTCGTTTTCATGCGTTCCCTCCTCGGATTACTCATGGTCGACCAGCCCACGGCGACGGGCCACGGCGATCGCGCCGGCTCCCGCTAGATCGCGTTGGTCGTCGTCGCCCAGCACCGTCACGGTGCCGGAGAAAAAGTCGTCGCCTTCGACCAGCCGCGCGATCGCCTCGCGCAGGATCGGCTTGCCACTGACGACAAAGCGCGTACCCGGACTCATCCGGATCGCGCTGGAATTCTTGAGGGTGAGCAGGTCGGAACCCAGCACCGCGCCCAGCAGGAAGTTGGCGCGCGCGTTGGCGTCGTACACCGCGAACTGATCGAGGATACGCACGCTGAAGCACGCACGGCCCAGGCCGATCTTGTTCGCCGAAGCGGCACCCGCCAGCAGCATTTCCGGATCGATGCGTTTGGCGAAGCCTTCCTTCAGCGAGCCGGCCAGAATCGTGTCGTGCGAGATCACGTGCAGCAGCTCACCGGCCAGCGTCGTGACGCAGCCGTCGATGCGCCCGTTCTTGTCGATACTGACGAACTTCGAGTGCGAGCCCGGCAGCACGATGACCGTGGGTTCGTCGAGGCCCAGACGTTCGACCAGCGCGAAGGATTCGGTCTCCTCGCCGCGCATCATGTCCATCGCCTCGCAGTTGTGCAGGCCGATGTGGTCGACGGCGTTACGCACACCCGGCACGAACCAGATCGGCGCGTGCCATACGTTTTCGAGCAGCGACTCGCGCATGGCCTTTGCCAGGTCGTCGATGCTCGCCGGTGCCGGTACGTGCGGAATCTCGCAGAGCCCGACATTGGAGGTGATCATGCCTGAGGCGAGTACGCGGCCGATGTCGCCGGCTTCGAGCTTCGCGTTGGCGAGAGCTTCGGCGATGGTCTCGCGGACGCCTTCCTCCAGCTTGCGCGTATTGCCGGTAATGGCGGTGTCGCGTACGCCGACCTGCCGGGCACCGTGTCCAACGACCTTGCCGTCCTGCCAGACGGTGACTCGCGTGTTGGTCGTGCCTGTGTCGATGGTGAGGATGTTCATCGAGTGTCCGTGGGAAGAGCGCCACGGATTCTTGGCGTTCGCGAACGAGGCAGGCAAACTAGAATTTGTCGGGGTCTTCCCCAAAAAAAATTTGATGACTTCGCAATGAAGCGCTCCCTACCCCTCAATGCCGTGCGCGTCTTCGAACTTGCAGCGCAGCATTTGAGCTTCACCAAGGCCGGTGAAGAACTCTCTCTGACGGCGGCCGCGGTGAGCGCCCAGGTCAAATTGCTGGAGTCGTATCTCGGTACGCCGTTATTTGTGCGGAGCAACAATCGGCTGTCGCTGACGGTGGCCGGTGAGAATTATTTTCCCCGCGTTCGTGACGCGTTTCGTGCGCTGCAACATGCTACGGACCAGGTGATGGGGGAGCGTCCGGCCTCGTTGAGGGTCTCGGTGCCGCCCACGTTCGGTACGAAATGGCTGGTGCCGAGGTTGTTCCGATTTTTCGGAAGGCATCCCGGGATCGCTGTCGAGGTCGTGACGGACGGTGCCGAGGAGGGTGGCTGGGACCTCGCGATCGACGATCGGCTGGGCGAGGGTCTCGAGCAGGTCATCCTGGCGAGCAGCGGCTACACGCCGGTGTGTTCGCCCGCTGTGGCGGCTCGTGTCGGGGAGCCTGCCTCGCTGCTCGACCAGATGCTGTTGCATGAGCGGTCCAATCGCCGCTCGGCGGCCGCGGCGAGCTGGGATCAGTGGTTCGAGCGCGCGGGGATCGAGCCCGGAGCCATCGCGCGCGACATGGGCTTTGGTGACGGCACGATGATGCTGCAGGCGGCGATCGAGGGGCAGGGCGTGGCGCTGGCGCAGGAACTGCTGGTCGCATATGACCTCGCCGCCGGGCGACTGGTCGAGCCGTTCCGGATCGAGCTGCCATTGCAGCACACGTATTACCTGGCGGTGTCGCGCGATGCGGCGTCGCGCGAGGAGACGATGGTCTTTCGCGACTGGTTGTTCGCCGAAGTGTCGGTCGGGGCGTGAGCGGTATCCACGCCGTGACGTGGTACCGCCAGTGTTCACGATCGGCTTCGGGTCATTCGTCAAGGGGATGATTCGAACGAGCGTGCTCGGTGATTTTCCACTCCGCACCGGAGATGTCCACGACAACGCGGTCGTATACCCCTTTCCTGGTATCGGTCGAAGCTTCGTCCAGCAACTTCCCGTCCTCGCTTACCATGGCCAGGACGATATCGAAGATGGCGTATTGCCCAGTAACGCGCGACGTTAACGAGCCGAGGATGGCCAGCGTCGTATCGTTCGCAATGGCATCCGGCATGGATTTTCGGTAGTAAGCGGCAACACTGGCAGCCTTGGCCTGGGGACCGAACTTCGTGGTGCCAACGATGATCTCGTAGAAGTTCTTAAAGAAAGCCACAGCTATCGCTGGGTCGATCTCGGCTGGATTCTCCTGATATGTCGCCACCGGGCTGGCCAGCGGAGATCGGCCCAGAACCTTGCTGCCGGGTGTGTTCGCAAGGGCGCTGGCTGCGGCCGCGAATGCGGCTCCCCCATCACGAGCCGTGTACTTGACGCGGAAAATGACGTCGGTGAGTCGCGAGGCGCCTTTGCCCAGCACCGTCTCCCACCCGGTCTTGATGCCGGGCAGCTCCAGTCGCCATGTTGAGATGGCGCCCGTGCCTTCGAAGGGCAGTAGCCGGCAATCGTCAAAAAGCAGCGAGGCCAGCACGCTCTCACCTTCCGCCGTCAGCGCGTCGGCGGTCCGTGTCGACACCGCGGTCTGCTGATTGGCCCGCACAGAGGTGCGTAGCGCCTCGTGTGTGCCGGTCTCGGGTTTGTAGAGGCGTTCGAGTGCCTTCGTGTCCGCCTCAGTAAGAATGGTGCTGCTGATCTGTGTGAGTAAAGCGGGTACGTGGCACGTGGGCTCGACGGCGTCCACGCCATTCAGGACGAGCGTGACCGAAACATGCTGGATCTGGCGCAGGTAATGTCCCGGATAATCCTGATCGAACAACAGCGACGGCAGCGAGAACACGAAGCCCCTGCCGGACAGTCCCTGGCGCAGCGCCGTCACGTCATCGCCACCCTTCAGCCCCGCAAGCGATATATCTCGCTCCATCAGTATCCGCCGCTCGTTTTTGCGAAGGTAAGCGGAGTCGATCATCAACAGGTCGCGTTGAAACGATTCGCCGGCCAGCATGCCTTTCCACTTGTCGGACCACGCTGCGGAACTGACAAACTCGCTGGTGAAATCGCCCGTGTCGCGTTGGTAAGCAGCCTCCGCATCCAGGCACAGCGCGAAGACCGCGTCATATGCCATCGAATAAATCGATGTCAGTTGGGAGATCATCCAATGATAGGTCGGCCCGATGGCGAAGCCAGTCGTCATGAATACGTATTCCTCATCCATGAGGCGCAGCTTGGTCTGGGCTTCCTCCAGCGCAAGACCCGCCGCCGCCACCGCAAGGTCCTGCACCGCTATCTCGCTGTCGCAGACCGACAACTCGGCCTTGGCGGTCGCAATCTCAAATTTCCATTCCGCCGTGCGGCGAGCGAACTCGGCCTCTTTGAAAGCCGCCTGCGCCGCCACGTCCATCATGTCGGCCGCGTATTTCACGGCCTGGCTCACTGCGCCGGCGATGGCTCCTGGCTTAGCACCCCCTGAGGCCACCCCGAAGATGGTCGGATAGACTTCGCTCCCTTTCTCGACGCTGCCGAACACCCCAGCCTGGGTGCGCAAGAAACCGGCCGTCGTGCCGAGCACGAAGCCAGCGGCCTCGTTGTGGTAAAGGCCATTGTCCACCAACTGTTCGAAATGCTTCTTGCGCTCGAGGAGAAGGTCACGACCGCGCTCAAGCTTTAGTCGCTCGGCTCGTGCGGACGTGAGCCCGTTGTTCTGAAGATTGATGGTGAAGCGGTGAAGATCGATAAGGTTCTTCTGCTGCATGACCGCCAGGTCGGCGTCGAACTCCGCCTCATACACGTGGAACAGTTGCTGGCCCATCTCCGTCAACCAAGCCGCCGCCTCCCGGGCCTTGGGCATGATCTCGCCATATCGGTAGCCCGGCGCGGTCAGCGTCCGGGATGGTCTGCCCTGGCTCGATGAGCCCGTGCGCGGATTGAGCAGGTAATTGAGTGAGGTCTCGCCCGCGTACAGGGGAAGTAACCCGGGTTTGCCGTCGAGGGTCAAGCCATGGCGTAGGTTGTCCATGCGACGTACGAGATTCCGGTGAGCCTGCGTGATCCGCCGGTCTGGCGAGGCATGCAGGGCTTCCATCGACAGCGACTTCAGTTCGGTTACCTGCCACCGCTCCGGGGCTAACGGTTCCGGTAGCCGACCGATAAGACGCATTGCCTTCTCGTAACACAGCCACGCTTCCACCAGTGCGTCGCGCGTCATTTGTCGGTAGAAACTGTCGCCTTCGGCGAGCCATAGGTCGACGAGGAAAAGGAACGTCGCGCGACGATAGTGGTCGAAGTTAAAGTCGGCCAATGCGTCCGGATCCTGCACATAGGTCTGGCTGGCGAGCGCACCGCCCTTGAGGGTGAGCGGCACGGCATTCCAGTACCTCGACATACCATTACCGCCATCAGGCAAACCGCGCTGCGGATCGAACAGGTGCCTCGTACACCATTCCTCAGCGAGACGGAATTGCCTTGTTTCGCGAAGACGCCATGCGACCAGCCATGGGACGTGGAAGAAGAGCTCCCAGAAATACACGCCGTTGCAACCACCGAAGTCGATAGGCGACGACGAGGCATCGCTGGTCGCGCCAGGCTCTTCCATCGTTTGCGTGCTCCAGGCGAGCACGCGCTGAACGGAGTGTGTGGCTAAGGCAACGAGGCGCTTGCCGAAAAGGGTGCTGAGGGGAATCGCTGTCGGTGGCAGCGTGCTCCCTCCTTGCGCCTTACGATTCGCCTCGGTGAAGTCCAGGCTATGCATGCGGGACGCATTGCATCGCATGACGACCGACGGCACACCATCGTCGGGTTGAAGCTCGTCCGCCAGCAGGTCGACAATCGCCAGGCGCGCAGTTCGCGTGGCATATGGTTCCGACTCGGGCTTCAGGCGGCTGAGCGTCACCGTGATTTCGAATGGATCGTTGAGCTTGCTTCGCTCCACGAATAGTTCACTCGTCAAAGCGGCGGGACCATCACCAGCCTTACATACGAATTGGGCAAGTTCCGCACCCTTACTATCGGTAACGCGAACGAGCGTGTCAGCCAAAGCAATCCCGGAGGTTGGAAAGTTCCACTCCCACCGCCCCATCGAATACCGGAAGTCCCGGTTATAGACACTTACCGAGCCCAGCAAGCTTTTTGCTTCCTGGTAAGAATAGTAACCAAAGTTACCGGACCACTTTGCGAAGGAAAGTGAGCGGCTCGATCCGTCCGAGAAAGTCAATTCGGCCGTTTTGCCGGGTGCTCTGCTGTATCTTCTCAGCTGGAGGTAGCCAGGCTTCGACGGTGAGAGCCAGAGGTTGGTATCGTAGCTGTCGGTAGACGGCATATCGCTAGGTAAAGACGGTAACGCCATGTTCCCTTCTATCCCGTACGAGACACGTATCCGATCCCCGTTCGCCGCGGGATCTAATTTGATAAAAGGAATGTGAAGAGGTTCTGAGACAGGACCTTTGATATAACTCTCAAGAAGAGCTTCTTTATCCTTTTTATCCGTGCTCGCAATCGCTTCGGCTTCTGCCCTCCATTCATCTTCAAGTTTCGTCAACGTCCGATTTAACTTTTCATCCGCAATGACGTTCTGGCTTTCGCCAGCTAACTCGTCGCGTATGATGGTGGTAGCTCCCACATATCGATGCTGAATGACCCTGGGGTCGTCGAACATCCTGCTCCACTGGTCGACGAGCTTTGCCTCGCGTGGGCGTCCGACCGGGTCGTCTGTATCGATCTCCCGCGTTTCGACGAGAAGAAGATCCTTTGCGGCGATGTAGTAATCGCTGTTGCGCGCGTAAGTGGCCTTTTTCTTCTTCCAGGACACGTCGGTATCGCGTGTGACCAGTAGAGCGACCAGCCAGGGATCGTCCGTACGTGGGCCGCTTTCGTCCACCATCACGACAATGCGGGGTTGGTAACTCAGCGTTTTCATCAGGGTCTTGTCAGGTTGGCCACCGCACCGTTCAGGCCGACCCGCCGGATCGGTGCCGTCGAGCCGAATAAGCTCGTTGGCCGTGCTCCATTGACCATCGGTCTGCAGGTAGGCGTAACACAGCCGGAAGACATAGACGTCGCTTGTCTTGTTGTCGAAGTTCGCGGCGGTGCCGTCACGCTCCAGCCACACGACGTATCGGCGCCCTGCAATGACGACCGGGCGAACCGCATCGATCGAGGTTCGCGGGTCGTTGCCGAAGTTGGCGCTCGTTTCCTTGTTGAGAGGTGTCTGCACGATGACGCCCGTGGCGGGCAGCGTGATCTTCTGCCATTCTCCCCAGGCCAGCATGCTGGGTGCGCCGCGGGTGTCCCGTATCGACATGTCCAGTGTGCGCCAGTAATACTCCGCCGGCTCCACGTTTGATCGGCCGATGAAGTGAAACGTGTCGTTCTGAGGATCCACCCCGTCGTGATACGCGGATAGCGGCTGGATATTGCTGACGCGCTCGAAGCCGGCCAGGTAAGTCAGCATAGCGGTCTGAATCTCGTCGGCAGCGAACTTACCCTGCCCCACGAGTTTTTCAAAAGCCTCGAACAGGCTTGATTTGCTGCTCCGGCGGGATGGATCGAGAAAGCCCGATGGCTGGCGCTTCATCGTGTTATAGGTCTGCCATGAGCCGAACTGGCTGCGCCAGGCGCGCCACGCCTTGCGTTCGCTGACGAAGTGTTCCTGCCATGCATAGCCATCCTCCAGGCGCGCATACACGCGATGGATGTACTGCTGCAGGCTGGCGATGGCGGCGGCGACACGCGTCGTACGAGGCTCGCTTCCCACTTCGACGTCGATGAGCAGGTAGGCGGACAGGTCGACACGGCGCACCATCTCCGGCAGTGGTACGGGCTGCGAGCTTCCGAAATGCAAAAGCCACGTGCAGAGTGCGTCGCGCCAGGCTTCCGCGAGCGTGCCATCCAGCACGGTACGCTGGGAGGCGTCCAGGGTGGTACTCAGGCCCGCAGCCACGCGCTCGACCTGCGGCGCGTCCGGCGTCCCTTTCATGTCATTGAGATCCTTCAGCGTAGCGACCGAAATTCCCAGCTCACGCTGCAAGGTCAGCAAACGCATGACATAGTCGATGTCCGCCACGTCTCCCGCGATGCCGGCAACGGCCTTTTTTCCGATGCTCCTGGTGAGCTCGCGGATCTCCGTGGGGGTGGCGCCAAGCAGTCTGGCCAGGTTCGCTGCCGCTTCGTCAATGGCAGGCGGCTCCTTTTCATGGGTGCGCTTCAGGTACGCCAATGCATCTGGCTCGTCGAAGCCAGTTGCAAGCATTCCCACCCAGTCCCGGTAGCGGCTTAAACGATAGAGCATGTCAAGCCTGATCGAATGTGTCGGCTTGCCGTCAGAGCTCCGCAGGTTGAACCATTCCGGATGAGCGACGAGGCCATCGAGACACGTGCCGCTGAGACCGAACATGCGGACCACCGAAGCGATACGGTGAACCCGATGCCAGCGCTGCGTCATGTCGCTGGAGAATGTGCTTGCGTCCGCGGCACCATCGACGCGGTTGTTTAGAGCCATCATGGCGTCGCCGAGCAACTGGTAACCGCTGACGCCGGCCCAGGTCAGGACGGCCGGGGCCTGGGCGACGTCAAGTGCGAATGCCGTGCGCAGCAATTGACTCGCGACCTCGTTCTGAGACGCGGCGGTATCGGCGATCGCATTGCCGAGTTTTGACACGTAGTCCTCGACGGGCGATACGGTGTCACGCTTTTTCAGCTTCGTCAGAAGCCCGGACAGCTTGATACGCAGGGCTGGACTCTGCATGGCCTGTGCGACGGGAAGGATCAGTCCGTTGTTGTCCACGAACTCGTTCAGGACCTCGCTCCACGCTTTTCCACCGAGGTCGTAGTCGACCTCGGTGTCTCGCATGAGCTTCTTGATCGTCAGCGTATCCAGCCGACTGGTCGACAGCGATTGGGCAGCATCGGCAAGAGCCGCCAACCAGGCGTTGGTGGCGGTGGTCGGCGCCGTGTCGTCACAGAGCGGCTCGAGCTTAATAAACGAAAGATGGTGCTGCCGGGCCCAGTCGGCCGCGTTCCAGAGGGCCGGTATGACATCGAGGATGTCGAAAGCATCCAGCGAGCTGGTTATAAACGGGTTACCCGCGATCTGGGCGTTGTAACCGTTGGTCTGCCGCTCGAGCAGGTCCAACATGGCGAGCCCTTCTTCGATGCTAAGGCCGAGCAGACGCGGTAGCGACGTCAGGCGGTAGCAGGCGGAGATCACTGGCAGCGTGCACGCCCTTGTTTTCTGCACCGCTTCGACACGTTGCAACAGTTGTTCCAGCAACGTGGTATCGATGCGCAGTGCGGTGGCGAACGCGGCGGTGTCGTCTGCCGTGAACGGCTTGTTGGTTACCTTGATCAGGCTGTCGAGCAGCGCAGGCGTACGACCGACTGCATAGACGGGGAGGTTCCCGATAAGCGCGGCGAACCCGTCCGGGGTGATCTCTGTGCTGGCTTTCAGATGGCCGTAGAGGCCTAGCGCGCGTAGCGTCTGCTCGGTCGGTAAGCTATCCGCCGCTGCCTTCTCTGCAGCGAGCGCGCTGCGAAGCAGCAGATCGGCTTCGGCGTACGAAACGTTGAGGCGCGTGCGGACCTGCAGCAGGCGCTGCATGCGATCCATGTGCTTCGCTGTTAGTCCGGCGATTTCCGTATCCATGGCGTCGGCGGATCCGGCACGCTGTTGTATCCATAGGGGGCCGGCGCCTGCATTGATAAACGCAGCCCCATACGCTTTGCTGGACGGCTTGCCCGTGCCGTCGGGAGCGTATCGGGCGAGAGACACAGCGGTGGCTGCATCGGCTTCCTTGGCAACGCCGTCTACGGCCAGAAGATGGCGTACATCACGACGTTTCAGTCCCGCGGCTTCCATGAGCGTCTTCACCGCGCTCAGTTCGCCAACGGTGGCGCCAGCTTTTTTGCTGAACAACGCTGCCGCGGACGCATCCGTCGTCACGGCTGGCCCGATCAACATCTTGCGCACGGCTGGAGAGAAGCCGCAGCCCATTGTCACTGCGTCGCGCAAGCCTTTACTGGGTTTCTCCGTGGCGACGAATGCCGGGAACTCCGGATCCGAATGGCGCACTGCCCGCCATAGCGGGATGCCGCGCAGGTGGAGGATGCTGAGTACGCGATTCCATGGCGCGTCATAGGGGAGCCCGATGGGTGTCGTGGCACTGACCATGCGCTCCTGGACGCTCGTGGAGCTGCCGGTGCACAGGACAATGCGCTTCTCCAGCAGCTCGTTAACGAGATCGAGCGTGGAATATTCCCGACGGAGCGCCGCGCTATCGAGAGCGAGGTCGGGGAGGTCTGGTCGTCGCATCGCGAGCAGGCAGGCTTTTTCGGGGGCGGCGCCCTCTTCGAGCCGGCTGCTCAACGTGAACAAGTCGCTGAGATAAGCCACCGGGCCCGTCTCGTCGTCGACGGCTCCTGCCACCGTCAGCAGATTCGCATTCTCGGCGAAGAGTGCGCTGTACGTAGCCGCGTCGATGGTGGCGGATTGAGCATTCGTGACGTCGCTGTCGCTGCTCATCAGGGATCCTTCCCTTGGTTAAGGCGACGGAACGTCGCGTATCAGGACGCTAGCAGTTGCATTCAGGCAGTGATATAGACCGTTTGTTGTAGGTGACCCGCCGCGAATCACTACGGAGGCTTAGCGCTCGTCGGCCGATTTGTGCTTTCGCCACCAGATGACGCCCAGGCCGATCAAGGCCGCGGCAATGGCCAGGTAAATCCCCGTCTGCCCGCGACGAATCCACATCGACAGCCATTCGTGGTTATGCGCGCCGAAGTAACCCAGGTAGACCCAGATCGGCACGCTGATGGCGGCGGCAAGGCCATCGAGCAGCAGAAAGCGGAAGAAGCCCACGCGATGAGTGGCACCGGCGGTGATGAACACCGCGGTACGCATACCCGGCAGGAAGCGGGCCACGAACATCATGCGGTTGCCGTACTTCTCGAACTTCTCCTGCACTTTCGCATAGCGCTCGGGGGTGAGCAGGCGGGCAACGACACGCCAGCTCATGATCCGGCCGCCGAAATGCCGGCCGAGCAGGAACATCGTGGAGTCGCCGAACAGCACGCCCGCCATGCCGACGCCCACCATGGTGTGGACGTCGCCGTAGCCGAGCCCGGTGATGATGCCGCCGGCCACGAGAGTGATGTCCTCGGGCAGCGGGATACCCGCGCCACAAAGCATCAGCGCGAAGAAAACGGCGGCGTAGCCGTTCCTTCCGAAAAAATCGACGAGGTCGTTGAGTAGATCCATCAGTGGCGCGTAAAGCCGGCTGGGGCCGGTCCCTTCGAGGAACGAGGCGGGGATGATCCCATGGATCGTGTTATGAGAGCGGTGCGCCGCATCATTCGCCCGCCGTGCGGGCCGGCGCGGCGCGGGCCGCCAGGAGAACGCGCAGTTCCGCCTTCTCGGTGTCGTCCAGCACGCCTTCGCGAACCCGGGAGATCAGATACTCGCGGCGTTGTGTCGTCGCCTGGCGCTCCATCTGAATCAGCGCGTCGTGGAACTCCACACGCTGCATCTCCGGCTCGCCGATGACCTCGGCCGACATCAGCTTCTGCAGCGAGGCGTACTCCGGACGCTCCATGAAGTACTCGACCAGCACGGCCGGGCGGATGCCGGGACGCGCGCGGGCCACATCGAGCAACTCGGCCAGCAGCGCGACGCCAGGCCGGTCGAGGCGGAGAAACGGGTAGGGCGGCTCCACCTCGGCCGCCAGATCGGGCTGGGCGAGCAGCAGGGTGATCGCGCTGCGGACCAGGCTGCGCTGGACGTTGGTGGGGCGGTTGGCGTCCTGGCGCGGGGCCGGCGGCTCAGGCTCCAGTACGGCACGGGCGCCGGTGCGGCGCTCCAGCTCCTGGCCCATGAGATCGCGGAAGGCGCCATCGGGCAGCTTGGCGATCAGCGGGCGGGCCCGCTCGGCCAGGCGGGCGCGGCCGTCGAGGCGGGTCACGTCCACGTCCCGGGCCAGTTCCTCAAAGAAGTACTCCGACATCGGCATGGAGTCCTTCATGCGCTTCTCGAAGCCTTCCTTGCCTTCCTTGCGGACCAGGGTGTCCGGGTCCTCCCCGTCGGGCAGGAACAGGAAGTGGGCCTGGCGGCCGTCGCGCATGCGCGGCAGCACCGATTCGAGCGCTCGCCACGCGGCGGCCTTACCGGCACGGTCACCGTCGAAGCAGAAATAGACGTCGGGGGCGGCACGGAACAGGACTTCCGCGTGGTCCGGCGTGGTCGCGGTGCCCAGCGTGGCGACGGCGATGGGCAGGCCGGCCTGATGCAGGGCGATGACGTCCATGTAGCCCTCGACCACCATGATCCGGGTGACCTGCTGGTGCGCCTGTTTCACCTGCCACAGCGCGAACAGTTCCTTGCCCTTGTGAAACAGGGCGGTCTCCGGCGAATTGAGGTACTTGGGGCTCTGCTCGGACGACAGCACGCGGCCGCCGAAGGCGATGACCCGACCGCGGCGATCCAGGATGGGGAACATGACCCGCTCGCGGAACCGGTCGTATCTGTTGCCGCGCTCGTTGCTGGCGACCATCCCCGCTTCGTTGAGCAGCTGGCGCCGACGGTCATTCGTGCCCAGCGCCTTCATCACGCCGTCGAAGCCAGCGGGCGCCCAGCCGATGCGAAAGCGTTTGACGATCTCCTCGTCCAGTCCTCGGCCGTCGACGTAGGCCTTCGCCTCGGGGCTGCTGCCCAGCTCGCGCTGGTAGAAGCTGGCCGCTTCGTCGAGGAGGGTGTAGAGGTCGCTGCGGTCTTCCCGTGGCTTATCGTCACGGCCGCCCTCGTAGGGCACTTTCAGGCCGGCGGACTGGGCGAGTTCCTCGATCGCGTCGGGAAACTCGAGCCGGTCGTAGTCCATGATGAACTTGATCGCGCTGCCGTGGGCGCCGCAGCCGAAGCAGTGGAAAAACTGCTTCTGCGGGCTGACGTAGAACGACGGCGATCGCTCGTTGTGAAACGGGCAGCACGCCGTCCATTCGCGCCCCGCCTTCTTCAGCGGGACGCGCCGCTCGATCACGTCGACGATGTCGACGCGGGTCAGCAGTTCATCGATAAAGCTGTCGGGAATACGGCCACGCATCAGTCGCCTAGGATGCCACGCATCCGCTTCCGTATGGAGTCCGCATTCCCTTATCGGGCGATCAGAACGCCAGGTGGAAGACGCCGATGACCGCCAGGATCGCGATCACGAACAGGATCAGGAAGATGGCGAAGCAGACCTTGGCGATCGTGCCGGCGATGCCCGAAATCCGGCTGAAGCCGAGGGCGCCGGTGACCAGGGCGATGAGGCCGAAAATAATGGCGTATTTGAGCATGGGATCTCTCCGTCGAGCGCCGGAGGAACGTCCTGCCAGCCGCGGTGCGGAGCATGCTCACAAATGTGTAGGCTCGCCGTGAAACGGCGAGGCATGTAGGAGCGCGCCTGCGCGCGAAGCCCACTCCGCGTCGGGCTCGGGTCGCGCGCGGGGCGCGCTCCTACAAGTACTGGCTCAGGCGAGTCTGGCCTTAACCTTACCGGCCACCGCGCCCATATCGGCACGCCCGGCGGCCTTTTCCTTCACCAGCGCCACGACCTTGCCCATATCCCGGGCGGTCGTCGCACCCGTCTCGGCTATCGCGGCGGTGATCACGTCGTCCAGCTCGGCGTCGGTGAGCTTGGCCGGGAGGTAACCCTCGATGACGCTCATCTCATAGCGCTCGATGGTCGACAGGTCGGTACGACCCGCCTTGTCGAACTGCTCGATCGAGTCGCGGCGCTGCTTCTGCATCTTTTCGAGGACGGCCAGGACCTGGTTATCGTCCAGCTCGATCCGCTCGTCGACTTCGCGTCGCTTGATCTCGGACTGCATCAGGCGGATAACTGCCAGACGGTCTTTCTCGCCGCCCTTCATGGCGGCCTTCATGTCTTCGGTGATCTTGGCTTTCAGACTCATGGCATTTCTCCGGGACGACGAAAAGCCGGCTCCACCTTTCGGCGAAGCCGGCTCGGTTTTCCGCCTGATTGCGGCGGCAGCGGGCGAACGCGCCAGCCGCGGATCCAACACCCGACCGTGAGGCCGGGGAGGCAATCAGTACATGCGGGTCCGGCGCGTCGTGTCGCGAGACAGACGGCGGAGGTGACGCTTCACGGCAGCAGCGCGCTTACGCTTACGCTCCTGGGTGGGCTTTTCGTAAAATTCGCGCTTGCGCGTTTCGGCCAGGACGCCAGCCTTCTCGCACGTACGCTTGAAGCGGCGAAGGGCAAGCTCAAACGGCTCGTTCTCGCGGACTTTAACGCTCGGCATGGAAACTCCACTTGTTTAAACTGACCCGTCTACCCGGGTGAGCCGTGGATTATAACGTGATCGATTCGAAAAATTCAAAGCCCGTGTTAGGTGTGGAAACGTCCTGTGACGAAACGGGCGTCGCCCTGCTGCGCTGGGACCCGGAGAAGCCGGGCCGCGGCCTGCTTTCCCATGCCTTGTTCAGCCAGATCGCCCTGCACGCCGAGTACGGCGGCGTAGTGCCCGAGCTGGCCAGTCGCGACCATGTCCGTAAGCTACTTCCCCTTGTGCGAGAAGCACTTAAGGACGCGGGTCTGACACCGTCGGATCTCGGTGGCGTGGCCTACACGGCGGGTCCCGGCCTTGTGGGTGCCCTGCTGGTGGGCGCGTCGGCGGCCCGCGCCATGGCCTGGGCGCTCGGCGTGCCGGCCATCGGTGTTCACCATATGGAAGGTCACCTGCTGGCGCCTTTGCTGGAGGATGACCCGCCGGAACCGCCCTTTGTGGCGCTCCTGGTCTCCGGCGGCCACTCGATGCTGGTCGAGGTGAAGGCCATCGGCGAGTACCGGATTCTTGGCGACACGCTGGATGACGCGGCGGGTGAGGCCTTCGACAAGACCGCCAAGATGATGGGTCTGCCGTACCCCGGCGGTCCCGCGCTGGCCAGGCTGGCGGAGCAGGGCACGCCGGGGCGTTTCCGCTTCTCCCGGCCGATGACCGACCGCCCGGGGCTCGATTTCAGTTTCTCCGGCCTTAAGACCCAGGTCCTGCTGGCCTGGCAGGCCTCGGACAAGACGGATCAGACCCGTGCCGATATCGCGCGGGCCTTTGAAGAAGCCATCGTCGACACCCTGGCGATCAAGTGTCGCCGGGCGCTCGAGGCCAGCGGTGCCAGACGGCTGGTGATCGCGGGCGGCGTCGGCGCCAACAAGCGTCTGCGCGAGCAGCTGGCCGAAGCCGGTGCGAAAGACGGTTTCCGGGTGTATTTCCCAAGGCTGGCGTTCTGCACCGACAACGGCGCGATGATCGCTCTGGCAGGAGCGATTCGCCTCGCGGCGGGTCAGCAGCAGGACCGCACGATTCAGGTGCACCCGCGGTGGAGTCTCGAAACCCTTCCAGCCGCCTAAGGCTCATGTAGGAGCGCGCCCCGCGCGCGATCGCCCCCGGGGCGTATGTTGCACAAATCGCCCCGGTCGCCGACCCTGTACGCCCCTTCGCACCACCAGAACCCCTCATGGATATCGTCTTCATCGAAGACCTGCGCATCGACGCGGTCATCGGCATCTACGACTGGGAGCGCCGGATCCGGCAGACGCTGTCGTTCGACCTCGAAATGGCTTTCGACAACCGCAAGCCGGCCGCCAGTGACGACATCAACGAGACGCTGAACTACAAGTCGATTTCCAAACGCCTGCAGACGTATGTGGAGTCGTCCAGCTTCGGCCTGGTCGAGACACTGGCCGAGCGCTGCGCCGAGATCGTCCGTGAGGAGTTCGGCGTGTCGTGGGTTCGCCTGAAGCTGTCCAAGCCCGGTGCCGTACGCGGGGCGAAGGCCGTGGGTGTCCGCATCGAGCGTGGCACCCGACCGGAATGATCCACTTCGAGAAAACATTGACCGTCATGGAAGATTTTGTCGCGTCGCCCGAGCTGAAGCGGGTGGCTTTCGTCGCAGGCCTGTTCGTCGTGGCCTGGCTGGTTGGCCTGCTTGGCCGCGTGTTCCTGCATCGCGTCGTACGTGTCGCCACCCGTCATACCGCCTGGCGCTGGGACGACGCGCTCTATGAGTACGGCGCGTTCCGCTGGCTGGCGCGCATGCTACCGGCCATCGTCGTCTATTACGGCATCGGGATGTTCCTCTCGATCGCCGACGACGACATGGGTGCCTTCATCCGCAACCTTGCGGTCTGCTGGATGATCGTCTGCGTCATCGCGTCGCTGGGTCGCGCACTGATCGCATTCGAATCGCTGTACAGCGCTACGCCCGCAGGTAAGCGTTCGATCAAAGGCGTGGTGCAGCTGCTCCAGCTGGCGCTGTGGATCGTCGCCCTCGTTTTGGTGATCACCAAACTCACCCATCAGAGCATCGGCCTGCTGCTGTCCGGCATCGGCGCGATGTCGGCGGTATTGCTGCTGGTTTTCAAGGATACGATTCTCGGCTTCGTCGCCGGGATCCAGCTCAGCACCAACGACATGCTGCGCGTCGGCGACTGGATCACGATGACGTCCGCCGGTGTCGACGGCGACGTTATCGACATCACGCTGCATACGGTCAAGGTGCGCAATTTCGATCGCACCATCGTGACGGTGCCGACGTGGCGGCTGATCGCCGAGTCGTTTCAGAACTGGCGCGGCATGCAGGATTCCGGTGGCCGGCGGATCAAGCGCGAGCTGTTCATCGATGCCGCGGGTGTGCGGTTTCTCGAGGACGAAGAGCTCGAGCGTTTCGGCAGGATGCATCTGCTGACCGCCTATCTCGAGCGCAAGCGCGAAGACATCCGTCGCTGGAACGAAGCGCTGGGTGACGCCGGCAAACTGCCGGTCAATCGCCGTCGCCAGACCAACATCGGGGCGTTCCGTGCTTACGCGGATGCATACCTCAAGGCGCATCCCGATGTGCACGACAAGATGACCCGCATGGTGCGTATGCGCGATCCGGGTGCCCTGGGCATCCCGCTGGAGATTTACGCGTTCACCAATACGGTGGTGTGGCTCGACTACGAGCGCATCCAGGCGGATATCTTCGATCATCTGATTGCGATCCTTCCCGAGTTCGGGCTGCGGCCGTTCCAGCAGCCGTCGGGTGGGGATCTGCGCGAGGGCTTCGCGTCCATGCGGTCGGCCGCCGTGGTGACGCCGGTCGCGGCGGAGGACTGACATGGGCCGCGCGTATCTGAGTCTCGGTTCCAACATCGACGCTGCGCGCTGGCTGGGTGCGGCGGTCGCCGAGTTGCGGGCGCGCTTCGGTGCGCTGGATGTCTCGCCGGTGTACCGCAGTGCCGCTGTCGGTTTTGACGGGCCGGACTTCCTCAACCTCGCGGTGGCGCTGGACAGCGACCTGGGGCCGGAAGCGCTCAATGACTGGCTGCACGCGCTTGAAGATCGGCATGGACGGGTCCGGGGCGGCGAGCGTTACGCCGACCGGACGCTGGATGTCGATATCGTCCTTTATGACGATCTGGTCCTGAGCGGGAAGGGGCACCTGGAGCTGCCACGGGGCGAGCTTCGGCATGCGTTTGTGCTTAAACCGCTGGCGGATATCGCGCCGGACGTGCGCCACCCTGTGGATGGACGGACGCTGGGCGAACTCTGGGCTGCCTTTCCGGCGGAGAGTGAGCCGCTGGTGGTCGACGAGGCCTGCACGGTCGCCGTTGCCTGAGAAAGCCGTCGGTCCGGACGTCCTGTCCCGTGACAGACAGCCTACGGTGGCGGCTGGCCAGCCAAGGTGATACAACGCGTTCCACCAAGGGGTTCTAAGGAAAGGATATGGGTAAGTTCGCACGCAGCTGGGCGCTGATGAAGTCCAGCGCCACGATCCTCCGCCAGGACAAGGAGCTGATGCTCTTTCCACTCCTGGCCGGTCTCGCCTCGCTTCTGGTCATCGCGACCTTCGCCTGGCCGGTGATCGCCATGATCGGATCGAATCAGGTCGATCTCGAAGGCCAGCGCCATCACGTCTCGCCGCTCTTTATGCTGGTCAGCTTCGCGTTTTACTTCGTGCAGTATGGCGTCGTGATCTTCTTCAACGTCGCGCTCGCCTCCGCCGCCATGATCCGTCTCAACGGTGGCAACCCGACGCTCGGTGACGGCCTCCGTGCCGCGATGGGCAAGCTGCCGAACATCATCGGATATGCCCTGATCGCCGCCACGGTCGGCATGATCCTGCGTGCGCTGCAGGAACGTCTCGGCTTCGTCGGCCGCATCGTCGCCGGTATCCTCGGCTTCGGCTGGACGGTCGCCACCTTCCTCGTCGTGCCGGTGCTCGCCGCGCAGGACATCGGCCCGGTGGACGCGGTGAAGCGCAGCACCTCGCTGCTGAAGGAAACCTGGGGCGAGAACCTGATCGGCAACGCTGGCATCGGCCTCGCCGGTGGCATCCTCACCTTCTGCCTGATCTTCGCCAGCGCCGTCTTGTTCTTCGGTGCCGTCGCGACGCATTCGGTGGCGTTGATGATCACGGTCGGCGTTGCGGCGGTCGTCAGCCTCGTCGCGCTGAGCCTGTTCCAGGCGGCGATGCACGGCGTGTACTCCGCTGCGTTGTATCGCTTCGCGACGGAAGGCGACCCGGGTCAGGGCTTCGACCGCGCTCTGCTGGAATCGGCGTTTCGTCAGAAGAACTAAGGCACCGCTGTGATGACGAGGAAGGCCCCGACCACGTTCGGGGCCTTCTTCATTTGTAGATGCTGGAAGCCAACCGATGCCGGTGGGAGCGGACCCTGCCGGTGCTATCACGTAGCCCTTGCGTTACCGCGAATCAGATGTTGAGTGCGCGGCCGCCGTCGACGCGGATGACCTGGCCGGTGGTGTAGTGCGCGTCCATCAGCAGCCAGCGCACGGCTTCGGCGACGTCGGTGGGCTCGCCTTTGCGGCCGAGCGGTGTTTTGGCGATGAGGGCATCGGCGGCTTCTTCGGGCTTGCCGGACTCGGGCCAGAGAATGGCGCCGGGTGCGACGGCGTTGACGCGGACGTCGGGTGCGAGGTCTTTGGCCAGCGCCTGCGTGAGCATGTTCAGAGCGGCCTTCGCCATCGAGTACACCGCGTGTCCGGCAAGCGGACGTTCGGCGTAAATGTCGACGATGTTGACGATCGATCCGCGCGCTTTACGAAGGGCGGGAGTCGCTGCCTGTGCGAGGAAAAACGGTGCGCGCGCGTTGGCGGCGAACAGGTCGTTCCAGTGGGCTGCCGTGGTGTCGCCGATCGGCGTCGGGTAGAACGCGGACGCGTTGTTGACCAGTCCGTCGAGGCGGCCGAAGCGGTCGGTGACGGTGGCGATGAGCATGTCGGGTGTGGCGTCGTCTTCCAAAGCGCCGGCGAAGATGGCGGCGCTTTCAGGGCGCGCAGCGTTGAGCTCCTGCGACAGAGCTTTGGCTTCGTCTGCCGATTGACGATAGTGAATAGCGACGTCGCAGCCTGACGCGTGCAGGTGACGCACGATGGCGGCGCCGACGCGGCGTGCGCCTCCGGTGACGAGGACGACCGGTTGCTTGTTCACGTGCGACTCCCTGTTCTATCGGTGGGGAGCTTGCCGTAAACGGGCGCTGTCGTCACGTCGCGGGTTTGATTTTGCGGGCAGCTGGTTTCTTTGCGGGCGCGCGGCGGGCGGCGGTTTTCTTTGTCGCTTTCCTGGTGGATGCCTTGGCGACCCTGGTGGGGGTGGCTTTGCGGGCGGCGGATTTCTTGTCGGTGGCGCGTTTGGGGGTGGCCCTTTTTTTTGTCGCTGCCTTGCGGGAGTGCCCTTTGGGCGCATCGCCAGCAGGGCCGGCTCCTACAGAGGCTGCGGCTCGCCTGGCGGTGGGGCCAGGCGGGGTTTCGCCAGCGGAGCTGGCTGCCACCGGGCCGGCGGCGCCCGAGGTGTGTGGCGCTGGCTCGCCTTTCGGCTTGTTGCGCGAGGACTTCTTGCTGCCGCTGCCGTCCGGGGTGTCGTCGCCTTCGATGTGGATTTCGCCGCTGAACAGTTCCATCGCGGTTTTGGCGACCTGGCCGGTGTCGTAGTAGGCGTAGGCGCCGACGCCAAGTGCACCGACGATGGGCAGCCAGCGGGAGATGCCTTTGCCTACGGCGCGCTTCGAAACGCTGACGCCGATGCGACCGGCGAGACGCTGGAGAACGCTGGTGGCGGCCGTACGGAAGACGAGGCGGTCGCCGACACGGATGGCGATGTCACGGAAGGCCTGCGCGGCGGTGTGGCGGAACAGGCACCAGAGCATTTGTTCCTGACCGAGCTTCGCCGTTTTGCCATAAGCGGCGGCGATGTCGCTGACCAGCTGGCCCTGGATGCGCCAGATGGCGACGAGTTCGGGGAGAACGGTCAGCCAGCCGAGGGGGCCCGGCGGCAGGGCGAGGGAGCCGGCTGTCAGGCCTGCCTTGTTCGCCGCTGCGCTGGAGAGGCGGCGGCACTCGTCCTCGACGGTGCCCTTTGCGGCACGGGGGACGTCGCTGTCGGGGATGCGGCTGACGAACTCGAGAATGGCTTTCGCGACGGGGCTTTCGGCGCGGTCGGCGACGACGGCGATGATTTCTTTCGAGGTGGAGGTGGCGTCTTTCTTCGCCATGGGGGCTCCCTGGGGTTCGATGGAAGTAATGGTGGGGGTGGGAGCGTGAGTCGGTCATGAAGCCTTGAGGCGGGGTGGGTCGCCAGCAGGGCTGGCTCCTACAAGGAGCCGGGTTTGATCGGGGCGGGACGATGGGCCGCATGTTGCGGTGCAGCGGGCGGGTGTATGCTTTGAGGTAAATCTCAAGGATGAAAGCGGCTCGAAAGGTGCAGACCTCATAGTCGCCTCGCCCAATTCCCCCTTCCTGCGGCCGCAGGTAGTTACGTTATAACATTGCCAAGAAGAGTCCCTGATGACCCCCGTTCGCCTTGCACTCTGCATCGCCCTTGCCTTGTCCGCCGCTCCGGCCTTCGCGACCGACGACCCGGCTCCGCCGCAAAAAACCACGAATCTGGGCGAAGTGGATGTCAGCGCGCAGCTCGACGCGGCGCGTAACAGCCTTTCGCCCGACACCGGCAGCAGCCAGTACGTCATGGATCGCCAGACGATCCAGGCGCTGCCGCTGGGTGATTCGACGCCGCTGAACCAGGTCGTCCTTCAGGCGCCGGGCGTGGTGCAGGATTCCTACGGCCAGCTGCATGTGCGTGGCGACCACGCCAACCTGCAGTACCGTATCAACGGCGTGCTGATCCCCGAGAGCATCGGCGGCTTTGGCCAGACGCTGGATGCCCGCATGATCGACAGCGTGAAGCTGCTCACCGGCGCGCTGCCCGCGCAGTACGGCGAGCGCACCGCGGCCATCGTCGACATCACCACCCGCACCGCGAAGGACGGCATCGGCGGCAGTGTCGGTATCACCGGCGGCCAATTCGGCACGCTGAACCCGAATGCCACGCTGTTCGGCAAGAAGGACGACTGGAGCTTCTTCCTCACCGCCAACTACCTCGAGAACGACGTCGGTATCGAAAACCCGACCTCCAGCCGCAAGGCCGTCCACGACCACACCAACCAGGTGAAGGCATTCGGCGACATCTCGTACCTGATCAACAATGACACGCGCCTCAGCTTCATGTTCGGCGCGACCAACAACCGTTTCGAGATCCCGAACAATCCCGGCCAGTCGCCGCAGTTCGGTTATCTCGACGTGACGGACTTCGACTCGGCACAGCTCAACGAGCGTCAGTCGGAGAAGACGCGCTTCGGCATCCTCAGCCTGCAGGGCAAGATGGGTAGCACTGCCTATCAGGTCTCGGCGGGCGAACGTTACAGCGGTCTGAACTTCACGCCGGACGACATCGGCGACCTGATGTTCAACGGCGTCGCATCGGACGTCCACCGCGCCAACCGCGCGACCACCCTGCAGGCGGACTTCTCCACGCCGCTGGGCGACAACCACACGCTGCGTTACGGCGTTTACGGCGAGTTCGAACGCGCGACGTCGAGCAATAATGCGCTGGTGTTCCCGGCCGGTGCCGACGGCAATCAGACGTCGACCACGCCGATGAACATCCTCGACAGCAGCCGCATCCTGGCCCGCACCTATGCCCTGTACCTGCAGGACGAGTGGAGCATCGGCGACAAGTGGACGGTGAACTACGGTGCGCGCGCGGATCGCTACGATGCGTTCAAGCCGGAAAGCCAGCTGAGCCCGCGCCTCGGTGTCGTCTATCAGCCGACCGACAGCACGACGATCCACGCCGGTTACTCGCGTTACTTCACGCCGCCGGCCAGCGAGTCGATCAGCCCGACCTCCATCGCCAAGTTCAACGGCACGACCAACGCGCTGCCGGACAACGGTAACGACACGCCGCTGGCCGAGCGCAGCAGCTATTACGACGTGGGCATCTCGCAGAAGCTGGGTGACCAGTGGACCGTCGGCATCGACAGCTATCTGCGTCACGTTGCGCGCATCCAGGACGAAGGCCAGTTCGGCGCCGCCGTGGTCTACTCGACCTTCAACTACGACCAGGGCAAGGTCAAGGGCGACGAGTTCACCCTGAACTACAATGGCGGCGCACTGACCGCGTACTTCAACTTCGCGTACAACCGTTCCGTAGGCAAGCGCATCATCACGGGTCAGTACAACTTCGATCCGGACGATCTCGCCTACATCCAGGACCACTTCATCCACCTGGATCACGACCAGAAGTACACCTCGTCGGGCGGCATCAGCTACGCGTTCGCCGACAGCACGCGCATCGGTGCGGACTACCTGTTCGGTTCCGGCCTGCGCCGCGACGGCCTCGTGCCCAACGGCGACACGATGCCGTCGTACTTTCAGCTCAACCTGAGCGTGGCGCACGACTTCAACCTCACCAGCCTCGGTGCTACCCACACGCAGCTGGCTCTGGTCAATGCGCTGGATCGCACGTACGAACTCCGTGACGGTTCGGGCATCGGCGTCGGTGCGCCGCAGTTCGGTCCGCGGCGCGGCGTATTCCTGTCGCTACAGCAGGACTTCTGAGTCCGGGCGCTTCCCGGGGGCTTCGCATCCCCGGGAAGCGCTCCGCTGCAACGGGACCGTGCCTTCGATTATCCTGAAGGCATGAATACCCGGCTTCCCGAACCCAGCGCCGACGAGCGCGCTCATTCCGAGCATCTGATCAGCCTCCTGCGCGAGGAGATCGCGGCCCACGGGCCGATGCCGTTCTCTCGTTTCATGGAGCGCTGCCTTTACGCCCCTGGCCTCGGTTATTACAGCGCCGGCAAGACCAAGTTCGGCGCGGACGGCGACTTCGTCACCGCACCGGAACTGGGGACCTTGTTCGCCCGTTGCGTCGTGCGCGCGTTCGAGCCGGTGCTGGCGTCGCTCGGCCCCGAGGCGGATTTTCTCGAGATCGGTGGTGGCAGCGGCGCGTTCGCCGAGGCGGCCCTGCTGGCGCTCGAGGCAGCGGGTGTTGTGCCACGCCGCTTCATGATCCTGGAACCCAGCGCCGACCTGCGTGAGCGTCAGCGCGAACGACTACATGCGAACCTTCCCGCGGGGCTTGCGGCACGTGCCGTATGGCTCGACGGTCCGCTGGAGGAGGAGTGGGACGGCGTGATCTTCGCCAACGAGGTGATCGATGCGCTGCCGACGACGCGGTTTACCGCGCGCGACGGAGAAATCTACGAGGAATACGTGATCCTCGACGGCGATGGCCGCTTCATGCGCAGCGATCGTCCGGCGGATGCGCTTGTCGGCGGCGCCGTCCGTCACGTGGAGCGTGACCTCGGACGCGAATTCGACGCGGGTTACCGGACGGAGATTCTTCCGCAGCTGCCGTACTGGATGCAGGCGGTGGCGGGCACGTTGCGCCGTGGCGCGATGGTGTTCGCCGACTACGGCTACACCCGCAATGAGTACTACCTGCCTGAGCGCACCGACGGGACGTTGCGTGCGTTTTATCGGCATCGTGCGCATGGCGACGCGTTCTTTCTTCCGGGACTGCAGGATCTGACGGCGTCGGTCGACTTCACGGCGCTTGCGGAGGCGGGAAATAACGCCGGGTTCGGTGTCGCCGCGTATCTTCCTCAGGCGCAGTTTCTGATCGCGGCGGGGATGCAGGAGTTCTTCGAGGACGATTACCTGCGGCTCAGCGATGAGGCGGCGCGCTTTCGTCTGTCGCAGGAAGTGAAGAAGCTGACCCTGCCCGATCAGATGGGGGAGCGGTTTCAGGTGATGATGTTCGCCAAGGGCGTGGATCCGGCGGCGTTGCCGGTTGCGGTGTTGGCGGCGGATCAGGGGGCTCGGCTTTAAGGCTTAGGCACCGACGCGATGGCTGATGCCTGGGCTTTTTTCATGGCCTCGCCGATCGCCGGGCCTTGCAGGCCTTTTTCGACGAAGGGTTGTGAGGTAACGGCCGCGGCGGCCTGGCGACAGGCGCGCAGGAAGTCGGCTTGCGGGTAGGGAGCGCCAGTGTTGCCGCCGCGGCCGCGCTTGTCGGCCATGCAGGCAAGGAGAAAAGTCTCGAGCCGTTCCGGTCGGCGTAGCGCGCCGAGTGCTTCGAGCAGGCGAAGGATCGTGGTCGGCTTCAGCTCGAGCGCCATGTGTGCGTTGAGGTGGTGTTTGCAGACCATCTCCGCCATGAAGGCGTATTCCGCGGGCACTTTGAGTCGCGCGGAGATCTCGCGCACGGGCTCGATGCCGCGCTGCTCATGCATGATGTGGCGAGGCAGGACGTCCGCCGGTGTCAGCGCCTTGCCGAGGTCGTGAGTGAGGGCGCAGAAGCCGACCAGAGCGTCGCCGGGCGCGAGCGCGGCCGCGGCATCCAGCACCATTTCGATGTGGATGCCCGTGTCGACTTCCGGGTGGTATTCGGGACGTTGCGGTACGCCGTACAGCGCGTCCACTTCCGGGAACAGCACGCGCAACGCGCCGCTCTCGCGAAGTACACGCACGAAGACCGACGGCGCCGGTTCGGCGAGTGCCTTGCGGGTCTCGGCCCATACGCGCTCGGGAACGAGATGGTTGATTTCACCGTCGTCGACCATGCGTCGCATCAGCGCCATGGTGTCCTCCGCTACGGTGAAGCCCAGCGGAGCGTAACGTGCGGCGAAGCGCGCGACGCGCAGCAGGCGGACCGGATCTTCGGCGAAGGCATCCGATACATGACGCAACGTACGTGTCTCGATGTCGCCTACGCCACCGAACGGGTCCACCAGTGTGCCGTCCTCGTGCTGGGCGATGGCGTTGATGGTCAGGTCGCGGCGCTCGAGGTCCTGCTCCACCGTGACGGACGGATCGGCGTGAAACGCGAACCCGTGATATCCGCGACCCGTCTTTCGCTCGGTGCGAGCGAGGGCGTATTCCTCTTTCGTTTCTCCGTGCAGGAAGACGGGGAAGTCCTTGCCGACGGCCTTATAGCCAGCGGCGAGCATGGCTTCGGGCGTGGCACCGACAACCACCCAGTCGCGATCCACGACCGGACGGCCCAGCAGCTGATCGCGGACGGCGCCGCCGACGAGGTAGATATCCATAAGATCGTTCAGGGCCGACGTTTGGTGCGCGCTTCATCCAGGCGGCGCTGACGAACGGGCTGGCCGAGCAGACGCGGCAACCAGGCGGAAAAGGACTGGGGCGCGATGCCGAGCTGCGCGAGGCCGTCGACCTTGCCGACGGAATCCGTACGCAGCGAGAGAAAATTATCCGGCGTGAACGGCTTGCCCGGCACGAACTGCGCGAACTCCGCCTGCAGGCGGCCGAGGCTGTCGGGCATGGGGATGACGACACGGCGGAGGCCACGCGCATCGCGGATGGCACGCACGATGTCGATCAGCGTCAAGGTCTCGGGCCCGTACAGTTCGAACGTGCGCAAGGCGCCGATCGCCGGGTTGGCGACCGAGCGGGCGATGGCTTCCGCCACATCGCCTACGTAGACGGGCGCCATCTTCGCCTGCGGGCGCGGCAACGGCATCACGGGCGCGACGCG
The DNA here is from genome assembly GCF_900102405.1 of Dyella sp. 333MFSha. NCBI lineage: Bacteria > Pseudomonadati > Pseudomonadota > Gammaproteobacteria > Lysobacterales > Rhodanobacteraceae > Dyella > Dyella sp. 333MFSha. The sequence continues at coordinate 162,513 of NZ_FNBR01000004.1, read as the reverse complement.
CAGCAGCTTGTCGAAGCGTGTGACGAGTCCGTCGCCCGGGCCGAAAATCGTGCTGGGCTGGTAGATGGTCCAGTCGAGCGTCGACGCCTTGACCAGGGCCTCCGCCTCACCGCGCGAACGCAGGTATCTGGACAGCCCCTGGCCGGCCTTGAGTGAACTCATCTGATGCAGACGATGGACACCCGTGGCCTGACAGGCCTCGATGATCAGGCGGGTCAGCTCGACGTGCGCCCGCTGGAAGGTCTGACGACCGCTTTCGCTGAGGATGCCCACCAGGTTGATGACGGCATCCGCTCCCGCGATGTGCCTGCGCAGGACGGCGGGATCGTAGACATCGGCGCTGACAGTGGTGACCTGCCGACCCACCGCGCTATGCCGGCGGTTCTCCCGGTTGCGTGACAGCAACAGAAGCGAGTGTCCGTCGGCGGCAAGCCGGGGTACGAGCGTGCCGCCGACAAAGCCGGTGCCGCCGAGGATGACAATGCGTTGAGCGTTCATGAGTTCAGCCTAGGCCGCTTGGCGCCCGACGCCAAGCGAGTCAGCTCTGGGGTTCCTGTGGGGCCGGAGCGGAAGTCGCCTCGGCGGGCGCCGGCTGGGTGACAGCCGGCGCCGTGGGTGGTGCGGGTCTGGCGACCGAAGGCGCCGGACAGGAGACCGGTTTACGTACGGCGCCAGGGGCAGGCAGGGCATAGGTGCTGCCGATCCGTGTCATGCGCGACCCGATTGGCAGCGCATTACCCGTCAGCCGCCAATCGTAGATCACGGCGAAGGCCATCACGCGTGCGACATATTCGCGCGTCTCCTTGTAGGGGATGCTCGCGACGAAGAGGTCGGGGTCCAGCGAGCCACGGGCGCTCACCCACTGGTCGACCTTGTTCGGGCCGGCGTTGTAGGCGGCGCTCGCCAGCCAGGGCGCCCCGTTGTAGCGGGCGGCCATCTGCGAGAGATAACGCGTGCCGAGAATGATGTTGGTCGTCGGTTCGTAGAGGCTGTCGCCGCCGCTCCACGCAAGCCCGTTACGCCTGGCGACGAGAGACGCGGTGCCGGGCAACAGCTGCATCAGCCCTCGCGCGTCGGCGCCGGAACGGGCGTCCGTCATCCATGCGCTCTCGGCGCGGATGATGGCGTAGGCCCAGGGTGCTTCGATGCCGGCCTGGCTGGCCTGTTCGACCACACCATCCTGGCGTGCCAGCGGGAAGCGCTGTTCGTACAAGCGCAGGGACTCGCCCGACGACAGGCCGAAGACGCCACGGTCGTACCAGCCTTTGCGGAAGGCGAGGTCGGCGGCGAGCCGTTGGGTGTCGGCGTCCCGCCCTGCCAGCGCGGCCGTCCATTCACGACGTGCGTACTTCTGCAGGCCGACCGAGTAGAGCTCGAAAGCGCGGTCGACGCCGGGCTCCGTCAGCAACGCGGCCTCACGACGCTCATCGGTGGCCATCGTCGCGGGGCAGATGGCGTACGAGGCATCGATCCGGTCGGCGGCCAGGAATCCGAAGTACGTCGCCTCCTGTGCGACGTTCTGGTAGATGGCCTTCGCCTCGCCCTGGCGTCCGAGCTTTGCGAGCACCAGCGCACGGAAATAACGCCATTCGCCGTCGTCTTTCTGCGCAGGCGCGAGCGCGTCGATGGCGGCGAGTGCCGCCGGCCAGTCCTGTCGGGCCAATGCGACGCGCACGCGCCACTCGCGAGTCGCGTCGGTCTGCGCACCCGGCGGCAGCGCGACCAGGCGATCGAGCGCCGACTCGTCGAAATCGGTCGCGTGGAAGAGGGCGAGGGCGTTGAGGACGGCGCCCTTCTGCTGCTCGCTCAGTGAGAAGCGCGGCGCCAGCGAGGTCCATGCGCTGTCGGCCACGGTCGACTGCTTGCGGGCCATGCGCTGCAGGGCGAGCGTCACGGCCTGACGATGGCGCGGCGTATCCGGCCAGGTGGCCGCGTCACGCAGCGCGCTGGTCGGGTCGTTGAGGGCTTGTGCGATGCGCTGGCCCGCAGCGGCATCCTCGGGCGGAAGCCAGGCGGCGAGTCCGGCCACCGTGCCGCCCTTGCCCGCATCGGCGGCGGTCTGGATCCGCGTCCACAGGCGATCGGGCGTCAGCAGGCCCTGGTCATGCGCCGCGCTCAGCACCGGATCGCACGCGTTCGGCAGGCTGGCCTTCTTCCACAGGTCGGCCAGGTCGGTCTCGAAGACGAGCGGCTGGCCGCGCGACAGCTTGGCCTGCAGGGCGAAACAACTCAGTCCGTCCCCGAGACCGGGCTGGTACATCGCGGTGAAAGTCACCCAGTCCTTACGGCGCGCCAGCTCGTTGAGGAAGTCGCGGCGCAGGTCGGCGGCAGGGATGAGGCCGGGGTTGGCGGCGAGGTACGCATCGACCCGGGCGCGATCGAGCGTCCGCAGATCATGCTCCAGCGACGCGGCTTCCAGATACGGGAAAAGCACGTAGTGTTCGAGTCCGGCGGCCTGGGCACGCCATGCATCGCCGCCCTGCTGGGCCATCGCGTAGGCCTGGCGGAAGCGCGTGCGCTCCGCGTCGGAACCTTCCGCCGAGGCCCGGAGGCTACCGGCGAGGCCGCAGGCGGCAAGGGCGAGGCCGGCCAGGAGGCGAATGGAACGGGCGGCGCGTCGCGTTGCCGGGGCGGAGACCATCGGGATTCCTTCACGTGTACGTACCGCATCATTGTAAGGGAAGCGTGTGCGCAGGCTTGATGAACGCAGCCAATGCAGCGGCAATCGCCCTCGCGGGCCCAGCCCGTTAAGCTTGTCCGGCTTCCCCCTTTACGCTCTCGAACTGGAACGGCATGCCGCCCCATCTTCCTTACGCGCGATTCGCGCGACCGCTCGCATGGCTCGTGCTCGCCGCCGCCGCCGTCTTCGGCGCTGGCTACTGGTTTGTGCTGGGCCGCCCGATCGCCCTGCCGGATTCGCCGACGGCGAAGATCGCCTGCGTGTCCTACGCGCCCTTCCGGCTCAAGGGCGAGACGCCGTTCGACCTCAACGCGTTTATCCCGCCCGAGCGGATCGATGCCGACCTCAAGGCGCTGTCCACGCGTTTCGACTGCGTGCGCACGTATTCCATGGGGCAGGGACTGGGCGCCGTGCCTGACATCGCCGGCCGATACCACATGAAGGTGTTGATGGGCATCTGGCTGGGGCGCGACCCCGTCGCCAACGAGCGCGAGATCAAGCTGGGCATCGAGGCCGCGCGTCGGGATCACGACAGTCTGCGGGGCATCGTCGTCGGTAACGAGGTGCTTCTCCGGGGCGAGTTGTCGGAAAAGGCGCTCGCGGCCTACATCGCCCGCGTCAACGAAGCGACCGACGTACCAGTCACCTACGCTGACGTGTGGGAGTTCTGGCAGAAGCACCCGGCACTGGCCAAGGTTACGGACTACCTCACGATTCACATTCTCCCCTACTGGGAAGACGAGCCCGTCGCTCCGGAAGACGCCGTGCGCCATGTGGCCGACGTCTACCAGAAGATGAAGGGCGAGTTCCCGGGCAAGCAGATCATGATCGGCGAGACGGGCTGGCCCAGCCAGGGCCGTACGCGCCGGCACGCAAGTGCGAGCCTGGTCAACGAGGCGCGCTACATGCGCGAGTTCCTCAACTACGCCGCCACGGTCGACATGCCCTACAACGTGATCGAGGCCTTCGATCAGCCGTGGAAGCGCGACCTGGAAGGCACGGTCGGCGGCTACTGGGGCATCTTCGACGTGGATGCGAAGCCGAAGTTCGCCATGCAGGGCCCGATCGTCGAAGAGCCGCGCTGGACCTGGGCACTCGGCATCGGCGGCGTCGGTGCGCTGCTGTTCCTGCTTGCGGGCGCCATTCGCCGTCGCTGGCACGGCGCGTCGGGCTGGGTGTCGCTGGCGCTCGCCGGTTTTGCCTCGGGCACGGCGTTGGCGGCGCACGCGCGGCTCCTGTCCTTCGCCGCGCGTGACAACGTCGAATGGGCTACCGGCATCATCATCGGAGTCGTCGCACTGGCGACGGCGCTGTCGCTGGCTCGTGCGATCGCCGCGCGTCTGGCATCGCCGATCGATCTGGCGGCGGTCGCACCGCGTCCGGTCGAGCGCCGTCGCTTGGGTATCGCGTGGTCGGACGCGTTTACGCCGCAGCGTTTCTTCTGGATGTTCGTACTGACGCTTTACGGGATTCTGCAGGTCTTCAACGGTCGCTATCGCGATTTCCCGATCGGCCTGTTCGCGCTGCCTTGCATCGGGTTCTTCCTGCTGGGGCTGCTGCGCACGCGCGAGGACAGCCTGATGCCGCTGGTCGAGGAGCGCTTGATGGCGGTGTGGATTCCGCTGCTGGGTATCGCGGTCGTCGTCGAGGAAACCGGTGTCAACGCGGTCTCCTGGGGTTGGCTGCTGCTCAATCTGGCGCTGGCGTGGCCGGTGCTGACGGCCTGGCGGCGGGCACGGCGGCTTTAGTCAGGCCGCCGCGGGCTCCGCTCCACCGAACTGCGCACGTACCAGTCGCAGCGAGCCGATCAGCAGCGCCACCGCGCCGCCCTCGTAGCAATACAGCTGCAGCGCGATCACGCCCAGCGACGCCGCCAGCACCGCCGACACGGTGCTACGCCAGAACAGCGCTACCAGCGCCATCAACACCGCCGCGTAACCGTAGGCGTAGGTCAGGAAGCCCTGCACGATGAGGTTGCGCGTGCCGCACCACCACGGACCGCCCGCGCCGTCGCAGGCATGCGCCGCATCGGCCGGCTCGATAAAGCCGTAACGCAGCACGGTGGCGGCGAACGCGACGATAACGATGACGGCCCAGGGCAGGGCGGCGCGCAGGCTCGATTTCATGGACGACTTACCTCAGGGGGTGGCGGCGCCAGCGGCTTCGGCTAGCGCGAGCGGCAGGCGAATTTCGGCGGCGAGCGGCAGATGATCGGAGAACGCCCGCGGCAATGTCCACGTGCGCTCGAGCTTGATGTCGGCCGACGTGAGGATGTGGTCGAGCGCACGGCGCGGTTTCCAGCTGGGAAACGTCGGTGTGCTGATCGTCGGCATCTGCAGGGCGGTCTTCTCGAACAGGCGCTGCATCTCGGGTGAGGTGGGCTCGGTGTTGAGGTCGCCCATCAGTACCGCATGCGGATAGGGCGCGAGCAATTCCGCGATGAAACCCAGCTGTCCCATGCGTGCCGCGGCGCCCAGAGACAGGTGGGCGATGACCACCACCAGAGCATCGGCCCCCGTGCCGAAACGCACGAACAGCGCGCCCCGGCCCTTGATGCGGCCGGGCAGCGGGTAGTCGATGACTTCGGTGGGCTCGATGCGGCTGAGCAGGCCGTTGGCGGAATGCGCCACGCGGGCCATGGGCCGATTGGGCTGATGGCTCCAGAACGGCATGCCGGCGGCCTCGGCGATGTAACGGGTCTGGTTGAGGAAGCCGGAGCGCAGGCTGCCGGCATCGGCTTCCTGCAAACCGACCACATCGAATTCGTGAAGGAGCTCGGCGAGCGAGTCCAGGTTTGCCAGCTTCGAGCGGCCCGGAAGGACGGCGTTCACGCTGCGCGTGACGTAGTCCGTGTACCGCTGGACGCTCGCGCCGGCGAGGATGTTGCAGCTCAGAAGGCGCAGGGTGCGCTCCGGAGCGAGGATGGATGGCGGCGTGAAGCGGGTCATGTGAGGGGCTTTGTCGGGTCTCGTCTGGCGATAACGCCAGAGAATGCCCTCCGTCGTGTGAACGGAGGGCAGGCGATCGTCAGGGCTTACTTGCCGCCCTTCAGTTCCTTGTCGACCAGGTAACTGACGACGCCGTTGAGCTCGTCGAAGTCCTTGATCTGCGCGCTGCGATACTTGCCGTCGACCACGACGGTGGGTGTGCCGTCGATGCCCCAGTTCTGAATCAGCTTGCCGTCGGCGAGGATCCGCTGACGGATGGCATCGTCCTTGGTCGCCAGCTGCAGGAACCTAGCCTTGTCGACACCGTAGTTCTTCGCGTACCAGTCGGCCAGCTCGTCGATCGTGGCGATCGGGTAGTGGTCGGTATGGATCGCCTTGAACAGTGCGGCATGGGCCTTCTCGGCCACGCCAAGCTGTTTGGCCGCGTAGTAAGCCTGAGCGTACGGCAGCCATGCATCGTTGAATGCCGCCGGAATGACGCGGAACGTCACGCCCTTGGGCAACTTCTTCTGCAGGGTTTCGGCGTACGGCTCGTAATGGGCGCAATGGATGCAGCCGTACGAGAACACCTCGACCACTTCCACCTTGCCGTCCTTCGGATCCAGGCGCTGCGGGGTGGTGGTGGCCACGTACTGCTGGCCTTCGGTATAGGGAGGCGCACCTTCGGCCGGCTTGGCGCTGCACGCGGCGGTGAGCGCGAGGCCGACGAAAAGGAGCGAGAGACGCTTGAACATGGATATCTCCGTGAGAGGTCGAGAACGCGGTTACTTACCCGCGGCTTCCTTGCTGATGAGCCATTGTGCGAGCTCTATCGCCTGGGGATAGCCACCGGCCGTGATCGCCGTGAAGCGGTACTTGCCGTTCACTACGATGGTCGGCGTGCTATCGACCTCGTAGGCGCGGATCAGTTCATCCGCCCGCTTCATCTTGGTGTTGATCGTGAAGGAGTTGGCCGTGGCCACGAACTCTTCCGGCTTGACGCCGTACTTCGCGTAAAACTTTGCGACGTCGTCGATGGTCGGCCATGCCGACTGCGGCTTCGGCTTGTTGGTCTGCTGATCCATGATGCCCAGCTCGCCGCTCTTGAAGACGGCGTCGAACATGGCGTCGTGGCTCTGCTTGTCGACGCCGAAGGCCTGCGCGGTGAGATAGGCGCGCTGCAGCAGCGGCCAGTTCTCATCCGGGCGGAACGAGGCGGGCGTGAAGGTCATGACCGTGCCGCGCGGCAGGTCCTTGACCAGCTGGTCGACGATGCCGTGGAACTGGAAGCAGGCCGGGCAGCCGTACGAAAACACCTCGGTGACTTCGATCTTGCCCGGGGTGCTGGTGGGCTGCGACGGATCGATGCGGAAGTAGTGCTTACCTTCGACCCACTTGCCGTCGTCGACGAAGGGCTTGGCCGGCGGGCGCTTGTCGTCGGCGTCGCTGGGCGCGGCGACCGGGGCGGCCGAAGCGGTGGCATCCGTGGCGGCAGGCGCGCTGGCGGTGGACGGCGTGGCCGGCGCGGCGGCCGGAGCCGGCGCGGCGGTGGAAGCGGCGGCGGGTGGCGGCGCGGTGGCCGCATCGTTGTTGCCGGAGCTGCAGGCCGCGAGGCCGATCAGGGCGGCGCAGAGGAGGGGAAGGCGCATACGCATCGGGGTTCCTTTTCTTACCTTCTTAAACGAGAACGGGCCCGAAGGGGCCCGTTCGATCTTCCAACTTTAACGCCATCAGGGCGTCGCGGGTGCGGCCTGCGTCGCCTCGTTCGTGTGCAGACCCTCGATATAGCTGGCGACGGCGGCGATATCCTTGTCGTCGAGCTTCTGCGCGATGGTCACCATGATCTTCGTGTGCGGGTCGTCGTTGGGCGTGCCGCCCTCGTGCCAGGCCTTGAGCCGCGACTCAACGTACTTCGCGTGCTGACTGGTCAGCTGCGGGTAGCGCGCGCCCGGGTTGCCGCCGCCGTCCGGCCCATGGCAGGCCATGCAGGCGGGAATGCCGCGCTCGACATCGCCCTGGCGATAGAGCTTCTGGCCCTGATCGACATAGGCCTGATCGGCCACGCCCGGCAGCGACGCCTTGGTGGCGAAGTAGGCGCCGATGTCGTGCATGTCCTGTTCGCTCAGTGGCGCGGCAAAGCCAGCCATGATCGGATTGGAGCGCTTGCCCGACTTGAAGTCGGCCAGCTGCGCGGCGATGTACTGCTCGCTTTGTCCGGCCAGACGCGGGTACTGCGGATCGGTGGAGTTGCCGTCGAGGCCGTGGCAGGCGCCGCAGGCAGCGGCCTTGCCCTGACCGGCGGTGGCGTCACCGGGCTTGATCGCGGCGGTGGTGCCGCCGACGGGCGCGACGCTGGTTTCGGTTTTCGGCATCCCCGGTGTCGCCGGGTCGGTCGCCGGATTCGCGCCCGGTGTCGCGGCGGTGCCTGCCGCCGCCGGGGCGGTGCCTGCCCTGGCGGGTGCCGCGGTCTGAGCCGTGGCGAGATTCATGACGAGCATCGCGGTAATGGCAGCGGCGGCGTGCCGAAACTTCATAGCTATCTCCAGGAGGGATGCTTCCGAGTCGGGCGAACTCCCCAGCGCGCCGCGATCAAAAGATTATGGGGGGCGGGAGAGAGCCCGGTCAAACCGGTGCGGCGCGCGGCTCCGCGCGGTATCGCATACACTGCCGGACTGTCGTATACGCTCCCCGGCCCGCCGAACATGTCTTCGAACCCCCTCAACAGCGCCCGCTTCGTCCTGGCCGCGAATGAAATCACCCAGCTGCCCTATGACCAGGGCGCCGAAGTGGCGTTCGCCGGTCGCTCCAACGCCGGCAAATCGAGCGCCCTCAACGCGCTGACCGGGCACAACGGCCTGGCCCGCACGTCGAAGACGCCGGGGCGCACGCAGCTGATGGTGGTGTTCGACCTGGCGCCACTGAAGATCGAGGGCGAGTCGCCGCTGGACGCGCGCCTGGTCGACCTTCCCGGATACGGCTACGCCAAGGTGCCCGAAGCCATGCGCAAGCACTGGCGTGGCGAGATCGACGCCTACCTGAAGATGCGCCGGAGCCTGCGCGGCATCGTGCTGATCGTGGACATTCGCCATGAGCTGAAGGACTTCGACCGCACCATGATCGAGTTCTGCGCGGCCACCGACCTCCCGTGCCACGTGCTGATGACCAAGGCCGACAAGCTGTCACGCGGCCAGGCGTCAGCCGCTCTGGAAACCCTGCGCAAGGATTTCCGCAAGAACAACGTGCCGGGGACCGTGCAGATGTTCTCGTCGCTCGCCAAGACCGGTATCGAGGAAGCGCGGGCGCGGGTGATGGAGCTGCTGGCTACGCCGCGACCGCACGAACTATAAAAACATCGCGCGCGGGGCGCGCTCCTCCAGGTAGGAGCGCGCCCCGCGCGCGATCAAGGTATCAGGCGACGGTGGCCATAAAAGCCTCGCACAGCGCCTCCATCCCGCGACGATCCTCGCCATCGAAGCGCGCCACCGACGGGCTATCCACGTCCCACACGCCGAACAGGCTGCCGTCGGCCTTGACCAGCGGCACCACGATCTCCGAATTCGATGCGGCATCGCAGGCGATGTGGCCGTCGAAGTCGTGCACGTCACGGATGACCTGGGTTTGCCGCGTCTGCGCGGCCGTCCCGCACACGCCGCGACCCAGCGCGATGCGGATGCAGGCGGGCTTGCCCTGGAACGGGCCGACGACCAGCTCGGTGCCATCGAACAGGTAGAACCCGGCCCAGTTGAGATCGGGTACGGCGTCGTAGATCAGTGCGGCGAAGTTGGCGGCATTGGCGATCGTATTCGTCTCGCCGTGCATCAGCCCCTTCGCCTGCTGCAGCAGCTCGGCGTAGAGGGTGGCCTTGTCGTCGGTGGCGAGCGCCTTGGCTTCAAACATGGCGATATATCCAGGGGATTCGTGATCGGAAGAAGACGTGTATGGTGCCACGACCCTGTCCCCGCAAGGCCGTCACAGCATGTCGCGACACCTCTTCGTCGCCGGTACCGACACCGGCATCGGCAAGACGCACGGAGCCCAGACCCTGGTTCATGCCTTTCGTCAGGCGGGCGAGCGCGTCGCCGGCATGAAGCCGGTGGCCAGCGGCTCGGCGCGAAGCCAGGAGGGCCTGCGTAATCAGGACGCGCTCGATCTGATCGGCGCCAGCGCGCCCCCGCCCCCGTATGCGCTGGTCAACCCGCTCGCCTACGAGGAGGCCGTGGCCCCTCATCTGGCTGCGCTGCGCAGCGGACGACCCGTCACCTGGCCGCCGCTGGACGCGGCCTTTCAGTCCCTGACCGCCGACTACGAGCGTGTGGTGGTCGAAGGCGTCGGCGGCTGGCTGGTGCCACTGGGGGACGGCATCTCGGCCGAGGACATTCCCCGTCGCTGGGACCTGCCGGTCGTGATGGTGGTCGGTGTCCGCCTTGGCTGCATCAGTCATGCCCGTCTCACCGCACGGGCGATCGAGGCCGACGGCTGTCGCTTCGTCGGCTGGATCGCCAACATCATCGAGCCGACGATGCCGCTGCTGGAAGAAAACGTCGCAACACTCCGTGCGAGTCTGGCCGCCCCCTGTCTGGGCGTGCTGCCCTACCGTGTGGCCCCCGCCGATGCGGCCATGTTTCTCGATCTCTCCCCGCTGGGCTGACGGCGGCTTCACGTGCGCGGCCGTAACTAGGACGTCATGACCACGTACTTTCTTTCGATCAAAGACATGAGCCGGGCGAAAGGTCCGGACCCGGAGCTTTCGTTCGAGGGCATCGGCCCGGACAAGCTCGCCACGGACATCGCCGACGCCATGCGCGGCGATGGCTTGTTCCAGCGCTGGCGCGCCAGGCAGCCCGAGCCGGATGAGGTCGATCCCAGCCTGGGCGTGACCGACGGCACCGCTTCGGCAAAAGGTGAGCTGTCCAACGACCGCACCGACATTCAGCTGACGACATCGCTGCCCATGCGGATCGTCAAGCATCGTCTGAATCTTCTCATCGGCTCCAGCTGGGAGCTGCGCGACACCCGGTGAAAACCCTTGCCCTGACTGATGGCGGTTGTCCCCGCCGGGCTTACGCCGCTAGAGTCGGCGCTTTGCTCACCGCCAGGGGACAACCCACCCATGCTGAAGGTCCGTAGCCTCGTGATCGCCACTTCGATCGCCCTTACCGCCGCCTGCTCGTCGTCGAACGACGCCGATAAGGCCACCGCCCCGGCACCCGCCGGCACGGCGCCCGCCCATGCGGCTACGACCGCCGCCGCCCCGGCCGCGCACGAAAACCCGCTGCTGGTCGCCAGCACGTTGCCGTTCCAGGCGCCGCCCTTCGACAAGATCGTCGACGGCGACTTCCAGCCGGCTATTGAAGAAGGCATGAAGCAGCAGATCGCCGAGATCGAGGCGATCGCCAATTCGGCCGACGAGCCGACGTTCGACAACACCATCGTCGCGATGGAAAAGTCCGGCGTGCTGCTCAAGCGCGCGCAGAGCGTCTTCAGCGCGCTCACCGGCGCGAACACGAACGACACGCTGCAGAAGGTCGACGAAGAAGAGTCGCCCAAACTCGCCGCGCACAGCGATGCCATCTACCTTAACGACAAGCTGTTCAAGCGCGTCGAGGCGCTCTACGAGAAGCGCGATTCGCTCAAGCTCGATCCGGAATCGGCACGTCTCCTCGAGGTCACTTACAAAGACTTCGTGCATGAAGGCGCGAAGCTCTCCGAAGCCGACAAGACCAGGCTGAAAGAGCTCAACAAGGAAGAGTCGACCCTCAGCACCAAATTCACCAACATGCTGCTCGCCGATACCAAGGCTGGCGCGCTGGTGGTCGATGACAAGAAAGCACTCGATGGCATGTCCGACGGCGACATCGCCGCCGCCGCCGATGCCGCCAAAGATCGCAAGCTCGACGGCAAGTACGTGGTCGCGCTGCAGAACACCACGCAGCAGCCCGCCCTGCAGGCCCTGAACGATCGCGCCACTCGTGAGAAGCTGTTCAAGGCCTCGTGGGAGCGCGCTGAGCACGGCGACGCCAACGACACGCGCGAGACCATCACGCGCATCGCTCAGTTGCGCGCCGAACGCGCCAAACTGCTCGGTTTCCCCAATTACGCCGCATGGAAACTCGACGACCAGATGGCGAAGACGCCCGAGGCCGCCGAGAAGTTCATGGAGCGCCTGGTGCCTGCGGCGGTCGCCCGCGCGAAGAGCGAGTCGAAGGACATCCAGGATGTGATCGACAAGGAAAAGGGTGGCTTCCAGGTCCAGGCATGGGACTGGGACCATTACGCCGAGAAGGTCCGCAAGGCCAAGTACGATCTCGACGAGTCGCAGGTCAAGCCGTATTTCGAACTCGACAACGTGCTGCAGAACGGCGTGTTCTACGCCGCTAACCAGCTTTACGGGATCACGTTCAAAGAGCGCAAGGACATTCCGACCTGGCAGCCGGACATGCGCGTGTTCGAAGTGTTCGACAAGGACGGCACCTCGATGGCTCTGTTCTACGTCGATTACTTCAAGCGCGACAACAAGAATGGCGGCGCGTGGATGAGCAATCTCGTCGACCAGTCGAAGCTGTTCGGCAACAAGCCGGTGGTCTATAACGTCGCCAACTTCAGCAAGCCCGCCCCGGGCCAGCCGGCGCTGATCTCGTTCGACGACGTCACCACCATGTTCCACGAGTTCGGTCACGCGCTGCACGGCATGTTCGCCGACTCGCAGTACCCGTCGCTTTCGGGCGCGAATACCGCACGCGACTTCGTCGAGTTCCCGTCGCAGTTCAACGAACAGTGGGCGTCCGACCCGAAGGTTTTCGCCAACTACGCCAAGCACTACCAGACCGGCGCGCCCATGCCTGCCGAGCTGGTCGAAAAGATCAAGAAGGCCTCGAGCTTCAATCAGGGCTACGCGATGAGTGAGCTGATCTCGGCGGCGCTGCTCGATATGCAGTGGCACATGCTGCCGGCCAGCGACAAGAAGCAGGACGTCGACCAGTTCGAAGCCGATGCGCTGAAAAAGGCAGGCTTTACGCTGGCGCAGGTGCCGCCGCGTTACCGCTCCAGCTACTTCCAGCATATTTGGGGTAACGGTTATGCCGCCGGTTACTACGCGTACCTGTGGACGCAGATGCTCGACTCGGATGCCTTCGAGTGGTTCAAGGAGCACGGCGGCCTGACCCGCGAAAACGGCCAGATCTTCCGCGACAAGATCCTGTCGAGGGGCAACACGGAAGAACTCGGCAAGCTCTACCGTGACTTCCGCGGCAAGGAGCCGAGCATCGAGCCGATGCTGAAGGATCGCGGTCTCAAATAAGCATTTTTAAAATGCCTGATCGACGGCCTCCGCAAGGAGGCCGTCTTCGTTTGAGTGCCTCACGGGATCAGTTCGATTCGCTCGATGCCCATGGCCATGCCGCGCCAGACGATGCCCTGGATCTCGTGCAGATTCTGGGCAGCGAGCTTGTCCGTCCGTTCGATGCACCCATTGCCGCTCTTTTCATAGTGCGCCGCGTACAGACGCGCGAACGTCGTGTGACGCAGAAACGTGATGGTCGCTTCATGGGTCGACGGCGGCTGCAGGACGCTTACGCATACCTTCCGGTAACTGGCATCGAACAATACGAGACACTCGTTCTTCGACCCGCGTCGTGCCGTCAACACGACGCGACTCTCGTCGTCGTCTTCGAGAACGCCGATCAAGGCGTCCTTCTCGACAGGAAGTATCCAGGCTCCCGGGAGGCGAAATGGCACATCAGCCGGCAACTGTCCTTCGTCGAGATGGGCAAACGACAGCACCTGACGCTCACTGGCTTGTTCATTGCCCTGCGGCAAGCTCAGATGTATGAGTTCCTTGTGCGAGCGTATGTGTTGCAGCGGCGTCAGGTGTCCCTTTGGTGAGGGCGCCCGCATGGTGATCGTGCGGGCATGGCCGCGGTCTTGCTGGATCAGGCAATCGGTACCGGGCGACGTCATGTCGCTGTCCTCCTCTGGGGGATGGACGTCGGGTACCGGCCGACGCGATGTATGGCAACTCTTGCATCACGCCGTGGCACTGCGCAATAGGCCGTGAGGCGTAGCGCGGCGGATCAGGTTTTGGGTGCGGGATCGGGATCGTACACCGACGGGTTGCATTGCTCCTGCTCGGTCTTCCTGCGCCCCACATAGGGTCGCGTCGGTTCGATGTTGTAGGTCGGCTTGTCGGGATAGAGCCGGACGTGGCACTCCAGCTGGTCGAGCAACCCCCTGGTGTTATGCCCCATATCCCAGAGAGGGTTTCCCGAAAACTTGCTGAGGACCTCGTCGTCGAAAACGTCGACATACGTCGGATCCCGGTCTCGCGCCTGGCGCCCACATGCCGTCGGCGTGATATGCAGGATCGGGCCGTATTCGTCGATGGTCCACTCGCCCTTCTCGACAAAAGGGGGCGGGCAGTCGGAGGGCGGAGCCTTGACGGCGCGCGATGACGTTACGTCCCGCGGGTCCGGTGTGGAAGCGCAGGCGGTCACCACACCGCAGGTGAGCGTGATGAAGGCGGTGAGATGGCACGTTCTCGTCTTCATGTCGGTTCAGCTCTTTGCCGGCGGATCGGGGTCGGCGACTTTCGGTTTACACCGTGACGTTATGGTCCGGGCTTCGCCGACGTAAGGCAGGCTGGGCTCGATCTCGAACGTGACATCCTGACGAAAGAGCGCGAAGTGGCAGCGAACCTGGTCGCGCAGTCCTTGCGGGTTGTACCAGAGCGGATTGCCGCTGAAGCGCTTGACCACCTCGACATACACGGAGGCAAGATCGTAGCCATCCGCCAGACGTCCGCAGAGTGTCGTGTGCAGTGTCAGGATGGGTCCATAAGGCCCCACGCTCCACTGCCCGTCCGAAATGAAAGGCGCCGGACAGAGCTCGCTCTTTGCGCGCCCGGGTGCCGCGTGGCTTGCAGCGGAACACGCCAGCATCAGCACAGCGACGATACGCGCCCACATCCTGTGGTTCATCGGTGGTTCCCTCGCGACACGATGGGTCAGCGACGTCGTGTCCTGACATGCTTCAGCCTAGGACTGGCTTGTCCGGGCTGCAACGGGCCGGGCATTTGATCTTCCACTGTCGCGCAAACGAGTTGCCGGCGAGTTGCCGGAATTGCGCGCAAAAAAAGCCGCGCCCTCGCAGGGGCGCGGCTTCGAATGGCCAGCGCTGACGCAGGCCGGCGATTACTCGCCGATCGTCAGCAACGACGCGTTACCGCCAGCCGCCGTCGTGTTGACCGTAAGCGTCCGCTCGCCGGCAAAACGCAGCAGGTAGTGCGGGCCGCCCGCCTTGGGGCCGGTGCCGGACAGGCCCTCACCACCGAACGGCTGCACGCCGACCACCGCACCGATCTGGTTACGGTTGACGTAGCAGTTGCCGACGCGCGCGTGGCTGGAGATGTAATCGATGGTGTCGTCGATGCGGCTGTGGATACCCAGCGTCAGGCCGAAGCCCGTCGCGTTGATCTGGTCGACGACCTTCTCCAGGTCGGCGCCTTTCCAGCGGATGACGTGCAGCACCGGGCCGAACACTTCGCGCGTGAGCACGTCCAGCGACGGGATCTCGTAGGCGCGCGGCGCGAAGAACGTGCCGTGCGTCGTGGCTTCCGGCAGGGCGACTTCGCCGATCTTCTTCGCTTCGCGATCCATGCGCGCGGCGTGCTCGACGAGGATCTGGCGCGCATCTTCGTCGATGACCGGGCCGACGTCGGTCGAGAGCAGCCCGGGGTTGCCGACCTTCAGCTCGGCCATGGCACCGGCGAGCATGTCGATCACCTTGTCGGCGATGTCTTCCTGCACGAACAGTACGCGCGCGGCGGAGCAGCGCTGGCCGGCCGACTGGAACGCCGAGTTGATGACGTCCTTGACGATCTGCTCGGGCAGCGCGGACGAGTCGGCGATCATCGCGTTCTGGCCGCCGGTCTCGGCGATCAGCGCGGCGATCGGCGCATTACGCGCGGCCAGCGCACGGTTGATCGCCCAGGCGGTGTCGGTCGAGCCGGTGAAGGCGACGCCGGCGACGCGCGGGTCGCGGGTGAGGGCGGCACCGACCGTGGCACCGTCGCCCGGCAGGTACTGCAGCACGTCGGCCGGCACGCCCGCGGCGTGCAGCAGCTTCACGGCGGCGTAGCCGATCAGCGAGGTCTGCTCGGCGGGCTTGGCGACGACCGCGTTACCGGCGGCGAGCGCGGCGGCCACCTGACCGAGGAAGATCGCCAGCGGGAAGTTCCAGGGGCTGATGCAGACGAAGACGCCGCGGCCATTGAGGAACAGCTGGTTGCTCTCACCGGTGGGGCCCGGCAGCTGCTCGGGCTGGCCGAACAGGCGACGCGCCATCGTGGCGTAGTAACGCAGGAAGTCGGCGGCTTCGCGGATCTCGGCGATGGCATCGGGCAGGCTCTTGCCGGCTTCGCGCACGCACAGCGCGATGAACTCCGCGCGGTTGTGCTCGAGCTGCTCGGCGGCGTGCTCGAGGATCGCGGCGCGGCTCGCGGCCGGCAGGCGGTCCCAGCCCGGCTGCGCCTTTACACCGGCGGCGAGCGCCTTGTCGACCAGTGCCGGATCGGCGTTCTCGACCGTGCCGACGATGCGGCGACGATCGGACGGATCCGTCACTTCGGTCTTCGTACCGGCGGCGGCGCCACCGGCGACCAGCGGCGCGGCCGTCCACGGACCGCTGTGGCGGTTGACGGCGTCGGCGAGCTCGTTGAGCTCATTGTCGTTAGCGAAGTTCATGCCCATGGAGTTCTTCCGAAGTTCGCCGTAGAGATTGACCGGCAGGGGAATGCGGGGGTGGGGAATGGAGGTGAAGGCGCGCACCGTTTCGCACGGGTCGGCGACCAGGTCGCGCACCGGCACGCTTTCGTCGACCACGCGGTTGACGAAGCTGGTGTTGGCGCCGTTCTCGAGCAGGCGGCGGACCAGGTAAGGCAGCAGGTCTTCGTGGCTGCCCACCGGCGCGTACACGCGGCAGGGCACGTTGAGCTTGTCCTTGCCGATCACTTCCGCGTAGAGGTCCGCGCCCATGCCGTGCAGGCGCTGGTTTTCGTACGGACGGCCCCTGGCGATGTGGTGGATCGCGGCGATGGTGTGCGCGTTGTGCGTGGCGAACTGCGGATAGACCGCGTCGCTGCCGGCGGCGAACAGACGATGCGCGCAGGCCAGGTACGAGACGTCTGTGTTCGGCTTGCGCGTATACACCGGGTAGCCCGACAGGCCGTTTTCCTGCGAACGCTTGATCTCGGCGTCCCAGTAAGCGCCCTTGACCAGGCGTACGAACCAGCGGCGACCGGTGGTACGAGCCTTCTCGGTCACCCAGTCGATCACGAACGGCGCGCGTTTCTGGTACGCCTGGATGACGATGCCCAGGCCGTTCCAGCCCTGCAGTGACGGATGCTCGAAGACGTCGCCGATGATGTCGAGCGAGAGCTCGAGGCGATCGGTTTCTTCGGCGTCGACGGACAGCGCGATGCCGTTCCTGAAGGCCAGCTGCGAGAGTTCGAGCAGCTTGGCGCCGAGTTCGGCACGGGCGCGGGCGCGGTTGGCCACTTCGTAGCGCGGATGCAGCGCCGACAGCTTGACCGAGATCGACGGCGCTTCGAGGTTGCTGGTGAACGGACCACGGCCACCGAGCGCGTTGATCGCGTCACGGTAATCCTGCTGGTAACGCTCAGCCGTGGCCTGGGTCAGCGCCGACTCGCCGAGCATGTCGTACGAATAGCGGTAGACCGCGTGCTCTTTTTCGGCGGAACGGTCCAGCGCTTCCTTGATGGTGCGACCCATCACGAACTGGTGGCCCATGATCCGCATGGCCTGACGCACGGCGAGGCGCACCACCGGTTCACCGGCGCGGCCGACCAGGCGGCGCAGCGCAGAGGTGAAGTCGTGGCGGGTTTCTTCCGCCAGGTTGACCAGGTGGCCGGTGAGCATCAGGCCCCAGGTCGAGGCGTTGACGAATACCGACTCGCTCTGGCCCAGGTGCTTCTTCCAGTCCGCATCGCCCAGCTTGTCGCGGATGAGCTTGTCCGCCGTGGCCTTGTCGGGGATGCGCAGCAGCGCTTCGGCCACGCACATCAGCAGAACCCCCTCTTCCGAGGACAGGTCGTACTGGCGCATGAAGGATTCGACGGCGCTCTGGTCCTTGGCGCGGGCGCGAACCCGGGTCACCAGGCCGGCGGCCACGTCGATGACGTGCTCCCGCTCGGTCGGGGGCAGTGTGGCCTGGGCGAGCAGGTCGTTCACGGCCTCGGTTTCGTCGCGCAACCAGGCGGACGTGATACGCGCGCGTGCCGGCTCGGCGCCGGTGGGGAGTTCGGGACGGAGGATCTGTGGGTTCACTTGGGGTGGGTCGGGACGGGGGAGACCGCGCATTGTATGGGACGCAGGGCCTGCATGTGTGTTGCTTTGCGGGATGGCCCGCCCTGCGGCATCACGCCGCTTCCCAACCTTGCCGCATTCTGACCGCCGCCCTATCATCGGTCCGTTCAAGGCACGCGGGATTCGCATGATCGTGCTTCGACCGACCGCCGCGGGTCAGCCGCGCGTGTTGTGGCTCCGGCCCAACCGTGCGCTGGACAGGCGCGGTCTGCGTCGACTGATCGTGGGTCTCGCGGCGATGGCCCTGGCGACGGCGTCGCTCGGTGCGTGGCAGGGGAATGTTTTCGCTCCCGTGTTCGCCCTGGCGGAGGCTTTCGTCGTGGGGTTCGCCCTTGGCGCGGCCTGGCGGGCCGCCGGCCGGGGCGAGCGGATCGTGGTGGGGCCCGACACGCTGGAGGTGCGTGCCGTGCCGGGTCGTCGGATCGTCCGTTTCCAGACGTACTGGGTACGGGTAGGGTTGGCATCGGGGGACGGGCGTCAGCGTCTGTTGCTCAGGTCACACGGCAATCAGCTCGAAATCGGCGCGTTCCTTGGGGAAGAGGAAAGGGTCGAGGCGTCCAGGAAACTCATGGTGCTGCTGTCCGAAGTCTCAGGTCAGACGCGCAGGTAGGTTCACTAAAGGTGCAAGACATGACATCTGGCGGCATCGGACGATGGAAAGCGGCGTGGGTGGCGGTTGCCCTCGCCCTGTTCGGCGGGGCGGCATGGGCCAACCCGGAACCCAACCAGCTGAACATGACCAAGGGTGTCAGCGAGTGGTCGCCCTACGCGATGCACATGGTGGCCCTGTGGGTCTGCGTGGTCATCGGCGTCATCGTCTTCGGTGCCATGTTCGTGGCGATGTTCCGCTTCCGTAAGTCGCGGGGCGCGGTCGCCGAGAAGTGGTCGCACAGCACCAGACTCGAGATCGTCTGGACGGTCATACCCGTCATCATCCTGATCTTCCTGGCCCATCTGGCCACGGGCGGTCTGACCTCGTTCGCCGACACCACGAACGCCGAGATGACCATCAAGATCACCGGCTACCAGTGGAAGTGGCGCTACGACTACGTCGACTACAAGGGCAAGGGGGTCGACAAGGTCGGCTTCATCTCCAAGCTCGAAGAGTCCTCCGACCGTACCCGCCAGCTTCATTCAAACCTCGACCCGGGCAAGATCCAGGTCGACGGCTACCAGACCTATCTGCTCGACGTGGACAAGCCCCTGATCGTCCCTGTCGGCACCAAGATCCGTTTCATCATCGTCGGCGGCGATGTGATCCACTCCTGGTGGGTGCCGGCGCTCGGCTGGAAGATGGACGCCATCCCGGGCATCGCCAACGCGGCCTGGACCAAGATCAAGGAGCCGGGCGTCTACCGCGGCCAGTGCGCCGAGCTCTGCGGCCAGGATCACGGCTTCATGCCGATCGTGGTCAAGGCCGTGCCCAAGGCCGAATTCGAACAGTGGCTGGCGACGCAGGAAGACGGTTCCAGGCTGCAGAAGGCCGCCGCGACCGCCCAGAACGCCCCCGCCCCGGTCCCCCAGGGTTAACCCGCTCAAGTATCCGGCAGAGGTTCAAGGTTATGGCCCACGCAGCCACCCACGACCACCACGATCACCACGGGGCCCCGAAGGGGTTCTTCCAGCGCTGGGTGATGTCCACGAACCACAAGGACATCGGCACGCTGTACCTGATCTTCTCGCTGACGATGTTCTTCATCGGCGGCGCCTTCGCGATGGTCATCCGCGCGGAGCTGTTCAAGCCGGGCATGCAGCTGGTGCAGCCGTATTTCTTCAATGAAATGACGACGATGCACGCGCTGGTGATGATCTTCGGCGCCATCATGCCGTCGTTCGTCGGCCTGGCCAACTGGATGATCCCGCTCATGGTCGGCGCGCCGGACATGGCCTTGCCGCGCATGAACAACCTGTCGTTCTGGATCATGCCGTTCGCCTTCATCCTGCTGCTGTCGACGCTGTTCATGCCGGGCGGTGGCCCGGCCGGCGGCTGGACCATGTATCCGCCGCTGTCGCTGCAGGGCGAGTCCATCGCGTATACCATCTTCGCGGTCCACCTGATGGGCATCAGTTCGATCATGGGCGCGATCAACATCATCGCCACCATCCTCAACATGCGCGCGCCCGGCATGGACCTGCTGAAAATGCCGGTGTTCGTGTGGAGCTGGCTGATCACGGCGTTCCTGCTGATCGCGGTGATGCCGGTACTGGCCGGCGCGGTCACCATGCTGCTGACCGACAAGTACTTCCATACCAACTTCTTCAATGCCGCCGGCGGCGGCGACCCGGTGCTCTTCCAGCACATCTTCTGGTTCTTCGGGCATCCCGAGGTCTACATCATGATCCTGCCGGCGTTCGGGATCATCTCGGAGATCATCCCCACCTTCGCCCGCAAGCCGATCTTCGGCTACCGCGCGATGGTGTTCGCCATCGCTTCCATCGCCTTCCTCTCGTTCATCGTCTGGGCGCACCACATGTTCGCCGTGGGCCTGCCGATGGGCGCGGAGATCTTCTTCATGTACGCGACCATGCTGATCGCGGTGCCCACGGGCGTGAAGGTCTTCAACTGGGTCTCGACGATGTGGGGCGGCTCGATGACCTTCGAGACGCCGATGCTGTTCTCGATCGCCTTCGTCATCCTGTTCACCATCGGCGGTTTTTCGGGCCTGATGCTCGCGCTGGCCCCGGCCGATTTCCAGTACCACGACACGTACTTCGTCGTCGCCCATTTCCACTACGTGCTGGTGACCGGCGCGGCGTTCTCGATCATGGCCGCCGCTTATTACTGGATGCCGAAGTGGTCGGGCAACATGTACAGCGAGACCTGGGGCAAGATCCATTTCTGGTCCAGCGTCATCTCGGTCAACGTGCTGTTCTTCCCGCAGCACTTCCTCGGGCTGGCCGGCATGCCGCGCCGTATCCCCGATTACAACGTGGCCTTCGCGAACTTCAACATGATCAGCTCGATCGGCGGCTTCTGGTTCGGCGCCTCGCAGCTGATCTTCCTCGGCGTGGTCGTGCATTGCGTGTTCTTCTCGAAGAAGAAAGCCGCCGACCGTTCCTGGGAAGGCGCCAAGGGTCTGGAGTGGACGGTGCCTTCACCCGCGCCGTTCCATACGTTCGACGTGCCGCCGGTCATCCATGACGACGAGCTCGCCCACGGCAACACGGATCACTGATCGATGCAGGGCATGACGGACACCGGGACGGAGGCGCGTCGCAAACGCGCCCGCAGGACGGCCATGATCGCGGGCGGTTTCGCGGTCGCGGTGTTCCTGCTCTCGATCGTTCAGATGCTCCGGGTCTGACCGGCCAAACACGCGATATCCACGGGAAACCACCATGGGTCACCAGCAACACGACGTCTACTATGTACCGAGCAAGAGCTACTGGCCGATCGTGGCCGCGGTCTCGATGTTCGTCACGGTGTTCGGTGCCGCGCACTGGCTGAACTCGCAACCGGGTGAGGGCAGCACGTTCGGCAAACCGCTGTTCTGGATCGGGATCGTGATGATCCTGGGCATGTTCTTCGGCTGGTTCCGCTCGGTCATCCGCGAGTCCATGGCAGGCAGCTACAACGGCCAGGTGGATCGCTCGTTCCGCATGGGGATGATGTGGTTCATCTTTTCCGAGGTGATGTTCTTCGGCGCCTTCTTCGGTGCGCTGTTCTACGCCCGTATCTTCTCGGTGCCCTGGCTGGGCGGCGAAGGCCACGGCGTGCTCACCCACCAGTTCGTCTGGCAGGGCTATGAAGCCTCGTGGGGCGCCAACGGTGGCGGCGGTCCGCAGAAGATCGGCGGCTCGTTCCAGACCATCGCCGCATGGGGCCTGCCGCTGCTCAATACGCTGATCCTGCTGTCGTCCGGCGTGACCATCACCATTGCGCACCACGCGCTCAAGGCGGGTCATCGCACGGCGCTGCTGATCGGCCTCGGCGCCACCGTGCTGCTGGGTTGCCTGTTCCTGTGGTTCCAGGCGCACGAGTACGCCGAGGCGTACGAGCACTTCAACCTGACGCTGGGCAGCGGCGTGTACGGCGCGACGTTCTTCATGCTCACCGGATTCCACGGCATGCACGTGACGCTGGGCACGATCATGCTGGCCATCATCTGGCTGCGCTGCGCGAAGGGACACTTCACGAAGGACGATCACTTCGGGTTTGAAGCGGTAGCCTGGTACTGGCATTTCGTCGACGTGGTGTGGCTGGCGCTGTTCCTGTTTGTTTACGTTCTTTGAGTCTTTTCTGTTTGAAATTCAGATTTTTCCTACGGACGGATGATCTGAGCACAAGCTAGACTGGTCTTGCCATCAAAGGAGACAGTCATGAATGACACCGCTGGCGGCCTGTGAGCCACACCAAGCTACCCGCCCCTTGGCGGGTAGCTTGTTTTCAGGGACAAGAAATGCGAAGGAAAGCTCAGTGTTTCAGTGGATTTTCGATACCGTCGATTCTGGCCTCTTCAGGAATCTTCTGGTTGCCAGCGGCGTCGGTGTTGCCGTTGCGTCGGTTCTCACCGCGCGCAGCATCGCGCGGAAAAAGCAAAGCGCGGATCTTCTATTTGCGAGTCGGAACGATGTCATCCTCCAGAATGGCGCCAGGAAGCTGGAGTATTTCGTCGACGCGAACGACAGAAATGTGGCTTGCCTCGCCTCGCCGGAAAATATCGAGTCGGAAGAAGCTGTATGCATTCGGTACTTCCTCAATCATTTCGAGGCGGTGAGTATCGGCATTCAGGCCGGAATTTACGACGAAGAGATGCTGAAGAAGACTTGGTACTCGGCTGTTGTTACGTCCTGGGAGCGGGCTAAACCGCTCGTCAATAAACTCCGCGGGCGGTTTTCCCCGACGGTGCTGCAAGAGTACGAGTGGCTCCACGGACGCTGGAAGAAGTCGCCTTTGTCAAAGCGTGACTGACTTCGGCTTACGCCTACAGATCTACCGGGCTTTCTGACATGTTTCCTCTCCAACCGCGTTGCTAAAGTCGGCATCGGCCTTCGCAGTGAAGGTCTTCGAAAAACGCAAACACATGGAGAGTGCTTATGAATCGGAGAGTATCCGCTCGTTTGTCGCGTGCATCGCTCTTGCTCCTGTCGATGGGCTACGCCGTCGGTGCATTAGCAAGCGACGCAAACCTGCTTCCTTCGTCCAGCGAACCGCGCTTTCGCGCTGTCGGTCAGCTCGATGTGCTCGACGGAAGAACCTGTACCGGCTCGCTCGTCGCGGGGTCTGCCAGTCCGGACGGTCATCGACCCGCGCTGCTGCTGACGTCCGGGCACTGCGTGCTCGGCCCTGAACTCATTCCCAATCAGGTCATGATCGACGAGGTGGCGCCACCGGGTTACCGCTTTACGCCCGCTTATTTTCAGGATGCCCAGCTGGTCCATCGACCCATTGGAGTCGAGCGAATTCTGTACGCGACCACCAAGAACATGGACATCGCCGTGCTCCGGCTGGACGTCTCATACGCCGATCTTGCGGCACTCGGTGTCGCTCCGCTTGTCCCGAGTGCGCCAGCGATCGTCGGATCGCTCCCTGTCGACCTGGTGCAGGTTCCCGCGGTTGGCGTTTCGGAAGAAGACCGCTTCCTTCGCCTGGCAACCTGTCAGGCCAGCGAGCCTGTCCGCCTCTTCGAGGGCGAACGCTTCTTCCTGCGTGAATCGGCGACCGATTGCGCCGGTGTATCGGGTGGTTCGTCGGGCTCCCCGGTGCTGCGCCACGGCACGTCGGATATTGTCGGCGTGCTCGGTACGAAGGTCGATCCGCGCTTTGACGGATGCGGTTTCGACCGCCCGTGCGAACTCACCGGGCGGCAGCCGGTGTCGCGCGTCGGCGCGAGCTACCAGAGCATTGCGGCGCCGCTGCTCTCCGCACTTCGTGCCGATGGCGGCTGGGACGCCAGTGCCCTCGACGCGGGTAACGGTGTGAAGCTCGATCGCACCGTCGGTGAGTACACGCGCAGCCAGATCGACGAAGAGGGGGATCTCGTACCCGCGCGGTGGGGCGTGCTGGTGAATGACGATACCCGTTGGGTCCGCTACAAGCACGGTGATGCCGCGACGGTCGATTGCGCCAGCCCCGAGGGTTACAGCGCTCCGATGTATGCCCGCGAGCAGCCGCTGGACCGTCTGCCGGTCGGACCGTCCGAAGGCGTGTACGCCATGTGCGTCATCGGACAGCTGGGCATCGATAACGACTGGCAGGCGCCGGAGCATGCGAGCGTCATGCTTCGGGTGATCGACGATACGGCGCCTACCGCGGTACCGGTACCCGCCGTTCGCGATGAAACGGATGCTGCATGGATTGTGGAGATCCGTAGCCCTTACGTCGCGCCGCCGATCGTGAAGGTGGGGCGCCTCGACTCCACCGATTGCGCTGACGATGCGAAGTACCGCACGCTGTCTTCGTCGTTCATCAGTCTGCCCAAGGCCAAAGGCCCGTTACGCGTGTGTGCGAAAGGCTCGGACGAAGCGGGGAACCTCTCGCCGATGGGATCGATCGACCTGGTCGTGTCAAAGGCTCATTGATCCGCACGTGCCGTTGTTTCACAGGAGCGCTCGCGCGCTCCTGCTTCCCTCGTTTATCTCAGAAACAGTCGGTAGGCGGGATTGCTGGTCTCTTCGCGATACGGATAGCCCAGCCGGTTGAGGAACCGCGTGAGCGCGTCCTCGTCCGTCGCTTCCGCCTGGATGCCGACCAGCGTCGAGCTGTAATCGGCACCCTGGTTGCGGTAATGGAACAGGCTGATATTCCAGCTCGGCGACATCGAACGGAGGAAGCGCATCAACGCGCCCGGTCGTTCGGGGAACTCGAAGCGAAACAATCGTTCGCCCTGTGCGGCTGTCGAGCGTCCGCCCACCATATGCCTGATGTGCTGCGTCGATAGCTCATCGTTGCCAAGATTGACGACGGCGAATCCCGCTGCCTCGAAGACGGTTGTAAGCGACGCTTCGTCTACCGGGTCGTCTACCTGGAGGCCGACGAAGATCCTTGCGTTTTCATCGGTGCCGAGACGGTAGTTGAATTCCGTCACGTTGCGCTCGCCTACGAGCTCGCAGAAGTGCAGGAAGCTGCCGCGCTCCTCGGGAATGCTCACCGCGAACAAGGCTTCGCGCGATTCGCCAACCGCGGCGCGCTCGGCGATGAAGCGAATGCGGTCGATATTGAGATTGGCGCCGGAGACGATGGCACAAAGGGTGAGCGGGTGGTCGACCGCTCCCGAGTTGGTGGCCTGGGTCGCGTAGCGACGCGCAGCCGCGACGGCGAGCGCTCCCGCCGGCTCAACGAAACGTCGCGTGTCCTGATAGATATCCTTGATCGCAAGGCATACCTCGTCGGTGTCGACCAGCATCACCTCGTCGAGGTACTGGCTGCACAGTCGGAACGTTTCCTGCCCCACCAGCTTCACCGCCGTGCCGTCGGAAAAAAGCCCGACCTCGGTGAGTTCGATCCGTCGCCCTGCCTGGATCGATTGCGCCATGGCGCACGAGTCACGCGTCTGCACGCCGATCACGCGGATATCCGGGCGGAGTGCTTTTACATAGGTCGCGACTCCTGCAGCGAGACTGCCCCCTCCGATGGGCACGAAGATGGCGTCGATATGCCCGTGGTGCTGGCTCAGTATCTCCATCGCTACGGTGCCTTGTCCTGCGATAACGTCGGGGTCGTCGAAGGCTGGGATGAACGTCATGCCGCGTTCTCGCTGCAGCGCCATCGCGTGGGCGAACGCATCGTTATACGAATCGCCCGCCTTGATGACTTCCACCGTGGGCCCACCGAATCGCCGTGTCGCATTGACCTTAACGAGGGGTGCGGTTTCAGGTACGACGATGACCGCCGGGATACCAAGTTTCGCGGCGGACCAGGCGACACCTTGCGCGTGGTTTCCCGCTGACGCCGTGATGATGCCGCGTGCCAGTACGTCGGCGGACAGGTTGCGGATCCGGTTGTAGGCGCCACGGAGCTTGAACGACGAGACGGGTTGAGTGTCTTCACGCTTCAGCAGGACGTGGTGCCCCAGTTGCTCGGACAGCACCGTCGCATGCTGCAGTTCCGTCCGCTGGGCCACGTCGTACACGCGGGCGTTGAGGATGCGCCTCAGGTAGTCGGCGGCATCGCGTACGGGTTCGTCCCGAGTGGCGTGACGTGAAGCGGGGAGGGACATGGCGTGCGTCTCCGGTGCGTTCGTTTTCCCGGAGGCGGATACGAAAAACCCGCCTCGGAGGGCGGGTTGTCGGTCACCTGTCGCGCGTGATTCAACCCACCATCGATGAGACGGCGATGCTAATCAGCGTAATGAGGGCGGCGAGGCGGTTCATGGTCCGATCCTCTTACTGAACGAGCGGGGTGTCAACCAGCGCATGCCAGCCGGAGACGGCACGTCGGGCGGCACTGGCTCTCCGCATCGTTTGGGCGAGGGCCACTGAACATGGTTTGTGCATCACGCGACCCTCTCAGATGCGGCGAATCCACCGCGTCAGGGAGGTGTTCTGATGAGAAAGCAAATATCGAGGGGTGCGCCATTGACGTATGTGAGTCAATGGCGCACTATCACGAAGTGATCTTCGTGGAGACGCGGGCCTTCACGAGGCGTGTTACGGAATTGCTCGACGACGCGAACTACGGACGTCTACAGGTGTATCTCGCGGCTTACCCGGAAGCGGGCGATGTGATGGAAGGCACGGGTGGTCTCAGAAAGATACGTGTCGCCATGGGCTGCCGGGGAAAGAGTGCCGGAGCCCGAGTTATTTATTATTACTTCGTAGCGCAATCACAGATCGCGATGTTGTTGATATTTTCGAAGAACGAGCAGCAAAACCTGACGTCCGATCAGCGAAAGGTTCTTGCCACCATCATGGATAACTGGAAGCGGAGTTATGACCAAGTTCTTTGAAGACCTCCTGGAAAGCGTCCAGGAAATGGATGGCATTGTTCGTGGCGAGAAGCAGGCTTCACGCGTGTTTGAAGTCGATCCCGGCGCGATTAAAGCGCTACGTGAAACGACGGGCTTATCGCAGTCAAAGTTCGCGCTGCTTCTCGATGTCGACGTGGGTACGCTGCGTAATTGGGAGCAGGGAAGACGTGCCCCTACCGGCCCCGCCCGGGCCCTCCTTCGGGCCATTCGCAAGGATCCCCGCCATGTCCTCGCCGCGTTGGCCTGAGGTGGCTCTGGTCAGCGCTTTACGACTCGCGCCAGTTGAAGCGCACCCACGGCGATAAGCGCCAGGGCTCCACAGGCGACCCAGAAGCCCAGTGGCCGCGCCTGGTAGATCATCGGCGCAAGGATCGCGTATGCCGCGAGAAACAGTGCCGCAAGAGCGGCGCACATACGGGGATGTCGTCCGCGTGCCCAGAGGGCGCCGGTTGCCAGAATGAGAGTGGAAGCCCAGATCGCGATGAGCGCTGGAGGTGCCTGGGCAAGAAGGGCGCGCAAGGCCGCAGCCTGGGGCGGCGCCCCGACCAGTGCTATCAACGACGTGCCGAGTACGGTGACCGCCAGCCAGATCACGGCGATCAGCGCCAGATAGAGCCCCGCCGGTAACGGCGTCCGCTTCACTTGTTCCATGTCCTTTCCGCCCCAGTCAGTCCTTCACGGCACCGATTGCCGCACCGCGCCTTGGCCCCCCGGCCCCAAGCGTTAGAATTGACCGACCCCGTGGGGGTGCAGCCAGCCCATGAAGATGCCCAGCGCCACCATGGCGATGAGCAGCAGTGAGAGTCCGATACGGCGGGTGAGTGCCCAGACGGTGCGCTTGCTCTGGCCCTTGTCGGTCATCATGAAGAACAGCGCCTGCCCGAGGTTGAACAACACCACGAGCAGCAAAATCACCAGCGCATATTTGTAGATGGTTTCCACGTGACGGCTCCGCGCCATATCGACAATCCGAGTATAGCGTTGGGCACGGGGCGTCTTGCATGACTTTCCTGCGCCGTCCTACGTGGTTCGCTGTCGCACTCACGCTGGTGGGCGTGCTGGCTTTCGTACGCCTGGGCATATGGCAGCTGGATCGCGCCGACGAGAAGGATGAATTGCTGCGGCGGTACGCCGCATCGGCCGCAGCAAGCGTCGAGGAGTTCGGTTCCATCGCCGATAATCCTCCTCTTGATCGATACCCGAGGCTTTCGGTACGTGGCGTTTACCTGCCCGACCATTACTACCTGCTCGACGACCAGACCCACTCCGGTCAGGTCGGCGTGCACGTCTATGCGCCGTTTTCGCCGCATGGGCGCGATCCGTACCTCCTCGTCGACCTCGGTTTCCTGCCGAAGGAAGCGGGCGCCAACCCCCGGCTGCCGCCGCTTCCCGTGGGCGTCACCACCGTGCGGGGGCTCTACGTACCGTCGCCGGGTGTCGGTGTGCGCCTGGGTGGCGACCGTCTCCCGGAGCAGCACGGCGCGGAGAAGACCATGGTCTACGTCGATCTCAGGGAGATCGGTAACGACATCGGGCGCTCCCTGTATCCTCGCGTACTCCTTCTGGATCCCGACCCGGCCAGCATCTACATCCGCGAATGGACGCCGGGCTTCATGCCGCCGGCGCGCCATCGCGCCTACGCCTTCCAATGGTTCACCTTCGCCCTGGCGGCTGTGGTGATCTTCGTCCTCCTGCATCGCAAGCGACGCCCGAAACGGCCCGAGCATTCATGACCGATCCGAACGTCCCCCCACGTAAACCCGGCAGTGGCCGGCTCAAGCTCGTCTTGATCATGCTGGTCTTCCTCGCGCCCATTATCGCGGCGGGCCTGCTGACGCTGAGTGGCTGGCAGCCGGAAGGGAAAGGCAACGGTCGTCCCATCGTGCCGCAGCGCAGCATGGCCGATGTCCGCGTGGACGTCGCCGGCACGGCCTGGGCATGGCGTGACAGCGAGCCGCGTCTGACTCTGGTCGCGTTGCCGGGGCCGGATTGCGCCGCGCACTGCCTCGAGACGCTGGCGCTCATGCGTAACGCGCGCATCGTGCTCAACCGCAACGCCGATCGCCTGCGCCTTCTTTATATCGGCACGCCGCCGACCGCGCAGGGCGCGGACGCCGTCATGCCCGACTGGAAGGTCGGTACCGACGCGGCGAAGGCCTTCGAAGAATTCCGTCCCACCCAGCCCGACACGGTCGCCGCCGTGCTGGTTGAATCCAATGCCACCGCGTTGTCCTGGTATCCCGCCGGTTTCGACCCGAGCGGCCTGCGCAAGGATCTGCAGAAGGTGATCCGCTGATGTCGCCCCGAGCTCTCAAAACCCTGCGCACGCTGGCCTTGCTGGCTGCGCTGTTCGCTTTCTGCATCGTGATGTTCGGTGCCTTCGTGCGTCTGTCCAACGCGGGGCTGTCGTGTCCCGACTGGCCGACCTGCTATGGCAAGGCCACGTGGCCGGGCCACGCTCAGGACATCGCCCGCGCGAACGAAGCCTTCCCCGATCGTCCGTACGAAACGCACAAGGCGTGGCGTGAGCAGGTACACCGCTTCCTCGCCGGCAGCCTCGGTGTGATGGTCCTCGCCATCGCCCTGATGTCGGCCTGGCGCCGACGCATGGCGGTGGCCGCGGTGCTCGTGGCGGCGGTGTTCGCGACGGTGGGTGTCGTGATGTACATGCGCGGCGAATACGTGGTGTCGTCGTTCCTGTCCGCGCTGGCCATCGCGCTGCCGCTGATCGCCGCGGCGATGCTCGACCGAGCCGGTGCCTGGCGCGTCGGCGTGGCCGCGCTTGCCGTGATCATCTTCCAGGCCATGCTCGGCATGTGGACGGTGACCTTGCTGCTCAAGCCCATCGTCGTGATGGGGCATCTGCTCGGCGGACTGGCGACATTCGCCCTTCTCGCATGGGCAGCCCTGCGCTGGTGGCGTGTCGGCACACCGGACGACCGGTTCGCGGCACTTCGCGCGCCGGTCGCCATCGGCATCGTCGTGCTCGTCTGCCAGATCGCGCTCGGCGGCTGGACCAGTTCCAATTACGCGGCGCTCGCTTGTGGCACGGATTTTCCGCAGTGCCTCGGGCAGTGGTGGCCGCAGACGGACTTCCCGCAGGCTTTCGTGCTCTGGCGCGGCATCGGCGTCAACTACGAGGGCGGCGTGCTGGACATGGCCGCACGTAGCGCGATCCAGATCGCCCACCGCATCGGTGCGCTGGTGACCTTCGTCTACCTGGGCTGGTTGTCGCACAAGCTGGCGCGCGCCGGCCTGCGCAGGATCGGTATCGCCGTGGCGGTGGTGCTGATCGCGCAGGTGCTGCTCGGCATCGGCAATGTGCACCTCGGCCTGCCGTTGCCCGTCGCCACGGCGCACAATGGTGTCGCCGCGCTGCTCCTGTTCACGCTGCTTGCCGCCCTGGCGAGCACGCAGCGGCTGCCCGCCACGACGGAGTCCCCGTGAGCATCATCGGTCAATATTTCGAGCTGACCAAGCCACGCGTCGTCGCGATGCTGGTGTTCTGCGCGGTCATCGGCATGTTCCTCGCCGTCGACGCCGACGGCCAGCGTGTATTGCCGACGTGGCATGCGGCGATCTTCGGCACGCTCGGCATCTGGCTGGCCTCGGCTTCCGCCGCGGCGTTCAACCACCTGATCGACCAGCGCATCGACAAGATCATGGCGCGTACCTCGCATCGTCCGCTGGCGACCGGCCAGCTGACGCCGATGCAGGTGTTCGTCTTCGCGATGACGCTGGGCATCGTTTCGATGCTGGTGCTGGTCTTCCTGGTCAACAGGCTGACCGCGGTGCTGACGTTCTTCTCGCTGATCGGTTATGCGGTGATCTATACCGCCTACCTGAAGCGTGCGACGCCGCAGAATATCGTCATCGGCGGCCTCGCCGGCGCCGCGCCGCCGATGCTCGGCTGGACCGCGGTGACCGGCGAGCTGCATCCGTTCGCGCTGCAGCTGTTGCTGATCATCTTCGTGTGGACACCGCCGCATTTCTGGGCGCTGGCGATCTTCCGCGTCGACGATTATTCGCGGGCCCAGGTGCCCATGTTGCCGGTGACGCACGGCGTGGTGTTCACGCGCTGGCACATCCTGTTCTACACGATCCTGCTGTTCGTCGTGACCATGCTGCCGTTCTTCACGGGGATGAGCGGACTGATCTACCTGTTCGGCGCGGTGATCCTCGGCCTCGGTTTCCTCTGGTACGCCGCACGCATGTTCAATCCGCCGGACGAGCTGTTCGCGATGAAGATGTTCAACTACTCCATCGTATACCTGATGGTGTTGTTCGCCTTCCTGCTCGCGGATCACTGGCTGGTCGACCCGGTCGTGCAGCCGGGCTTCCGGATGGAACCGGTGGTTTAAACCGGGTCGCGTGGCGCCGTCGGGCCGTCACACGTTGGCGGGTATGTGACTTTCCCTGCCTGCTTACAGCGCGCCATGCACCCAGTCAGCCACGGCCTCCGGGTGTTCGAGGTGCAGATGATGCCCTCCATCCATGTGCTTCACCCGGATATCGTCGACGCAATCGATCCGTACCTGCAATGCCTCGGGCTCGAGATAGGGCGGCGACGGCCTGGCGAGCAACAACGACGTCGGTGCAGCGAGCCCCAGCAGCAACGACATGATCTGCGTCTCCGCGAGGCGGAGGGCCGTGGGCCGCGACAGGCGCGCATCGCTGCGCCAGCTGTATCCACCGTCGACCTCGCGCAGGCCGCGTTCCACGATGTGTCGTGCCAGCGTCGCATCGAGGCCGCTGGCCAGTGCGCGGGCACGAGCCGCATCGTCGATCGACGGAAAGACGCGCAAGGGCCGGGCGCCGCCAGCCGTCGACACCATCGCTTCGCGAAACCGGTCCAGCGTGCGCGATCCGTCGTCTCCGAGCGGCCCCAGGCCTTCGATCAGTGCCATTGCGCGAATGCGCTCCGGCGCCGCGATGGCCACCATCGTCGCCACACCGGCGCCCAGCGAGTGACCCAGCAGATGAAAACGCGGCAGCGCGAGCGAGTCGACGGCGGCGAGCACGGCCCGCGTGTAATCCTGATGCGTGTAGATCGTGCTCTCGGGCAGATGGTCCGAGTGACCGTGGCCAGGAAGGTCCAGCGCGATCACGTGGAACCGGTCGGCAAGCCGGGGTGCGAGCAGAGCAAAGCTCGCGGCGTTGTCGAGCCAGCCATGGATCAGCACCAGCGGCGCGGCGTCGGGTTCGCCCCAGCTCAGTCCGGCGAGCTCCATGCC
This sequence comes from Dyella sp. 333MFSha, assembly GCF_900102405.1. Taxonomy (NCBI): domain Bacteria; kingdom Pseudomonadati; phylum Pseudomonadota; class Gammaproteobacteria; order Lysobacterales; family Rhodanobacteraceae; genus Dyella; species Dyella sp. 333MFSha. The sequence continues at coordinate 130,386 of NZ_FNBR01000004.1, read as the reverse complement.
TGGTATGGCGATGCGCAACTCACGCATCGGCATGTGCCTTACGCGCACGTTCGCGCGCGGCGGCAAGGCGCATCGCCGCCGCGGCCGGGTCGTAATCTGCCGCGAACTCGGGCCATCCCTGCGTGTGGCGCAGCACCAGGTCCGCGATGGCGCCCACGTGGTCCGGACGGGCGTTGAGGCAGGGGATGTAGCTGAGCGTCTCGCCGCCGGCCTCGCGGAAGAATTCCGCGTTCTGCATGGCGATCTCTTCGAGGGTTTCGAGGCAGTCGACGGCAAAGCCCGGACTGATCGTGTCGATGCGCTTGACGCCCTGTGCGCCGAACTGCCTGACCATCTCGTCGGTGTACGGGTGCAACCACCGTTCGCGGCCCACGCGTGACTGGAAGCTCATCGGCGCCTCGTCCGCGGTGACGCCCAGCGCTTCGCGGAGCAGGCGAGCGGTGGCGTGGCACTGGCAGAAGTACGGATCGCCGTTGCGCACGTAGCGCTCGGGAATGCCGTGAAAACTCATCAGCAGCTTCTCGCCCCGGCCGTTGCGCTCCCAGTGGTCGCGCACGCTGGCGGCGAGCGCGGCGATATAGGCGGGATCGTCGTGGTAGTCGTTGATCTGGCGCAGTTCCGGTGGCCAGCGCAGACCCTTCACCGTGTCGGCCACCGCGTCGAACACGCTGCCGGTCGAGGTGGCCGAGTACTGGGGGTAGAGCGGCAGAACGAGCAACCGCCGCACCCCTTCACGCTGCAACTGGGCAACCGTCGCCGCCACGCTGGGCCGCCCGTAGCGCATGGCCAGGGCGACGCGGATCGGTCCGTTGCGACGGCGCCCGAGTTCGGCCTGCAGGGACGCGGCCAGCGCCTCGCTGCCTGTTCGCAGGGGCGAGCCTTCCGCGGTCCAGATACGGGCATACGCGTGGGCGGAGCGCTTGGGACGGACGCGGAGAATGACGCCGTGGAGAATGGCTTTCCACAGCAGGCGCGGGTACTCGATGACGCGCGGGTCACCCAGAAACTCGGCGAGGTACGGCCGTACGGCCGCCGCGGTGGGCGCCTCAGGTGTACCGAGATTAACCAGCAGCACACCCGCCTGGGGCAGGGTGTCGTGGGAATGACCGGCAAGGCCGGTATAGTTTGGCGTACCTGGCATCGGAGTCCGGCGCTCGCGGGAATCGTTGCAGTCTGCCATAGGGCGGCGCGACGAGGCTCGCTCTCAATGCCGCAGCCGCTGCCACCCCGCGTATCGATAGGAGCCACCCGATGTCCCCACGCCCGCTTCGCCTGCTCGCCCTCGGCCTTCTCGCCCTGCTGCCCTCGCTGGCCGTCCAGGCCGCCGACCCGCCGAGAGAGCAGGCCCGGAACGCGGTCCGTGTGCTGTCCGAGATGATCGACGACGCGCCCGACAAATCGCTGCCTGCCGATCTGCTCAAGAACGCCAAGGCCATCGCGGTGCTGCCGGCCATGGTCAAGGGTGGCTTCGTCTTCTCTGGCTCCAAGGGCGAAGGCCTGATCTCGATCAAGACGCGTGACGGCACGTGGTCGAACCCCAACTTCATCTCGATGGCCGGTGCGGGCGTCGGCTTCCAGGTCGGCATCCAGTCCGCCGACGTGATCCTCGTGTTCCGCACCGATCGTGGCGTACAGAGCATCATCGACGGCAAGTTCACCATGGGCGCCAACGCCTCCGCGGCGGCCGGCCCGGTCGGCCGCTCCGCCACGGCCGCCACCGATGGCCAGATGAAAGCCGAGATCTACACCTACTCGCGCGCCAAGGGCCTGTTTGCCGGCATCGCGCTCGATGGCACCCATTTCAGCATCGACGACGACTCCAACGAGCAGATTTACGGCCCCGGAATCACGGCACGTCGCATTTTTGAAGGCGGTGTGACGAATGTTCCAAGCGAGGTAGTGGAATTCAGGGATAAACTTGAGGAGTACACTAACCGCTGAGTGTCGTCCCACCCGGTGCCCCAAGGGGCGCCGGACCGTCCCACGGCCCGGACCGAACGGGCCCGCGAGGTTTTTCATGAGCATTACCCATATCGTCCTCCTGCTGCTCGTCGTCGTGCTGATCTTCGGTACGAAGAAGCTGCGCAACATCGGCTCGGACCTGGGCGGCGCCATGCGCGACTTCAAGAAGGGTCTGGACGGCGACGAAGAGGCCCGCGCGGCGCGCGAGCGTGAAGAGAAACTGCGTGCCGATCCGCCCGTGAGCACCCAGGTCCCGCCGGTTCACAGCGAAACCACCGAGCCGCGCGACCGCGCTCCGTGATCCCGGCGGCGCCATGATCGAGATCAGCTTCGGTAAATTGCTGCTGCTCGCGGTGGTGGCGCTCATCGTGCTCGGCCCCGAGCGCCTTCCGCACGCCGCACGTACGGCAGGCGCCCTTTTGCGGCGCATGCGCAACGGCTGGGACAGCGTCAAGTCCGAGGTGGAGCGCGAGATTCAGGCCGAAGAGATCAAGCGCACGCTGCGCGAGACCGCCGAAAACGCCCGTGCCACGCATGACAGCGTGCGTGACGACATCCGCGCCGCTGGCAGCAGCGTCCGTGAAGACTTCCGTGCCGCCGCGGACGATGCCCGCCAGACCGGCGACCGTGTGCGCGACACCTTTTCCGATACCCCGGTAGCTCGCGTCGAGGGTCGTGAGCCCGACCCGGCGCGCGACATGCTGCCGCTGGCCCACGGCGACACCCCGCCGCCCAGGAACGAACCGCATGAGCGCAGCTGACTCCGATCCGTCCGGCGACGACGTGGTCGAAGAGGGTCTGTTTTCCCACCTGATCGAACTCCGTTCCCGCCTGCTCCGCGCCATCGTGGTGTTGCTCGTGGTGTTGCTGGCGCTGATGCCCGTCGCCAACCACCTGTATGCGGAACTGGCCAAACCGCTGGTCGAGCGCATGCCGCAGGGCGCGCATCTGATCGCCACGGAAGTCGCCAGCCCGTTCGTCACTCCGTTGAAGCTGGCCTTCTTCTGCGCGCTGTTCATCAGCATGCCGATGATCCTGTACCAGCTCTGGGCCTTCGTCAGCCCGGGCCTCTACAAGCACGAGAAGCGCCTGGCGCGCCCGTTGCTGGTGGCATCGCTGGTGCTGTTCTATTCGGGCTGCGCCTTCGCCTATTTCATCGTGCTGCCGGCGGCGTTCAAGTTTCTCAATGCCGTGACGCCCGACGGCGTGGCGATGATGACGGACATCACGCATTACCTCGACTTCGTCATGCTGATGTTCTTCGCCTTCGGCCTGTGCTTCGAAGTGCCGGTCGCGGTCGTGATCCTTGCCGCCATCGGTATCGTCGACGCCGAAAAGCTCAGCAAGGGGCGCGGTTACGCCGTCGTGGGCGCGTTCGCCATCGCCGCCTTCATCACGCCGCCGGATCTGCTCTCGATGGTGATGCTGGCTGTGCCGATGTGCATCCTGTACGAGCTCGGTTTGCTGGCCGTGAAGTTTCTTCTGAAACCACCGCCCGAGCAGGCGTGAGCCGATGGGCGTTTCGGTCGGTTGGCTGGCGGTCAAAGGCAAGGATGGCGATGCCGTCCTCGCCGCTCTCGACCTGGTCCGCAATGAGCAGACCACGACCGATCCGCGTCGAGGCTACGCCATCGAACTGCCGTCCGGCTGGTTTGTCGTCGTCACACGGTTCGCCTCGCCCCTGATCGCGGAGGAATCGCTGCGCCCGCTGTCGCGTGGCTGCACGGTGATCACCTGCGAACAGGAGGAGCACGTGATGGTCAGCGCCGCCACGTGCTACGTCGATGGCCTGCGCACCTGGCATGTCGAGCACGACGGGGAGGGCGACGATGTCCGTCACATCGTCTCGCATGGCGAACCACCGCCGGCGTTCGATGCCATCCACGCCCGTATCGAAGCATTGCAGGATGCCTCCGATGCCGAAGGCGACGATGTCGACCATTTTTATTCGCTGCCGCCCGAGCTGGCGCAGAGCGTGACCACCTTCGACGTGGACCTTCCCGCCAGCGCTTACGGCAAGCTGGTGTTCACCGGCTGGACGGCGAAAGAAACCCTGGCGCCGGGCGCCACTCCGCAGCTCCCACGGAAGCTGCGGCGTGAGATGGTCAAGGCCCGCGCCGCGCGTCCGTGGTGGAAGTTCTGGTAAGCGTCGGGGCGCTTACTTCGATACGTTACGGCCCAGCGATAAACCCTTCAGCACGTTGAGCGCCTGCGACAGCGGATAGTCTTCGATCGCGAGCTTGCCGTCGTCGTCGTTGGCGTTCTTGTCGTCCGACGACGCTTTCTCGTTCACCAGATGATTGGGCAGGTCGGCTTCCGAGCCGATAAGCGCGGGCGGCGTGTCGCTCTTGTTCACGGAGAGGTCGGCCAGCGCGATGTCCGGCTTGATGCCTTCGGCCTGGATCGAGGTGCCGTTGGGGGTGTAGTAGCGTGCGGTGGTGATCTTCACCGCGTGGTCCTGATCCAGCGGCAACACGGTCTGCACCACGCCCTTGCCGAAGGTGCGACGACCCATGATGAGTGCGCGGTGGTTGTCCTTCAGTGCACCGGACACGATCTCGGCGGCGGAAGCCGTGCCGTTGTCCGTGAGGATGACCATCGGTGCGCCCTTGAGCAGATCGCCCGGGTGGGCATCGAAGTGCAGGTTGGCGTCCGGCAACCGGCCCTTGGTCGTGACGATGGTGCCCGAGTCCAGGAAGGTGTCGGCGACGCCGACGGCCGTGGTCAGCAGACCGCCCGGATTGGAGCGCAGGTCGAGCACGGCGCCCCGGGGCGCGCCGTTCTTCGTGATCCAGTCCGAGAGCTTCTTGTCGAGGTCGGTCGACGTGTCTTCCTGGAACTGGCTGAGACGGATGTAGACGTAGCCGGGGTCGAGCTGACGCAGCTTGACGCTGGTGACTGCGATGCGCTCGCGCACCAGCGGCATGTCGATCGGCTTGTCGGATTTCTCGTGCAGGATGGTGAGCGTGACCTTGCTGCCGGGATCGCCTCGCAGTTTCTTGAACGCGTCGTCGATGTTCTGGCTGTCGACGACCATGCCGTCGACCTTGAGGATGGTGTCGCCCGGCTTGATGCCAGCACGCGACGCGGGGGTGTCGTCGATGGGCGAGACGATCTTCAGTGCGCCTTCGACCTGCAGGACTTCGATGCCCAGACCGCCGTACTGGCCCGTGGTGTCCTCATCGAGTTCGTCGAGGCCTTCCTTGTCGAGGTATTCGCTGTGCGGATCGAGGTTCTGGAGCATGCCGCTGATGGCGGCTTTCATGATCGTCTTGTTGTCGAGCTTCTCGACGTAGGCCTGCCGAACGATCTGGTACACCCGCGTGAAATTGCGAATGTCGTCCAGATCGACGGCGTCGTCGGCCTGAGTGGCGACCTTCGCCGCCGTGGTCGACGATGCGGCGGGGGCGTCGGGCTGCTTCAGCGCGGGCTTCGCCTGTTGCGCCTGGACGGTGGGAACCGCGATCGCACCGGCGAGAGCCAGTGCGAGGGCGAGGCGAAGGGGGTGCTGACGCATGCCTGTCTCCGGGGTCAATGCTTCTTGCTCAACCAGCCACGCGCGTCGATGGGTTTGCCACCCTGGCGCAGCTCGAAGTACGCGCCGTTGTCGCCGGCGGGTGCGGCGGCGGTGCCGACCGCCTGGCCGGCCTCCACCGTGTCGCCCACGCCGTGCAGCAGCGTCTCATTATTGCCGTACATGCTCATGAATCCGTTGCCGTGGTTCACGATGATCATCATGCCGTAGCCACGCAGGAAGTTGGCGAAGACCACGCGGCCGCGCGCGACCGCTTTCACCTCGCTGCCGCGCGGCGCGACGATGATGACGCCGCTGCCGAACGCGTGCACCGGACCGTTGGCCGGCCAGGGCAGGTTGCCGCGCATGTTGCCCACCGGTGCCGCTGCGGGCGTGCCCTTGGGCGCAGGCGCCGCCTCGACGGCCGCCCGGGCCGCCTCGGCCTTCGCCGCGTCGTCGATCACCTTCTGCAGGCGGCCGACCAGTGAGTTCATGTCCTGCTCGTTCTGTTTCAGCGCGGCCATACGCTGTGCCTGGTCCTTGTATTTCGAATCCGCCTCGGCCACCAGTTTCGCCTGGCTGGCGCGCTGCTTTTCCAGTTCCGCGGCGCGCGACTCGCGCTCCGCCCGCGTCGCCTCGAGCTTCTGCTGTTCGGCGGTGATGGCGGCTTCGACCTCCTGCAGGCGGGAAAGATCCGCAAGCAGGCCGCGGATCTTCTCGACCCGGTTGTCCTGAAAATATTTCGAGTAGGCCAGGGCGCGCGAGATCCGGTTGACGTCTTCGTCGCCGAGCAGGAGCTGCAGATCCGAGCCGCGTCCGAGCGTATAGGTCGCGCGGAGCAGGTCGCCGAGGGCGTCCTTCTGCTTCGAGAGGCCCGCTTCCATCTGTGCCCGCTGCGCGTTCAGCTGCTCCAGGTCGTGCTGGCGCTGCTGGAGGTCGCCATCCGTCTCGCGCACCGCCCTGGCGGCGGCGGATACCTGCTCGGCCTGTTTCGCCAGCGCGGCGTTGGCGCTGTCACGGGCGTTGGCGGTCTCGCGCTGCTCTTTCGTCAGGTTATCGATGTCCTTGCGGACTCCTTCGAGCTTTTGCCGGGCCTCGTCCTGCTGGGATCGCGTCTTGCCGTCCTGGGCCGCGTGGGCGGGCAGGAGGGGCGTAAGCGTGGCGATGGCGAGGGTCAGGGCGAGTGGCAGACGGGAAGTTGGGCGCATAGGGTCGATTATTACCTATCCGGGCCCGGGAGGAGTCAGCCCTGCCGGCGATTCAGGTCGCCTCACCGTACGGCCTGGTATGCCCCGCAACCCGCCCCGTACCTCATTTTTCGCGACTGGTCTTTCGTTCGCTCCCGTAAGATTTCCGTTGGCTTTCCGTTTGGACGTCCGAACGCTTTGACGCGCCGCGACAAATGTGACTAAAGTGGGTCGCTAGTTTCCTGCGTATACGTGAAGAGTCGGCCGTTCCAGGTCGCGGGGCCACGTCTGCGTCACCCCAGCAAAACCAACGGCCACCAGGAGGCGGATGGTGAAGCAAGGCATTCCGCGCCTCTATGACGAGGCGTTCGAACACGACAGTTGCGGCTTCGGTATCGTCGCGCAGATCGACGGTCACGCCAGCGCGAAGCTGGTCGACACCGCATTCGACGCACTCGCGAAACTTTCCCACCGTGGTGGCGTCAACGCCGACGGTATCAGTGGCGACGGTTGCGGTGTGCTCATTCGCCGTCCTGTGGAATGGCTGCGCGCGCTCGCCGGCGAAGCGGGCGTAACGCTCGCCACCCATTTCGCCGCGGGCGTGGTGTTCCTCGACCCGAACGGCGACGACACCGGCGCTCGTGTGCTCGAGGCCGAGCTGGCCGCCGTGAATCTTTCCGTCGCCGGCTGGCGCGACGTCGCTGTCGACACGGATGCCTGCGGTCCGCTGGCGTCGTTTTCGATGCCACGCGTGCGGCAGATCTTCGTCGACGCGCCGGGCGACCTTTCGCCGGCGAAATTCGAAGCCGCACTGTTCCGTGCGCGTCGCCGCACCGAGCTGCAGCTGGCCGACGACAAGCAGTTCTACGTGGTCTCGCTCTCGGGCGAGGTCGTGGGCTACAAGGCGATGGCCGCCCCCGGCCGTCTTCGTCAGGTCTATCCGGACCTCGCGCACCCGGCGCTGGTTGCCGACGCGGTGGTCTTCCACCAGCGTTTCTCGACCAACACGTCGCCGCAGTGGCGCCTCGCCCAGCCGTTCCGCCTGCTCGCGCACAACGGTGAGATCAACACCATTCGTGCCAACCGTCGCTGGATGCAGGCCCGCACGGCCGTCATGCGTTCCGAGCTCGTCGATCTCTCCGACATCGGTCCGCTGGTGCGCCAGAGCGGCTCGGATTCGGAAAGTCTCGACAACGCGCTCGAAGTGCTGCTCATGGGCGGCATGGATCTGCTCACCGCCATGCGCGTGCTCGTGCCGCCGGCTTACGCCGCGCGCGAAGACATCGACGAAGATCTCGCCGCGTTCTACGAGTACTACGCGCTGCATAGCGAGCCGTGGGACGGCCCCGCCGGTCTGGTGATGTGCGACGGCCGTTACGCCGCCTGTACCCTGGACCGTAACGGCCTGCGTCCCGCGCGCTGGGCGTTGTCCGACGACAATCATCTGATCGTGGCGTCCGAGGCCGGTCTGTGGGACGTCCCGTCGTCGCGCATCGTCGCCAAGGGTCGTCTTGCGCCCGGCGAGATGATCGCCGTGGACTTCCGCGAGCACCGTCTGCTGCGTGACGCCGACATCGACGCGATCAACCGCCAGCGGGCACCGTTCCGTGACTGGCTGCGTGACGGCGTGACCTATCTCGAGTCCGACCTGATCGATCCGAGCCTGGCGGCGGAACCGCTGCCGGCCGACGAATTGCGCCGCTACCAGAAGCTCTACGGCCTGTCGCGCGAAGAGTGCGAGTCGGTGCTGAAGGTGCTGGCCGAAACCGAGGCGGAAGCCACGGGCTCGATGGGTGACGACACGCCGATGGCCGTGCTGTCGCGACAGATCCGTCCGCTGTTCGATCGCTTCCGCCAGGGCTTCGCCCAGGTGACGAATCCGCCGATCGATCCGCTGCGCGAGCGCCTGGTGATGTCGCTGGTTACCCAGATAGGCCAGGAACGCAACATCTTCGATCTCGGCCCGGAGAACGCGAAGCAGATCCTGCTCAACTCGCCGATCCTTTCGCAGCGCAAGCTGCGTCAGATCCTGGCGAATGAGGATTATGCGGACACGCCACGTTTCGACCTCATGTACGGCGCGGACGAAACGCTCGAGCAGGCGCTCCTGCGTATCTGCGACGATGTCGAGAAAGCCGTGCGCGCGGGCGTGCGTATCGTGTTCCTCAGCGACCGCTATCCGCGCCGCGATCTGTTGCCGATTCATTCGCTGCTGGCCACCGGTGCCGTGCATGCGCGTCTGGTCGACAAGGGCCTGCGCTGTCAGTGCAACATCATGGTCGAGACGGCGACGCCGCGCGATCCGCATCACTTTGCGTGTCTGCTCGGTTTCGGCGCCACCGCGATCTACCCGTGGCTGGCCTACCAGAGTCTGTTCGACATGGGCCGCAGCGGGCACATCCGCAACGGCGAAGGCGCTCCGCGCGAGATCGGCCGCAACTACCGTCGCGGCATCCGCAAGGGCCTGCTGAAGATCCTGTCGAAGATGGGTATCTCCACGGTGGCGGGCTATCGCGGTGCGCAGCTGTTCGAGATCGTCGGTCTGGCGCCGGAAGTCGTCGCAGCCTGTTTCCCGGGCACGCCGTCGCGTATCGGCGGGTCCACCTTCGCCGACCTCGAGCAGGAGCAGCGTCTGCTCGCTGCCGAAGCCTGGGACGAAGCGCACGCGCTGCGTGCCGGTGGCCTGTTCAAGTACGTGCACGGCGGCGAGTTCCACATGTACAACCCGGACGTCATCGCCAGCCTCCAGGTGGCGGTACGTACGGGCGACTACGCCGACTACGCCAAATACGCGCGTTACGTCGACACGCGTCCGCCGTCCGCACTGCGCGATCTGCTCGTGCCACGCGCGACCACGCCCATTCCGCTGGACGACGTCGAACCGGTCGAGGACATCCTCAAGCGTTTCGACTCCGCCGGCATGTCGCTCGGTGCGCTGTCGCCCGAAGCGCACGAGGCGCTCGCTATCGCGATGAACCGCCTCGGCGCCCGCAGCAACTCGGGTGAGGGCGGTGAAGATCCCGCGCGCTACGGCACCGACCGCGCGTCCAAGATCAAGCAGGTGGCCTCGGGTCGTTTCGGCGTCACACCGACGTATCTGGTCAACGCCGAAGTGCTGCAGATCAAGATCGCCCAGGGCGCCAAGCCGGGTGAGGGCGGTCAGCTGCCGGGTCACAAGGTCGACGCGACCATCGCTCGTCTTCGTTACGCGAAGCCGGGTATCGGTCTGATCTCGCCGCCGCCCCATCACGACATCTATTCCATCGAAGACCTCGCCCAGCTGATCCACGACCTCAAGGAAGTGAATCCGCAGGCGCTGATCTCGGTGAAGCTCGTCTCGCACGCGGGCGTCGGCACCGTGGCCGCCGGTGTGGTCAAGGCGGGCGCGGATCTGATCACGGTTTCCGGCCACGACGGCGGTACCGGTGCCAGTCCGCTCACCTCGATCAAGTACGCGGGTACCCCGTGGGAGCTGGGTCTGGCGGAGACGCAGCAGACGCTTCGCCTCAACGACCTGCGCGGTCGCGTGCGCCTGCAGACCGACGGTGGTCTGAAGACCGGTCTGGACGTCATCAAGGCGGCGATGCTCGGCGCCGAAAGCTTCGGCTTCGGCACCGGTCCGATGGTCGCGCTCGGCTGCAAGTACCTGCGTATCTGCCATCTGAACAACTGCGCGACGGGCGTCGCCACGCAGCACCCGATCCTGCGGCAGAAGCACTTCCTCGGGCTGCCCGACATGGTGATGAACTACTTCCGCTTCATCGCGGAGGACGTGCGCCAGCATCTCGCGCAACTGGGTGTCCGCTCCATCGCCGAACTCATCGGCCAGAGCGGTCGCCTCGAGCAGCGTGACGGCGTGACGCCGGTGCAGGAACGCCTCGATCTGTCGCCGCTCATCAGCGAAGACGGCATGGGTGAGAAGGTCGACTTCGCCTGCACCTTCGCGCGTAACCCGATGCGCGACCCCGCGGCGCTCGCCAGTCGCATCGCGGCGGAAACGCGCGAAGCGGTGAAGGATGGCCTGGGCGGCACGTTTACCTACCCGATCGCCAACACGGATCGCGCCATCGGTGCGCGGCTCTCCGGTGACGTCGCCCGTCGCTGGGGCGATATGGGCATGGCCGGCAAACCGGTGAACCTGCATCTGCTCGGCGCGGCGGGGCAGAGTCTCGGTGCGTGGAACGCCGCCGGTGTCAACATCGATCTGATCGGTGAGGCCAACGACGGCGTCGGTAAGGGTATGGCAGGTGGCCGTCTGGTCATTCGTCCGCCGGCCGATTCGCCGTTCGCCAGCCAGGACGCCTCGATCATCGGCAATACCTGTCTGTACGGCGCGACCGGTGGCGAACTGTTCGCCGCGGGTCAGGCCGGCGAACGCTTCGCCGTGCGCAATTCCGGCGCGTTGGCCGTCGTCGAAGGCGCGGGCGACCATTGCTGCGAGTACATGACCGGTGGCGTCGTCGCCGTGCTGGGTCGCACCGGACTGAACTTCGGCGCCGGCATGACCGGCGGTTTCGCCTACGTGCTGGACATGGAGCGCAATTTCGTCGATTGCTACAACCACGAACTCGTCGACATCGTGCGCATCTCTCACGAAGGCATGGAACATTACATGCAGCATCTGCGCCAGCTGATCGCCCGCCACGCCGAACTCACCGACTCCGCCTGGGGTCGCAAGGTACTCGGCGATTTCCGCGGCCTGCTGCAGCGCTTCTGGCTGGTGAAACCCAAGGCCGCGAGTCTCGACGCGCTGGCCGAAGAACTGCGGAGCGCGGCATGAGTTCGAAGGACTTCCGCTTTCTCGAAATCCCCCGCCAGACGCCGCGTACGGTGCCGGTCGCGGTGCGCGTGCTCGGCTACGGCGAGATCTCCGGCGACTTCGCGTCGTCGGAAGCCGCGTCGCAGTCGGAGCGTTGCATCGACTGCGGCAACCCGTATTGCGAGCACGCCTGCCCGGTGCACAACTACATCCCGAACTGGCTGAAGCTGGTGCAGGACGGCCGTCTGTTCGAAGCGGCGACGCTGATGCACGAGACCAATCCCTTGCCGGAGATCTGCGGTCGCGTCTGTCCGCAGGATCGTCTCTGCGAAGGTGCATGCACGCTCGAACAGGGTGACTTCGGTGCCGTCACCATCGGCAGCGTCGAACGCTGGGCGACGGACGAAGCGATTCGTCAGGGCTGGCGCCCCGACCTGTCGCGTGTGAAGGAAACCGGTGCGCGCGTCGCCATCGTCGGCGCGGGTCCCGCTGGTCTGGCCTGCGCGGATCGCCTGCGTCGCGCGGGTATCGCCGCCGATGTGTTCGACAAGTATCACGAGATCGGTGGTCTGCTGACCTTCGGCATTCCGCCGTTCAAGCTCGACAAGTCCGTCGTGCGCACGCGCCGCATGGTGCTCGAAGGCATGGGCGTGACCTTCCGCCTCGGCATCGAGATCGGTCGCGACATCGCGTTCGACGAGTTGCTGGCGGATTACGACGCCGTGTTTGTCGGTACCGGCGCATACACCTATGTCGACGGTCAGCTCGACGGTCGCGATCTGGTGGGTGTGCACGACGCGCTCCCGTTCCTCATCGCCAACACCGACCGTCTCTTGCGCGAAGAAGAGCCGGCCGCCGAATACGATCTCGCCGGCAAGCACGTCGTCGTGCTCGGCGGCGGTGACACCGGCATGGACTGCAACCGCACGGCGATTCGTCTCGGTGCCGCGTCGGTCACCTGCGTCTATCGTCGCGACGAGCCCAGCATGCCGGGCTCGCGTCGCGAAGTCGGTTACTCCCGCGAAGAGGGCGTCCGCTTCCTGTTTCAGCGTCAGCCTACGGCCCTGGTCGGTGAAGATGGCCGTGTGAAAGCCGTGCGTGTCGTCGAGACCCAGCTGGTCGAAGGCGACGACGGCCGTCCGCGTCCGCAGAACGTACCGGGCAGCGAAACCGATCTGCGCGCCGACGTCGTCATCCAGGCCTTCGGCTTTCAGGCGAGTCCGCCCGACTGGTGCGACACGTTCGGCATCGAGCGCGATCGCAGCGGTCGCATCGTGGCCGGTGGCGAAGGCCGCCTGCCGCTGCAGACCAGCAACCCGCGCGTCTTCGCCGGCGGCGACAACGTGCGCGGTGCGGATCTTGTGGTGCGTGCCGTCTACGACGGTCGCGAAGCCGCCGCCTCCATCGCACGCATGCTCGCCGCGAAGAAAGCCGAGGTCACCGTCGCGGCGTAAGCGTGCCGGTGGCACCGGTGAACCGGTGCCACCGTGTTCTGGCGGGAGCCAGCCCGGTTGCGCCCAGCGGGGCGTCGGCTCCCGCCAGGCCGGTGTCCACAGGACGGCTCGAGGGCGCACAATAGCCGCAATGCTTCCCCAGGCTCCGACCCCCTCATGTGCCTGATCGCCTTCGCCTGGCGCGCCCATCCGCGCTGGCGCCTCGTGCTCGTCGCTAACCGCGATGAATTCCACGCCCGTCCGACCGCGCCACTCGCCCCCTGGGACGAGGCACCGCAGATCCTCGCCGGCCGTGATCTCGAAGCCGGGGGAACCTGGGCCGGCGTCGCTCCCGATGGCAGGGTCAGCGTCATCACCAACGTCCGGGACATGACCGCCGACCACAGCGGCCTCTCCCGTGGCCTGCTGGTCGCGGACTACCTCGGCTCCACGTTGGCCGCCCGAACGCATGCGATCGAACTGATGGCCAGCGCGCGGGACTATCGCCCCTTCAATCTGCTGACCTTCGATCACGACGACGCGTATTACCTCGGCAATCATCCCGGTGCCCGCGCGCAGCCGGTCGAAGGCGGCGTGCACGGCCTGAGCAACGCGGACTTCAACGCGCCCTGGCCGAAGACACGTGCACTTGTAGATCGCCTTTCCGATTGGCTGAAACATGGCGCTGGCTACGGCCTCGCGCCCAACGCAAGCGCTGAAGGCAACACCAGCCGCGCAGCCAACGCCGTCGGCGCCAGTGCGAGTGCGGACGGCGCATTGGAACCGCTCTTCGCCATGCTCTCCGATCAGGGCCGCTGGCCCGATGACGTGCTCCCCGACACCGGCATCGGTATCGAGCGGGAGCGCTTTCTCTCCAGCGCCTTCATCGTCGGCGAAACCTACGGCACCCGTGCCAGCACGGTCATCCTGGTCGACCGCGACGGTCGCACCACGATCGCCGAACGCCGCTTCGGCCCCAACGGCGTCCCCCAGGGCGAAACCCGCCTCACCGCCGATCCGGCCGGTTAACCCGGACGCCGGTCCAAACGCCGAGTCTTGCGATGCCCCTGTAGGAGCCAGCCCTGCTGGCGATTCCCGCGCCAGCGGGCACCCCATCACACCCCTTTCTTGGCCCCAGCGCGAAAGTCTTTCCCCCGTTCAGCGATTGATCCCGCCCCCTGCCGCCCCGACGATGATGGAGGTCTACCCCTCATCCATCCGGAGCCACCCATGAACATCGACCTCAGCAAGCGCAGCGCCATCGTCACCGGTTCCACCGCGGGCATCGGCCTGGCCATCGCCACCGGCCTCGCCGTCGCAGGCGCCAAGGTCGTCATCACCGGACGCACTCAGGCGCGCGTCGATGAAGCGATCGCCGCCGTAAAGAAAGCCGCCCCGAGCGCTACGGTCACCGGCGTCGCCGCCGACCTCGGCACGGCCGAAGGCGCCGCCGCCCTGATCAAGGCCGTCCCCGAGACCGACATCCTCGTGAACAACCTCGGCATCTTCGAGCCGAAGGACTTTTTCGCCATCGACGACGCCGAGTGGACGCGGTTCTTCGAAGTGAACGTGAACTCGGGCGTGCGTCTGTCGCGTCACTACGCCAGGGGCATGGCCGGTCGCGGCTGGGGTCGCGTGCAGTTCATCTCCAGCGAGTCGGGCATCCAGGTGCCGGCCGAGATGGTGCATTACGGCGTGACCAAGACGGCGCAGCTCGGCGTGTCGCGTGGTCTGGCTGAAGTGCTCTCGGGCACGGGCGTCACCGTCAACGCGATCCTCCCGGGTCCGACCTTGTCCGAAGGTGTGAGCGAGTTCTTCGGCAAGATCGCGAAGGATCAGGGGACGACGATGGAGGCGGTCGAGAAGGACTTCATCCAGACGCATCGTCCGACGTCGCTGATCAAGCGTCTGCTGAGTGTTGAGGAAGTCGCCAATGCGTCGGTTTACCTCGCCTCCGAGCAGGCATCGGGCACCACGGGTGCGGCGATTCGTGTCGACGGCGGTGTGACGCGTTCGATTATCTGATGGGGTGGGCTGCAGCAGCCCATCGCCAACAGGGTTGGCTCTCTCACCGAAGCCGGCAGCTAAACGGTTGCCGGCTGCCAGCAGTGTCTCGACACCAGGTAGGAGCCAGCTTGCTGGCGAAAGCACGCCGCCTCAGTCCCCCAACCGACAAACGATCCTCAAAAACACTCCATCATCGCGCTGAAAATCCGACCGCGCCCCGTGAAAAAGCTCATCGGATATGACAACCGACTCCACCCGATCCATTCGGAACGTCTTCCATCCCTGTGATGTGCCCGAAGCGCTATCGCCCCTGAGTTGATAAGCGCTGAGCAACCGGTCGCCCGAATGATCGTCGCCATAGACATACGGCTGCACGACACGCTGCGCACCGCCGTATCCGACCACGAGCAAGCGCCGCTCACGAATGGCACGACAAACGATCGCGCCAGTGTCCGGCGTCATGCGCCCAGATCGCCGTCCACATAAAACCAGTGCCCGTCTTCGCGTACGAAACGGCTCGTCTCGTGCATCCGCTCAGCACTGCCACCGCCCATGCGCAGGCGTGCGACAAAGGCGACGATCGCCGTATCGGGCGATGGGTTCTCGTGTCGCTTCACAGTCAGACCCAGCCACGTGGGCCTGGGAGACTGACCCGCGAGCCCGAGCGCCGCGGGACGCGTCGATACATGCCAGGTCGCTAGCAGGTAGTCCTCGAGTCCGAAGACGTAAGCGGTGTAGCGCGAGCGCATCAGCGCTTCGGCCGTAGGCGCGGGCACACCGCCATGCCATCGGCCGCAGCATGCGACGTAGGGCGTATCGAGCCCGCAGGGGCAGGTAGCGGGGCTTGCGCTGCTCATTTGGGTTACTCGACCTTTCCGGACATGATCAGAGGCGCGAGATCGTAGCCCATCGCCACCGCCTGCGCTTTCAAGGCCTCGAACGTTTTCCGGTCCAGCGTAGGCTCCCGGGACAGAATCCACAGGTACTTGCGCCCCGGCTGACCCACCATCGCCCAGCGATAATCGTCGTCCAGCGCGATGACCCAATAGTCCGCCCAGACCAGCGGCACCCACGACAGCCATGCCGGCGCGAAGCGCACCTGCAGCTTCCCCCGTGAATACGGCTCAGGCCGACGAGCCACGCCGTCGCTGGCGATGGTCTTCCCCTCCGCCGTGACGCAGGCGTTGCGCACGGCTACCGTGCCGTCGGGATTCGGGGTGTAATGCGCGGTAACGTCCTTCTCGCACTTCCGCTGGAACCACATGGGCAGGCGGGCGATCTCGTGCCACGTTCCGGCATAGCGCTGCAGGTCGAGATCGGAGACGGCCGTGACCGGCGTGCTTGCGAGGGCACCGGTCGAGGCCATGGACAGGAGAAGGGCCGTGAGGGCAGAGCGCATGGCGGAGATTCCGTTGGGGCGACCCCCTACGATGCGTATCGGGGGTGAACCCCGTTTGAATTTGCGATCGACGCTGGGTAACGTCGCGCCATGGATCACCGATCACCCCCTGCCCGAAGGCCCCTGCTCCGGCGCTTGCGCGACCGGTTCGGCGCGCGCGGCACGGTGCACCTGGACCGCGAGTCTCAGGTCATCGTGCATTGCCCGGCGCGTTTCCACGCCACGGAACTGGCGCTGGAGCAGGTGACGCGCGTCGAGGCGGGCAATCGCGACGATGGCTCGTTCGAAACGGTTTTCCTGTATTTCCACGCGGAAGGCGTTCCGCCACTGGCCGTGTCCGAGAAGGACCGGGGATTCGCCGAGCTGGTCCGCGACCTCGGGAGGGCGTTCCCCGGCATCGAGGACTGGCAGGCCGCCGTGCCTCCGGTGGCCTTTCAGCTCACGTCCGTCGACCTGTGGAAGCGGGAAGAGCCCCAGGCGCCGGAAGATCCGGCGGTCGACCACGTCGCCTGATCGAACCGGTCGGGTCAGGCGATCCGGATCAGAAGGGCGGTCGCGTTATCGCGCAGCGTCACCGACCGCGGAGCGATAGCGGTGTCGCCCTGAGCGCAGGCCTCGCCATCGATGGTTGCCTCGCCGCGCGCGACATGCAGCAACGCGATGTTCGAGCCGTCCATCGTAACGGGCCCGCGCACGACATCGATCCGTCCCGAGGCATGGCCGCGCCGCACCATGAGATTGAAATCACGCGTCGCGCCACCGGCAAGCCGCACGTCCACCCGTGCCTCGCCCGCAAACGCAAACGGCTCGCAGGCCGTCGTCAACGCATGCTGATGCTCACCGTCGAGGGTCATCGTGAATCCATCGCCTTCGAGGAGAACGATCGTGCGATCGATGCCTGCGAACACCGAGAACGGGGAGGCCGTATCCACGTCGGCGATGCTCACACGCCACAGAAAATCATCCATCGTCGCGCCCGGCGGCTCGACCACGATCTCACGCGTGATACCGAGGCCGTTCTTCCACGGCACGGCTTTCAATGCGTCGAAGCGGACGATGCTCATGCCACGCGCTCGATATCGCGTGCGAACGGCGGCAGCGCGCGCAACATGCCGGTGCCGTAGCGCTTGGTGATCACGCGACGGTCGAGCAGCACGATGCGCCCCGTATCCGTCTCGGTACGAATCAGCCGGCCGCAGTACTGCGTGAGAATACGCGTCGCGTCCGGCACGCTCACCTCGATAAACGGATTGCGTCCGCGCGACTCCAGCCACTCCGCATAGGTCGCGCCTACCGGATCGGTCGGCACGGCAAACGGAAGCTGCGTCACGACCACGGTCTCGCACAGCTTGCCGGGCAGATCGAGACCCTCGCCGAACGAGGCCAGACCGAACAGCGTGCTGCCCTTGCCGGCTTCGATGTCTTCGCGATGCTCGGTAATGAGCTGCTGCTTGGACAACGAACCCTGCGCGCGCACCTTGCGCACGAACTCGATCGGCAATGTCTGCAGCACACGGTCGAGCTTGGCACGGGAGGTAAATAGCACGAGGTTACCCGCGTCCCAGTCCAGATTCTTCGCCAGCCACTCGGAGATTTCCCGAGCGTGGCCTTCGCGGTCGTCCGGCAAGGTGCGCATGCTCGGCACACTCAATGTCGCCTGATTTTCGAGATCGAATGGCGATGGAAGGCTCAGCGTGACGGCCTCGTTGGGCAGTCCGACGGAGTCCGCAAACCCCCGGAAATTTCCGCCCGCGCTCAACGTCGCCGAGGTCATGACCACCGCCGATGCGTTGTCCCACAATACGTTACGCAACAGGCCACCCGCGGATACCGCGGATGCATGACAGACCAGCTGCTGCTCCGGCGTCATCGTGACCCAGCGCGCAAGCGGCGGTCCGTTCTCGCGATCCTCGGTCGACCAGGCATACCAGGTCTTCACCTGGCGCTCGAGGCGTTCGAGCGCGATGCCCAGCTCGCGCGAGAGCGCTTCCTGCGTGGGGCCGCCCGCTTCCATCTCGACGACGGTGCGGCGCACGGTGCGCAGCCAGCGCTGGATGTCCCGCGTGATCAGGTGCAAATGCTCGGCGTGCATCTTCCAGTTTTCCGGAAGCTGGCCCAGCGACGCGCGGAAGACGGGCTCGGTTTCGTTGGACGATGGCGTCCAGGTCATGCGGATCTCGCGCTCGATTTCTTCGAGCGCGTTGGACATCGCGACCATCTTCTCGTCGCCGGCTTCCAGCGTGAGGTTGCCGATGCTCTCCTTGTCGGTGAGCGAATAGGCGCCGTGAATCTGGTTCTGCAGACGACCGATGCGACGCACGGCCGTGGCGAGGTGCACGTCGGCCGCGCCACGGTCGATGGCCTTGGCAGGCACGTGGTGCGCCTCGTCGAAGATGTAGAGGGTGTCTTCCGGTTTAGGCAGGATGACGCCGCCGAAGGTGTCTTCGTCGCGGGGCATGGTCAGGTCGGCCAGCACCAGATCCTGGTTCGCGACCACGATGTCGGCCTCGCCGATGGCGCGGCGGGCGACGAAGAACGGGCACACCGCGAAGGCGCCGCATTTGCGTCCCGTGCAACCGCCGGCGCTGGTCGTGATCATGCCGCGGACCAGATCGGACAGAGGCTCCGGGCTGGTGTCGATGTCGCCGCTCCACTCACGCGATTCGAAGGCCTTGCCGAGTTTCTCGACCGCCTTGGTGTCGCGCTCCGCCGGTGGCCTTGACCACAAGGCGAGATCGGCGTCGAAATCGAAACCGGTCTGGGCGGCGGGTTCGGCACCGGCCATGCGCAGATTGCGCGGGCACAGGTAACGGCCACGGCCCTTGGCCAGCGCAATCTTGGCCTCGACGCCGCACAAGCTGAGGTATTGGGGAATGTCGCGCTGGACCAGCTGCTCCTGCAGCGCCACGGTTGCCGTCGCGATGACCAGCTTCTTCTTCTGGGCCCGGGCGACTTCCAGGCCAGCGATGAGGTAAGCCATCGACTTACCCGTGCCGGTCGGCGCCTCGATCACCGCGGCACCCGCCGGTTCGGCCAGCGCCTTGGCAACCTCGGCGATCATCTTCAGCTGCGCCGAACGGCCGCGGAAACCCGCAAGCCCGTTCTTCAGCCGCGTGTAGGCAGCGCGGATGGCGGCTTTGGTGTCGTCGGTGAGCATCGATGGGCGCAAAAGAGGAAGAGGCAACCGGTCAAGGTTACCTCA
The DNA here is from genome assembly GCF_900102405.1 of Dyella sp. 333MFSha. Classification (NCBI taxonomy): domain Bacteria; kingdom Pseudomonadati; phylum Pseudomonadota; class Gammaproteobacteria; order Lysobacterales; family Rhodanobacteraceae; genus Dyella; species Dyella sp. 333MFSha. The sequence continues at coordinate 110,923 of NZ_FNBR01000004.1, read as the reverse complement.
TCGACGTCTCACCCCATGACGCTCAGGCGTGACGGTTGATCCCGGCGGGCGACGCAGGGAGGCCTGCCACCAACCCGGCGACCACATAGGTGTGTTCTTCCCACGTGCCATCGGCTTGCTGAACGTGGATCTCCACGGGGAGGCCGAGGCTGTCGGAGAGGCCCGGCGCGAGCGCCTCCGCGGCGGCGATGGCCATGGCCTGACTGGCGTAGCGGCCAAGCGGTGACGAGGCACGGCGGACGATCCACGGTCCCTGTGTCGATTCGCAGTGCGGAATGAACAGCTGGGCGGAACTCGAAGCCATGGGACCCTCACAGACGGTTGGGTGGACCAGACGGAAAACGCCGCGTGGCGGCGTTGAGTCGAACCTACGCCTTCCCGGCTAAAAAAGGCGTTAACCCTTGTCCGGTAAGGGCTTACGCGATAGCTCGGCTCGCCTGAAGCAGTCCGGGGCGTGGCTGTTGATCATCCCGGTGGCTTCCATCCAGGCGAACACGATGGTCGGTCCGACGAAGGTAAAACCGCGTTTCTTCAGGGCTTTGGATGCCTGCACCGACAGTGGACTGTTCGGTGGCACCGGCCCTTCCCAAAGCATGGGGTCACCCCCTACGAAGTTCCAGCAGAAACCGGCGAAATCCTCGCCAGCTTCCCGCATGACCACGTAGGCCTTCGCGTTGCCGATGGCGGCGCCTATCTTGGACCGCGAGCGGATGATTCCCGGATCGGCCAACAGCCGCTCGATCTCGCGTGGACCGTAGGCCGCGACGACGTCCGGATCGAATCCTTCGAACGCCTGCCGGAAGCCGTCGCGACGCGCCAGGATGGTTCGCCACGACAGCCCCGCCTGGAAACCGTCCAGAACCAGCTTCTCCCATAGCCGCCGGCCGTCGCGCTCGGGCACGCCCCATTCGCGGTCGTGGTACCCGCGCAGCAGGTCGTCGGTCTCACCCCAGGCGCAACGGCATCGGCCGTCACTCATCCGGCAAAGCCGAGGTAATCCAGCTTGCCGATGGCGACGCCGTTATGGCGCAGGATGTCGTACGCGGTGGTCACGTGGAAGAAGAAGTTGGGGATGCCGAAGGTCAGCAGGTACTCCTGCGCCGAGAAGTTGTATTCCTTATCCTTGAACTTGCGCGTGATCGTGCGCGATTCGCCCGCGTCGATGGCGGCACGGTCCACGGATTCGATCCAGGCGACGGTCGCATCGATGCGCTTGCGCAGGTCGGCGAAGGAGGTTTCGTTGTCCTCGAACGACGGCGGCTGCACCTCACCCACGCGGGCCACGGCGAACTTGGCGGTATCGCTGGCGCGCTGGATCTGGCCCGCGAGGCTGAGCATGTCCGGCGCGAGACGGGCATCGATCAGGACGGAAGCGTCGGCCTGGGCCTCCGCCTTGGTGAGCAGGTCGGACAGGACGCGGAAGCCGCGGACGAAGACGGGAACCGTGGCGTCGTAGAGCGAGATGGACATGGCAGGGCCTTTGGGTGGGCAATCGCGTTCGATCTGGGGCCGCCGCGCCGATCCACAAGGTCTCGCCCCATGCCCCGCATGGGTCTACCATCGGCCGCCTTACCCATCGACATCGCGGGTTACCATGGATGCCACCACCGCCGCGCCCGACGCCATCGTCGCGATCCGCGGATTGACCAAAGAATACAAAAGCGGGCTGCGCGCACTGAACGGCGTGGACCTCGACATCAAGCGGGGCGAGATCTTCGCGTTGCTCGGCCCGAACGGCGCCGGCAAGACCACCCTGATCAGCATCGTCTGCGGCATCGTCAACGGCACCGGCGGCAGCGTGACCGTCGACGGTCATGACATCCGCAAGGACTTCCGCGCCGCGCGCGGCCTGATCGGCCTGGTGCCGCAGGAGCTGTCCACGGATGCCTTCGAAACCGTCTGGGCCACGGTGAAATTCAGCCGCGGCCTTTTCGGCAAGGCGCCCAACCCCGTGCACCTGGAACGCATCCTGCGCGATCTGTCGTTATGGGAAAAACGCGACTCGAAAATCATGGCGCTGTCCGGCGGCATGAAGCGCCGCGTGCTGATCGCCAAGGCGCTGGCGCACGAGCCTCGTGTGTTGTTCCTCGACGAGCCCACGGCCGGTGTCGACGTCGAACTGCGCCACGACATGTGGCAGATGGTCCGTCGCCTGCGCGAGTCGGGTGTCACCATCATCCTCACCACGCATTACATCGAAGAAGCGCAGGAGATGGCCGACCGTATCGGCGTCATCAATCGCGGTGAAATCGTCATCGTGGAAGAGAAGCACACCCTGATGCGCAAGCTGGGCAAGAAGCAGCTGACGCTGTCCCTGCAGAGCCCGTTGACCGCCATGCCCGAAGGCCTGAACGAGTGGCCGCTGGAACTGAGCGCGGATGGCCAGTCCCTGACGTACACGTTCGATACGCAGGGCGACGATACCGGTATCGCGGTGCTGCTGCGCAAGCTCAACGAGCTGGGCATCGATTTCAAGGATCTTCATTCGAGCGAGAGTTCCCTCGAAGACATTTTCGTAAGCCTGGTGAGGGGTGGCGTATGAATATCCATGCGATCCGTGCCATCTACCGCTTCGAAATGGCCCGCACGTTCCGCACGCTGACCCAGAGCATCGCCTCGCCCGTGCTGTCCACGTCGCTGTACTTCGTCGTCTTCGGCGCGGCCATCGGCTCGCGCATGGGCGCCATTGGCGGCGTCAGCTACGGCGCGTTCATCATCCCCGGCCTGATCATGCTGTCGTTGCTCAACGAGAGCGTCTCCAATGCGTCGTTCGGTATCTATATGCCGAAATGGGCGGGCACGATCTACGAACTGCTTTCGGCACCGGTGTCCTATGTCGAAGTCGTCATCGGCTACGTCGGTGCGGCGGCCACCAAGTCGGTGATTCTCGGGCTGCTGATCCTCGTGACCGCGCGGCTGTTCGTGCCTTACGAGATCCAGCACCCCGTGTGGATGATCGGCTTCCTGCTGCTGACCGCGGTGACCTTCAGCCTGTTCGGTTTCATCATCGGTCTGTGGGCGGACGATTTCCAGAAACTGCAGGTGGTCCCGTTGATGGTGATCACGCCGCTGACCTTCCTCGGCGGCAGCTTCTATTCCATCTCGATGTTGCCGCCGATGTGGCAGAAGATCACCTTGTTCAACCCGGTGGTCTATCTGGTCAACGGTTTTCGCTGGAGCTTCTACGGCCAGGCCGACGTCAACGTGCTGGTGAGCGTGGGAGCGACGGTGGGCTTTCTGGTCGTCTGCCTCGCCGCGGTCTGGTGGATCTTCCGTACCGGCTGGAAACTGAAGTCCTGAGGTCCCCCGCTCATGTAGGAGCGCGCCCCGCGCGCGATTTCTCCACACACCCTGCGGTTACGATGGTGGCATGAGCGAGACCGACTCCCGAACCGAGACCGAGCGCCAGACGACCCGCCTGCATCGCGCGCAGTCGATGCTCGACCGCATGTTCCGCACCATGCCGCTGGGCGGACGGGTGCGCACCGGCGCGTTCATGGCGCTGAAGACGGTTCTTGCCGCCAGCGTGGCTTACGGCATCGGCCATGCGCTGCACACGGGTCAGGCCTTCTGGGCCGCGATCAGCGCCATCGCGGTCATTCAGCCGCATTTCGGCGATACGCGTGGCGCCGGTCGCGACCGTATCCTCGGGACCGCCTTCGGTGGCGTGGCCGGACTGCTCGGCCTCTGGGTCGGCGGCGGTGGCGACCTGCTGTCCTTCGCCGTCGGGCTGGGCGTCGTCACTATTGCCTGCTGGACCGCCAATGCTGGCGCCGCGGCACGCGTGGGTGGCATCACGTCCGCCATCCTGCTCCTCGTGCCCAGCGATGGTCCGCTGTGGGAAACAGCGCTCTATCGACTGGGTGAAGTCCTTCTGGGTACGGCGTGCGCCCTGGGCATCGGCTGGCTCGTGGCGTTCGCGGAAGAGCGCGCTGACGAGAACAAGAGGAAGGAAGAAGACGATGCATCGCATACGACACCATGAGCATCACCGCCTGGACCGCATCGGCTGGCTCCGCGCCGCCGTGCTCGGGGCCAACGACGGCATCCTTTCCACGGCGAGCCTGCTGGTCGGCGTCGCATCCGCCGAGACCGGCGGCAATCAGGTCCTGCTGGCCGGTGTCGCCGGGCTGGTCGCCGGCGCGATGTCGATGGCGGCGGGTGAGTATGTCTCCGTGCGCTCACAGGCCGACAGTGAGCACGCCGAGCGTCAGCTCGAGTCGATCGAACTGGCGGAGGATCCGGTGGGCGAGCATCGCGAGCTGACCGAGATCTACGTGCATCGCGGTCTGGACCGCAAGCTCGCCAGTGAAGTCGCCGATCAGCTGATGGCGCACGACGCGCTGGGTGCGCACCTGCGCGACGAGCTCGGCATGTCGGATGTGACGGCTGCGCGGCCATTGCAGGCTGCCGCGGCATCGGCGGCGAGCTTTGCCGTCGGTGCGATTCTGCCCATCGCGGCTGCCGCGCTGGTGCCACGCGCGGCAATGACACCCGCGATCATCGCCGTCTCGTTGGTCGCTCTCGCGGCGCTCGGGGCGATGTCGGCACGGCTGGCAGGCGCCGGCATGGTTCGCGCCATGGTGCGCATCGTGTTCTGGGGCACCGCCGCGATGGTGCTGTCCTCGACGGTCGGGCGTATCTTCGGCGTAGCGGCGTAGGGCTAGCCGATGACGCAGCGGTTCCGTCCGCCGTTCTTGGCGGTGTAGAGCGCAAGGTCGGCGCGATCGAACACCGTCTGGGGGGTATCGCCCGCCTGGAACTGTGTCAGGCCGATGGAGGCGGTGACCCGCACCGGCTGCCGGCTGGCGTGGAAGGCCAGATGCTGGATCTTCCCGCGCAGGCGCTCGCAGACCTGCAGCGCTTCGTGCTCGTCGGCGCCATCGAACACCACGATGAACTCCTCGCCACCGTAGCGGGCGACGAAGTCGCACGGGCGCACATGCTTCACCAGGGCCTGGCCGATGATGCGCAGCACGGCGTCGCCGGCGGTGTGGCCGTAGGTGTCGTTGATGCTCTTGAAGTGGTCGATGTCGATCGCCGCGACGCACAGCGGGCGGGATGCCGTCTTCCATGCCTCGAACGCCACCTCGATCCGCTTTTCGTAAGCAAGGCGGTTGGGCATGCCGATCATCGTGTCGGTCTGGGCCAGCTCGTGCTCGCGTTCGAGCGAACGCTGCAGGGCGTTGCGTTCGGTTTCCAGCTGTTCGATGCGCAGGCGCATCTTTTCGGCACGGTCACGGTACGCCGTAAGACGGCTGCCTTCGCGATCGCGGAACTCGCGGAAACACGCGGCAATCTTTTCGATGCTTTCGCCGACGCGCTCGCGCAGGTCGTGAATGTCGTCCAGTTCCAGGGCGGCTTCGTCCAGCAGGCGCATCTCGTGACTTACCGAGGCGTCCAGCGCCTGACCATTGGCCTCGCCCGTCGACTGGTCGGCGAGCTCGCGCGACATGTACTGGCTCATCTCGTCGAGACGGCTGGTGACATGGCGAAGCACCGCCTGAAGCGCGTCGATTTCCCGCTGAAGGCCGATCCGCTGCTCGTTGACCAGATCCGCGAGGCGATCACCGCACGCCGCCAGGGCGACCAGGTCGCCGGCGTCCGCGACATCGTGACGGAGGTCGTTGGCGCGGTCAGCCAGCTTCGGCAGGACGACGATACGATCGACCAGCCGGCTCAGCGCCGACTGCACGGACGATCCGTGCTCGGTGCGCTGGGGGCGGGTGATCGGGATGGAGCGTTCTTCGACGGCGTTCTGCGGGCGCTCGCCCAGCCTGTCCAGCGCCTGGCTCAGGTCGTTGACCAGTGGCTCGAGCAGCATGGCGTCCACGGGGCCGTGCAAGGCCGAGGACAGTTGCTCGATGTGCGGATCGAGCTGGTCGTTCGAGCCGTGCGCGGCACGGCCAAGGCAGCCGACCAGCTGGCGCAGCAGGGACTCGGCGGTCTTCCACTGGGTTTCCTCACGGGTCAGCCGGTCGACCGCCTCGTGATATTTGCTTTCCCACAACTGGTTGTCCAAACGCACGCCCCAGCCGTCGCGTCATAGGTCGAAATTCCGCCCATGATACGACGGGGATTGCGAATTAGCTCACGTTTTCGCGGGTAGCGCCGCAGGGACGGCACGTCCATCACCTGACGTTGCCGAAGGGCACGTCCTGGCGGTCATGGACCGCCTGAACGCGTCAGCGGCTCGTTACGCCGGGGCTCTCCTGGCGGGTGGCCCGCGCGGCAATGACCGCCCCGGCCCCGACCAGCGCAGCGGCCAGCAGGAACGGTACGCCCGGCATATGCACGCTCCGCTCCGGCGCGATCGCGAAGGCGAACATCTGCGCAAACAGATAAGGCCCGAAGATCCCGGCGAAGCTACCCAGGCTGGTCACGGCGCCTTGCAGACGACCCTGCTCATCGGGCGCCACATGGCGCGTCATGATCGACTGGATCGGCGGCCCGGACAGCCCCCACAGTGACAGCAGCGGAATACCGATCAGGAATACCCAGCCGGTCGTGGCGAAACCCATGACGGCGAATGCCACCACACCGAACGACAGCCCCGCGACCATGACCCGTCGCTCCCCGAAGCGCGCAGTCAGTCGACCGGTGAGGAATGCCTGCACCGATCCATCGCAGGCGCCGACGAGCGCGAGCACATACCCCACCGCCTGGGGACCCCAGTGATAACGGTAGTCGGCATAGAGGACGAACACCGTCTGTAAAACGTAGTGCCCGAGGTAGAAAAGGAACATCACGACCGACAGACCGAAAATCTCGCGATGCCGGCGAAGCATCTTCAGCGAGCCCAGTGGACTTGCGCTGTGCGGTTCGAAGCGTGCGCTGCGCTTCTCCACCGGTAGCGACTCCGGCAGGATGAAATACCCATAAAGGAAGTTCGCCAACGCCAGACCCGCGGCGACCCAGAACGGCAGACGCAGATCGAACCCGCCAAGAAATCCCCCGAGCGCCGGTCCGATGATGAAGCCGATACCGAACGCGCCGCCAAGCATGCCGAAGGCCGCCGCGCGTTTTTCCGGCGGCGTGACATCGGCGATGTAGGCATTGGCCGTGGTGAAGCTGGCGGCGGTCATGCCCGAGATGACGCGCCCGACGAACAGCAGCCACAACGAAGGCGCCACAGCCATCAATACGAAGTCGAGCCCAAGCCCGAGATTGGAAAGCAACACGACAGGGCGACGCCCGAAGCGGTCCGACAACGCCCCCTGGATCGGCGACGAAATGAACTGGACCGCGGCGAAGACCGTACCGAACACGCCGACCCACCACGCCGCGTTCGATACGGTATTGCCGGTCATCTGTTCGATGAGGTGCGGCAACACCGGAATGATGATGCCGAACGCCAGAATGTCGATCAGCACCGTGACGAAGATGAAGATCACGGCGGCGCGGCGCACCGGTGTGTGCGTCGCGCTTTTCGGTTCCGTCGTACTCATGGGGTGAAGTGCTTCAGCCGCGGTTTGACGATCGGGGTGGTCAGCATGGTGCTGGCCACCGCCATCAGCAGCAGCGCGGTAAACGTCTCGCTGGTGATGATGTGACGGTCGAGCAGTACGTTGACGAAGATGATCATGATCAGCGCCTTGGTCTGCAGCAGCCAGCCGATGGTCCAGGCATCGCCACGTGCCCAGCCGAGCAGCTTACCGGCGATGCCGACGCCCGCAAGCTTGCCCACGACGGAAGCGACCAGCAGCAGAGCGGCGGCGGCGAACACCGCCGTGCCTCCGACCTGCCAGTTCGTTCGCAGACCGGTGGACAGGAAGAACACCGGCATGATGACGAGCAGGACGTTGTGACGCAGGCCGTCGAGCTTTTCGAGCGTGAACCAGTCACGCTCCATCACGGCGCCCGCAAGGAAGGCTCCGACCATGAAATGCAGGCCGCACCAGTCGGCACCGTAGCCACACGCGGCCAGCCAGATCAGACCGATGAAATAGCGATCCGGCTCCGGTACACGTGCCATCAGCCGCCGGAATGCGGCCGAGGCGACAGCGAACACGGCCAGGAAGGCCACCTGATGACCGACACGTTTCCAGTCGAGCAGGATGATCGCCAGCACCGCCCAGATCGCGAGATCGTCCAGGCTCGCATAACGCAGCACGCGCTGCCCCAGCGGTGCGCGCAGAATACCCATCTTCTCCATCAGCAGGATGAGGATCGGTAGCGCGGTCACGGCGCAGGCCATGCCGATCCCCAGCACGAATTGCCACGTCGTCGCCGCTTCACCCATCCATCCTCCACGCCAGGCCAGCATGGCCAGCGCGGCGAGGCAGCCGGTCGCAAGAGGCACGCCGAGGGCGAGGGCCGCCGTGGTCCCGCATTCACGGCGCTGCTTCCAGGCGTCGCGCAGGTCGAGCTCGATGCCGGCGATCCAGACGAAGACCATCACGGCCCACCAGGCGATGCCGTTGAGGGCACCGATGACGGGCGGTGCGAACACCGTCGTGTAGTAGTCGGGGAAGACCTTCCCCAGCACGCCCGGCCCCAGCAGGATCCCGGTAAGGATCTGCACGACCACCAGCGGTGCCCAGTAGTCGGTCCGGAAGACGCGCCAGATCAGATAAGGCACGCCAAGGATGATCGTCATCGCGATCAGGAACAGTTCCGTCGTATTCATCCGTCCTCTCCAAAGTGGGGCAGAGGGTAGCGCACCGCAGGCTCTTGCGGGCGCGATGTCACATCGGCGGCTGGGACAGTTCCTTCGCGTTGAGGAAGCCGTCCCTGTTCCTGTCCAGCTTGTGGAACTGGAGGATCAGGTTGCGCTGGAACTCTTCCAGTCTCACGGGCCTGGCGCCGGGCCGCATCGGGCCGTCGTTGGCATCGAGCACGCCGTCGCCGTCGACGTCCATGCGCAGGAAGCCCTGGCTCATGTAGCGGACGTACTCGGCCTCGTCGACCTTGCCGTCGCCATTGGCGTCCATGCGTCGGAGGTATTCGGCCGGCGTCCGCGGAAAGTCCTGTGCCTGGGCGGCGGCGGTCAGCAGCAGGGTGGCGGCGAAGGCGTATGGACGTCGATTCATGGACCGGGAGTCTGCGTGATCCGCTGGGGTTTGTCGCCCCGTGGTCCGGGGAGTACCTTCTGGGTTCTCGTACTTCCCGTCAAGGATTACCCCATGATTCACGAGAGCATTCTCGACACGATCGGCCGCACGCCCATCGTTCGCCTGCATCGCGTCGCCCCGGCTGGCATCTCCCTGTACGCGAAGGTCGAATTCTTCAACCCCGGCGGCTCGGTCAAGGACCGCCTGGCCATCGCGGTCATTCTCGATGCCGAAGCTAAGGGTCTGCTGAAACCCGGCGACACCGTGGTCGAGGCCACCTCGGGCAATACGGGCGTCGCGCTGGCCATGGTCTGCGCGGCCAAGGGTTACAAGTTCGTGGCGACCATGGCGGACAGCTTCTCCGTCGAGCGCCGCAAGCTGATGCGCGCCTACGGTGCCCGCGTGATCCTGACCCCCGCCGCCGAGCGCGGCAGCGGCATGGTCCGACGTGCCGAGGAGCTTGCGGCGAAGCACGGCTGGTTCCTGCCCAGGCAATTCCAGAATCCGGCCAACCCGGCCTATCACCGGAGCACCACCGCCGCCGAGATCCTCCAGGACTTCGCCGGCCGCCGCCTCGATGCCTTCGTGACCGGCTGGGGCACCGGCGGCACACTGACCGGTGTGGGCGAGGTGCTCAAGGTCGCACGCCCCGAGGTGAAGATCGTCACCACCGAGCCGGCCGCGGCCCAGTTGCTCGCCGACCAGCCCTGGGCACCGCACAAGATCCAGGGCTGGACGCCGGACTTCGTGCCCGAGGTACTCAACCGGAAGATCTTCGACGTCGATATTCCGGTGGACGAGGTGCTGGCCCGCGATACGGCACGCCGACTCGCCAGGGAGGAAGGCCTCTTCGTCGGTATCTCCGCCGGTGCGACGCTTGCCGCCGCCCTGAAATACGCCGAAAGCGCGGAGGAGGGCAGCGTCATCCTCGCCATGCTCCCCGACACCGGCGAGCGCTATCTCTCCACCTTCCTGTTCGAGGGCGTGGAAGAAGGCTCCGACGAAGCCTGGCTGGAAACCCTGTAGGAGCGCGCCCCGCGCACGACCAGGGCGTGGAGGCTCGTGGCAGCCTCCACGCTGCCACCGCAAAATCATCACGCCATGGCGGTCATCGTGTCGGTCTCGAAACAAGGAGACAGCCATGACATTCCTGCGCAGCAAGAGCCTTCGTGCGGAACTTTTCGGCCGCGCCGAACGCGTCGTCGGTTCGATGACCGGCAACCGCGAACATCAGGTCATCGGCACGGCGCGTGAGTACGCCGGCCGCGCGGGCTCGCTGACCTCGCAGGCGCTGGCGGAAGCGGGACGTCACGCGCGCCGTCGCCCGCTGGGCCTCGCCATCGGCGTGGGTCTGGGTGTCGGCGCCATCGCGGCGGCGTGGCTCATCGCGCGGCACAATGCCCGCGTTCGGCCCGAGGAAGACGAACACAATCCGACGCGTCAGCGCCCGACCGACGCCAGCGGCGACGCGCTGGACGGATCGGGTGAAGACAATCCCATGTCGGGCGACACCGCCCGCTACTGAGCGATCGAACGGCCCCTTGTCGGGGCCGCTACGTCAGGCGGCGTGTGAGCGCCGCCGCAGCACCGCCAACGGCTGTGCCCAGGTTGCGCCCGGCCGGCGTTTGCTGGTGACGAGCGTCAGCTCCGATGGCTGGAACACGTTGACGTTATGCGTGGCCGGCGTCGTCAGGATGTACTGCGCGCGCGTGGACTTCAGAAACGCACCGACCTTGTCGATGTTGAAGATGTCCAGATGCGCGAAAGGCTCGTCGATGAACACGAATCCGCCGGGCCGGTCCTCATCGCGCATCAGCGCCACGAGCAGGAGCAGTGACTTCATCACCTGCTGGCCGCCCGAGGCTTCGCCATCGTCCATCCCGATCCAGCCCTTCTTGTCGAACTCGAAGCGCACATGCAGCGCGGCCGACGCGAGTGCCAGATCGTCGTTGCTGAGCTCCGGAAGATCGACGTCGACGCCGATGCCCGCGAGTTCGGCAAGCACTTTCAGGTTCCGGGCGTAACGACGCACCGTGTTGCGCAAGACCTGGATATAGGCGCCACGCGCCTCGTGCGTGATGCGCGAGGCGCGCTCAAGGTGGATGCGGCGTTTCTCGAGATCGTGTCTGAGGCCTTCGTGATCGGCGAGTAGTTTCTCGCGCAGCGCGACGACGCTCGGATCCTCCTCCCAGTGGCCCTCCTCGAGGCGACGCTCGATGCGGTCGATCTCGCGACGCACGGATGCGGGCGACTCGTAACGCTCGCGTAGTGCCGCGACGGCGGCGCGGCTGCGCAAAGCCAGGGGCACGTGCGCACGCTTCGCGCGGAATGCCTTCAGCCGGTCGATCTGCTCACTACGCAACTGATGGTACTGGCGAACGGTCTCGGCGAGTTGCTTCTGCGTCGAAAGCTGTTCGCGCGCGGCGTTGTCGCGTGCGTTCGACGTCCTGAGGCGTTTTTCGCGTACCGCTTCGTAATGCGCCTCCGCAGCGACGTGGCTGTCAGCCGTCCGCTGCACGTCCTCGCGCAAGCCGGCCTGTTGCGCGTGCGCTTCGGCGAATTCGTCCGCGCGGTCGGCGAGCTGGCTGCTCGCGCTGGCGCCACGAAGGATGCCTTCGGCGTCGCTGGCGCGCGCCATGGCGTCCTTTCGCTCGGTCGCGATATCGCGCAGTCGTGCCTCGATGTCGCGCAGTTTCGCCTCACCGTCGCGCAGCTGTCGTTCGCGCGCGCCGGAACCGAAGTACATGTCATCCACGCCGAGATGGCGACCGCCGCGACGTTCGCGGAAGTAGCCCTGCGGCGTGATCCAGTCCTGATCCTTGCCCAACGTCGCGCCGTCGGCGATGTCCTCGACGCGGCGGATACGGTCGAGGTTACGCAGCAGCCAGTCGGGCGGTGCGGCGGAGAACTCGACCACCTCGAGCAGCGAGCTGCGTGTGGCGCGCCCGGCGGGGGCGCGGTCGGCGACGACGAAGTGCTTGTAGCGGTGCTGCTCGCCCAGCTTCCACGCTTTCTCGCGATCGCGCGGGTCGTCGAGCAGCACCACGTGGCGATAGCCCGCGAGTACCGCTTCGACGGCCGGCTGCCAGCGTGGCTCGACGATCTCGACGATCTCGCTGAGCATGCTGTGACGAATGCCCGCCTCATCGAGGGCGCGACGGAACGAGGCTTCGAAATCCGGGGTGTAGCGTCGGCCGCTGCGCCACGCCGACAGCTGACCGGTCAGCGTCGCCAGTTCCTGGCGCAGCTTGCCTTCCTCGGTCTGCAACAGGCTCGCCTGGGCGCGGGCATCGCGTGCGACATCGGCGAGACGTTCGTGATCGGCGCCACCCTGGGCGGCGACCATCTCGCGCAGGCGCGTTTCCTGCTTGATCAACAGATCATTCTGGGCGAGCTCGGCACGCGCCGCGTCGAGGCTCTTCTGAGTCTGCTGGCGCGCCAGGTCGGCCTCGTGCTGTTCGCCGCGAAGCGCTTCGCCCGAGGCATCTAAATCCCCGAGCTGTTTCGCGAGGTCCGCATCGCGCTGCTCCAGTTCGGCGACGCGACGTTTGACGCCGGTGAGTTGCGGACGTGCACCGCGCACGCCACCGCCCAGCTCGGCCAGCTCGGTGCGCGGAAGGATGCTTGCCACCAGATCGACGCGCTCGCTCTTGAGCGCGTTCCATTCCTGGAACGAGCGGGCGCGGCCTTCGGCGTCCTGCAGGCTCACGCCGATCAGCGACAGCTGATGTTCGAGACCGTGCTGTTCGCGGTCGGCTTCGATCTGTTCGTTGCGTGCGCGCTGGTAGTCATCGAGGACGGCCTTATCGCCGAACACGTCGAAGACCAGGTCGAGCAGCGCCTTGGGCGGCATCTGGCAGAGCTTGTCCGTGGCGCCCTGTTCGAGCGTGAGCACGCGGCGGATCGCCTGCGAAAGACCGGCGCCTTCGAGACGCACGCGGTACTCGCGAAGGCCGAGAAAATCGTTGCGCGCTTCGATCTCTTCGACACTCACGTCGCCGCCGACCACGGCGTACTGCCGCGTCCACTCGCCGCCCTTCTTCTGAATGCGGCAGGCGAGGGTGACCTCACGGTCCATCAGCGGGAAGAACGGACGCTCGCCGCTCGGTCCGGGGATATTGCCGACGCGGGCGCGCAGCCACGCGAACGGCTTGCCGTTGTGGCGGAGGTAGCTCTTGTAGTCGCGATTGCCCGCGCAGTCGATCGTCAGCAACGTGCGCAGCGCGTCGAGCAGGGTCGTCTTGCCGGAGCCATTCGGGCCCACGACGGTGACGATGTTGGTGTCGAGCGGCAGGCTGAAGCGCTGCCAGTAATCCCAGTGGACGACTTCGAGGCTGCGGAAATCAAACATCGGTGTTTTCCTCGGTGTCATCGATCACGTCGTCGTCGCCCGGCTCGTCCGGATCGTCGGTGTCGTCATGGTGCGACCGGACCGGCGCGCGTGCCGCGGCATCGGACAGCAGGTCGCCCAGTGCGCCGTCGAGGATGCGGCGAGCGGTGCGTTCGTAATCGAAGGCGAGATCCAGCAGCGGACCCTCGGCCACTTCGCCCTTGCGACGGACGATGAAGCCCAGGCGGTTCAGCGTGCCGAGGTTGAAACCGACGCGCGTCTTGCCGCCCAGCTTGTCACCGAAATCGGCGAGGAGGGTACGCTCGGCGATGACCGGCGACACGGCGGGATCGCGCGGGATCGGTTTCTCTTCCGCGAACATCTGGCTCTGCGAGGCGGCGGCTTCGGCCTCCTGGCGCTCCACCTGGCGCTGGCGCTTGGGCAGCACGATGAGGGCCCAGATCACGACCAGCAGGGCGACGCCGTCGCGGTCGAGTTGCAGGGTGTTGGAGATCCAGCTGTCGCTGCCGCCGAAGACGACGCGCTCGCTCTTGCGCGCCACGGCAAGGCCGATGTACGCGGCATAAGGGTGTTCGCGCAGTTCGAGGCCGACCGCTTCGAGCCGGCGGTCGAGTTCTTCGCGGTATCCCTCGTCGAGCAGTGCCTTGCGGGCCTGCACGTCGTCGCGTGGCAACCAGCGCTGTGACAGCAGCCGGGTTACGAGGGTGGCGGTATCGTCATGCATCGGCGGTGTCCTTGGCGGCGTCGCGTGGACGCAGGCGTCCCGCGCTGACCAGCGCGATCTGGGGCAGGTCGGTTTCGATGAGCAGGGGCTCGATCTCGAGCGCGAGCGGAAGTCGCGCGAGATCGGCGGTGCCCCCTTCGAGGGCGGCGGACTCGGGATCGCCGAGCAGGCCGAGCAGCGAGAGCCGGTACGCGGACAGGGCGTAGTCGTCGCCGATCAGGGTGTCCGACAGTTCGCGCGGCTCGGTGATGGCGGCCAGTTCGATGCTCCAGTCTTCGAGGAATCGCAGGTCTTCCTCGTCCATCGGCAGGTCGGCGGCATCGGGTGGTTCTTCCGCGCCGGGCAGGGCGGTGACCTCGGCGGCAAGACGCTCACGCTCCAGCAGCTCGAACTCCGCCACGTCGAGGGCGATCTGATCGTGGATGAACGGCGCAGGCAGCGGCAGCAGCAGCTGCCCGTCTTCGAAGGAAGCCAGTGCATCGATGTCCTGGGCGCGCAGCCAGCCGACCAGGTCCGACGAGGACAGGCCGGTGCGTCCCAGGTGCACACGATGCTGGTCGATCTTGTTCAGTTCGCGCTGGAACGTGCCCGCCTGACGCAGCAGCGCGCTCTGGGCGCGACCCACGGCCTGAGCGAGCCGGTGCGCCGCCGGCTCGAGCTCGTCCTTTTCGGTGATGCCGGCGACGACCTCGGTGCCTTTCTCGACCCAGGTCCACACGGAATCCAGACGTTCGGCGGCGCGGCGGATACGGTGCTCCGAGCCGGACAGCACCGCGCGGTCGAAGTCTTCCTTCAGTTCCGTCAGGCGCGAGAGCAGATGGCCGAGCTCGTCGACGGACACACGGCCCACCGCCTGACCGGCAGCGAGCTGCGCGGTGAGGTAACCGAGACCGTCGTCATCGTCGTTCTCGAACTCGAGCATCACCGCCAGCGCGGCGAGCGCCTTACGACCGAGCGGGCCGACGCGATAACGCTGGGTCTCCGCGTCGTAGACGAGCAGCTCGTGGTCCTTGAGTCGCTGAACCACCGTTTCGAGCTTTACCGTGTCGACGAACGCCAGGTTGTCGCGGATTTCCTGGGGCGTCCATTCCGTCGCGTGAGAGCGTGCGCCGATCGTGCGCAGCACGAGCAGGCGCAACAGCACCTGCGCCTCGCTCCCATGAAACAGCGCGGAAAACGCGCGCAGCAAGCCGCGACCGCGCAAGAGCGGAAAGACGGTGGGGAGGTCCTCGGCGACGACGCCGTCGCGGAAGAGATCCTGCAGGCGTTCGTCGTGGACGTGGGTATCGAGCGGGCCGCTCAAGGTCAGCGACGGTCGACGCCGACGAAGCGAAGGAACTCACCCCGTGTGCGTGGATCTTCGCGGAAGCTGCCGAGCATCTGGCTGGTGATCATCGACACGCCGCGCTTGTGCACACCACGGGTGGTCATGCATTCGTGACTGGCGTCGATGACCACACCGACGCCGCGCGGACGCAGCGTGTCTTCGATGCAATGCGCGATCTGGGCGGTGAGCTTTTCCTGGACCTGGAAGCGACGGGCGAAACCATCGACCACCCGGGCCAGCTTGCTGATGCCGACGACGCGGTCGGTCGGCACGTAACCCACGTGCGCGCGGCCGATGATCGGCGCCATGTGATGCTCGCAATGGCTTTCGAACTCGATGTCGCGCAGGACGATCATTTCGTCGTAACCGGCCACTTCCTCGAAGGTGCGGCGCAGGTACTCGGCGGGATCTTCGTCGTAGCCCTTGAACCAGTCGCCATAGGCCTTGACCACGCGCTTGGGCGTGTCGAGCAGGCCTTCGCGGTTCGGATCCTCACCTGCCCAGAGCAGCAGGGTGCGTACGGCTTCTTCCGCCTGTTCGCGGCTGACCGGACGGGACTTGGCGTCGTCGCTCATCGGGGGAGGTTCCTTAACGGTGCAAACGACGATTGTAACGTGGGAGCAGGCCTGCTCGCGATGGCCCGGGAGGCCCCGGCTCAGTCCGAGGTGTCGTCCGCGGCCGCGTCGGGCTCATCGGCCGCACCCAGATCCAGCAGCTTCTGCGACTCTTCGCCACCCAGCGATTCGACGCCGCGGAGCTTGCGCTCGATGGCGCGGGTGCGGACTCCCGCGTTCTTGATGCTGTTGGTCGCCGAATCGAGCTGTTTCTGGGTGCGTTCCAGGACCGTGGCGAACTTGCCGAACTCGTTCTTGACCGCCGCCAGCACCTGCCAGACCTCGGACGAGCGCTTCTGGATGGCCAGGGTGCGGAAGCCCATCTGCAGGCTGTTGAGCAGGGCGGTGAGCGTGGTCGGGCCGGCGACGGTAACGCGATGGTCGCGCTGCAACTGGTCGGACAGGCCCGGCCGGCGGATGACCTCGGCGTACAGGCCTTCGGTGGGCAGGAAGAGAATAGCGAAGTCCGTGGTATGCGGCGGAGCGACGTACTTCGTGCGAATCCGCTTGGCTTCTTCCCGCACCCGTAGTTCCAGAGCCTTGCCGGCGACGAGCGCGCCTTCGACGTCCGCCGCGTCCTGGGCGTCCAGCAGACGCTGATAATCCTCGATCGGGTATTTCGCGTCGATCGGCAGCCATACCTGGGTGCCGTCATCGTCGGCGCCGGGCAGGCGGATGGCGTATTCCACGCGTTCGGCCGAACCGGGCACCGTGGCCACGTTGGCCGCGTACTGCTCGGCGATGAGAATCTGTTCGAGCAGGGCGCCCAACTGGACTTCGCCAAACGTGCCGCGGGTTTTCACGTTGGTCAGCACGCGCTTGAGGTCGCCGACGCCCGTGGCGAGGGCCTGCATTTCGCCGAGGCCGCGCTGGACGGCTTCCAGGCGCTCGGACACCAGCTGAAACGACTGGCCGAGACGGGTTTCGAGCGTGGATTGCAGCTTCTCATCCACGGTAGCGCGCATCTGCTCGAGCTTGGCCGCGTTGTCCTGCTGGATCGCGCCCAGACGGGTTTCCAGCGTGGCGCGCACCTCGGTCAGGCGCTTCTCGTTATCCACGGTAAGCGCGGCGAAGCGCTGGTCGATCAGTTCGCCGAAGTGCTTCAGGGTAACGGCGGATTCTTCGCGGGTCTTGCGCGAGTCGTCGGCCAGGCCCTGGCGAAGCGACTGCAGGCCGAGATCCGTGCGCTCGGTGAGCTGGTCGAGTCGCTTGCCGAAGGCTTCGATGCGCTCGTGCTGGCGCTCGGCGGCCAGTTGCAGCTGTTCCTGCACGTGACCGCGGAACTGGCCGAAACTCTCGCCGAGTTCGCCACGGCCGGCGCGCTGTTCGTCGCGCAGCACGGACTCGAGGCGGCGCGTGTCG
This sequence comes from Dyella sp. 333MFSha, assembly GCF_900102405.1. Taxonomy (NCBI): domain Bacteria; kingdom Pseudomonadati; phylum Pseudomonadota; class Gammaproteobacteria; order Lysobacterales; family Rhodanobacteraceae; genus Dyella; species Dyella sp. 333MFSha. The sequence continues at coordinate 93,492 of NZ_FNBR01000004.1, read as the reverse complement.
TCGCGCAGCGCGTCCAGTTTCGCGGCACTGCCGTCGTCCTGTTGTCTGCCGTTGCGGGACATCAGGACGAAAAGCAGCGCCAGGCACGCCAGAACGGCGACCAGCAGGATGATAAGTAGGATGGATTCGAGGGTCATGGGGCGAGAGGGTACCTGTGTTCGCGATGATCCGCAGGCGCCAGGCTATCGCCAGGCCTTCTCAGATCTCGCGATTGCCCACGATCACCACATCGGCGGGCCGCTTCGCAAACAACCCCACAGCCACCACGCCGACGATCTGATTCAGATCCGCTTCCAGTTCCACGGGATTCGCGATGCGCCAGTTGTGCACGTCGAGGATCCAGTTGCCGTTGTCGGTCACGACGCCATCGCGCCACACCGGCTGGCCGCCACGCGCGACGATCTCGCGCGCCACATGGCTACGCGCCATCGGGATCACTTCGATGGGTAGTGGAAACTTGCCCAGCACGTCGACCTGCTTGCTCGCATCGATGATGCAGACGAATTTGTCGGAGGCGGCGGCGACGATCTTTTCGCGCGTGAGCGCGGCACCGCCACCCTTGATCAGGCGTCGCTGCGGATCGCACTCGTCGGCGCCGTCGACATAGAGGTCGAGGCGGCCGGCGGCGTTCAGGTCCAGCACGTCGATACCGAGCTTGCGCAGGCGATCGCTGGAGGCTTCGGAACTGGAGACGGCGGCCTTGATCCGGTCGCGGTACTGGGCCAGTTCGTCGATGAAGAAGTTCACGGTGGAACCGGTACCCACGCCGATGATGCCGCCCTTGAAACGGCCTTCACCCACGTAGCGGAAGGCGGCGGTTTCGGCGGCAAGGCGCTTCTCGTTGTCCTGGCTCATGCTTTTTCCAGCTTGAGGATGAAATCCCAGTCGCCTTTGGCTACCGGCATCACCGACAGCCGGTTGCCCTTGCGGACCAGCGGCATGTCCGCCAGTTCGTCACGGTTTTTCAGTTCGTCCAGCGAGATGGTGCGTGCGAGCTTGCGCTCGAACTTCACGTCGACCAGCATCCAGCGCGGTTCTTCGCGCGTGCTCTTCTCGTCGTAATACTTGGACTTGGCGTTGAACTGGCTCTCGTCCGGATACGCGGACGAAGCCACCGATGCGATGCCCACGATGCCGGGTACGTCGGTATTGGAGTGATAGAAGAAGATCTTGTCGCCGACCTTCATCCCGTCGCGCATGAAGTTGCGCGCCTGATAGTTGCGCACCCCGTCCCAGGGCTCGACACCCTTGCGTTTCAGATCGTCGATCGAGAAGGTGTCCGGCTCGGACTTCATGAGCCAGTACTTCATTCGGCGGGGCCCGTGCAGTCGATGAGCTCCTTGTCGGTGGCGATGTAGTCGAGCGGGATATCCCACTCGGCCCTCTCGATACCGTCGAGTTCCTGGAAGTCATAAGCCACGCCGACCAGCAGGGGCTGTGCCGGGCGCTTCTGATCGCGCAGGAATTCGAAGCTGCGGTCGTAGTAGCCGCCGCCGAAGCCGAGGCGGTTGCCCTTGCGGTCGAAGCCCAGCAGCGGCACCAGCACGAGGTCCAGCTTCGCGGCCTCGACGACGTGCCCGGAGGCTTTCGGCTCGGGGATGCCCATTTCGTTGGCCTCGACATCCTCGCCCGTGGTCCACGGTGCGAAGGTCAGACGGCGCTTGCCACCCGACTTGGTCACGATGGGCAGGTAGAACGTCTGCCCGCGCTCGGCGAGCGGGGCGATGGCCAGGTTCAGCGGCAATTCGCCGCCCGTGGCCCAGTAGCCGGCGACGTGCTTGTCGGTGAGGAATTCCGGCAGCTGTTCGAGCGAATGGCGCAGACCCTGGGCCGCTGCGACACGCTCGGCCGGCTTCAGCTGGCGTCGGCGCTGGACGAGGTCGGCTCGAAGTTCGCGTCTCTCGGGGAGCTTTGACATGGGACGATCAGCCGCGGTGGGGGCGCTGACCGGCCCCTGCGGACCGACCGGCTAAATAGGGAGAGGCGTTCTCCGCGATGCCGCTGCGCACCAAACGACCTTGATCCAAAGGATCAGGTGGGAGAGCTAGGCGGCATCAAGGCTTTCCGCACGAAGGCGGACATGCACAACAGCCACCAAAAGCCGACCCGGGGTCGTATGTAGGAACAAGGCAAATGTAAAGTGCGCTGGCGAACACCGCAGGGAACGCCTGCCGTCATTTTACCGGTGCGTCGAGCAGACCATCAAGCTTTCTGCGCAAAGCGGCCAGTCCGTCGGTCAGCACCTGTTCCTGCGAGCCGTGCTCCTTTCTGAGCGAAAGCAGCTCGTGGGCGATGCTGACGGCGGCCAGGACGGCCAGGCGATCGAAGCCAGGCGCCTTGGAATGCGACTTCAGCTCACGCATCTTGCCGTCGAGAAACCGGGCGGCGTCGATCAGGCCGTCACGTTCCTCCGGCGCGCACGCGATGTGAAACTCGCGATCGAGCAGGCGCAGGGATACCGGTTCGCTGGCGGTGGCATTCATAAGGAGGTATCAGCCCGTGTTCTCGAGCGCCTTGAGGCGCTGGATCATCGCTTCCACGCGGCTGCGCGCCTGTTCATTGCGCGCCATCAGCCCCGCACGTTCGTTCGCCAGCTGTTCCTGGCTGTGCCGCAGACTGCGGTTTTCCTCGGTAAGACGGCGAACGGTGTCGACGAGCCGGTCGAGCGTGGCGCTCAGGGCTTCCAGTTCAGTCTTGAAGGCGTCCGGGTTCGTCATGCGCGGACTATAACAGGACGTTTTCGCGCTGTCGGCAATCCGTGAAGCGGAAGGCAGGCGCAGCGTGAAGGCCGCTGCATTAGACTGACCGCTCAGTTTCCCAGGAGTACCCGCCATGTCGGCCAACCAGACCGTCGATCCGGAAGAGATCGCCGAACTCATCGCCCGTTGCAAGCTGTCCATATCGGTCAGTGAATTTCATGGCTCTCTCGTGGGTTACTTAAGTGCCGGCGGCCGTTTCCCTCACGGCTCCGTGCTGTCCGCCCTCGAATTCGAGCCCGATCCCGCACCCAATGCGGACGAGCAGGCCATGCTGACCCGGCTTCGCCATCAGACGGAAGAGTGGCTGGCCGACCCCGAGCTGACCTTTTCGCCGTGGCTTCCCGATGACGACGCACCCGTGCCGGAACGCGCGGAGGGCCTGACCGATTGGGTCCAGGGCTTCCTGGGCGGTTTCGGCCTCGGCGGCTCGGTCGAGGTCAACCGGGGCATGAGCGATGACGCCAAGGAAGTGCTGCAGGACATGGCCGGCATCGCCACCACGGAGTTCGAGTTCGACGCGGACGACGACGTCAACGACGAAAGCCTGACCGAGCTCGAAGAATTCGTTCGCGCTGGCGCCATGCTGCTGCACGCCGAACTCAGCCGCGCCTCCCGACCGGCCAACGACACCCTGCATTGATCGCCGCGGCCGAGTACGCCCGGCGGCGCCGGGAGCTGATGCGTATGACCGGTGAGGACGCGGTGGTGATCCTTGCCGCCGCTCCCGAGCGCATGCGCAATGCCGACGCCCCGTGGCCGTACCGACAGGACTCGGACTTTCATTACCTCACCGGCTTCGATGAGCCGGAAGCCGTGCTCGCCCTGCTGCCGGGGCGAGCGCACGGCGAAACCGTGCTGTTCTGCCGCGAGCGCGATGCCGAGCGCGAACGCTGGGATGGCGAGCGCATGGGCACCGATCGTGCGGCTCGCGAACTTCGTCTGGACGATGCCTTTCCCATCGACGATATCGACGACATCCTTCCGGGGATGATCGAGGGGCGCGCACGGGTCTACTGCCATTTCGGTCAGGAGCCCGACTTCGACGCACGGCTGCTCGCATGGATGCGTCGTTTACGCACCGCACGTGGCGGCGGGGTGGTGCCGAAAGACCTCGTCGCGCTCAGCCACCTGCTGCACGACATGCGGCTGTTCAAGTCGAAAGACGAACTGGCGCTGATGCGTCGCTCGGCGGGGGTGGCTGGGGCGGCGCACGTTGCGGCCATGGCGATCGCGCGACCCGGCGTTGCCGAGTACGAAATCGAAGGTGAGATCCTTCGCACGATTCGCGGCAAGGGCGCGTTTCCCGCCTTTCCCCCGACAGTGGCTGGCGGCGCCAACGCCTGCATCATGCATTACCAGGCCAACCGTGCGGTTCTGCGCGAGGGCGACCTGCTGCTGATCGACGCCGGCGCGGAAGTCGATTGCTATGCGTCCGACATCACGCGTACGTTCCCTGTCGGTGGTCGTTTCACGACGGAGCAGCGCGCGCTGTACGATATCGTGCATGAGGCGCAGCTGGCGGCTATCGACGCGGTGCGTCCGGGGCGTTCCTTTGCCGATTCGCACGACGCGGCCGTGCGAATTATCGCTGAAGGTCTTTGCGCTGTCGGGATACTTAAAGGTGGCACTGATCGCGTGATTGCGGAAGGCAGCTATAAGCCGTATTTCCCGAGCAAGACGGGGCACTGGCTCGGTCTCGATGTCCACGACGTCGGCGACTATCGCATCGATGGAGAGCCGCGCATTCTCGAAGAGGGCATGGTCGTCACGGTCGAGCCTGGAATTTACGTGCCGCCTGACGACAAACGCGTCGAGGAGCGCTGGCGAGGTATCGGTGTCCGCATCGAGGATGACGTGGCGGTCACGAAGGGCGCGCCGGATGTGATGACGGCGATGGTGCCGAAATCACCGGATGCGCTGGAGCGCTGACCATCGATATGACACGTTCCGAATGACGCCGAACACCATGCGCTACGGCTCGGTCGATGTGCTTCGCGGCCTCACCGTTGCGGCCATGCTTCTGGTTAACGACCCCGGCGACTGGGGCCACGTCTGGTGGCCGCTCGAGCACGCCGAATGGAACGGCTGCACACCCACCGATCTGGTCTTTCCGCTGTTCCTCTTTATCGTCGGCGTGTCGATCGCGCTGGCGATCGTGCCGCGTGTCGAAGCTGGTGCCGTGCAGGCGCCGATCCGCGATGCCGCCCTTCGCCGTGCGCTGCGTATCGTGGGCCTGGGACTGGCGTTGAACCTCATCGGGTGGCTCGCCATTCCGGAGGCGCATCTGCGTCTTCCGGGCGTTCTGCAGCGGATCGGTATCTGTTTCGCTTTCGCTTCGTTGCTAGCGATCTACGCACGGGCAGTGACTCGGGACATCGTCTGCGTTGGACTGCTCGTTCTGTACGGGGGACTGTTGCTGGCCGGTGGCATGTCGCCATGGACCAACTGGGCGAGCCAGGTCGACAGTACGGTATTCGGACCCTTCGTTTACGTCATCGATCCCGCGACGGGGCGTGGTCACGATCCGGAGGGCTTGCTTGCGACGCTTCCGTCGCTGGCGACCACGTTGATCGGCATGCGCGCCGGGGCGTGGTTGCGCACGGGCGCGCTGCGAAAGCTGCTTGTGGCCGCGGTCGTATTCGCCGTGGCGGGCTGGCTTCTACAGGCGGTCTGGCCGTTTAACAAGAACCTCTGGACACCAAGCTACGTGCTCTGGACGGCCGGGGTGTCGTTCGCACTGTTGTCCCTGGCTCACGTGCTGGTGGATCGGCGTGGCTGGCGCCTTCCAGGCCGAGCCTTTGGCAAGAACGCCATCGCGGCTTATGCGGGTTCCGGGCTGATGGTTTACCTGCTCATCGCCCTGGGTGTCACGGCGCCCCTGTACCGCATCGCTTTTGCGTCGTGGATGACGCCGCTGTTCGGCCCGTATGTTCCTTCGGCGGCGTGGGGTGTGGTGTTCGTGACGATCTGGTGGGGTGTCGTGCGCTGGATGGACCGGCGTGCGATCTATCTGAAGGTGTAGCGCGCGACCGTCGTGCGGTCGCGCGCAGGCGCGCTCCTACAGGAGGGCGAAGGCGTCGCGGGTCAGGTTTTCCGGCTCCCTCGCGGTGCAGACCACGTCGTCTTCGATGCGGATGCCGCCGTATTTGCGGAAGGCGTCGACCCTGGCCCAGTCGATGTCGCCCGAGAACGGCTTGTCCTTTAGTTCGGCCAGCAGCATGTCGATGAAGTAGATGCCCGGCTCGATGGTGACGACCATCCCGGCTTCGAGTTTGCGCGTCAGACGAAGGTATGGATGACCTTCGGGCTTGGCGATCGTGCCACCCGTCTCAGCCGCCTGGAAGCCGCCGACGTCGTGCACCTGCATGCCGATGCCGTGACCCAGCCCGTGCGGGAAGAAGGCGGACGATACACCCGATTCGACCGCGCTCTCGGCGCTCATGCGAATGAAGCCGTGCTCACGCAAGACGCCCGCGAGCACGTGGTGTGCATGGACATGCAGCTCCGGGTAGCTCTGGCCCGCACGCACCCTGGCGACGAACGACTGCTCGGCGGCATCGACGGAATCGATCAGTGCCTGGAATTCACCCGCGTTCTTGCCTGCATACGTGCGCGTGATGTCGCTGGCGTAGCCGGACGCGCTGGCACCGGCGTCGATCAGGAACGAGCGGCTGTCGGCCGGCGCGCTGCGGTCGAAGTTCGTGTAATGCAGAACGGCGCCGTGCTCGTTGAGGCCGACGATGCTGGCGTAAGGCAGCTCCGCGTCCAGCTGGCCGACGGCGGCCAGGTAGGCCTGATGAATGCCCAGTTCGCTGGCGCCTTCCCGGAAGGCACGCTCGGCGGCGCGGTGACCACGCGTGCCCCGACGGCTGGCCTCGCGCATGAGTTCGAGCTCATACGGCGTCTTGAACGCACGGTGATAGTGCAGGTGGTCGATGACCTCGGGCGGGTTGTTCGCCACGATGTCCTGGAGGCCGCAATGCTGATCGCCGATCACCGCGCTGCGTGCGAGTCCCGGCAGTTCGGCGATGGCGTCGGCCGCTTTACGCACGACGACGATGTCGAAGTGGTCGACCCAGTAACCGGTCGGCGCTTCGGGCACCACGTGCCAGTAGTCACGCGGCTGCAGGAAGACCAGCTTCGGTTTTTCGCCCGGGGTGTAGACCAGCCAGCTACCCGGCGCGTCGACCAGTGGCAGCCAGTGCTTGAAGTGCGGATTGACGATGAACGGGTAGTCCTGGTCGTCCAGGAACTTGGTGATCGGCCGGCCGGCGGGCACCACCAGATGCTCGAAGCCGCCGCGCGCCAGGGCGGTGTCGGTGCGCTCGCGCAGGGTCGCGAGGTGCTGGGGGTAAAGCGCGGCAAGCGCGTCGTTCATCGTGATCTCCGGGGAAGGGGAGTGGGGCAAACGTCAATGGTGCGCCTCCGTGCGCACCTAGCCAACCCCGGGGAGCGCTATCAGCCCCGGGCGAAGACCACGGCGTAGTCGCTGGCCAGATCGCCGAGCCGGTGGCGGAGCAGCGTCGCCGCGTGATCGGCGCCCGCGCCGGTGAGGGACCGCACATGGGCGCCGTAGAGGGTGATGGCGAAATGGCCCACCGCGAAGTCGTGACCGGGGGAGCGCCACTGGGTCAGCGGGGTCCAGTTGGCGCAGGAGGGGCAGGCCACGTAGGCGGAATCGGGCGCTTCGCACCACACCGCCAGGGCTTCCTCGAGGGCTTCGCTGCCATCGTCGCCGGGCGCGAGCGGCTGATTGCATTCGGGGCAGCGGATGCAGAAGCTGCCGTCATAGGGGCAGAAAATGCCATTCTCACGACCACCATCGATCAATATGGCGCCGCCCGTGCCGTCCTCACGCCAGCGATGACCGCTGGCATGCAGGCCGATCGCACGCACGCCGCTCTCGGCGAACAGCGGATCGTCGAGCACGGGGAAACAGGGGTCGGACGGGTTCGATGGCAGCGGCGCGATACTGCCTTCGCCGACCAGGCGCCGATACAGCTCGACGGCGGCGGCCGCGGCATCGTCGCGTTCGAGTTCGGTATCGACCAGGATCGTGGTGGCGTCGCTCATAAGGAGCGATGTTGACTCTCCGCGCGGGGCGTCGTAAAGCATGGACAAATGGCTCCGTTCAGTCCGGTGGCGGTCCGATCCACTCGTCGATGGCGCGAACGTCGTCGTCGCTCGCGGCCACGATGCGGTAGCCGGACCAGAACTGGCCGACGGCGGCCGCCGGTTCGTGCCACTGTTCCTGGAGGCCGATCTCGACGCGATGCTCGCCGTGCTGGGCGCCCGGCAGCATGAAAGCCACCTGGTGGACGGCACCGCTGCGCGGCGCATGAGGGCCCAGCAGCATCAGTCCCGTGGCCGAGAGATTGCCGAGCTGGCCGATCACGCGCTCGGTCATGACGTCCACGATCGGTATGGGTGAGGTGGCCCGCTTGCGCGGTGCGCGACGTTGTTCGAAATCGCGGTTCATGCGTGACCCGCCTTGCGCCGGGTGTCGTCACTGTCGCGACGCAGGTTGCGCGCGATAGCCTGCCAGGCCCGATCGATCAGCGACACGCGTTGCTCCCTCCACTCACGCGCTTCGTTCGTGGCGACGAGGCGGGCCAGGCGGGTGAGGTCGATATCGTCGGCACGGCCGCCGCGCTGGTTCACGAACAGGCAGCGGCCGGTGGCTGGCGAGAACCACGCCAGTTTGCGCCGGGTCTGGCTGCCGTCCGGCTGGGTGAATTCGAACCATGTACCGAAGCGAAGCGTGGCGAAACCGCCGTAGACGCGCCGCGCGGCGCCGTCCATGGGCGTCGGCTCGACGGCGGGGACCGGTTCGCCGTGCGCCGTGCCTTCGCCAAGGCGCGGCCGCTGCTTCAGGCGTACGGCCACGTCGGTCGGCGTGAGATCGGCATCGGTCGCTTCGCGTCCCGACGGCTCGAACAGTCCGCCAGCGACCTGCAGCGCTTCCGCGGGATGCATGCCCAGATGTTCCAGTCCCCGTTCGACTTCCACGCGCAGCTTCTGCACATCGGCGATCGGCCGGCGTCCGAGCAACTGATCGGTGACACCGAGGCAGTGAAGAAAAGCTTCGCCGTTCTCGCCACCGCGCAGGATGTGCAGCGCAAGCACGTCGGCCCACGTGCGTTCCAGCAGGATGCGCAGGACACCGCGTGGCGGCGCGTCGCCGGTCATGCGCTCACCCATGATCTCGGTGGCGCGCTGGCGCGCCCGCTCGAGACGGTCGCGACCTTCCATCGCTTCGATCTGCCGGCGCTCGGCGACATGCGCCTTGCGCGCCAGCATGGCGATCTGCTTCTCGATGTCCGCGCGCCACGCGGGGTCGATCACCTGCGCGTGGCTGGCTTCGACCACGAGTCGCTCGAGGCGGTCGACCAGTGCCGCATCCGGCTCGCCTTCGGCCGGATCGAGCCACTGGTGTGCGGCCTCGCTCACGGTATCGAGCAGCTGGCGCGCGGGGTGCTCGGGCTGGTCGAAGAAGCCGCGATCGTTGACGGCGGCACGCAGCATCGGCCACTGCAGTCCGCCCAGGACGGCGCGTGCCGGACTGCCGGCGGCGACCTGCTGGCCCAGGTTCTGGAACAGGAGGGCGGTGAGCTCCACCGTGTCGCCCTGTTCCTGCGACAGTTCAGCAAGCGGGGAGCCGGCCGGCCGGCTGCGGTTGAGCTGGGTGAGCAGTTCGTCGCGCAAGGCCTGGGCGCTACGGATTTCCCGCTGCGCCGCGTCGGTGACGTCACTCACGTGACCTTGCAGGGCGAGCAGCGCGGTCTGCAGTTCGTCGTCGGAGGCAAGACGGCCTGGAGCGAAACCGCCGCCACGTCCCGTCTGCACGCGCGTGGTCAGCAGGTCGCGCAGACTTTCGAGCACTCCGATGTGGCCCTCCGCGGTCGCCGTGGACGCGGCGGATGCATCGTGCGTCGTCGCGGTTCCCGCCACGGGCTCGCCCGGTTTCGACCGGCGCTCGGTCGTCGGCGTGGATGCGACGCGCACGTTGGGGTAGACACGGAATCCGGGCAGGATGCCGCGTGTACGGTAGTGCTCGTTGAGCGCTCCGTAGAACGATTCGCTCTGCGCCAGCACGCGTGCGTCCACCGCGTGGAACAGCAGAAGGCGATGGGCGGTGGTCAACGGCATCGGCTTGACCGCGGCGTTCAGTGCGGCGGCCAGTGCGCGCGGCCCGGCGGGTAGCGCCTCGCCTTCCAGTGGCGGGGTTCCCGCCAGCACCGCGAGGCGGTAACCCAGTTCGAACAGGCTGCTCGCGCTGCGCGCTTCACCGCGAGCGGCCATGCTGGCCAGCGCGTCCTCGATTTCCTGCTCTTCGGGATCGACGAGGCTGAGCCCCGTGGTCAGCTGACCGGCCAGAGACGGTTTGTGCTCCGCGCTCTCGCCCAGATGGCGGAAGCGCTCCGACAGGCAGGCCGCGAAACGGTTACGGAACGCCGGGCCATCGCGTTCGACGATGGTGCGGCTCTCGAAGCACGCTTGTTGCTCGAGATGGTTGCGGCTGCTCTCGGCGGACGCGAACAGGCGCCGGTCGAAATCGCGCAGCGACTCCCGCAAGGGCATGTCCAGCCACGTCAGGCAAAGCGACAGACCCTGCTGCGCTTCGCGCTCGGCGCGCGGCGACAGGGCGACGGGATGCGGTCCCGTCCGGCCGTACGGCGGCGTGCCTGGTGTCATGACTTAAGGTCCTCCCCGACCTTCGCAGGAAGTTTAGGTGTGCGGGCGGGTGCGACGCCAGCGAAACCATGGCGGGCTTACGGCTTACCACTTATGGAGTAGGCGGGCGCTAACCGTTACGCCATGAACGCTTCGATCACATCGTTGAGAAAGCGCTGGCCGAGCGCGGTGGTGCGCAGGACCGACGGGTCGTCCACCAGCCAGCCGCGCCGGAGGCAGAGCGAGAGACCCTGCGCGATCGTCTCCGGCGGCAGCCCGGTCCGTTGCGTGAAATCGGCCATGGGCACGCCATCGATCAGGCGCAACGCATTCAACATGTATTCGAAGGGCAGGTCGTCCGCACCGACGTAGCCGTCGCCACCGATACGCGCCGGCTGACCTGCGGACGCGAGATAGGCCGCAGGCAGGCGGGTTTTCCAGCGACGGCGCACGCCGCTGGCGTCGCTGATCTTGCCGTGTGCCCCGGCACCGATGCCGAGGTAGTCGCCGAAGCGCCAGTAGTTCAGGTTATGCGCGCAACGGCGGCCAGCCTGCGCATAAGCCGACACTTCGTACTGTCCGTAGCCGCCCTCCGCGAGGCGAACCTCGCAGGCTTCCTGGATCGCCCAGGCGGCATCGTCATCGGGCAGCGGCGGCGGGTTGGCGGCGAACGCCGTATTCGGCTCCAGCGTCAGCTGATAGTGCGAAATATGCGTCGGTGCCAGCGCGATGGCCTTGTCGACATCGTCAAGCGCGCCCGCCAGGTCCTGCTCGGGCAGGGCGTACATCAGGTCGATGTTGATATTGTCCAGTCCGGCGTCCTGCGCGCTGCGCACCGCGTTGGCGGCCTCGCTCGCGGAGTGGATGCGACCCAGACGGTGCAGCTTGGTGTTGTCGAAACTCTGCACGCCGAAGGAAATGCGGTTCACGCCCGCGGCGAGGTAGCCGTCGAAGCGGCCGTGCTCGACGGTGCCCGGGTTGGTTTCCAGCGTGACCTCGGCGTCGTGCGCGAACGCGAAGCGTTTTTTGGCGCCGTCCAGAAACCGTCCGACCAGCTCGGGCGAGAACAGGCTGGGGGTGCCGCCGCCGAAGAACACCGTGCCGATCGACCGGCCGTGCAGCGCCTCGCCCATGTCACGCAGATCCGCGTCGAGATCGGCCAGCAGCACGTCGACATACGTCGCGTACTCGGGTGTGCCGCGCACGCCGTGCGAGTTGAAATCGCAGTACGGGCATTTGCGCACGCACCACGGCATGTGGACGTAAAGCGACAGCGGCGGCGGGATCAGCGTCATGCGAGCTCGGCGAAGCGCGCCTTCAGCACGTCCAGCGCCTGGCCGCGATGGCTGAGGCGATTCTTCAGGGCGACATCGAGTTCCGCCGCGCTGACGTCGTAGCCGTCGGGCAGGAACAGCGGGTCGTAGCCGAAACCGCCCTCACCGCGTGGCGCCTCGAGAATGCGCCCATACCAGCGGCCTTCGGCGATCAGCGGCGCGGGGTCGTCCGCATGACGCAGCACCACCAGCACGGCGATGAAATACGCCGTGCGCTTGTCGGACGGCACGCCGTCGAGCTCGCGCAGCAGCTTCGCGTTGTTGGCGGCGCTGTCGCCGTGCGTGCCGGCATAGCGTGCGGCGTACAGGCCCGGGGCACCGTCCAGCGCGTCGACGCAGATGCCCGAATCGTCGGCCAGCGCGGGCAGTCCGGTGATACGCGCCGCGTGGCGCGCCTTGATCAGCGCATTCTCGACGAAGGTCAGGCCGGTCTCGTCCGCGTCGCTGACGCCGAGGCTGGTCTGCGCGACCAGCTCGACACCGCTGCCGGCGAGCAGCTGTTCCAGTTCCACGACCTTGCCGGCGTTACCGGATGCAAGTACGAAACGCATGGTTCAGAGATCTCCGGCCGTGAACTCGGGTGCGTAGTCCACGCGTCCGCGATAGCCGGTCAGTCCCTCGATCGTCAGCGGCAGCACCTGAAACGCGTTGCCGCCCTCGGATGCATCGTGCAGGCCATGCGCGGACGCCTTGCCGAAGCCGAACGTCGTGTAATACGCGGGCGAGCCCAGCACGAATATCGCTCGCGCGTCCTGCACGAAGCACGCGCCGATGCCTTCCTCGATCAGCGCATGGCCGATGCCCTGGCGCTGGTGGTCGGGGTGCACGGCGACGGGGGCCAGGCCCAGCGACTTCCCGTCGTCGCCTTCTTCGATCGAGACCGGCGACAGCAGCACGTGACCGATCACCGTGTCCTCGTCATCGACGGCGACCAGTGACACCGTGGCGCGGCCGGCGTCGACCAGCTTGCGCACCAGTGTCGCCTCCGCGTCGCGCCCGAAGGCGGCGCGGTGGATGGCGACGATGGCGTCGAGATCGGCGGCCGTGGCGGCACGGACCTCGGTCACGGGGCGGTCTCGAGTGCGGCGCGCTGCGCGGCCACCAATTCGTCGATGCCCTTGGCGGCCAGGTCGAGCAACGCGTTCATCTCGTCACGGCGGAACGCGTGGCCCTCGGCCGTACCCTGAACCTCGATAAAGCCGCCACCGTCGTTCATGACGACGTTCATGTCGGTATCGCAGTTGGAGTCTTCGGGGTAGTCGAGATCCAGCACCGGCACGCCGTTGTAAACGCCTACCGACACGGCGGCGATGGCGCCGAGAATCGGGTTGCGCTTGATCGCGTTGCGCTTCGTCAGCGTCGCGACCGCGTCGACCAGGGCCACGTAGGCACCGGTAATGGCGGCCGTGCGCGTGCCTCCGTCGGCCTGGATCACGTCGCAGTCCAGCGTGATGACGCGCTCGCCGAGGGCGGCACGGTCCACGCAGGCACGCAGCGAGCGGCCGATCAGCCGCTGGATTTCCATGGTGCGGCCGCCCTGGCCGCCGCGCGCGGCTTCGCGCTGCGTGCGGTCGGTGGTGGCGCGGGGCAGCATGCCGTACTCGGCGGTGACCCAGCCCTCGCCCTTGCCGCGCAGCCAGGGTGGGACGCGCTCTTCGATCGACGCGGTGCACAGCACCTTGGTGTCGCCGAACGACACGAGGACGGAGCCCTCGGCGTGGCGGGTGTAGTGGCGTTCGATGGTGACGGGGCGCAGCTGGTCGGCTGCGCGTCCGCTCGGGCGGGAGAAAGTCATGGAGAGCCTGATTTGGGCGCGGGCGGTGGGTCAGTTTACCATTGCGCCCTTTCCTCCAGCGCAAGCGAGCCTTCGATGATCCGCAGCATGACCGCTTACGCCTCCGCCGAGCGCGCCGGCCCGTCCGGCACGCTCACCTGCGAGCTGCGTACCGTGAACCACCGGTACCTCGAGATCAGCCCCCGGCTGCCCGAGGACATGCGCGGCTTCGAGAGCGCCCTGCGCGAGCGGATCGGCGCCCGGCTGTCCCGTGGCAAGGTCGATATCACGGTGCGCCTGCGCGCCGAGGCCGGTGCGGCGGAAGGCCCGCAGGTCAACGGCGCGGTGCTGGCGCGCCTGTCCGAGCTGGCGCTGGACTTCGAGCAGCGCTTCCCGCGGATGACCATCGAGTTCACGGAACTGCTCCGCTTCCCGGGCGTGCTCCAGCAGCCGGAAACCGACGCCGACGCCCTGCAGGTCGCCCTGCTGGACGTGCTCGAGCGAGCCCTGGTTGCCCTCAACGACACCCGCGCCCGTGAAGGCCAGAAGCTGGGCGAGATGCTGAAAGAACGTCTGGACGGCATCGAGAAGATCGTGGCCGACGTCCGCGTCTGGCTGCCGGAGATCCAGGCCGCCCTGCGCGCCCGCCTCGAGGGACGCCTTGCCGATATCCGGCAGCCGGTGGAGCCGGGCCGTCTGGAGCAGGAACTGGTGCTGCAGATCACGCGTGTCGACGTGGACGAAGAGCTGGATCGCCTGACCACCCATATCGCCGAGGCACGTCGCGTGCTGGCGCTGAAAGAGCCGGTCGGCCGTCGTCTCGACTTCCTCATGCAGGAATTCAACCGCGAAGCGAATACGCTCGGGTCGAAGTCGGTCGATTCGCGTACGACGAACGCCGCCGTCGAGCTCAAGGTGTTGATCGAGCAGATGCGTGAGCAGGTGCAGAACATCGAATGAGCCACCCCACCATGAATACCCCTGCATACCCCGTCGGCACGCCCGGTCAGCCCTGGAACGCATCTGACGTTGCCGCCTGGCGCGCACGTCAGGTGAAGACGCGTACCTACGCGGATGACGTCCTGCGTGCCATTGAGCCGCTGCACGAACGTTTCGATGTGAGCGAATACGGCCGCCTCATGTATGCGGAAGGCGAATACCCGCTGCTGGCGATCCGTAGCCGTGGCTGGAACGACCAGCTTCCCGTTTTGCTCGTCACCGGTGGCGTACACGGATACGAGACCAGTGGCGTCGAAGGCGCGCTGCAGTTCGTGCGTGAGCATGGCGACGATTACGCCGGTCATGCCAACCTTCTGGTCGTGCCTTGCGTGAGCCCGTGGGCCTATGAGCGCATCCTGCGCTGGAACCCGGAAGCGATCGACCCCAACCGCAACTTCGTCGTCGACAGCCCGGCGGCGGAGTCGGCCGCGCTGGTCGAACTGCTGGCGCCGCTCGTCGATGCCGTGCTGGTGCACATCGATCTGCACGAGACCACCGACTCCGACGAATCGGAATTCCGCCCGGCACTGGCCGCGCGCGATGGCGTCGATTACGAGCCGGGTGAGATCCCCGACGGGTTCTACCTCGTCGACGATTCAGGCAACCCGCAGCCGGCGTTCCAGAACGCCATCATCGAGGCGGTCGCCAAGGTCACCCATATCGCACCCGCCGATGCGCAGGGCGAAATCATCGGCTCGCCGGTCGTCGCGCCGGGCGTGATCGAATACGACGTCAAAAAACTCGGGCTCTGCGCAGGCATCACCAACGCCCGCTATGTCACGACCACCGAGGTCTATCCGGACAGCCCGCGCGCGACGCCTCAGCAGTGCAACGATGCCCAGGTGGCGGCGGTGCGCGCGGCTTTCGACTACGCGCTGGCACATCGGACCTGAAGCAATCGGCGCTCAGAAGGTCGCCATCAGCTGCGCGCCGATAGCCACCGCATCCGGCTCGTGCCGGCAGGCCGGGGAAGGGGTCCCGATACATCGCATCGAGCGAATACCAGCGGGTGATCCGGGTGCTATGGCGGTCGGCCCACATCCACTCGGCCGCCATGGTCAGCCCGCGGCGTGTGTCTCCTGGCTCGTGGAAAACCTTCTGAGACCCGATCGCGTAGAACCCGGATCGGCCGCTCACGCGTCCCGCTTGTCCTTCGCGCGCCACCCGCGACGTATCCAGATAGCCGCTGAGCTTAAGTTCATCCGCCTCGGGCCGACCGGGTGCGATGAAGTGGATGTCCAATTCCAGCGGCAGCATGGCCCCGGTCGATCGTTGAGCGTGATGTGCATCGAGCCCGACGCCCACGTCGTCAACTTGCCGAGGTCGAGGTAGCAGAGGTGCTGAAGCTGCTGGAGGTGCTACATTCTGCCGTGCCAAAGCGACAATTTACCGCTGCATCGGCGTGCAAACACCTGCGAATCGGGCAAACCAGCGCTGTCCGCGCAGCAAGCTGGGCCGCCGGTCTGGGCAAAGCCTACTCACAGCATCGGCCGACGCTGGTCGTTCAGAACTTTGCTCACACGCATGCTCAGCCGATCACTTCACGGACGGCGGGGCCATGATTCCGGCATTCGATTTCTCGGGCGTCCTTCCGCCCTATACAGGCAGCGCCCAGGCGATAGATGGGCGCTCTCCGTATCCGGTGAGCCTCCGTGAAGTTCACGAGCGCCTGGCTACGTCTCCTGCCCGAAAAGAGCTATTCGACGGCCTTTTGCGCTATCGCGAAGCCCTCCGAGGCTTCGGCATCGTCGACGGTTTCCAGTGGCTCGACGGCAGCTTCGTCGAAGACGTCGAGCGAACCGAAAATCGTTGTCCGCGCGACATCGATGTCGTCACGTTCGCGCGTCGCCCGCGCCATCTCCGGCGAGACGAAGCCTGGTGGACGGCGATGGATGAGCGCGGCGACCTGTTCGCGGCGCATCGGACCAAGCTGATGTTCCGATGTGATGCCTATTGCATCGACCTCGATGCACGATCATTGTGGCTCATGCGCCAGATAACCTATTGGCACGGACTGTTCTCACACCGTCGTGAAAGCAATCGATGGAAGGGCATGCTTCAGGTCGATCTTGTCGATTCTGATGAGCTCGCCTTAGCAACGAAAGGATTAAATAGTGAGTAACTTCTCAAACATAGAGTGGCTACGCGCCGACCTTGGAGCGGCACGCGACATGCTTCGGTCTGCTCGCGCCTATCGTGACCCGCTAGCCATCTTGCAATACAAATGCAGGATAGAGGCGATCGAGGCGGACCTCGAAGCGGCGCTCAACGAAAAAAGTGAGACCGCTACCGCGACAATTTTCTTCGGCGGCCGTCCGCTTGTCGGATCCAGAGGCGTGGATATTCTCTTCGCGAGTAAGGCTCTTGAGCTCTTCCAGCAGGTATTGCTTGCCCAGTGCGCAGGCGACCGTAGTGCTATGCGAGACAGCGCCCTGCTCATGGTGACGGGCTTTGACAGAAGCTCGATGAGCTTTCAGCTTGAGGAGGAGGCAGCGCCGGGAATGATGGCAACGGGGCTAGCGGACTCCCTCGATCAACTTAGCCAAACTCTTGCGCTGTGCGCTGGACCTGGGGATGAGTGGCGTGCGATGTTGGCTCGGGTCGACGAAGGGCTATACAGCATGCTTCAGGAATGGTTTGTCTTCCTCGATAGTGCCGATGCCTCCGTCAGAATCATTCAACGGATGCGCGACTGTGATCTCAGTCGCGAAGGCGTGGCACTCGCTCGCGAACGACTGAGCCACGCCTCACGGTAACAGGGTTGGCTCCCACCGGCTCTACCGGCCGCCACGGGTTACTTCGTGCGTTAGACCGCGTTTGTGGCCCCGTAGAACGGGTAGTCCGTATAACCCCGCGCATTGCCGCCGTAATATGTCGCCTGGTCCGCCTTGGCCACCGGCCAGCCATGACGATAACGATCGACGAGGTCGGGATTGGCGATATACGGCGCCCCGAAGGCGGCCAGATCGATCAGCCCGTCCGCGATCATCGCGTTGGCCTTTGCGAGGTCGAGGCCGCCCGCAAGGATCAGCGTGCCGCCATAGGCGGCCCGGAATCTCGCGAGGAACCCATCCGGCATGGCGGGTGCGCCACGGCTGGCCTGATCCATGATGTGGACATACGCGATGTTGCGCTTGCCCAGTTCACGTACCAGATAGAGGAAGGTCTCCTCTTCACCTTCGAAGTCGCCCAGGTCATGCAGACGTCCGAATGGCGAGAGTCGAATGCCCACCTTCGCGGCGCCGATGGCGGCGATGCACGCATCCACGACATCGAGTGCGAAGCGTGCGCGGTGTTCGACCGTGTCGCCGCCATAGGCATCGGTGCGGTCGTTGACGGCGCCGTTGATGAACTGCTCGACGAGGTAGCCGTTGGCACCGTGGATTTCCACGCCGTCGAAGCCGGCGGCGACGGCGTTGGTCGCCGCGCGCGCGAAATCGGCGACCACGCGCGGCACTTCGTCGGTGCCAAGCGCGTGCGGCGTGCTGGCGGCAACGAAAGCCGGGTTGCCGTCCGCGTCATAACCGAACGCCGTGCAACCGGCGGCCGGACGTTTAGTGGAACTTACCGGTGCCGCACCGTTTTCCTGGAGCGACGTGTGCGACATGCGTCCGACGTGCCAGATCTGCGTGAAGATGACGCCCCCGAGATCGTGCACCGCGTCGGTCACCTTGCGCCAGGCCGTCACCTGCTCGTCGTTCCACAGGCCCGGGCAGTCGACGAAGCCATTGCCTTCCCGCGAGATCGGCGTGCCTTCGGTGACGATCAGGCCGGCTCCGGAGCGCTGGCGGTAATAACGCACGGTATCGTCCGTGGGCACATAGCCCGGGGCGCGCGCACGCGTCATGGGTGCCATGACCGCGCGATTCTTCAGCGGTACGCCCGAGAGGTCATAGGCGTCGAAGAGCCTCATCGTGTTCATGCGTCCGCTGCCTTGCCGTACGCGCCCGCGGAATAGGTCAGCTCATAGCTGTGGCTGTAGATCTCGAGGATGTTGCCGAACGGGTCTTCCATGTAGACCATGCGATAGGGCTTCTCGCCGGGAAAATATTCGCGCACGGGCATGCGCTGCTTGCCGCCCGCGGCGACGATCTTCGCCGCCAGACCCTCGACGTCAGGATCCTGCACGCAGAAATGAAAGACGCTGGTCTTCCAGTATTCGAAGTTGTTGTCCGGGCGCTGCGCGTTACGGAACTGAAAGATCTCCACGCCCACGCGGTCGCCCGTGGACATATGCGCGATGCGGAACGAACCCCAGCCGGCGCCGAATACGTCGGTGCACATCACGCCGATGGCGCTGTCGTCTTCCTCGATCGTGGTCGGCGGCATGATGAGGTACCAGCCCATGGCCTCGGTATAGAAGGTGACGGCGGCGTCCAGATCGGTGACGGAGAGGCCGATATGGGAAAAACTGCGTGGATAGGTCGACATGGCGCGCTTCCTCGATTTATCCGTGTGAAGCTAATAGCGCATCGCCATAATGGGAATGACTATCCCGTTATCGTGTTGATTAGATATTCTTATGGTTACCAAGGGGAATGCATGTCCGTACGTCGCCTCTGGTTGTGTCTGCCCCTGCTTCTGGCGCTGACGGCCGTATCGTCCGTCCAGGCCGCCGACGATGCGGTTCGCTGGAAACACGAGGCGGGCGCGGTCACCATCCAGCGCGATGACTGGGGCATCGCCCATGTGCATGGCAAGACGGATGCCGATGCCGTTTTCGGCATGGCGTATGCCCAGGCCGAGGACGACTTCAACCGCGTCGAGACCAACTATCTGGTCTCGCTCGGTCGACTGGCGGAAGCGGAAGGGGAGTCGGCCCTGTGGCAGGACCTGCGCCAGAAACTTTTCGTCGACCCGAACGATCTCAAGGCGCTCTATGCGCGCAGCCCCGCGTGGCTCAAGTCGCTGATGAATGCCTGGGCGGACGGACTGAACGACTACCTGGCCACCCATCCGGACGTGCATCCGCGGGTCATCACGCATTTCGAACCCTGGATGGCGCTGAGCTTCAGCGAAGGCAGCATCGGCGGCGACATCGAGCGTGCATCGACGAAGGGCTTGCAGGCCTTCTATGGCAAGGACCCGGAAGGTGCCCTGGCACAGTTCACGCCACCCTCCAGCTGGTGGGAGCCCACGGGCTCCAATGGCATCGCCATCGCGCCGAAGCTGACGACGAACGGTCATGCCTTGCTGCTGATCAATCCGCATACCTCGTTCTTCTTCCGCTCCGAGTTGCAGATGTCCAGCGACGAGGGTCTCGACGCTTATGGCGCGGTGACCTGGGGTCAGTTCTTCATCTATCAGGGCTTTAACAAGCACATCGGCTGGATGCATACGTCGACCGGTGCCGATGTTGTCGACGAATTCGCCGAGACCATCGTGCAGAAGGACGGCAAGCCCTTCTACCGTTACGGGAGTGAGCTTCGTCCGGTCACGTCGCGCAACGTCGCCGTACCGTATCGCACGGCGGATGGCTCGCGCGCCGCGCGTACCTTCACGGTGTACGCCACGCACCACGGTCCCATTGTGCGTGCCGAGGGCGATAAGTGGATTGCTCTTGCGTTGATGAACAAGCCGCTCGAAGCACTGCAGCAGAGCTGGCTTCGGACCAAGGCCAACGATTACGCCGCGTACATGAAGGTCGCGGACCTCAAGGCAAATTCGTCGAACAACACGATCTACGCAGACGATAAGGGCCACATCGCGTACCTGCATCCGCAGTTCATCCCGAACCGCGACAACCGCTTCGATTATACGAAGCCGGTCGACGGCAGCGATCCGGCGACGGACTGGAAGAGCCTGTTGCCGCTCGACAAGGCGCCACACCTGCTCGACCCGCCGATGGGCTGGATCTTCAACACCAACGACTGGCCGTACTCAGCAGCGGGCACCGACAGTCCGAAGCAGGCTGACTTTCCGCGCTACATGGACGCGGTTGGCGAGAATCCGCGTGGCCTGCATGCGACGCGCGTACTGACGGGACGACACGATTTCACGCAGGCGTCGTTGATTGACGCGGCGTTCGATTCGTATCTCCCGGCCTTCGCCCGACAGTTGCCGATCCTGATCGCCGATTACGACGCATTGCCGTCGTCCGACCCACGTAAGAAGACCCTGGCCGGGCCGATCGGCCTCCTGCGTACCTGGGACTATCGCTGGGGCGTCACGTCGATGCCGACGTCACTGGCGGTGTTCTGGGGCGACATCCTCTGGGACAAGGCGAGCAAGCTCGACTCCGAAGAGGGGCTCAGTGTCTACGACAGGATGGCGGAGAAGGCGGGGCCCGACGTGAGGCTCGCCGCGCTATCCGAAGCGGTCGATCGTCTGCAGAAGGACTTCGGTAGCTGGGGTGTGCCCTGGGGTGAGGTCAACCGGTATCAACGTGTCGACGGTGCGATCAAACAGGAGTTCGACGACGGCAAACCGAGCATCCCGGTGCCTTTTACCTCGTCGCGCTGGGGTTCGCTCGCCTCCTTCGGTGCGCATCGCTGGCCGGGAACGAAGCGCTATTACGGAACCAGCGGCAATAGCTTCATCGCGGTGGTCGAGTTCGGTGACAAAGTGAGCGCCCGCGCGATCACTGCGGGCGGTGAGAGCGGTGATCCTGCGTCGAAGCATTTCAACGACGAGGCGGAGCGTTACACCACGGGCAACCTGCGTAAAGTGTATTTCTGGCCAGAGGATCTGCAGGGCCACTTCGAACGCACCTATCATCCTGGCGAATAATCGATTTACACGGGGGAATCTATGGCACGGTCTGTGGGGTTGCGAGCAGGGCTCGCGTGTGTGATCGGTTTGCTGCTCGCCACCAGTGCGGTGGCGCAGGAAATAGCGTCAGCGCAAGCCGCTCCGCAATCAACGTGGCTGCTTAAGGCTGACCGCGTCTTTGACGCCCGCAGCGAGAAGACTCATTCGGGTTGGGTCGTGCTGGTGCAGGGCGAGCGCATCCTGGCGGTCGGCGCGCCCGACGACGTCACCGTTCCCGCCGGCACACAGACCATCGATCTACCCGGGACGACGCTCTTGCCTGGACTCATCGACGCGCATTCGCACATCTTCCTGCACCCGTACAACGAGACCTCCTGGAACGACCAGGTACTCAAGGAGACCTTGTCCTTCCGCACGATCGAAGCCGTGCAGCACGCCCGCGATACCTTGATGGCGGGGTTCACGGCGCTACGAGACCTCGGTACTGAAGGCGCCGGCTACGCCGATGTCGACGTGCAGCATGCGATCGATAAGGGCGTGATCCCGGGACCCCATCTGTATGTGGCCACGCGCGCCACGATCGCCGCGCACTGCTACGGCCCGGGCCCGCTGGGCTTTCGCGACGACATGGACTTGCCGCAGGGCGCGATTCCGGTCAGCGGCACGGCGCAGATGCTCGATGCCGTGCGCGACCAGGCTGCCCATGGCGCCGACTGGATCAAGCTCTACGCGGACTATCACTGCGGCAAGGCGAAGGGCTCGATGCCGACGTTCACCGAAGAAGAGCTGAAGGCCGCCGTGGATGCCGCTCACGCCATGGGCCTGCCCGTCGCCGTCCACTCGACCACATCCGAAGGCATGCGTCGTTCCGTCATGGCGGGCGTCGACACGATCGAGCACGGTTACGAAGGAACACCCGAAGTTTTCGCGCTGATGAAAAAGCACGGCGTGGCGTTCATGCCGACCCTCGAGGCCAGTGCCGCGACGTCGGAATATTTCGGTGGCTGGAAGCCGGGCCAACCGCCGACGGAGTCGATGCAGAAGGCGGCCCGGGCATTCAAGCTGGCGATGGATGCCGGTGTGACGATAGGCCACGGTAGCGACGTGGGTGTCTTCACTCACGGACAGAATTACAAGGAACTGGAGTGGATGGTACGCGACGGCATGTCGCCGGCGAAGGCATTGCTGGCTGCGACCTCCATCGATGCGAGCGTGCTGCGTCAGCAGGATCGCATCGGTCAGCTAAAACCCGGTCTGGACGCCGACATCATCGCGGTACAGGGCGACCCGACGACGGATATCGGCGTGCTGGCGAACGTGGCGTTCGTCATGAAGGGCGGGGTGGTTTACAAACGCTCGGGGATGCCGGTGGATACCTCGTCGAGGTAGTGCGAGAAGATCTTGCAATGCAGTGGATGCACTCAAAGACCAGGCAAGTGAGCAGCGTCGTGCACTGCGCGTAATTCAACGCAATACTCGTAGCGAGTAGCCCTCCGACCACGGCGGTTGCCGTTCCATATATTTCTCGCAGGCGCTTGGTTCCGGCTTCGTTCGCGAGGTGCTTCGACACGATGGCTCGCAGGGGCGCGACTAGAAAGCTTGTGCTCACGTGGAACGCAATACCAAAGACAATCGGAGCGCTAGCCCTTGTTTCTGGAAGGGACACAATCGCGGCTGCGACTGCGATCTCGGCCAGATAGATTGTGAGGCTTGGGTACTTCATTCTTGCCCCTGTTCGAGTACGGTGGTGAAACGTACTGAGGGGCGAAGATCCGGACAATAGGCTCTTGAGTGGTCGAGACGAAACCTTCGACTTTTGGCGCTGAGACCCTACAAAAGCAACGCGTTCGAGCGACCGCTCGCCCACCTCCATCGACGCGAACGTGATGCGTCAGCAGGATCGCATCGGTCAGCTCAGGCCTGGCCTGGACGCCGACATCATCGCGGTACAGGGCGACCCGACGACCGATATCGGCGCGCTGGCTAACGTGGCGTTCGTCATGAAGGGCGGGGTGGTTTACAAGCGCTCGGGGATACCGGTGGCGATCTCATCGAGGTAATGCGCGTAGTGCGAGAGGGTCTCGTCGTTGCGTGCGTAATAACCGGGTGACCAGCTATGGCGGCGCACGTTGTCCCTGTCGTGCACATACACGGTGTCGAAGCGCAATTGATGCGGATAGAAGTTGAGTGCGCTCATGCTATCGATGACGTACATGACTCATGCCTCCTGAATGTCGACGGCTTCGTCAGCACCGATAGTACCGCCGGAAAATTGCAGTTTTAAAGCACTTTCATCGATATCGTGACTTCATACACAGGGAATTCGACCCGTGCTGAGACAGTTGCGCCGGATACTTTTTCCGGCGCCTTTGAATGCCATTTCAGTGTGTCGGAAATCTCACGTTCGTCTGCGTTTCGCTGAGCGTCCAGAGTCGCTCGGCGGCTTCGACGTCCACCGCCCACGGACGCACGCCAACCGCCTGGAAGCCCAGGGCGAGTTCGTCATCGACGGGTGGCATGACGGGCGACACATTGACGTCCTCGCAGTAGACGCCACCCATGCCATCGAGTTGCGGACTCGTCGCGCACCACACGCTGGTAGCCGCGCCCTGCGCGACGCTTTTCATGCCGCGTGCAAGGTCCACGACCGGTCGGCCTTCGTCATCGATGGCGCCACGCGCGCGGAGGTCGTCCTCGCTCATGTAGCGCGCAAGATCGGTGACGATCGCGCCCGGATGCACCGAGAAGGCGCGGACGCCGTGCGCTTCGCCGCGCGTATCGAGTGCAACCGCAAATAATGCGTTGGCGGTCTTTGACTGGCCGTAGGCGATCCACGGATCGTAAGCGCGGCGCTCGAAGTGCGGGTCGTCGAGATCGACGCCCGCGAGGCGGTGACCGCGAGACGACAGTGACACCACGCGCGCACCGCCTGCCGCGGCGAGTGCGGGCCATAGCCGCATGGCGAGCTGGAAATGACCGAGGTGATTGGTCGCGAACTGGCGCTCATAGCCGCGCGCATCCCTTTCCAGCGGGCAGGCCATGATGCCGGCGCTGTCGATGAGGATATGCAGCGGTTCGCCTCGTGCGACGAAACGAGCGGCGAAAGCGTCGATGGACGCCGGGTCGGCCAGGTCCATGGGTTCGATGGTGACGTCCAGGCCGTCCAGCGCCCTTCGGGCTTTGGCGACGTCCCGTGCGGGGACGATGACGCGCGCGCCGGCGGCACGGAGAGCCCGGCTGGTCTCGGTGCCGATCCCCGAGTAGCCGCCGGTGACGATGGCGGTCTTGCCAGTGAGGTCGATGCTGGCCAGTACGTCGTCGGCGGTGGCGGCGGCGTTGAATCCGGTAGCGATGGGGCTCTGCGGGGTCGACATGGGATGCGGTCCGGTGGGGTCTCCCGGAGAAGGTAGGGGCTCGAGGCCGAACGATGAATGCTTGAAAATCCCTTATGCATGCTCAATCGTTCGGGAATGGACGACGATCCCATCTCCCAGGTCCTTCGGCTGGCCGACGTCGAATCCGTCATGTCGGGCGGATTCTCCGCTAGCGGCGCGTGGGCGGTCCGGTTCCCGCCGCCGGACCGCATCAAGTTTTTCGCCGCCGTACGCGGCGCCTGCTGGCTGCGCATGGATGGCGGCGAGGCCGCGCTGCGGATGGAGGAGGGCGATGTCGTCCTCCTGACGGCGGCACGAGGCTTCATCATGGCCAGTGATCCGGATCAGCCGCCGATCGAGGCGTCATCCCTCTTCGCTGGCATGACGCGCCCTGAGATCAGGCCGCTGGACGGGAATGCCCGCGAGGGCGGCCAGGACGTGACGCTGCATCTCGGTGGCCATGTGCGGATCAATCCCGCTTACGCGTCTATGCTCAACGAGGCGTTCCCGCCCCTGATCCACGTCCGCGGCGATTCCGATGAGGCCCAGGTCATGCGCTGGGTGCTCGATCGTCTGGTCGAGGAATGCGACGTAGACCGCCCGGGCTCAGGGATGGTAACGACGCAGCTGGCCTATCTGCTGTTCGTCCACGTGTTGCGTTCTCATCTGGACAAGGGCGGCGAATTGCCCGCGGGCTGGCTGCGCGCCGCCGCGGATCCTCGCCTTGGGCCTGTGTTGAAGATGATGCACGGCGAGCCGGGCCGCGCCTGGCGCCTCGACCAGCTGGCCCGGGCCGCCGCCATGTCCCGAACCGTCTTCGCGACGCAGTTCAAGGCCGTCGCGGGGGTGGCGCCGCTCGCTTACCTCACCCGCTGGCGGATGCGTCTGGCTGAGCACGCGCTACGTCGTGGCGGCGTGCCGGTCGCGGCGCTGGCACGCGATCTGGGCTACGCCTCCGAAAGCGCTTTCAGCCACGCGTTCAAGCGGGTGGTCGGTATCTCGCCGAGCCGATACGAGAGCTGAAGTGCCCGCGAAAGCCGGGTACGTGCAGAATTTCGCTACAATTGCGTTTTGCCCGGCAGGGAATGTCCATGAACCCCCTACGAGAAGCCCGCGGATGATCGAAGGCACCCTGTTCGTGGTGGCCGCGCCTTCGGGTGCGGGTAAATCCACGCTGGTCAACGCGTTGCTCGAGCGCGAGCCGGATATCTCCCTGTCGATTTCGCACACGACGCGTCCGCCGCGCGTGGGTGAGCAGTACGGCCGCCATTATTTCTTCGTGGAGCGTCCGGACTTCGAGAACGAGATCGCCGAGGGCATCTTCCTCGAGCACGCCGAAGTCCATGGCAACCTCTACGGCACCTCGCGCACCGTGGTCGAGGAGAAGCTGAAGGTCGGCTCTGACGTCCTGCTCGAGATCGATTGGCAGGGCGCGCGTCAGGTGCGTAAGGGCAAGCCCGATTGCGTGTCAGTTTTCATCCTTCCGCCGTCCCGCACGGAACTCGAACGCCGCCTGCGCGGTCGAGGTTCGGACGCGCCCGAGGTGATTGAACGCCGCCTGTTCAACTCGCGCGAGGAGATCGCTCATGCCCACGAGTTCGACTACATCATCGTCAACGATCGTTTCGAGGACGCCCTGGCGGACCTTCAGGCGATCGTCCGCGCCGTCCGCCAGCGCGCGCCCATGTCGGCGCGCCGCCATGAAACGCTGATCGAGGAGCTGCTGGCCCCATGACCGACGACGCCATCGTCCGCATTCGCGGACTGACGACCGTACTCAACGGCAAGACGATTTTCGATTCCCTGGATCTCGATATTCCGCGTGGCAAGGTCACCGCCATCATGGGGCCCAGCGGTACCGGCAAGACCACCCTTCTCAAACACATCACCGGGCAGATGCGTGGCGATGCCGGTACGGTCGAGGTCGATGGCAACAACGTTCCCTCGTTGTCGCGCGAGAAGCTGTTCGAGCTGCGCGAACGCATCGGTTATCTCTTCCAGAATTCCGCGCTGCTCACGGACTTCGACGTCTTCGAGAACGTGGCTTTTCCGCTGCGCCAGCACACGAAGCTGCCCGAGGAACTCATCCGCAACATCGTGCTGAACAAGCTCGAGGCGGTGGGCCTGCGCGGTGCGGCGAAGCTCGAGCCGACGGAGCTATCCGGCGGCATGGCCCGTCGCGTGGCGCTGGCCCGGGCCATCGTGTTCGATCCGGCGCTGATCCTCTACGACGAGCCCTTCGTCGGCCTCGATCCGATCGCGCTGAATCAGGTGCTGCTGCTGATTCGCACGCTCAACCAGACGCTCGGTATCACCAGCGTGCTCGTCGCGCACGAGCTCGCCGCCGTGCAGAAGGTGGCCGACCACGTCTACCTGATCGCCAACGGCAAGGTCGTGGCGCAGGGTGATCCCGCCAGTCTGGCCACCGATGGCTCGCCGTGGACGGCGCAGTTCTTCGGCGGTGAGATCGACGGTCCCGTTCCTTTCCAGTATCCCGCGGGCGATTACGCCACCGCGCTCGGTTTCCCCGGAGGCAAGGCATGACCACCCGGGACGACAATGTCGTCATCCGCAGCCTCGCGCAGATCGGCGCGTGTGGCCTGTTCCTCATCAATATCATCGGTGCGGTGCCGCGCAGCTTCCGCTACTTCAGTGAGACGCTGCGGCAGATCTGGTTCGTCGGCGCGATGAGCCTGACGATCGTGATGACCTGCGGTCTGTTCGTCGGCATGGTGCTCGGCCTGCAGCTGTACGACGTGCTGTCGATCTTCGGAGGCACCTCGGCCACCGGTACGGTCGTCGCCATCGCGATCTACCGCGAGCTCGGTCCCGTCGTCACCGCGTTGCTCTTCGCCGGCCGCGCCGGCACCTCGGTGACCGCCGAGATCGGCCTGATGCGCGCGACCGATCAGCTCGACGCCATGGAAATGATGGCGGTGGATCCGGTCGCCTATGTGGTGGCGCCGCGTTTCCTCGCCGGCGTGGTCGCGCTGCCGCTGCTGGCCGTCGTGTTCTGCGCCATGGGTGTGTTCGGCGGCCATCTGGTCGGCGTGACCTGGCTGGGCATCGACAACGGCACCTTCTGGTCGAACATGACTGCGTCGGTCGACGTCCACAAGGACATCATCGACGGGGTCCTGCTCAAATCGTTCGCCTTCGGCATCGTGGTCTCGCTGATCGCGGTGTTCCAGGGCTACACCACGCCGCCCACCAGCGAGGGCGTCGCATACGCGACGACGCGCACGGTGGTCGCTTCGTCCATCGCCATCCTGGCGCTGGACTTCGTCCTCACCTCGTTCCTGATCTGAGGCACCGGAGACCCGCCATGACCCTTCTTTTCCCTATCTCCCATTCGAGGATCGTGCCGTGAGCCAGAGACCTTCCTATGCCGTCGGCACCGGCCTGTTCATCGTGCTCGGTTTCGCCGCGTTGGCCTACCTCGCCACGCAGACCACGTCGGTGGCCAATTCGCATCGCGGTTCCGCCTATGAGGTGACCACGCGCTTCGTCAATGTCGGACAGCTCAAGGTCCGCGCCCCGGTGAAGGTCGCCGGCGTGCGTGTCGGCTCGGTCGACGCGATCGACCTGGTTCCGGGCAAGGAGGAGGCGAAAGTCACCCTGTCGATCGACGACAGCCACAAGGACATTCCCGATGACTCCGTGGCCACGATCTACACCAGCGGCCTGCTCGGCGACCAGTACGTCGGCCTGCAGTTCGGCCAGTCGAAGACGCCGGTCAAGGCGGGCGGTGAGCTCGCCTTCACCCGTCCGGCTCAGCAGCTGGAAGAGATGATCGGCAAGTTCTTCGGCGGCGGCAGCGCCCCCGACCGTCTGGGTGGCACCTTCCACGTGACGGGCAACTTCACCAACATCGGCGGCCTGCAGCCCGGTGCCGCGGTCAAGCTGGCCGGCGTGCCGATCGGCAGCGTCGAATCGGTGGTGGTCAAGCCCGGTTCGTCGGAAGCGACCGTGACCCTTGCGATCGACAAGCGTTACTCCCAGATACCTGACGACTCGGCCGCCGCGGTGTTCACAAGCGGTTTGATCGGTAGCCAGTATGTTGCGATCCAGCCCGGCGGCTCGCCGGAATACCTGGCTGACGGCGATGAGCTGGTGCTCACGCAGTCGGCGCTCCAGCTGGAAGATCTGATCGGAAAGTTCCTCGTGAACGGTTCGCCGAGCGACAACAAGAACGGTTCCGCCACGGGCGGCAACCAACCCGACAACGCCGGCAAGAAGTAAGGCCGGCTCAGGAGATATCGCATGCTGCGTCAGATTTCCCTCGCCATCGCCCTTGCCATCGGTACGGTCGTGGCCGCCCCCGTGCTCGCCCAGGATGCCGCTCCGGCGTCGGCCGGCCAGCAGCAGGGTCCCCAGCAGGTCGTCCAGACCATTTCCGACGACCTGGCCAAGGCCATCGAAGGGCACCAGGCCGAGCTCAAGAACGACAAGGAAAAGCTGATCGCCGTCATCGACGACACCTTCCTGCCGCATTTCGATATCGATTACGCGTCGATCCTGGTGCTGGGTCAGCACGCCAAGGAAGCCTCGCCGCAGCAGCGCGAGCGTTTCGCCAAGGCGTTCTACAACTCGATCACACATCGTTACGCCGAGGGCCTGCTCAACTACACGCGCGGCCGGGTCAAGGTGCTGCCGTTCAACGGCGACCTGAACAAGTCGCGCACCCTGGTCCAGACCCAGGTCGTGCTCGATGACGGCAAGACCGTCTCGGTCAACTACGTGTTCCGCCAGAGCAAGACCACCGGCGACTGGAAGGCCTACGACGTTGTCATCGAAGGCATCTCGTACATCACCAACTATCGCAATCAGGTGGATGCCGAGATCAAGAAGGAAGGTCTCGACAAGCTCACCGCCGACCTGGAGCAGAAGGGTGCCGGCGCGATCGAGGAAATGAAGCAGGACACGGGCGGCGCGAACAAGTGAGCGACGCGTCGTTCTCGCTGACGACCCCGGCGCCGGACACCCTCGCGGTGTCCGGTGACCTCACGTTCGCCACGGCCGCCGACGCTCTCCACTCGGCCCGCGCCGAGCTGGACCGCGGCAAGCAGACGGTGCTGGATCTCGGTGGCCTGTCGCACGCCGACAGCGCCGGGCTGGCCACGGTGCTGGCGTTGCTGGCGCATGCGCGGGCGCAGCGCAGGACCATCAAGGTCGCTCGTGTTCCCGAGGGGCTCCAGGCGCTGGCGCGGGTGTCAGGCGTCGACGAGTTGTTGTGATGTCGTGGTTATGTCGAGCTGAGACAGGCCCTTCGGGGCCTTTTTCGTAGCCGGGCCCGCCCGTTCCATAAGGGTCCAGGCACAAAAAAAGGGCCCCGAGGGGCCCTTTTCATCAGTTGGGCTGCTGCCCGTTCTGATTTTCCCACTTGTGCTGTTCGTCCAGGAGCTTTTCGGGATCGAAGTCCTTGTCCTGGTCGAGGCCCTGCAGCTGTTCGATCGCTTCCGCCGGCGGGTTGCCGTCGTAGATCTGGCTCAGGCGCTGCTGGCGGTAAGCGTCGCGCAGGAACACGTAAGGATCGTAGGCCGAGGCCAGGAAGCTTTCCGCGTCGATGGCGCGGGCGCGCAGGGTAATGAGATAGAGCACCGACGGGGCGTAGTACTGGCCGGCCTTGAAGTCGTGGTTACGCGACAGGTAGCTCAGCGGATCGAAGAAGTAACTGTCGACCGGCAGACGCCAGATGTCGCGCACCGTGCTTGGACCGACGAACGGCACGACCAGGTAGTCGCCCTCGGGGACGCCCCAGCGGGCCAAGGTCACGCCGAAATCGCTGTCGTACAGCGGCATGCCGAGCATGCTGGCCGGATCCTTGAAGCCCAGGAAGCCGATGGTCAGGTTGACCACGAAGCGGCCGGTCGTAATGACCGCCTGCTTCGGACGGGCCTGGAGCAGCTGGTTGCCGATGGTGATCGGCAGCCGGATGTTCGTGTAGAAGTCGCTGACGGCCGTCCGCACCGGCGGGGTGGTGATCTTACGATAGCCGACAGCCACCGGCCGGATGATGGCCTTGTCCAGCTTGTCGTTGAAGGCGTAGACCTTCCGGTTGAACTTTTCGTTCGGATCGTCGTTTCGCGGCGGGGCGATGTGGCACGCGGCCAACAGCGCCAGCGCGGCCAGGCCGACGGCATTACGGACGATCCGGGGGAGGTTCATGGGGCGCATCGGAGTGACTTTGGGGGTGGGGCGATGGGATAGTGTACCGCCTGGTTTTATTATTTGCACTAATGCCCGTCCGTCCTGGTCAGAACCGCACATGATACCCCTCACCTCATTGCCAGCCAACGGGGCTGACCGCTAAACTGCACAGTCAGAAGTGTCTTTATTGTCAAGGATTTGAAATGGCCCGTATTACTGTCGAAGACTGCCTCGAGGTAGTCGACAACCGCTTTGAGCTCGTGCTCATGGCGACCAAGCGCGCCCGCCAGCTGTCCAAGGGTGCCGAACCCACGCTCGATCCGGGCAACGACAAGCCGACCGTGCTCGCCCTGCGTGAAATCGCCGATCGTCGCGTCAACGACGAAATGATCGACGAGATCGACCGCGCCGCCCGCGAGCGCGCCGAGCGCGAAGCCCTCGAGTGGGCCGCCACGGAAGTGGACGACGACCTCTCGAAGGGTGGGGATGATTGATGATGCCGGGTCGCTGTCGGCCCAGCACTCATCTGAACGTTGCGCACGTTGACGCGCGGCTGCTGACGCCGCGCGCGGGAGGCTGCACCGGCTGACGGTGTAAGGTTCTCCCATGGAAGTCATTCCCGCCAAAAAACTGACCGACGTGGTCGATGATGGCCCGGTGCCTCCCTATGTGCAGGCGCTGGAAGAGCGCGTGGGCGCTTACCTGCCGCACGATCAGGTCATGCGCATCCGCCGCGCGTTTCTCATCGGCGCCGCCGCGCACGAGGGCCAGACGCGAAAGTCGGGTGAGCCGTACATCACGCACCCCGTGGCCGTGGCCCACGTCCTGGCGGAGCTGGGTCTCGACGCCGAGACCATCATCGCCGCGATCCTGCACGACACCCTCGAAGACACCCGGCTTGCCCGCGAAGAGCTCGCGGGCGAATTCGGCGAGACCGTGGCGGAGCTGGTCGACGGCGTCACCAAGCTCGACAAGATGCGCTTTTCCAGTCGCCAGGAAGCCGATGCGGAAAGCTTCCGCAAGATGCTCCTGGCCATGGCGCGCGACCTGCGGGTCATCCTGATCAAGCTGTCTGACCGCCTGCACAACATGCGTACGCTGGGCGCCAAGGACGCGACCTCGCGCCGCCGTATCGCGCGCGAAACGCTCGAGATCTACGCGCCGATCGCGCAACGCCTCGGCATGAACAAGTTCAAGGCCGAACTGCAGGACCTCGGCTTCAAGGCGCTCTACCCGGACCGCCACCGCATCATCGGCGAGCGCATCCGCGCCGCGCTCGGTAACCGTCGCGAAGCGATGGCCAAGATCGAGATGGCCCTCGAAGGTCGGCTTGCCGCCGAGAAGATTCCCGGTCGTGCGGTCAGCCGGATCAAGTCGGCATGGAGCATCTATTCCAAGATGCGCGGCGACCACAAGTCGTTTGCGCAGCTGATGGACGTCTACGGCTTCCGCGTCATCACCGACAACGCCATGCACTGCTACATGGCGCTGGGCGCCGTGCATGGGCTGTACAAGCCGGTCGACGGTCGCTTCAAGGACTTCATCGCCATTCCCAAGGGCAATGGCTACCAGTCGTTGCACACCGTGCTGCTCGGACCCTTCGGGGCGCCGATCGAGATCCAGATCCGTACCTCGGAGATGGAATCGGTCGCGGAGCGCGGCGTCGCGGCCCACTGGGCGTACAAGTCCGATTCCGGTCCGGCAAACAGTGCCCAGGCGCGCGCCCGTGAGTGGCTGTCCGCGCTGGCGGACAGCCAGGCCAACACCCCGTCGGCCTCCGAGTTCCTGGAAAACGTCAAGATCGACCTGTTCCCGGACGAGGTCTACCTGTTTACCCCGCGCGGCGAGATTTTCTCGCTGCCGCGAAACGCGACCGCGCTGGATTTCGCTTACGCCGTGCATACGGACGTGGGCGACCATGCCGTCGCGGCGCGTGTGGACAAGAAACTCGTGCCGCTGCGCACGCGCCTGATTTCCGGCCAGCAGGTCGAGATCATCACGGCGCCGTCGGCGGTACCCAATCCCGCATGGCTGGAAGCGGTGGTCACGGGCAAGGCGCGCACGGCCATTCGTCAGTACCTCAAGCATCTGCAGCACGAGGATGCCGTGGACTTCGGTCACCGCATGCTGGATCGCGCGCTCGACGCGCGCGGCATGAGCCTCGATTCGGTGCCCGCCGCTACGCTGGATCGTTTCCTCGAAGACGCCAAGCTCAAACGCCTGGAAGAACTTCTGTCCGAGATCGCGCTGGGTAACCGGTTTGCCGACCAGGTCGCCACGCAGCTGGTCGCTCTGCTCGGACCGGGCAAGGGCGAGCCGTCGGCGTCGTCGGAGCAGCAGCACAGCGCGGAGAAGATCCGCATCAGCGGCGCCGAGCGCGGCGTGCTCAGCTTCGGCAATTGCTGTCATCCGTTGCCGGGCGACGAAATCATCGGTTTCCTTTCCTCGGGCAAGGGTATCGTCGTGCACCGGGTGGAATGCCCGAACGTGCCGGAGTTCCGCAAGACGCCCGAGCGCATCGTAGCTATCGAGTGGGATCGCGACGTGTCGGGCGACTACCGTGCCGAACTGCGCATCGAGGTGCTCAATCGTCCCGGCGTCCTCGCCACGGTGGCCGCGGCCATCGCCGACGCCAGCTCGAACATCGAGAACGTCGAATACATCGAGCGCGACAGCACGGCGGCCACGCTGCTCTTCGCCATCGAGGTCAAGGGGCGCAAGCATCTTGCCGACGTCATGCGCCGGGTCAGGCGCACGGGTGTAGTCAGCGGCGTATACCGCCACCCCTTGTAGGAGCGCGCCCTGCGCGCGATCGGCTCACCGTGGGTGAGCTTTCGCACGCTGCGCGCTCCTGCCCGTGGCTTCAGGTAGCTAGCGTGGCGCGGCGTAGATAGACTGCTGTGAATTCATCGAGGATGTATCCATGACCCGCAGCACCATCGCCACCGATAAGGCTCCGTCGGCCATCGGCCCGTACTCGCAGGCCGTGCGCGCCGGCAACACGGTGTATTTCTCAGGACAGATTCCGCTCGACCCGGCCACCGGCAATCTCGTCGAGGGCGACATCACCGTGCAGACGCGTCGCGTCTTCGACAACCTGGTCGCGGTGGCGGAAGCCGCGGGCGGCAAACTGGCCGACATCGTCCGCGTGGGCATCTACGTCACCGATCTGGGCGACTTCGCCGCGGTGAACGCCGTCATGGCCGAATACTTCCAGCAGCCGTACCCGGCGCGCTCGACGATCCAGGTCTCGGCGCTGCCCAAGGCGGCAACGGTCGAAGTCGACGCGATCCTCGTCCTGCCGTAAGGGCGTCGTCATTCCCGTGGCCCGTCGCGCATTGCCGATCACCGCTGCCGTTCCGGTGGCGGACCCCGGGCGTGCACCGCTGACATCGCTCGGCGGCGTCGGGCCGGCGCTTGCCGAGACCTTGCGCAAGCTCGGCCTTCGCGAAGTGCAGGATCTCTGGTTCCATCTGCCTTTGCGTTACGAGGACCGCACCACGGTCGTGCCGATCGCCGACCTGCGCCCGGGCGATCGCGCGCAGGTCGAGGGTGTCATCGAGCATGTCGAGCGCGGCTTTCGCTTTCGTCCGCAACTCAAGGTGATCATCGGCGACGACTCCGGTCGTCCGTTGTTGCTGCGCTTCTTCCACTTTCGCAAGTCGCAGGTCGATCAGCTGCCGAAGGGCGCGCGCCTGCTGTGCTTCGGTGAAGTGCGCCAGGGCCCACAAGGACTGGAGATCGTCCATCCGCAGTACCAGCGCATCGAGACCGACGAACCCGTCCTGATGGACGAGCGGCTGACCCCGGTGTATCCGACGACGGAAGGACTCGGGCCGCGCCGCCTCGCCAGCGTCATCGCCCGTGCGCTGGCGCACCTGCCAACCGACGACCGTCTGGAACTGATTCCGGAGGAGATCGGCCGGCCGGCGGGGCTGACGTCGCTGCGCGACGCGTTGTCCTACGTGCATCGCCCGCCTACGGATGTCGATCTGCGGCAGCTGGAGGAAGGGCGGCATCCGGCGCAACAGCGGCTCGCCTTCGAGGAGTTGCTGACCCAGCACCTGACGTTGCGCCGAATGCGTGCGGCGGTGAAAGAACGCAAGGCGCCCGCGCTGAAAAGCGCCGGGACACTGAAAGATCGTCTGCTCGCCGCGCTTCCGTTCGCGCTGACCCGTGCGCAGACGCGCGTGTCGAAGGAAGTCGCACGCGACCTGTCGCGTGCCCATCCCATGCTGCGACTCGTGCAGGGCGATGTCGGCAGTGGCAAGACGGTCGTTGCCGCGCTGGCCGCGGTCGCCGCCGTCGAGAGCGGTTACCAGGTCGCCCTGATGGCTCCGACCGAACTGCTTGCCGAGCAGCATCTGCGTAACTTCCGTGCATGGCTCGAGCCCCTCGGTCTCGAAGTGGAATGGATGGCCGGCAAGGTGCAGGGCAAGGCGCGCAAGAGCGCGCTGTCACGCGCGGCGGAGGGTCACGCGCATGTCGTGGTCGGCACGCACGCGCTGATGCAGGAAGGCGTCGCGTTCAGGAAGCTCGGCCTGGTGATCGTCGACGAGCAGCACCGCTTCGGTGTGCATCAGCGGCTCGCTCTGCGCGACAAGGGCGCCGAAGGCTCGCTCATTCCGCACCAGCTCGTACTTACCGCCACACCGATCCCGCGCACGCTGGCGATGAGCGCGTACGCCGATCTCGACGTCTCGTCCATCGACGAACTGCCACCCGGACGCACGCCGGTGCAGACTGTCGCCATCTCGAACGAGCGTCGCTACGAGGTCATGGAGCGGATCCATGCGGCCTGCATGCAGGGCAGGCAGGTCTACTGGGTCTGCACGTTGATCGAAGAGTCCGAGCAGCTGAACGCGCAAGCCGCCGAGGTGGCGCACGCGGAGCTGACGACGGGCCTTCCCGATCTGGCCGTGGGGCTGATTCATGGACGCATGAAGCCGAAGGAGAAACAGGCGGTGATGGATGCGTTCAAGGCCGGCGAACTTGCCGTGCTGGTCGCCACCACCGTCATCGAGGTGGGCGTCGACGTGCCCAACGCCAGCCTCATGGTCATCGAGAACAGTGAGCGCCTCGGTCTCGCCCAGCTGCATCAGCTGCGCGGGCGCGTGGGTCGTGGCGCCATCGCATCCAATTGCGTGCTGCTCTATCAGACACCGCTGTCGCGTCTGGCGAAAGAGCGACTACAGGTGATGCGTGAGACCAACGACGGGTTTCGCATCGCCGAAAAGGATCTGGAACTGCGTGGCCCCGGTGAAGTACTGGGCACGCGTCAGACGGGCCAGCTGCAGTTCCGCATAGCCGACCTCACCCGTGACGGTCATCTCATGCCCGAAGTGCAGCGGGTCGCCGAAGCAATGATGAAAGATCATCCCGCGCGTTGTGAGAGGCTCATCGCACGCTGGGTCGGCGACGCGGCGCGTTACGTCGACGCCTGACGGACTCATGCTAGAGTCGGAGCTTCCTTTAAGGGGAGGCAGGGTGCATGAGAGTGATCCGGGCTGCCGTCGCGTTCGCGACGTTTGTTGTCGCCGTCGCATCGTCATCGGCGCACGCCGATCCCGTCACCAGCGGCGAGGCTCGCTTCACGGTCCTGACGCCCCGCGTCATTCGCATGGAATATTCGCCCTCGAAACAGTTCGAGGACGCGCCTTCGCTGGTCTTCGCAACACGCGGTAACGCAGGCGACGTTCCCGCGAAGGTCTCCCATGAAAAGGGCTGGCTCGTCATTCGCACCGACTTGCTGACGCTGCGCTACAAAGAGGGTTCCGGCCCGTTCGGTGCCGACAACCTGACGGTCGAATCGAAGCAGCTCAAGCCGGCCATCGCCTGGCACCCCGGCCTGAAGGAAACACGAAATCTCGGCGGTACGGCGCGCACGCTCGATCAGGTCGATGGCGACCGTCATGCGTCCGACAACACGCCGCTGGATCTCGGCGACGGCTTGCTCTCACGCGACGGCTGGCACGTCGTCGACGACACGGGAAGCTTCGTCTTTGGCGATGAGAAGCTGCCGTGGGTGCACCGTCGCGCCTGCCAGGCATGCACCGACTGGACGTTCTTCGGCTACGGCCACGACTACGTCGCCGCGCTGGGTGATTTCACGAAAATCGCCGGCCGCGAGCCGTTGCCGCCGCGCTATGCCTTCGGTTACTGGTGGTCGCGTTACTGGAATTACAGTGACAGCGAGATCCGCGACGTGGCGGCGGACTTCGCGCGCTACGGCATTCCGCTGGATGTCCTCGTGATCGATATGGACTGGCACACGACGCCAGGTCTCGCCTCCGGTTCGGACAAACGGGACATCGCGGGCCAGACGCCGGGCTGGACGGGCTTCTCCTGGAACCGAAGCCTGTTTCCCGACCCGCAACGGCTGCTCCGTTGGCTTGGCGACCAGGGCCTGAGGATCACGCTGAACCTGCACCCCGCCTCGGGCATGCTTCCCCACGAGGATGCGTACGGCCGATTCATGGATGCGATGAAGGCCGACCGCGCCCATCCGCTGCCTTTCGAAGCCGCGGACGCGAGCTACATGTCGGCACTCTTCAGCACGGTGCTCGATCCCCTGCAGGCGATGGGCGTGAGCTTCTGGTGGCTGGACTGGCAGCAATGGCGCGAATCGAAAGCCATGCCGGGACTGAGCAACACCTGGTGGCTCAACCATGTGTTCTTCACCCACATGCAGCAGACCAGCGACAAGCGTGCGCTGATCTATCACCGCTGGGGCGGACTGGGAAACCACCGCTACCAGATCGGCTTCTCGGGCGACTCGATCATCTCGTGGGGTTCGCTGGCGTTCCAGCCGCGCTTCACGTCGACCGCGTCCAACGTGCTTTATGGCTACTGGAGCCACGACCTCGGCGGTCACACCTTCCGCGACGAAAGCGATCCGAAGACGCGCCGGGTCGATCCGGAACTCTACGTGCGCTGGATGCAGTTCGGTGCGTACAGCCCGATCATGCGCACACACACCACGAAGAACCCGAACCTGCGCAAGGAGCCCTGGCGGTTCGCGCCTGCGGAATTCGACGCTTTGCGCGACACGGTGCTGACACGTTACCGCTTGCTGCCGTACACCTACACGATGGGTCGCAAGGCGTTCGACACGGGCGTGTCGCTGGTCAGGCCGCTGTACTACGCATGGCCGGAAGACGACCAGTCCTACGCGAGCGGCGCCGAATACATGTTCGGCGACGACCTGCTGGTGGATCCGGTAACGGCCGCCGCGGGCAGCGACGGTTTCGCCAGCCAGGAGACCTGGTTGCCGAGAGGCGACTGGTTCGACACGACCCGCGGTCGCTCGTTGCATGGTGAGCGTGCGCTGGCGGGCCGCTACCGGCTCGATGAGGTACCGGTCTTCGCGCGTGCCGGCGCTATCGTGCCGACCAATACGAATACGATGGTCAGCGTGTCCCACGACACGGGTGCGCGGACCTTGCTCGTCTACCCGGGCGGCAATCAATCGGCCACGCTGTACGAAGACGCGGGCGACGACGAAGCCTACCGGGGCACGGCGTTCGCTCGCACGGCTCTCGCGACCGAGCGGACGAAGCAGGGCGTACGCCTGAAAATCGCGGCGCGCGACGGTACGTATCCCGGCATGCCGACGTCACGGACGTGGTCCGTGGCCTTCGTCGCCGTCGCAATGCCATCGAAGGTGACGGTGGACGGCGTGGCGCTTCCGCGGGCGGATGACGACAAGCCCGGCACCTGGCGGCTCACCGGACGCGACCTGACGCTGCATGTGACGCTGCCGGAGCACGACTTCGCCCATCCGCAGGTGGTCGACGTGACGTGGCCCACCGATGCACCCGATGTCGACGGTCTGGTCGGACAGATGC
Source organism: Dyella sp. 333MFSha (assembly GCF_900102405.1). Lineage (NCBI taxonomy): Bacteria > Pseudomonadati > Pseudomonadota > Gammaproteobacteria > Lysobacterales > Rhodanobacteraceae > Dyella > Dyella sp. 333MFSha. Next base: position 54,870 of record NZ_FNBR01000004.1, on the reverse strand, counting down.
GCGATGTGCGCGATGCGGTGGCCTGGCTGAAGGGGCACTGGGAGGACTTCGGCGGTATCCCCGACGAGCTTTCGGCGGCGGCGCAGGCGGACCTGCTGATCGACTACCATCCCGACCGGTTCAGGGACGAAGTGGCGGCCTTCCGCAACCGGGTAGCGAAGCTCGACGCGGCACTCGCCGCCGCGCCGATGTCGGACGAGCTGAAGGCAGGGTTCCGGGCGCGGCTGAAACCCAGGCCGTAGGACGGGGACTATCGGGCCGGGGATGCAGGCAGTCCGAGGTGCTTGCGTACCTCGTCCGCGATCGTCGCCGTCTCCCGCAGCGGTGCCTGCCGCTCCGGTGTCACCGCATCGATGTCATGCAGCCGTCCCGCCGCTCGCAGCTCTGCATGAAATCGCCCCAGCTTCGCATCCAGCGGCGCCGTCACGACGGTATGCACCGGCGCCCCGGTGGCGCAGGCCTCGCACAACATATTGACCGAGTCGGGTGTGACCACGAGACGGTCGGCCCACGCCAGGATGCCGGGATACGGATTGGGGCCGTCGGCGCTGCCCGTCCAGATCACGCCCGGCCAGTCGGCGAAGGCGTCGCGAAGCACCGGCAGGAGCGCAGGCGGCGTGCGTCGCGAGGCGGCGACCATGACCGAGCCGCCATCCGTCGCAAGTCGCCGGCGAACGGCGGAGACGAAGGCATCGGCCGCCTTGCCGTCGAGCGGCGCGCCACGCCGGTCGCCGCCGACCAGCACCCCCAGGCGTGGGCCGGGAAGGTCGGCCAGGCCGGCAAACGCCTCGCGCCCGTCGGCGAGCCAGGCGTCATCGATGGGATGCAGCGACCCGATCGGACGGAGCACGTTGTCGCCGGTCAGTTCGTCATGCTTCGGCGCGATGACCAGGTCCCAGTGATGCGGGGCCAGGCGTGGATCGAGCAACTGCACCGACAGCGTGCGGCCCGCCGACCAGCGACGGATCTGCCGGGTCGCCCAGGCGGCCGTGCGTCCGCAGCCGATGACCAGCGAAGGCCATGGCGGCAGCAGGTTCTGGTTGGTCGGCCCAAGCGCCAGACGCGCGCCCGGCAGCAGGCGCGGGGCCGCCCACGACCACGGGGCGCGCAGCTCGATGGTGATCTCGCGGATCGACGGCGTGAGAGCTTCGGCCAGTGCCAGCGCCTGGCGGCGGTTGCCGGCCGCGCCGTCGGTCACGACCCAGCAAAGGTCACGATCGATGATTGTTGTCGAATTCGGCACAGTTCGTTCCTTGTCCGACCGGTCCACACAGGGCGTCGCGACGCTTACACTGTCGGGATGCCGGGCCTCCGGCGTTCCATCACTGTACAAGGATATCCATGAGCGCTCCGTTGTCCGATGCATCGCTTGACCAGCTCTTCCTCACCGCGCGCACCTACAACGCCTGGCTGCCGAAGGAAGTAACCGACGAGCAGATCCACCGGCTGTACGAGCTGGCGAAGTTCGGCCCCACCGCCGCCAACTCCTCGCCGATGCGCGTCATCTTCATCAAGTCGCAGGACGCCAAGGCGCGTCTGAAGCCGTACCTGGCCGAGAACAACGCCGAGAAGACCATGTCGGCCCCGGTCACGGCCATCGTCGCGACCGACTTCGCGTTCTACGAGCACCTGCCCAAGCTGTTCCCGCATGCGGACGCACGCAGCTGGTTCGTCGGCAACGAAGACATGATCCAGTCCTCCGGCTCGCGCAACGGTTCGCTGCAGGGCGCCTACCTGATCATGGCGGCCCGCGCGCTCGGGCTCGACTGCGGTCCGATGTCCGGTTTCGACCAGGCGGGCGTGGATGCCGAGTTCTTCGCCGGTACCCACGTCAAGTCCAATTTTCTCATCAACATCGGCTACGGCGATCCGGACAAGAACCTGTTCGGCCGCCTGCCGCGTCTGGACTTCGACGAAGCCGCCCAGATCGCCTGACCCCTTTCCCGCGGTGACCCTCCGGTCCCGCCGTCACACGCCGTACCCACCTCACTGCTGGAGAAACACCATGCGCGCCCTCCGTTACGTTGCCCTCGCCGGCCTGCTCGCCACCGCCGGCACCGCCGCCGCCGCCCCGGTGACCTACAAGCTCGACCCGACCCACACCATGGTCCTGTTCAGCTGGAATCACTTCGGGTTCTCCAATCCGACCGCCGACCTCAATCAGGTCGACGGCACCCTTGTCTACGACGAAGCCGCACCGACCAAGGCCACCGTCGAAGTGACCCTGCCGCTGTCCGGTCTGGACACCTTCGTGCCCAAGCTCGACGAGCACCTGAAGTCGGCGGATTTCCTCGATGCCGCCAAGTTCCCGAACGTCACCTTCAAGAGCACCAAGGTGGTCTCGGCCGGCAAGGACAAGCTCAAGGTCACCGGTGACCTCACCGTCCATGGTGTGACCAAGCCGGTCACCCTCGACGCCACCCTGAACAAGGTCGGCCCGCACCCGATGATGAAGGTGCAGTCGATCGGCTTCGACGCCACCGCCACCATCAAGCGCTCGGACTTCGGCGTCGGTGCGTACGTCCCGAACGTGTCGGACGAAATCAAGATCCGCATCACGACCGAAGGCCACGACGCTTCGGCTGACAAGAAGTAATCGTTCCGGCTTTAACTGCCGTGAAAAACCCGCGCCGGCAACGGCGCGGGTTTTCTTTTTTGTTACCATCGCAGGTCTCGGTTTACCGTTTCGCCCGGAGTTTCCCCATGCGACCCAATCCCGCGGCAGCGCCGCTGATCCCGGCGAACGCCGAAAACCGTTACGAAGTGACGCGAGCCGACCTTCCGCTGTCCTGCCCGATGCCGGGCATGTACCTGTGGAACTCGCACCCGCGGGTCTACCTGTCCATCGAGGACGACGGTGGCACCTCGAAGTGCATGTACTGTGGCGCGACCTACGTCCTGAAAGACTGAACGGCCCCCTGCGGGCACGTTTCGTGCTTCGCCTGCGTCATCACACTCACCGGAACCACCCATGGCCACCGTCTCCCCGCACCGGACGATGACCGTCGTACAGCTGATCCCCTCGCTCCATTCGGGCGGGGCCGAACGCTCGACCCTGGAAATCGCGCGGGCGCTGGTGGCTGCGGGGCATCGGTCGGTGGTGGTCTCGGCGGGCGGACGCCTGGTGGCTCAGCTGGAGGCCGAAGGCAGCGAGCACATCGCCCTGCCCATTGGTCGCAAATCCCTGGGTACCCTGTTCACGGTAGGCAAGCTGCGCCGCATCCTGCGCGAACTGAAGCCCGATATCGTGCACGCCCGCTCGCGGCTGCCGGCATGGATCGGCTGGTGGGCGATGCGTGGGGTCAAGCCCCGTCCGCACTTCGTCACGACCGTGCACGGGCTGAACAGTCCGGGTCGTTACAGCGCGATCCTGCTCCGCGGGGAGCGGGTCATCGTGGTCTCGCAGACCCTGCGTGACTACGTGCTGCGCCACTACCCCGACGATATCGAGACCGCGCGCATCGCCGTGGTGCCGCGTGGCATCGACACCGAGGCGTTTCCCTACGGTTACCGTCCCGACGACAGCTGGCAGCGGGCGTTCTTCGAGCAATACCCGCAACTGGCTGGCGCGCCTCTGCTGACCCTGCCGGGCCGTGGTACCCGCCTGAAAGGTCATGCCGACGCGATCGAACTGATCGCTGACCTTCAACAGCGCGCCATCGATGCGCGCCTGCTGCTGCTCGGCGCGGACGAGCCGGGGCGCGAGGCGTATGTCGCCGAGCTGCGTCAGCTCATTCATGCGCGCGGCCTCGACGACCGTGTGGTGATCTCGCCGGCGCGATCGGACGTGCGCGATGTCTACGCCCTGTCCGATCTCGTCCTGCAGCTGTCGGTCCGGCCGGAGTCGTTCGGCCGTACGGTGGTCGAGGCGCTGGCCTTGTGCCGCCCCGTCATGGGTTACGCGCACGGTGGGGTCGGCGAGCTCCTGGCCGAGCTCTATCCCGCGGGCCGCGTACCGCTGGGCGATCGCGAACGCCTGGTCGAGCGCGCCGCCGAACTCCTGCGTTTCGCGCCGCCGATCCCGCCGCCGCGCAGCTACCGCCTCGTCGACATGCAGTCGGCCACGCTCGCCTTGTATGCCGAGCTGGTCGAAGGCACCCCGGCCGCGTGAGCTCGCGCGGGCCCGGTGCGCTGCTGAAAGCGGGGCTGGCCTCGCCGCTCCTGCCGATCTGGCTGGTGCCCGCGTTGCTGCCACTGGGGCGCAGTGCCGAGGTGGGCGTGTTTCTCGCACTCGTCGGATCAATACTGCTCGTCGTGCGCGAGCCGACGGCGATTCGCCATCATCCCGGTGCGCGGCTGTTTCTCTGGTTGTTCGCCGCCTACGCGGGCGCCGCGCTCGTCTCCGTCGTCGACGCCGTCTCGCCCGCGAAGAGCTGGGGCACGCTGGCGGGCATCCTCCGGTTCGCTCCGCTGGGTGTGTACACGTGTTTCGCCATGCGCCGGCCAGGGAAGGTGCGCGCCATGTGGTTCGCCACCGCAGCGGTCGTCGCGCTCTGGGTCGCCGATGCCTGGGTGCAGGCGCTGACCGGTTATGGCCTCGCGGGCGCCTCCGATCCCGCGCGACTGTCCGGCATCTTCGGGGCGACCAACCTGAAGCTCGGTCCCGCGGTGTCCGCGCTGGCGCCGTTCCTTCTCTGGGCCGGGCGCGAGCGCTGGGGACGCCGGGGCCTGATCCTTACGTTCCTGCTGGCGCTCGGGCCGGTGTTGCTTTCCGGTTCGCGCGCCTCGTGGGTCTGCTATGCACTCGTAGCCCTGGCGTTCCTCTGGCGTGAGGCGGGTACGTTCCGTCGCTTCGCCGTGGCCTGCCTGGGCATGGGCGCGGTCGTGCTTCTGGTCGGCGCACTGGCATGGCAGGTATCGCCGCGATTCCGCGACCGGGTGGCGCATACCTTGCCCGCCCTCACCGGTACCAGCGCGGGGCTGGACGCCGCGCTGACCGGGCGTCTCGATATCTGGAGGACGTCGCTGCGCCTCTATGCGGCGCATCCCATCAACGGCGTGGGCGTCCGCGGCTTCCGCGTGGCCTATCCATCGGTCGCGTCGCCCGGAGACCACTTCCTGACCATCGAGAAATGCGGCGATGGGGAGGGTGCCTGCCATCCTCATCAGGTCGTGCTCGAGGCCGCCACCGAGACCGGAACCCTCGGCCTCCTCGCGTGGCTTGCGGCCACCGTGCTGGCCGTCCGCGTCTGGTGGAAAGCCGGTCCCGTGGCGCGCGAGCGTGCATTCCCCGCCAGCGTGGCGCTGTTTGCGATCTTCTTCCCCCTGAATACGCACATGGCCTTCTATTCGGCATGGTGGGGTCTGCTCACCGCGTGGCTGTTCGCCGTGTGGTGCGCGGCGCTGCTCGTCGATCTGCCGGACCTGGAACCGTCCCGTGGCGCGTGAGCCGCTGTCGGTCGTCGTGACCACGTTCAACAGCGCGGCGACGATCGGCGCCTGTCTCGCCTCCGTCCGTTTTGCCGACGACATCGTCGTGCTGGATTCCGGATCGACCGATGAGACGCGCGACATTGCCGCGTCGCATGGGGCGCGGGTGAGCATTCAGCCGTTCGCCGGCTACAGCGCACAGAAGCAGGCGGCGATCGATCTCGCCGTCCATCGCTGGGTATTGCTGCTGGACTCGGACGAGGCGCTGCCCGCCATCGCCGCCGAGCGGGTGAGGGCGGCGCTCGTCACGCCGGATGTCGCGGGTTTCGAGATGCTCCGTCGCGAGTGGGTGTTCTGGCGCTGGCAGCCCGGTCGCGCGCGCCTGAATCACTATGTGCGTCTGTTCGACCGCACGCGCGCCGGCATGAGCGGTCACGAAGTACACGAAAGTGTCCTGGTGCGCGGGCCGGTGCGGCGCCTCGATGCCATCATCGATCACTATGGCGAGCGCGATATCGACGGGCGGGTCGACAAGGCCAACCGTTACTCGACGTTGCAGGTGCGCGACCGGCAGACGCGCGAGCCGCGGATGCTTCGTCTGCGGATGGTGGTCTATCCCACCATCGCTTTTGCCCGGTACTACTTCTGGCGCGGTCACTGGCGGGGCGGCTGGGCGGGCTTCATCGCCGCCCGGGTCCACGCTTTCTATGCGTTTCTGAAGTACGCGAAGCTGTACGAGCGCCGCGTATCAGGCGGCCAGCGGCAGGACCACGGCGCGTTCGAATCCGAACGCCCTGAGGACTAGATCGCAGGCTTCGTGACGCAGCGCTTCGCGCCGACGGAACTCACTGCGTCGCTTGCTTTCGACCTCGGTTTCGCAACGCACGGGCTCGTGAGGGGCCATGGCGTAGAAGCCCTCGCTGGTCTCCTGTCCACCGGACTCGCGCCAGAAGCCGTTGTAGTCGGCCTTTACCTTGTCGGCGATGCCCGCGAAGACGTGAGCCTCATTCGATATCCCGAGGACGCGTTCCACCTCGAAAGCCTCGGCGAGCGAACGGATCAGCGACAGCAGGAGGTTCTTAGGACGCAGGCCATGGCACTGCCGCGTGAGTTCGCGCACGGCTTCCAGCCCGGCGTGGTTGGGCGCGCCCTGCAGGCAGCCGATGGCGATGGCCTTGCCGCCGTCGACGAAGGAGAACGCCGCATAGGAGATCTGCATGCCCTGGTGATCGACCAGCGAGAGCGTCATCTCACCCTCGCGGGCGCGTCGGAACGGCGCCTTGAGCATCAGCGAGAGAGCCTCACCGTTACGCAGGAGCACCTTGCCAAGCAAGACCTGGCGCTCGCGGTACAGCACGTGGAACAGCGTCCGGGGGAACCGGGCAAGGGCGAATTCGTAATGCTCGCGCAGCACCTTCAGCCGGCGCTCGCGATTCCAGGCCTTGCTGATATAGCGGTGCTGGTAGCGCTCGGTGAGGATGGTGTCGATCGACGAGACGCCGGCCATCGGCGGTGTCTCCAGGAAGGCCAGCCATGCGTCGTGCTCCCGCCAGTGCGCCACACTGCGGCCGACATAGTTGAGTACCGCATTGACCACGTGCGACCGCTTGCGGTGCCACGCGCTGCGGCCGCGCAACGAACGCGCGAAACGAAAGATCGACTGCATGGGAAGGTCCGTCTTGAGGGGTGACGACGGACGTTCTACGCGCGTGTTTTTTCGCGAAGCTTTCGTTGTTTATGACGAAAGGTTCGGCATTTCGTCAGCGTATACCGCAAGAAAGGTAGGAGAAACTCCCATGAAAGAAGTATCCAGGGCAGCTATCCGTCTGGGCCCACCGCGCACCTGTAGGAGCGAACCCTGTTCGCGAAAAGCCAACGAAGCAAAGAAGCCGCACCACCCCGTCGCTACCGCCTAATAAATCTTCGGCTCACCCGGCGGCCGCGTCTTGAACCGCTTATGCACCCACAGGTATTGCTCAGGTGCCTCACGCGCCATCTGTTCGATCTGCGCATTCACCCGCTCGGTGTCGCGTGCGGCATCGTCGCTGGGAAAATCCTCAAGCGGCGCGCCAAGGCGCATGGCGTAGCCCGCGTCTCCCGGCAGGCGCCGGTGGTAGAACGGAATCACCAGCGCGTTGGAGAGGCGCGCCAGGTGATGCGTGGCCGTGATGGTCGCGGCCGGCACGCCGAAGAACGGCACGAAGACGTTGTCCTTGCTGCGCATGTCCTGGTCGGGCGCATACCAGAGCGTGCCGCCGGCCTTCAGGTAGCGCACGGTACCGCGGATATCGTCCTTGTCGAACATCGCATCCGCGTAGTGCAGGCGCGAGCGCAGCACCGCGAATTCGAACACCTCCGAATCCATGCGGCGGTACATGCCCGCGATGCGGATGCGCGAGGAGACGAGGCGCGCGCTCAGTTCGAGATGCGAGAAGTGTCCGCCGACCAGAAGTACGCCACGGCCGGCGGCGCGTGCGGCTTCGAGGTGTTCCAGCCCGTCGACGGTGACGGGGACCTTCGCGATCGCGCGATCCGAGCCCATCCAGCCCAGTGCGAATTCGGCCAGCATCATGCCGACGTCGCACAGATTGGCCCGAACCAGCGCCTTCTGTGCCGCCGGATCCAGCTCCGGAAAGCAGAGGGCGATGTTGGTCGCGGCGATGCGCCGCCGTTCGGGGTTCAGGTGCAGGGCCAGGCGGCCCGCCATGCGTCCGAGGCGCATCAGCCAGCGGAAGGGCAGGTGGGCGATAAGCCAGATGAAGCCGACGCCGAGCCACGCCGGCCAGTGGCGGGGCGTAAGAAGCTGGCGCGTCAGGGTAGGGCGGGTCATACCGGGCATGTCCGCCCATTGTAGCGAATGGGCGCGGCTATACTGACCGGTCACGGGTCAACCCAGGGAATCGCGTGCTGCTGCGCCTGCTCTACAACTTCGCGATGTACCTGTTTACACCGCTGGTGATGCTGCGTCTGATGGCGCGTGGCATGCGCTACGGCGACTACCACGTGCGCTGGCGCGAGCGCTTCGGTCGCTTCCGCGAACCGCGCCTCGCCGGCTGCCTCTGGGTGCACGCGGTCTCGGTAGGTGAGGTCAATGCCGCGGAACCCCTGGTGAAAGCGCTGATGGAAGCCTACCCGCAGGCGCCGATGCTGGTCACCACGGTGACCCCGACCGGCTCCGAACGCGTGCGTCAGCTGTTCGGCAGCAGCGTCCACAGCGTGTACCTGCCGTACGACCTGCCGTTCGCCGTGAAGCGCTTCCTGCGCAGTACGCGCCCGCGGCTGGCGATCATCGTCGAAACGGAAATCTGGCCGAACCTGTATTTCGCCTGCCGCAAGCACGGCATTCCGCTGCTGATCGCCAATGCCCGGTTGTCCGAGCGATCGCTGCGCGGCTACGCGCGCATGAGCTCCCTCGTCCGCCGCGCCCTGCGCTGCGTCAGTCATATCGCCGCACAGTCCCGCACCGATGCCGCGCGCTATCGGCTGCTCGGTGCGGAGCCCAGCCAGCTCACGGTCTGCGGCAACCTCAAGTTCGACATGCCGGTGCCGGACACGGCGTTGCAGGCGGGGCTGGCCATGCGCGAGGCATGGGGCACGGGGCGTCCGGTCTGGATCGCCGCCAGCACGCACGAAGGCGAGGAAATGTGCGTCCTCGAGGCTCACCTCGCGGTGATGCGCCGTCTGCCGGATGCGCTGCTGCTGATCGCGCCCCGTCATCCTGAGCGGTTCAAGGCCGTCGAAGCATCCGTCCGCAGCCTGGGCTTCCAGGTGGGAACGCGCAGCGGCGATGACATTCCCGGTCATTCCACGCAGTGCTTCGTCATCGATTCGATGGGCGAACTGCTGCGTTTCTTCGCGTCGGCCGATGTCGCCTTCGTCGGTGGCAGCCTGGTGTCCATCGGTGGACACAACGTCCTGGAGCCCGCCGCACTGAACAAGCCGGTGCTTGTCGGGCCTTATACGTACAACTTCGAGGAAATCACGCAGGCCCTGCTCGATGAAGGCGGCGGTCAGCGGGTGAAGGACGGCGACGAGCTGGGCGAGCAGGTGCTGGCCCTGCTTCGGGACAAGGACCGCCGGGAGATCATGGGAAACCGCGCTCGCCACGTCTTCGACAGCGAGCGCGGGTCTGTGGGCAAGGTGATGGCGCTGGTGGATACCCTGCTTCAGGAGTGACGGGTCAGTCCCTCTGGTTCCCGGCGTCGAGGCCGGAATTGCAGGCGAACCGGGCTTCCACCTGCGGCGTCGCGTTGGGCCGGTTGTCGACATGAGTGCTCATGAAGCGAACGCGGCGAGCCTGGTCCAGGCACGTCTTGTATACCAGTTCGCGGACGGCCCGATAGGCCGCGTGCGGCTCGCCGCTCGCCTGGGCAAGCCCCGTCGACGGACCCAGGCCATCACCGGTGACGATCGCCGCCGCGGGCATCGGGCCCTCCTTGATCCGGTCGGCGAAGGGATCCTCGGCAACGCGGCAGGTGGCATAGGCGTTCACCCGTACGCCGCCTTCGCGCGTGTCGTAATAACTGCGCTTGAATCCGTCGTGGTACTCGGTGACGTAGCCGCCGCGCACATCGCAGTTGTCCATGGCGCTGGTCCAGACCGTGGCATATGGCGCAACGACGTCGCCGAGAACACCTTTGGCCCGGACGTCGTATTCGAACGACGTGGCGCTCGCGTATTCGACCACCTTGAGCCGGTGGTTCGTCGGGGAGGCCGGCGACGCATGGGCTAAGCCAGTGGTCGCCAGCAGGCCGACGATGATAAATCCCTTCATGGTTCTTCCTTGGTTCCGAGGCCCGGTTGGGCCCGGCCATCTTCGTCGGGCGGCAGGTTCGTCGGAGTCAGCGCCGCCCGTGCGATCGTGTAGGGCGTGTCCGCCAAAGAGCAAAAAAAACGGGCCGCGAGGGCCCGTTTCTTAGTCTTCCCCCGAAAGGAAAGTCGTTACTGCAGCAGCGCGTTGATCGCCTCGAGGTCCTTCACATCCACGGTCCCGGCCGTCTGCTTGAGCAGCAGCTTGTCGAGAATGAACTGATGGCGGGCCTGCGAGTAGTCGCTGAGCGACGAGGTCAGGTTCTGCTGGGCGATCAGCACGTCGACGATGGTGCGCGTGCCGACTTCGAAGCCGGCCTGCGTCGCGTCGCGCGCGCTTTCCGAAGAGGCGACGGCGGCCTTGGTGGCCTCCACCTTGCTGATACCGGCGACCACCGAGCGGTAGTAGTTCAGCGTGTCGCGGACGACCTGACGACGGGTGCTTTCCAGGGAGTCCTGGGCGGCATCGCGCTGGTAGATCGACTGACGAACGCGTGACTGCGTGGCGCCGCCGGAGAAGATCGGCACGCTGAGCGTCAGGCCGACGCTGGTGCCGCCGCGACCGTTGCCCGAGACACGGTTCAGGGCGTCCGTCGCCGGGCTGCCCGCATTCTGCGTCCAGGAGGTGCTCTTGCTGTAACCGGCACTCGCGTCGATGGTCGGCAGATGACTCGCGCGGGCGGAGGAAATGCTGTGCTCCGCCGAGTCGACGTTGTACTGCGACGCGAGGATGCTCGGGTTGCTCTTGACCGCTTCGGCGACCCAGGCCTTCGGATCGTTGGGCGACGGGGCGTCCATGGGCAGGTCTTCGCGAAGTTTCTTCAGATTGTCCGCCGGCTTGCCGGTGATCTGGGTCAGTGCTTCACGCGAATCCGCCAGGGTGTTCTCGGCGGTGATGACGGCGGCGACCGAGGTGTCGTGCTGGGCCTTGGCGTCCTGCACGTCGGTGATCGCGGACAGGCCGACGTCGAAACGCTGCTGGGCCTGCTCGAGCTGACGAGCGAGCGCCTGCTCGTTGGCCTTGGCGAAGGTCAGGGCGTCGTCGTTGGTCAGGACCTGAAAATAGGCCGTGGCCACGCGCGTGGAGAGCTGCTGCAAAGCGGCTTCGTACGTGGCGTCCTGTGCCTGCGACGACGACTTGGCGGCCTTCAGATCGGCGTACCTGCTGAAGTCGAGCACGCTCTGGGTGACCGTGGCCGACTCGCTGCGCGTGCGGGTATGCCCGAGGTCCGTGCCCGTGGTCGTGTCGCGATCGGGACCATTCTGATCCGTCTGGGTGATGCCCAGCTGCGCGCTGATCTGCGGGAGCAGCAACGCACGGCTCTGTACGACGGTTTCACCCGTGGCGAGACGGGTGGAATCGGCCTGCGACAGCACCGGGTCGTTGGCCCGGGCCTGACGGTAGGCGTCGAGCAGGTCTTCAGCGTGGCTCGCGAACGGCGTCGCGGCCAGTGCCAGCGCGACGGTGAGCAGCTTCAAGCGCATGGTTTCGCCTCGTGGGTGATGGGAGATCTTTGGGTCAAAGCACGAAGCGCTTCACCGGCGCGGCATGCGCCAGGTAAGGAAGGTCCGTTTCAAACAGCGATTCCTCGCGATAGCGGCCTTCACCCTCGTGGGTGAGGAGGACCGCCGTCTGCGCGGGGGAATCGCCGCGTACGACGAACATGCGCCCGCCCGGCTTGAGCCAGCGCACGAATTTTTCGGGAACCGCATGGACGGCGCCCGTCACCACGACGGCATCGAAAACGCCCGTCGGCTGGTAGCCGTTGACGGCTTCGGCGGTTTCCACCGTGGCGTTGACCACCGAGGCGGCGGCCAGGCGCCCGCGGGCGGCGTCGACGAAGTCGGCGTGCATGTCGATGCTGGTGACCTTGCCGGCGAGGCGGGCGAGGCAAGCGGTCAGGAAGCCCGAGCCGGTACCGATTTCCAGTACCTCATCGGTCTTCTTCAGTTCCAGCGCCTGTAACACGCGGCCCTCGACGACCGGCTTCATCATCACTTCGCCGTGGCCCAGCGGGAGGGTCAGGTCGGCGAAGGCGACGTTCCGGTGGGACGGCGCGACGAAATCTTCGCGACGGACGCCCTTCAGCGTCTCCAGGACGTCGGCATCGAGGACTTCCCAGGGACGAACCTGGTTCTCGACCATGTTCTGACGTGCCTGCTCGAAATTCATCGCCATGGTTTTGGATCCCGTACGAAAAGCTGAAAAAGGTTCGAAAGGATAAGCGCTTAGCGCCCGTTTTCCCAATGGTGCCAAGGCTGCGGGTGCGCCACCGCCCGAGCTAAGTGCCGGAAGTCACCGGACCGGGCTGACGGAAGTCATGCCCGACCGTGCCTTCACTCGCTGGCGCCTGAACGATCGATGGCGCAAGCCCCTGAACGCCTTGGGTTTACCCGGGCAGTGGCCCCACTTCATTGTAATCCGTCGCGCAGCGCTTCCGTCGCACCGCCACCCTGAGGCCCACATCTCAGGAGTGGTGGAAATAACTGAACCGCTGCGTATAATAAAGTCATAATTTCTGTTTGTGAAGGTGCAGCCATGAACGCCAGCCCGAAAATGAAGAGCCAGGGCCCGGGGCGTCCCAAGGACATGGAGAAGCGCGCGGCTATCCTGGATGCCGCCAAGGCGCTCTTCACGCAGGGCGGCTTCGCGGGTACGAGCATGGATGCGGTCGCGGCCTCCGCGGGCGTTTCCAAACTCACCGTGTACAGCCACTTCGGCGACAAGGACAACCTTTTCCGCGAGGTGATCCGCGCGCACGTGCAGGAGCGCCTGCCGGACGACCTCTTCGACTTCAGCCCGGGTGCGGACATCCGCGTCACGCTGACCAACATCGCCAGCCGCCATGCGGCGATGGAGACCAATACCGAGTCCGTCGGCACGTTCCGCGCGATCCTGTCCGACTGTCAGTCGGGCGGTAATCCGCGTTTCGGTCGTCTGGTCTGGGAGGAGGGCCCGGCACGTATGCACAAGCTGGTGATGCGCCTGCTCGAGGGCGCCACCTCGCGTGGTCAGCTCGATATCGTCGACGTCTCCCGTGCGACCACGCAGTTCCTCGCGCTGCTCAAGGGCGACCTGCTCATCCGGCGCCTGTTCGGCTGCGAAGACTGCGCCGTGCAGTTCGGTGAGGAGGTCAAGGCCAATGCCCTGGCGGCCGTCGACATGTTCCTCCGCGCCTATGAGCCGCGCTCGCCCAAGGGCTGAGCGCTCGCTTCCCGCCCCGCTTCGTGGTTGAATCGGCCTCGAAGCGGGGGTGCCCAAGCAATTGCGCGGGCTGAGAGAGTCCCTTCGAACCTGATCCGGTCCGTACCGGCGTAGGAAGCTTCGTCCACGACAGGCAACGTGCGTCCATGCACGGGGCACGGCGTGGCGGCGCCGTCCGCTTCTCCCTTATCCGCAAGGTACGAGAAGCCGATGAATGCCAGTCCCACCGATCTTGCCCGCGCCGCGCGCGAGCTTTCCACCTCCGTCACCACGCCGATCGCCGGCTCGCGCAAGATCCACATCGGCGGCAGCCGGGCGGACGTTCGCGTCGCCATGCGTGAGATCGCACAGTCGGCCACGCCCACGCTGTTCGGGGGAGAGGCGAATCCGCCCATCGTCGTCTACGACACCTCGGGGCCTTATACGGATCCGGCGCACACGGTCGACCTGGCCGCGGGGTTGCCTGCACTGAGGGCAGGCTGGATCGAGGAGCGGGGTGACGTCGAGCGTCTCGATGGACTGTCCTCGGCGTTCGGCCGCTCGCGCGTGCACGACTCCCGGCTCGATGCCTTCCGCTTCGGCAGCACGCGTCTGCCGCTTCGGGCGAAGGCTGGCGCCAACGTCACCCAGATGCACTACGCGCGCCGCGGAATCGTCACGCCGGAAATGGAATACATCGCGATCCGCGAGAACCAGCGCATCGAGGCGCTGGCCGACAGTGCCCTGCGCACGCAGCATCCTGGGGAAGCGTTCGGCGCCGCTTTGCCCGGGCACATCACGCCGGCGTTCGTGCGCGATGAAGTCGCACGCGGCCGCGCCATCATTCCGGCCAACATCAACCATCCCGAAGCCGAGCCGATGATCATCGGCCGTCATTTCCTGACCAAGATCAACGCCAACATCGGCAACAGCGCGGTCAGCTCCGGCATCGCGGAAGAAGTCGAGAAGCTGGTCTGGGCGATCCGCTGGGGAGCCGACAACGTCATGGACCTTTCCACGGGGAAGCACATCCACGAGACGCGCGAGTGGATCATCCGCAACTCGCCCGTGCCCATCGGGACCGTGCCCATTTACCAGGCGCTCGAAAAGGTCGGCGGCGTGGCCGAGGAACTCACGTGGGACATCTTCCGCGACACGCTGATCGAGCAGGCGGAGCAGGGCGTCGACTATTTCACGATCCACGCGGGCGTCCTGCTCCGCTTCGTGCCCCTCACCGCGAAGCGCGTCACCGGCATCGTTTCCCGGGGCGGGTCGATCATGGCCAAGTGGTGCCTCGCCCATCATCGCGAGAACTTCCTCTACACGCACTTCGAGGACATCTGCGAAATCATGAAGGCGTACGACGTGTCCTTCAGTCTCGGCGATGGCCTGCGTCCCGGTTGCGTCGCGGATGCCAACGACGCGGCGCAGTTCGGCGAGCTGGACACACTGGGCGAACTGACGAAGCTGGCCTGGAAGCACGACGTGCAGACCATGATCGAAGGCCCCGGCCACGTACCGATGCAGCTGATCAGGGAGAACATGGAACGTCAGCTGGAGAAGTGCCACGAGGCGCCGTTCTACACGCTGGGCCCGCTCACCACCGATATCGCGCCCGGCTACGACCACATCACCAGTGCGATCGGCGCCGCGATGATCGGCTGGTTCGGCACGGCGATGCTCTGCTATGTAACGCCCAAGGAACACCTCGGTCTGCCCAATCGTCAGGACGTGCGCGACGGCATCATTGCCTACAAGATCGCCGCCCACGCGGCCGATCTCGCCAAGGGGCATCCGGGGGCGCAGGTGCGCGACAACGCGCTGTCGAAGGCGCGTTTCGAATTTCGCTGGGACGATCAGTTCAACCTGGGGCTGGATCCGGACAAGGCCCGCGAATTCCACGACGAGACGATGCCGAAAGACGCACACAAGTCGGCACATTTCTGTTCGATGTGCGGTCCGAAGTTCTGCTCGATGAAAATCACCCAGGACGTGCGCGATTTTGTCGCGGAGCAGGGCATGGCGGAAAAAAGCATGGAGTTCGTCGCGCAAGGCGCCGAGGTGTACCGAAAGGCGTGACGGCATGGCCGGGAGCCTGCGCCGGCAGGCCCCGAGCCTATGGCGCACCCCATAACCTTCACCCCGCCTTCCCGGCGGGGCCCTTAACGTCTCCGGCCATACCTAAACCCACTCTCCCAGGAGACCAGGCCATGGCCAGCACGAAGCCTTTCATCAGCGATATTGAGAACATCCGTAAGCGTGCGCGTCAGCACATCGACGACGGCGCGGTGACCGCCGGCTATCGCGCCGATCGCGAAACGGTGATCAAACTGCTCAATGAAGCCCTCGCGACGGAGATCGTCTGCGTGCTTCGCTACAAGTTCCATTACTACATGGCACCGGGCATTCACTCGCAGAGCGTCAAGTCGGAATTCCTGGAGCATGCCAACGAGGAGCAGGCCCACGCCGATCGCATCGCCGAGCGCATTACCCAGCTCGACGGTACGCCCAATTTCAATCCGGAAGGCCTGCTTTCCCGCAGCCACGCGGATTACGTGGAAGGCACCACGCTGGTCGACATGATCAAGGAAGACCTGATCGCCGAGCGCATCGCCATCGACAGCTACCGTGAGATAGTCACGTATATCGGCGACGACGACCCGACCACGCGCCGCATCATGGAAGACATCCTCGCGCAGGAAGAAGAGCACGCCGAGGACATGGCGACGCTGCTGGAGAATCTCGGCGCCAAGGGCGAGCCGACGACGACCTGGGAACCCTCGAACCCCTCCGCGCACTGATTGGGTAAGCTAGGCGCTCACGTTCGCGACGATAAGGAAAGACATCATGAATGCGACCGCCTCACCCGCCCCGGCTCCCCGTCGGCGCAACCCTGTCGGACTCCTGGTCGCCGTGCCGGTCGCGATCCTGATCCTCGTCATCCTGTTCTTCATGTGGTGGTGGGACAAGGAGCCGGAACAGTTCGACCCGGTCACCGTCACCACGGCGCACATGAAAGACATTGGCAGGCCCCTGAGCACCGGTGCCGTCACCACGTACACGTTGATCCGCTCCGTCGACACCCTGATGGACAAGCGCGGTGGCTACCTCAGCAACGACAAGATGCCGCCGGGCGTGTTCATGGACAACATGCCCAACTGGGAATTCGGTTCGCTGACCGCGTCGCGCGACCTGTCGCGCGCGTTGCGCAACGATCTCAGCCGTTCGCAGACGCAGTCCACCGAGGACAAGGATCTGGGCGAGGCCGACCCGCTGCTCAACAGCCCCAACGATCGCTGGTTGCTGCCGAGTTCGGAATCGCAGTATGCCAAGGCGGTGGACGACCTCGAGAAATACCTCGGCCGCCTGAGCGATGCGGAGGACGCCAACGCGCATTTCTATGCACGGGCGGACAACCTCGCGGATTATCTGCAGACGGTCTCGGCGCGGCTGGGCTCGCTCTCACAGCGGCTGTCGGCCGCCGCGGGACAGCTGAAAGTGGATGCGGCTCCCAACGCCGACGTCAGCGGCAACGCCGGCCCGGCACGGGCGGTGTACGTCAAGACGCCCTGGAACAAGATCGACGACAACTTCTACGAAGCGCGCGGTTATACGTGGGCGTTGCTTGAGCAGCTCAAGGCCATCCGCCACGACTTCGCGCCGATCCTGCGCAGCAAGAACGCGGATGCCAGTCTGCAGCAGGTGATTCGTGAGCTGGAGGAGTCGCAGAAGGCGCTCGGCAGCCCGGTGGTGCTCAATGGTTCGCCGTTCGGATTCTTCGCCAACCACTCGCTGGTGATGGCGAATTACATCTCGCGGGCGAATGCCGCGATTATCGATCTGCGCGGGCTGTTGAACCGCGGGTAACCAAAACGATGCAGGAGCGCGCCTTGCGCGCGAATCTGAAACATCGCGCGCAAGGCGCGCTCCTGCATATGTTGCCGACCGTCGTGCTTAGTGGTCGGCCTTGTACCGATCCATACCCGCCAGGATCTCGGACTTCGCCTCAGCGGCGCCGACCCAGCCGTCGACCTTGACCCACTTGCCCTTCTCCAGATCCTTGTAGTGCTCGAAGAAGTGGCCGATGCGCTCCAGCCAGTGGCCGGAAACCTGTTCGATGTCCTTGATGTGCGCGTAGCCCGCGAACACCTTCTCCACCGGAACCACGACGAGCTTCTCGTCGGCGCCGGCTTCGTCGGTCATCTTCAGCATGCCGACCGGGTGGCAGCGGATCACCGAGCCCGGGACCAGCGACAGCGGCAGGATCACCAGGGCGTCCAGCGGGTCGCCGTCTCCGCCAAGGGTGCCCGGCACGTAGCCGTAGTTGCACGGGTAGCGCATCGGGGTGGAGAGGATGCGGTCGACGAAGATCGCGCCGCTTTCCTTGTCCACTTCGTACTTGACCGGCTCGGCGTCCTTGGGGATTTCGATGATGACGTTGATTTCGTCCGGCACATTCTTGCCGGCGGGAACGAGATGCAGACCCATGGGATTCCTTGACGATTCAGTGGGGTAGAAGAACGGCCGGGTAGCATAAAGCCTTTTGCGGCCTATTTCAGGTGGTCCCAGAGGTACGTATAGCTCAGTGCGTTCATGAAGGCCGACTGCTTGTTGTCCGCCGCCGCGCCGTGTCCACCCTCGAGGTTCTCGTACAAAGCCGCGTCGAAACCCATCGCCTGCATGCGGGCCGCCATCTTGCGGGCATGCACGGGGCCCACGCGGTCGTCGCGGGTGGACGTGGTGAACAGCACCGCCGGGTAATGCGTGCCCTTGTGCAGGTTGTGGTACGGCGAGAAGGTCTGGATGTACTTCCACTCCTCCGGCTTGTCCGGGTCGCCGTATTCCGCCATCCACGAGGCGCCGGCCGACATATGCGTATAGCGCCTCATGTCGAGCAGGGCGACCTGGCTGACCACCGCGCCGTACAGCTGGGGGTAACGGGTCAGCATATTGCCGGCCAGGAGGCCGCCGTTGCTGCCGCCCATCATGCCCAGATGCTTCGGGCTGGTGATCTTGCGGTCGATCAGGTCCTGCGAGACCGCCGCGAAATCCTCATAGGCGCGGGGACGATTGGCCTTGACGGCCGCCTGATGCCAGCGTGGGCCGTATTCGCCGCCGCCACGGATATTGGCCACGACGTAGACGCCACCCTTTTCCAGCCAGGCGCGGCCGACGCCGCCCGAGTACATCGGCTGCAGCGAAATCTCGAAACCGCCGTAACCGTAGACCAGCGTCGGGTTGCTCCCGTCGGCCTTCATCCCGTTCGGCGCGATCTCGAAGTAGGGCACCTTCGTGCCGTCCTTCGAGGTGGCGAAGTGCTGGCTCACGGTGAACTTCGAGCCGTCGAAGAAGGCCGGGCTGTGCTTGATCGCCTGGCCTTCGCCCTGACCGATCACGCCGTAATAGAGCGTCGTGGGCTGGGTATAGCCCGACACGGTGAGGAAGTACTCGTCGCTCTCATCCGCATCGATGCCGCCAGCCTGCACCGTGCTCAGCGCCGGTGCTCCGCCCAGGGGTTCGCTCTTCCACGGGCCCTTGTCGGCCGGCGTCAGCACCTGGATCTGGCTGACCACGTCACGCATCACATTGAGGATCAGGTGATGGCGCGTCCACGAGTGGCCGGCCAGCGAGCTGTGCTCATCGGGGGTGAACAGCACGGTGAGGTCGCGCTTGCCGGCCATGAAGTCATCGAACTTCGCCGCGAGCAGCGCACCGGACGGGTACGTTTTCCCTCCGACCGTCCACGCCGTACGCAACTCGATCAGCAGCCATTCGCGTTCGATGTCGGTTTCGGCGTCGTTCGGCACATCGATCTTGCTCAGCTTGCCGTCCTTGCCGCGCAGGAACACTTCCGAGTTGTAGAACTCGAGCGAGCGCTGTACGAAATCGCGCTGGAATCCCGGCGTCTGGTCGCGGTACGCCGAGATGGACATGTCCTTGGGCGTGCCCTCGTAAACCACCGTTGCCGACGACAGCGGGGTGCCGCGCTTCCATTCCTTCACGATGCGCGGGTAGCTGGATTCGGTCATGGAGCCGGGGCCGAAGTCCGTGGCGACGAAGAGATGGTCGTCGTCGACCCAGCTGACCAGTGTTTTCGCCTCCGGCAGGGTGAAGCCGTCCTTGATGAACGTCCGGGTCGAAAGGTCGAATTCGCGGACGACGTCGGCATCGGCACCGCCGCGCGACAGCGACACCAGGCAGCGGCGGTTCGCCGGACGCAGGCATTGCGCGCCGTGCCAGACCCAGTTTTCCTTCTCGGCCGCCGACAAGGCGTCCAGATCGATCACGGTCTCCCAGGCCGGCTTGTCCTTGCGGTATTCCGCCAGGGTGGTGCGGCGCCAGAGGCCCTTGGGATGCTGCTTGTCGCGCCAGAAATTGTAGAAATGATCGCCGATCTTGCTGACCATCGGGATCTTCGCATCGGAGTCCAGCACCTCGAGGATGCGTGCCTCCAGCGTCTTGAAGTCCGCGCCTTCCGCGTAGCGGCTGACGGTCTTCGCGTTTTCCTGCCTGACCCATGCGAGCGGCTTCGCGCCGTCGATGTCGTCGAGCCAGAGGTTTTCGTCGTCGCCGGCGGCCTGAGTGGCGGCGGCGGAGGAAGTCTTGGGAGTGTCGTGGGCGTGGGTCATGCCACTGAAAGTAAGGGCGATGGCCAGCGCAATCCAGCGTCGGTGCATGGGGTCGGGTCCGTTTGCTAGCGGTTCCCTGACATTAGCTTACGGAAGGCGGGGTCCGGGGCATGACTTGTGGGCTAGCGGGTGCCAGTCCGACGCTGAGGCCGCCGGGCTTTCGCCAGCATGGCTGGCTCCCCCCCGGAGCTGGGTACCCCTGGCTCTGGCCCCCACGCGAGCTGGGTATCCCTGCTCGGGTAGGAGCCAGCCCTGCTGGCGATGCTCCTCGCCCGGAAGCCCTACAACAGGGGAATCAACAACAGAGCCACGATATTGATGATCTTGATCAGCGGATTCACCGCCGGTCCGGCCGTGTCCTTGTACGGATCGCCCACGGTATCTCCCGTGACCGCCGCCTTATGCGCATCGGAGCCCTTACCCCCGAAGTGCCCGTCCTCGATGTACTTCTTCGCGTTATCCCAGGCGCCGCCGCCCGTCGTCATCGAGATCGCGACGAACAGGCCGGTCACGATGGTGCCGATCAGCACACCACCCAGTGCCTGCGCGCCGGCTTCGGGACCGCCCAGCCACTTGAAGCCGAAAATCACCACCACCGGCACCAGTACCGGCAACAGTGACGGCACCAGCATCTCGCGGATGGCCGAACGGGTCAGCATGTCCACCGCCCGCGAATAATCGGGGCGCGTCGTACCTTCCATGATCCCGGCGATCTCGCGGAACTGCCGCCGCACTTCTTCGACTACCGCTCCCGCCGCCCGGCCCACGGCCTCCATCGCCATCGCGGCGAACAGGTAAGGGATCAGGCCGCCGATCAGCAGACCGATGATGACGTAGTGGTTGGACAGGTCGAAACGCACCTCCGTGCCGCCGAAGTGCAGGTTGAGGTTGTGCGTGTAGTCGGCGAACAGCACCAGCGCGGCGAGGCCGGCCGAGCCGATCGCGTACCCCTTGGTCACCGCCTTGGTCGTGTTGCCCACGGCGTCCAGCGGGTCGGTGACACCGCGTACTTCGGCGGGCAGTTCGGCCATCTCGGCGATGCCGCCGGCGTTATCGGTGATCGGGCCATAGGCATCCAGCGCCACGATCATGCCGGTCATGCTCAGCATCGCGGTGGCCGCGATGGCGATGCCGTACAGACCCGCGAGCGTGTGCGCTCCCCAGATCGCCGCACATACCGCCAGCACGGGCAAGGCCGTCGATTTCATCGACACACCCAGACCGGCGATGATGTTGGTCGCATGGCCGGTAGTCGACGACTGTGCCACGTGACGCACGGGGCGATATTCGGTCGCCGTGTAGTACTCGGTGATCACGACCATCGCGCCCGTCAGCACCAGCCCGATGACGGCGCAGCCGAAGATCCGGTTGGCACCGTAGGAGGAGTCGGCCATCAGCGATTGCGTGATCGGCCAGAATGCGATGGCCGCAAGCAGCGCCGAGACGAACACGCCGGCATACAGCGCATTCATGATCTTGCCGCCGCGTGTCTTGACAAAGAACGTGCCGATCACCGAGGCGACGATCGACGCACCGCCGAGCACCAGCGGATACAGCACGCCCGATGGTCCGACCTCCGTGGCCATGACGCCGCCCAGCAGCATCGTGGCGATCAGCGTGACCGCATAGGTTTCGAACAGATCGGCGGCCATGCCGGCGCAGTCGCCGACGTTGTCACCGACGTTGTCCGCGATGACCGCGGGATTGCGCGGATCGTCCTCGGGAATGCCGGCCTCGACCTTGCCGACCAGGTCCGCGCCCACGTCGGCACCCTTGGTGAAGATGCCGCCGCCCAGACGCGCGAAGATCGAGATCAGCGACGACCCGAAAGCGAAGCCGACGAGGGCGTGCAGCGCATGCGTGCGCTCGTAGCCCATGTGCAGCAATACGCCGTAGTAGCCAGCGACCCCGAGCAGGCCGAGGCCCACCACCAGCATGCCGGTGACCGCGCCGCCCCGGAAAGCCACTGCGAGGGCGGAAGAAAGGCCGCTTCTGGCGGCCTCGGCGGTTCGCACGTTGGCCCGAACGGACACGTTCATGCCGATATAACCGGTCGCCCCCGAGAGAAGCGCCCCCAACGCGAAGCCGATCGCGGTTCCCCAGTCGAGGAAGATGCCGATGAGCAGGAAAAGGACGATGCCGACGACACCGATGGTGGCGTACTGGCGGTTGAGGTAGGCGCGGGCGCCTTCCTGGATCGCCGCGGCGATCTCCTGCATTCGTTCGTTGCCCGGCGATCTGGCCAGAACCCAGCTGACCGAAAATGCGCCATACAGAATCGCAACGACCGCACATGCCAGCGCGATCCATAAACCGTACTGCTGCAGCATCGAAGCCTCCCCGAATTGTAGGAGCCCGCCAAGGGCCCGGGCCGAGTATAGGCAGGGGAGGTGGCGGAAGGTGTTGTGCGCTGCGCCACGTCATGTCGGTCCGAAGTCCAGCTTTCTCGCGGCGGATCGGGGGGACGACGGGCGTACCGGCTTCGTCGGCCGGCCAGGCGCCTGCTGTGCGGATGATGGACGAGGCGGTGTCAGATCCCACCCTGATGCGGGTGGTGTGCCGCCGGCACCGCGACCTAATGGAAGATCCGCGCTGGTGAATACATCCAGCCCCTGACGTGATCCTGTGTGAGACAGCTTGCGCGGGCTGGTATCCGAGAACGAACCCGGGGAATCATGCAAGGAAGCTTGACTTCCCTGCCACGACGACGCGCTGCTCAGACTCCCCTGGCTGCTGAAGCTGCTTCGCGAGCTGTTGCTCGGCGTGCGAACCGCCATGAAATCGTCCTGGGGTGCGCGCAGGGGCGCCGTATGGGGCGCGTCCGCTGCCGACGAAATGCGCCCGGTGTGGATGATCGCGCCGGGACCCGCAGTCATGTCGCCGCTCAGCAGCCCGTCGCAGTTGTAGCAGGCGACAAATTTGTTCTCGTCGATGGCGGACCGGATGCGCGCCGTACGTTCGTCGGGAGTCAGCTTGTCGAGGCCGCTGAGCCGCTCGCTGACTTTGCTGAGCTGACTGGTGAAGAGGACGATGTGGTCGGCGTCTCCACCCGCTTCATCCAGCGCTGCCAGAGCAGCGCTGTGTGCGAGAGTTTCCGCATGGGCTCCCGGCACGCCATCCTGTTTCATCAGTGGCCGTACGTAGGTCACGTCTCCCGACTGTTGTATCGCATGTACTGCAAGATGTCTGTCCATATGCTGAGCGAAGTCCTCGTGCATCCTGGGCGGCGTGGCGGGGCGAGGCGTATCGCCGTAGGGCTTTATCGACGGCGCTTCCGCTGCCCGGCCGTCTACGCCACGCTTCAGCGCTTCCGGATCCGAGACGTAAAACTGGCGAGCCAGCGAAATGTCCACATTCGGGTTTGTCTGGTGTTCGGGATCGAACCGCGTATATCCGTTCTCGACGCTGCCATGGATCAGCGGCGACAAACCGGGAAATGCCGAGGCGGTGTTCCTGTAATAAACGGGCGCCTGGAGATTGACGTACCCGGTGCGGCCGAAGCCCGCTCCGTAGCCTACGGTTGTGCCCGCCTTTCTCGGGTGCGGCTGTTCCATCGCCGGAACGGTGAACGTGTATGGTTTGCCCGAATGCGAACTGGGCGCCACCTGGTTTTTGATGGGTGACTTGCTGGGCAACTCTGCCTGTCCCCCGGGAATGTAGTATCCGGACAAAGCGACGTGACCACTGAGCGCTTTCCGCCCTCCCTTCGAGGTGAACGGGCTGACGAACCCGGTTGACGCGGTCAAAAACGCCTCATATGCGGCACGCACGTCGGGACGCGCGTTGATTTTCTGCTCGGCGTCGTCCCGCAGCGTTCTTGATGCATCGCTCATGACCGGTTCGAACAGGGGAATGACGCCCGACGCTGGACCCACATCCATGGGTTCGTCATCGCCAGCCATGCCGTCGAGATCGGTATGGGTCGAAGGATTTCCGCGCACCAGCGTGTAGCGATTCATACCGCCGGTGTCGCCGGCGGGGTCGGAACTTGCCCAGCGTCCGAGCCAGGGCAGGAGGGAGCGCGCGCCATAGTCGTAGAGACCCGTATCGTCGCGTGGATTGCCCGCGTAACGTCGTGGCTTGAGGTCGTCGTCTTCTTTGCTGGCGGCCCACCGTTGTGCGGTGGTTCCATACGGGTAGTAGCGTTCTGCCGTAATCAGCGTGCCGTGCGTGTCGACGATGAATGATTCGGCAAGCTGCTCGTCATCCAGTTCCCAGCTTATCGCCGCGCCCGTCGGTGTCGCTATCGCGTGGATACCGATCGAACCGACCGAGCAGTCGACGATATCTCGTGACGCGCCACTTCCACGTCGCCGTTCGAGTGCGCCGTCGCGTCTGATTTCCCCTGAAGCGTCCCCCTGTGACCATCGTGTCCGTCGTCGTCTGCCGTTACCGCCATAGAGGTGCACTTCATGTCGGTTGCGTGCATCCGCGGCGTCGGCCGTGTGAAGACGCCCTTCGTCATTCCAGGTCAGCGTGAGGCCGTCGCTACCGGAGACTTGCTGGTGCCCGGCCTCGTCGAAGTACATGTCGACGAGATCGGGATCGACGGTCAGCGTGTCCACCACGGCACGGTTCGAAACCCTCGCGATCGTCATGCGAAGCACGTCGCTGCTGGCCCCTTGCGCGGTATGTCGCACAACGACGAGATTGTCATTGGCGTCGTAGGTGTACGTGCGTTCGTAAGGGCGGCCGTCCGTCAGGTCTCCTGAGGTGCCCAGCGGCGGCAGCGTGCCGTCATTAACGGCGAGTGGGTGTGCGTCACCTGTGGCGCGGCTCAGCCGATACAGGCTGTCGTAGGCGAAGGTCGTCTCTCCCAGTGTGCTGGAGCAGGCAAGCACATTGCCGACCCGGTCGACGACACGCTGACGTTGATGGACGACGATTCCCGCTTCACGCTCGGTCCTCGTCGAAAGCAATTCGCCGGACACCTCATCATAGGCCCATGACTTCGTCATGTCCGCTCCCAGGCGAGCACTTACCATTCTGCCCCATGCATCGCGGATGATCGACGAAATGATGGGCTGCTCGGGTCCCGTCGAGCACCGCAGGGTCGCCGTCGTGAGCCTCCCGTCGAGACCGTACCGATAGGATCGGCAATGGCCGGACGCATCGGTAATCGCCGTGACCGAGCCCAGGGCATCGACCTCGGTCGATACCGTCGACACCTCCGGTTCCAGCAGGGCGTCCCAGTTGCCACCGTCACGCCAGTCCACGATGTCGGCGGCGATAAGCCGCGACGTCTGTCGGGTTGCTACTCCCTGCAGGGACACATGCTCGGTGTCCTCACGCCCCGCCGTCTGATACACGCGCTGTGCCGCCATGGCGAGGTTATCGCCTTCCCGCGATGTCGCCGGTGTCGTGTAGAAGACGCGGGCGACGACACGTCCCTGGGCGGCATCCCCTGTCGCGCATCGGATGGGACGGAGCCCACTGTCGTAAGTCGTCCGGTACGATATCGCGCGCGCATCCCGCTGCCAGAGCATCTGCCCGCAGTCGCCATGCAGGCGCCAGGTCTCCCCCGCGTCTGCGCTCCAGCTTCGTCCGCCACCGAGCCGCGTCGGATAGATTCTGACGGGCGTGCCATCCGGCATGGAACGGGCATCGCACACCGATGCGATCCGCCCGCTGTCGTCTACGATGGCGCGATCCATCAGCAAAGTGGATGTTCCGGTGCTTTCGTCCCGGAGATAGCGCCCTCGGCGGATGAGGCCGCCGCCCGGTGCCACGGCCAGCATCCAGGGTGTCGAGGGCACCAGTGCGGGAGTGTCCCCTGCGGAGGCTGTCCGGTTGGCATCGTCCTCTGTCAGGTACCAGTTGCGATAGTGCGTCCTGTGGCACGTGTTCGCAGCGGTAATCGTTTCCGTCAGTCGGCCCCGGCCATCCCAGACGTACCTGTCGAATGACCGGCCCGCTGACGGCGCGGAAAAGCGCCAGTCTGCCGCGGCGCAGGGACGCCACATGCGGAGCAACGCGCCATCGGGATGCCACGATGCGGTTGATGTGATACACCACGATGCACCGTCGATCGCCTCGGTAGCGGCCGCTACCTGCAGAATGCGTCCCTGACCGTCGATATGCGTCACCTTGCGAAGAATTTGCTGGTCGGGGTCGGCGGGATAACGGTCAGCCATCAGGTGCACGATAGGTACCGGGCTGCGCATAGTTTCTTGCCGGTCCCATGCGGAGTCGTCCACGACCCACACGTTCGCCATGCCACCCAGCGCGGCGGCGGGGTCGGCAAGGCAGGCTTCGCTGTCCATCGTCCGCGGTGCGTCATCGAGCGATATGGCAGCAAATGAACGTTCGACGATGCCATCGGCCCCATCGCGTTCCTTGCCCTGAATGCTGTCGGCGCGTACCGCGCCGAAGGCGTCCATCACGACACTCCGGGTGATGCCATTGGCATCGACGGATTTCCAGGGGCGCATGCGGCGATAATCGATCTCGACCGAAGCGTGCCAGCCGAGCGCATCCGTTTCGCCCACCGCAAAGAGATCGTGCGCGTCGTAGTCGTATTGCGTCCACCCTGCGCTGAGCCCTGGCGACGTCCGGAGGACGCGGTGGAAGTGCTCGATGCCGTCGTATTCGGTCCGGGACGTGACAAAGGCCAGCAGGGATTCACCCTCGGAAAGAAGCCGACTGTGCATCGGTACATATCCTCCTTCCTGCAGAATCGCATCACGTGTCTCCAGGGAAAGAACCTGCCCGAACTCATCAAGTGCCGCGGTCTCCATGGCGGCGCGCGTCGCGGAGGCAAGCAGCGGTGGAAAGCGAGGTTCGGTGATGTGAGCGTAGTCGTCGTAATGCGCGCACGAGAGTGACAACAGCCGCCGCGGCGATCCCGTTTCCGCATGATCCGGTGCTTCGAACCACTCGGCGTGCATGTCCTGGCAGGAAAGTTCGTCGCGGGCGAGGACATAATGCTGCGACCGGTGCTCGCCGGGAATGTTCAGGCACCATATGTCGTTTCCCGTCAGGTGCCATCGCATGTCGAGCGATTCGTCCACCGCATGGTGTGCCTGTTGCTCATCTCGCGAGGCGTGCCAAAAGGCCGCATCGTCCGGATCGTCGGGCGCGACGCCATCGGCGCGGGCGCAGCCGATCGCTATCGAGCGACGCGGGAAGCCGAAGGCATCGTGATTCAGAAAGATCGCTTGCATCCTTCGCGGATCGGCAGGCGAATCGCCGAAGCTCTCATCGACATGTTCGAGGAGGATGACAGCCATCGATCCGACGTTCGCGCTGCCTTCCGATCCGTCGGCGGCGTCGGCGTCGGTAACGCGTATGAGGTAGCGGAACGCCCGCCGCGAATCCAGTCGAAATGACGGTCCATCCATGACGTAGGTGTCCGTCCGCAGAAGCGAACCGGCCAGTGCACGCTGCATCGTGGTACGGGCTGGATGGTCGGGTGCCAGTATTTCATCGCGGTCGCTATCGGCCAGCCACCGGGTGGTCCTTGTGCCGACGTTGACGATGGCCGCTTCATCGACGGCCGCATCGCCCACGGCGAACCATGCGCACTGGCGCCGCGCGGGCAGTTCGCCGTCGCGCACCGTTGCGTCGACTGTCGTTTCGACCTGCTGGAATCCACGTTGCCGGGCTTCACCAGCGTCATAGTGCCAATGCCGGTAGGACATCTCGCGCCACGCCTCGCTTCCTGCGATGTCGTCGATGCGCGTAATGCGTTTGGCGACGGTCATTCCTGGCGGCGGGGCGTCGTTGGCGGTATCGGGCGAATGCGGCGCGTCGAGCCACTCCTGCGCGGCCTGACGCCAGGCGATGCGGGTTCGGCTGCCACGATGATTGTCAGTCGCATGGATGCGCAAGGCATGTGGCTCGCCCAGCTGTATCGCCCAATGCGCGGAGGTGTGTCGCGAAGCGCCCTGGTCGACGATGAGCGTCGTATTGCCACGACCGTGAATGTCCCCGACGTGAAAGCGCCAGCGCGGATCCAGGCGTCGTCCGTCCGGCCACGAACGAGCGATGGCAGCGTCGAAGCCGTGCCCCGAGCGGTTGAGAAAGATCAGTAGCGACGACCGACCCGCATACAGCATGTCGACAAGGCCGTCCCCGTCGATATCGACGACGAACAACCGATCCGGATCCAGTCGCTCGCCTACGTCTATCTGCCCCAGTGACAGGGCGCGAGCGAATCGACCGGCTCCCCTGTCGGCCCATACGGTGAGTTCACCCCCCGACGAGACGGTCAGCACATCGTTCGATCCGACGGCGAGGACGCTGCGCAGGCCGAGCCATGTCGTGGGATCGCCGTCCAGCGGAAGCGCGTCTTCGCCATGGGCTACGAACCGGGCTCGTCCCGGCCGGGGACTCGCGGCGTCGGGATACACGCAGACGCCGTGCCGTTGAAGCGTAACGAGGGCAGCGTATCCGCTGCGATCGATGTCCACCCAGTGCCCCTGATGCCCCCGGACCTCCGTATGTGAAGCCTGGGCGGGCTGAAAGGGCGACCAACGTACGCCGCTGGTCAGCGCGTAGCGGCCGACGACCGGTCCGAAGTTCAGGCCCCACGCGGGATATCGCGGATCCTCCCTGTCGACGAACTGCCAGGGGCTGGCTCCGTGAAACCGGATGCCGGAGGTGCCTGGGCGGTTGGTCGACGGGACGGTGAGGGGCTTCGGTGCGTCGTACGCCACGCCGTCGTCGCTACCCGCCTGCCGGCGAGCAGCGCTGTAAATCCATCCGGTCGTCGCCCGCCAGAGGAGGCCAGGGATACCGCCACCCTCCATATCGACGTATGCCATGCCGTCCGCGCTCGCCATCGGCGGCAGAACCACGTTGCCTACGCAGCCCTGTGCAGGATCGAAGTCGGTCCAGCTGAACGTGACCGGTGGGATCGACTGAGGCGCGGCTCCCCTGGCGTACGCTGTCCATCCACATCGCACGAGCAGCGAGAAACGCTTCGATACGTCGTACGTCAGCAGCAGTCGCCGCACGAGCACGGGGTCGGGGCCCAGCTCGGGGATATGGTGAAACATCAACACCTGACGACAGAGGCGATGCGTCCGGCACTCGAAGCCATAGGTCGTATCGCTGACCGGGTCGTCGCGCACGGGCCACGGCTTCGTCGCCTCGTACGATGGGACCGAGGCTTCGTCGAAGGATCTCGATCCATAGTCGAACAGCAGTTCAAAGAAGGACGGCTCCACGGATGGTCCGGTTTCACGCCACGCAAGAAGCGTCTCGCTTCCCGACGGGTTGCCGTAACGGACGCGGGAAAGGTAGCGGGCAGCATGGCGGTCCCGGTCGTCCTCAGGTACGCCGTAGCCGTCTTCAGGCGCATATTCATACGTGGCACGCGCACCGACCGCCGTGAGTGATTCCTGAATGTGCCACTCGGCTACGTGATCGGGCGCGGCAGGGTCGCAAAGTCGCGCATCGGGCCGCTTGCCGTAGACATGGACGCTGCCATCGGGCTCGAACAGCAGCCAGAAACCGGGGTCGTCGCCGCTCGACCAGCGTTCGAACCGGCAGAGGCTTCGATCAACGCGAGGTACGTAGCGACGCACCGTGTAGGTCGTCGGCAGGGGCTGACCCCTGAATGTTCCGGTCGTGCGAATGCCGGCCGGACACAGCGGCTCGTTGTCGGGACCAAGACAAATGTCGGATCCGTCGAAGCGAGGCAACCCGTGTGAGGGGTCGATACGGAAACACGAAAGCGCCAGGTTCCAGCCCACGCCGAACAGGCCATTTCTCCGGCTGCCCCCATAGACAAGGGACAGGCCCGGCGCGCCTCGGGCATCGGTGACGGGCAGCGGCAGCGTCATGCTTGCGGTTCCGCTGTTATCCGGGCCCGCCCAATCGAGCACGACAGGCGGTTCGACAATGGGGCCGCCAAGCGGCTGGTCTCGCACTACTCCCCATCCCTGGGTCATGTCGTGCTCCTCATGAATCGCCCGGTGCCATCCATACAGAGCTGGCGGATGACAAGCGTGATGAACTTCGACGTGTTCGGGCAGAGTCCGTCGGTGACATCGGGCTCCCGCCGCTGCCGATCGATCCCAGCGACGATCGGGAACTGCGAAGCGAATACCTCGATGCCGGAGTCGACGCGATGATCAGGCTGGGAGACATGGGATCGACGTCCGACCCCGTCGGTGTCGGCGGACGGCCACGGGGATCGTGTAGCTCGACCTCTCTCGCTGCACGCAGGTTAGTGTTGCCGATGGTGGCGATGTGTCCTCGAATATGCGGGTGCGGCACGCGCGTCATGGTCATATGCTGCTGGTAGTGGATGCGCCAGCGATCCGTATATTCCATGAACGCAAAGCCTGAAATATATTCCGTGCCCAGATTGTTCCGGGCGAGGCGACCTCCTCCGCGGTAGTCGGGCCTTGCTTCGAAAGCATAGTGCGCGTAGCTCATCATGCCCGCGACACCGAACCCTGGCAGGGGCTCCGTCGCGTCGGGCTGGACGTGCCGGTTGAATTCCTCGTATTCGTGACCGCCTGACACATGGAAGATCCGGTACGTGCTCTCATCGGTTTGCCATGCCACGAGTGAGCAGCCACTGAAATCCGGGGTGAGAAGCACGCGTGGCTGGGTGCCGTCCGGATGAGCGGGTATAACGGTGCTGCCGCCCTGTGCGACGAAATACGCCTGGAAGCTGTGCCGAGGGTCCAGCCGTAAGTGATCGCCGCTCTGGAGTTGAGGATTGGATCCGAATACCTCGCTCGATCGAGCGATTGTCAGCACACTCGTCTCGGCCAGGCCTGCGCGCGTGGACGGGTCGGTGATTTCGGGGGGGACGGGCGCGCGCGTGACGGTCGATTGCACCATGACGAAGTTGTCTATACCAGCGTCGCCCGAGGCGTGCAGGATCCTCGGCCGACCGCCAGATGGCAACATCTCAATGTTGGACAGCGGAGTCGCGTTCCAGCTGCGGAACGAAAAAGTGGACCGCGCTGCTGGCCATGACATTGTCGCGGCGCCGGTGACCTGTTGAATGGGTGAGGTGCCGTCGATCGCTACGCCTCTGACCGGGTTACGCTCGCCTCTTTCTGTGGGTACCTGTCTGAGCATCCTCGGTGGCCGCCCGACTCGCCCGACTCGTCCGCGCGCAGGGCGGGTTTCCGCCGGCCGCCTGGTGTTTTCGCGACCATGCCCCGTCGGAACCGGCACCCGGCCGTCGGCATCACGGAGGGAGAGCGGCGCATTGCGAACCATGCGATAGCGGTTGCTGCCATCGATATCGCCGGCGGGGTCAGGGCTGGTCCACCGGTGCTGCCAGGGCATGTAATAGCGCGCACCGTAGTCGTAGAGGCCGGTGGAATCCCGTGTTTCACCGGAATACCGGCAGTCGTCCTGCTGCGCGTCGTTTGCCGTGCGTGCTGCATGGATCGACGTTCCGCCGAAGGGATAGTATTCCTCGAAGAGTGTGACGCCACCGGCCTGATCGAGCACGGTCGATGCGTGCAGGGGATGCGCCTCCAGATGAAATCGCATCTCCAGCGAAGATGCGTCGCCGATGCGGTAGGCGAAGCGGGCAACGCTGTCAGCCGCATACATCGTAGCCACCGATCGCGTGCTGCCGCCGCCCGAATGCAGCTCCAGACCCGGCAGGTAAACCACGCGCGCCGACCCCTCCCGCTTTCGGAGCCTGCGGCCGTCAGCTGCGTAGGTGTAATGTTCCGGCGTCGGTGCGACGACCTCCTGGAGACGGCCCTGCACGTTCCAGAGCAACGCTGGGCCAGTGGGCGCGAGCGCCAGCATATGCCCCGCGCCGTCGAAGCGCGCATCGACATCCTCCGGACGTAGCCCCGGCTCAGCCGGCACCGAGCGATTGGAAAGGGGGGCGATGGTCATGTGTTGCGTATAGCTGGCACTCTCGTCTCCCTCCACCGAATGCATGATGCTCGTGATATTGCCGTTGGCGTCGTAGTCGAAGGCTCGCGAGTAAGCGCGCGGAAGAGTTTCGCCGGCATCGGGAGGCAGTGTCAGCGGAGGTGGGAGATCGGGCCCGCGTCCGGCAGCGTCCTGCTCGCGGCCGGTGGCTTCGACAAGTTGACCCGTGCTGTCATAGCGGAACGACCGGTGAGTCGTTTCACTTCCGGCGAAAGGAGCGCTCGCGTCGTCGATGCGGATCACCGTCCCGGCAGGATCGTAACGAAACGTACGGTCCACGACGATCCGGCCGTCGGGCATGACCGCGCGAGTTCTCGTGAGGCGACCATCTCTGGCATCGTGGTCTTGTGTGCACAGGATTTCTCCCGGCCCGACGCGGGACGCGAGCAGGCCATCGGCTTCGTAGCGGAGACTCGTCGCCACGTCGTAATCGCCACCACCTGCCGCGTTGGCGACGAAGGATGCGGCAGCCAGCCGCCCTGCGACGTCGTACGCGAATTGCCTCGCGTTGCCTTGCGCGTCGATCAGCGCAAGAGGCTGCCCCAGGGCATCGTACTGCGCCGTGGTCAGATAGGCGGTGCTTTCGAGTTGGCCGCCGTCTCCGCTTGCGGGCCAGTCGGCCTCGTCGCTAACGATGATCCGGCGCTCCGTCGCCTGGACTTCACCGGTGAGTGCCGCACGCGAAACCACCTCGCTTCCTCCCGCATCGAACGTGGCGGCGGGAAAACCCGCCAGATTGGCCTCGCGCCGTGCGATGGAGGGCGTCGTGTAATCGACGCGCATCACCCGGCGAACCTCCCCGGTTTCGCCGCTGCGCGAGTGCACGTCCGTGAGACGGCCTGCCCGGTCGCGAAGAAAGACATGCTCGTGGCCCAGAGCGTCGCGGATCCAGAGATCATCACCGGTGTCGGCGCCAACCCGCCACCATTCCCCGGCATCCGCGCTCCACGAACGCGTGCCGCCGAGATGTGCGGACTCACGGCGCACAGCTTCGTCGCGCCCCACCGAGCGGGCGTCGTAGTGACGCAAGGTGCGGCCGGCGGCGTCCGCGTCACGCCTCGTCAGCTGAAGAACGGGCGCGTCGGTGACGCTGCGGCGAAGATATCGACACTCCCTCATCGGCCGCCCGTTTGTGCCGATGGCGATCAGTGACGGGGAGCCCGGATGCACCGACATATCGCTTTCGGCGGTGGCGTTTTCGTCTTCGTCAACGGTGTACCACGCGTGATAGCTGACCCGACGGATTCGCCCGACACCATCGGTTACGTGAATGATGCGATCGAGCGCGTCGTATCCGATGTGGGTAGCCGGTCCGGTGTTTCCGGCCGTGAAGCGCCAATCCGCGGATGTGTGCGCACGGCAGATCTGCAGCGCTTCTCCGGAGCCCGGCGCCGGTATGCGGGTGTGCTTCACCCAGTCAGCCGCGGTGTCCGTCGCGCTGCGCTGCGCCGTGCAGACGACCCGGCCCAGCCCGTCCCGGTGCCAGACGGTCTGTTGTACCTGCGAGGCGGGATCCCCGGGATAACGGTCCGCGGTAAGTCTCACGACATGCGCCGGCGCTTCCGATGCGTAACGGAACACTTCCGCGACGTTCCCCAGTGTGCTTTTCGCCGCGGCGAGTGCGGCAGACGGTCGTCTGTCCAAGGGGACGGACCAGTCTTCGAGCGATTCAAATCCGACCTCGACGCTGCGCCCGCCGCTGTCGTGCTCGCTACCGTGAAAACTGGTGGCCAGCACTCGACCCGATGCATCGAACGCCGTCTCATGCACGTTGTCATTCGCGTCCACGACCCGCCGGGGCAGGAGTGCCCGGTAGTCGTAGCTTGCCTCCATGTGCAAATCGCCGGGACAGGTCCAGCCCGTTACGAATAAGCCGGCCTCATCGCGTACGAAGGTGACGGCATCTGTCGTCGCGCAGGCCGCATGGCGGATAACGGCGAAGCAGTCGTCCTCTGAAGCGTAGTCGCACAGGTCGTGCTCAGTCGCCTGCAATGACTCGTTGTCGCCGAGCAGTGATGCGACGAGGGGGCGCCAACCACCGCGCGCGAGATGTTCGTCCAGCGCAGTCGGGTCCAGTACCAGGCGGCATTCGGCCAGAGCCTCCTCATCCATGCCGGCGATAAGCATCGATCGTGGAAGCGGGGGAAAGGCCGGCGGTACCGCCGGATCCGATGCGTAAACTACCCGGGTAAGTGTGACCAGCCGGACGTCATCGTTGGGCGCGAATGTCGGGTCCCGCGCGAACGTCTCATAACGCATGTCATGTTCGCTCAGGTTGTCATTTGCGACGAACGAGGCATGCACCCGCGTTTCGGATGGCACCCTGAGGCAGTACGCGTCGGGATCGGTGAGGTGCCACCAGGTTCGTCGTGTAAGGGTGACGTGATGACGCTCCTGGCTCCTGTCGTGTGAGTCTTCCCAAAGCCTCTGTTTTTCCGGCTGGCTATACGGTGAAGCTGCGTTGCGTCGTGAACACGCGATCTCGATAACGAGGCCAGGGCAGCCGTGTACGTCGTTGTCGAGGGCGAAGCTGTGCAGGCGACGGGGGTCGACAGGGCTGTCCTCATAGTCGTAGGTCAGTATTTCGATCGGCAGGCACGACGAGGTGGCGGGGGATCCATCGTCTTCCTGACGTAGTTGCCTGACGAGATAGCGCCATTCCACTACCTTCAGGGGCGTGCTCCGCACCGAGGTGTCGGTTACGGTAAACACTTCGTAACGTCGTTCGAGACCTGCCAGTGAGCGCCATCGATCCCCATCGGGGAAAGGGTCCGCAGGATCCATGATCACGTCGCCGTTTCCCGTCCAGCGGCTGAAGAGGTCCGGTCCCACACCGATGGCTTGAGCATCCGATACATCGAAGCCATCTCGACGGCTGTCGATATCCGCGTTCCCGACGTAGTTCCAGCGACGCGTCAGGACGTCGGATGTGAGGCCCGGCATCGCGGTACGCTGTTCACGGCGCTCCTGGCGAAAGGCGAAGCCGCGCATGCGGCGATCGATCGGATCGTAGTAGCCGTCCCTCCATTCGAAAGAGATGCGGTGCGAGGTTTGAAACGTGGCATCGAACGTTTCGATCATGCTTGTGGTGAGCAACGGGAACGGCAGGTGTGACGTCACGCACCTGCCCGCTGCCTTGTCATCCAGTGTGGTGTGTCCCGACGCCCGGTAAGTGACAGCGGTGGACGCCCCCCGATGATTGTCGGTGCCGCAGATGCGATGGGGTGGCACGTGGAAGAAGTCCATGCGCCAATGCCGTGGCTTGAGGCGGTTACCGACGTGCGGCAGGGAGATGATCGCGCTGATGCCGTCGCCGCGCGCAGGCGCGAACGATACGGTCCACGTGCGCTCGTAGCGTTGGCCGTCGGGCCACGCGTACGCGATGGCGGGTGCAAAACCGTGTCCCGAAAGATTGCGATACCAAAGAAGCGCCTTGCTGTCGCAGTAGAGGATGTCGGCTACGCCCTTGCCCTCGATGTCCGCGAAATGCAGGCGTGATCGCTCCAGTGCAACGCCGGGCAGATCGATCGTTCCGACATGGACGGCTTGCCCGAAATGGCCGTAGCCCAGGCCAGGCCAGCACTCCACGATGCCATCTTCATTGACGCGGACGAGCTGAGCCGTCCCTTTGCAAAGGACCGGTGCAAAGCCGACGTAGGTATTCGGGGAGGCCGCGAGTGGCAGCCCGTCGCTCTCGTGTGCGACTTTCCTTGCCCGGCCATACCCATGTCGATTCCGCGGCCACCAGATGACGGCATGGCTGGAGATCAGAAGCATGTCCATCTGCCCCGCACCGGTAAGATCGGCCCACTGAACGTCGTGATGCCGGAAATCCATCGGAATCGATGGGAACGGTTGGAAGGCCGACCAGGTCCGATCGGAGCGCAGTGTGAAATAGCCGCGCAGTGCGGGATCGGCGACGATCCATGACAAGGCCCCGTCGGCGGTCACGTCCGCCAGCATCCGCCGCGCGGGCACGGCCGGCGGCGCACCGACGAAGACAGCCCCCTGGCTTGGGTGAACACTCGCATCGAAGCCTCTGATCGATGGCTGGATTGCCAGTGCCACCGGCGTGCCGTAGGTGATGGCATCCTCGCCACCTGTTGCGCGAACCGGCTCGCGGTAGGTCCATGTCTCGCACTCGCGGTTGAGAATGCCGGGAATGCCGTCGCCGTAGAGGTCGATCAGTGTTGCGCGGTATCCATCGTCGACGCCGGACGCACTGTCCAGGGGATGTGCGCTCGCATCGGCAGAATCGAAATCCGTCCAGGCGATATCCACCCGGGGCGATCGTTCGACGTCACCCTGCGCGCCGTAAGCCAGCGTTTGCAGCGAAGTCATACGGGTCAACCACGGCTGTTCGTCGTATTCGAACAGGACGCGCCGTACCAGCACGGGGTCGGGGCCGAGGGCGGGCAGTCGGTGGTATATCAGGAGCTGCCGGCAGAGACGAAGAGTGCGATGCTCGAAGCCATAGTCGACATCGCAAAAGGGATCCCGGCGTGTGGACCATGGACGGTCCTCGGCATAGGGTGGCCCAATGTCCGGGTCGAGCGTGCGTTGGCCGTAATCGAAAATCGCTTCAAAATAGAAGGTCAGCGGCTGTACGGGGGGTACGAACGCGAATGGCGCGAGGCTGCCTCGCCGATGCCCGTAGCGGATGTGGGAGAGGTATCGGGCGGCACATGTGTCGCGAGTGTCGGCGACGCCGTGGCCGTCCTCCGCGCGATAGCTGTAGACCGCATGCTCGCCGCGGGCCGTGACGCTCTCGCAAAGGAACCAGACGGCGATGTCGGACGGCCTGGCGGCCTTACGGAGTGTTGTCGTGTCGTCGTGGCCGTAGACGGCTATCGAGCCGTCAGCGGCATGTACGACCCAGAGGGGTGTCTTTCCTTCGGCACTCCACTGTTCCATCCGGTCCGACCGTGAGTCGACTCGCGGTCGATACCGGACCGCTTTCCAGATATGCGGCAGCGCGATGCCGCCGATTTGGTCGACGGTGCGCGAGTCTGTGGCGACCAGGCGCTCGCCATCCGGACCGACGTAGCCATCCGAATCGTCAAACCGGGGCACGCCCTCGGTGGTGTCTCGTCGAATGGAGGGAACGGGGACGTGGAAGCCCAGACCGAACACACCGTTGCCCGCATCGCTGCCGTAAAAGAGGGCCAGTGAGGGCGAGGCGTCGCGCCAGCGCGACAGAGGAAGAGGCAGCCTCAGTACCGAGGACCCAGTGCTCGAGGCGGACCAGTCAAGGCCCTCCGGCGGCGTATCCACGCCCCCGACTACAGGGGTAGTCAGGCAGGCATACGGATCTGTCTGATAGTTGACGACGTCCATGTGAAAACCCCCGGGCCATCGTGGCCCAGGGGCAGTGTCGCGCCTGGATCGTTATCGAACCGTGAGCAACGCGTGCACCCTTTACTGCGACAGAATCTCCGCGATCACACCCGTCGTGATGGCGACCAGCAGCAGATCGTTGTTATCGGCGCGCACCCAGTGATAGCCACGTGGCGGCTCACGCAGGTGACGTTCGCGATAATCGTTCACGACGACCACACGACCGTCATAGCGGTGACCGCGCTCCCAGTGGCCGCCCGGGCGCGGGTGCCAGTCGGCATGACGATCGTCGTGGCGGTCGTCCCGATGGTCGCGATGGTCGTCGCGGTGGTCGTCGCGGTGATCGTTGCGATTGTCGTGATCGTCGTGGTGCCAGTCCTGCGGTGCCGGTGCAAAGGCGAAAGCCGGAGCGATCGCGCCAGCCGCGGCGATGCAGAACACTATTCTGGTAAGCATCTTCATGAGCGAGTCTCCGGTAAGCGTGCTTTAGCGCGTAGCGATGTCGAGGATGATGCCGGTCGCCACAGCGACGAGCAGAAAATCGTTGTTCTCGCGGACCCAGTGGTAGCCTCGCGGCGGCGGGCGCAGGCGGTAGCTGCCGTAGTCGTACACGACGACGTTGCGACCGGCGTAGCGGTGCCCGCGCTCCCAGTGGCCGTAGTACCGCGGCGGGGGCGGACGGTAGTAGTGATCCGGCCCGTGGTGATACCCGCCGTAGTAGCGCGGCGGCGGCGGGGGCGGCGGACGGTGACCGTGCCAGCCGTTGTCATGATGCCAGTCGCCACGGTCATGGCCGCGATCGTGCCCACGGTAGTCACCATGACGATCGTGATCGCGGTGGTCGTCGGCGAACGCAGCGGTCGTGGCGACCATGGCGAGCGCGGCAAAAGCGGTACGAAGCATCATTTTCATAGCCTGTCTCCTGGACGATCGTCTCGCCGTAACTTGCTACGGCCGATCGACGATTCGGATGCTATGAAGGGAAAGCTGAACGCAAAGTCTTACATTTTGAAAGGTTCACGAAAGCGTTCACTGTCGCGACAGCTATTGAACCGGTCGGTTCAGGAAATCGATCCCGGCCGGAACTCAAGTGTCAGATTTGACGGGCGTTCCGTCAGGAAGAGCGACGAATGCCGTTCAGGTGCGCGGGCAAGGATTTTTCCGCCCCGAACGACCAGAAGACGGGCCGCTTTCAGCCGGATGGCCTCGAAGGCGTCCCCCGCCTGCAGTAAAACGAAGTCCGCACGGTGGCCCGGCTGAATCCCGTAGCCTTCCAGCCCGAGGACGCGCGCAGCGTTGACCGTCACCGCGTCGAAGCAATGTGCGACGCCCCGTGTCGAGGTCATCTGCGCCACATGCAGGCCCATGTGTGCCACTTCCAGCATGTCGCCGGAGCCCATGCCGTACCAGGGATCCATCACGCAGTCGTGGCCGAACGCGACATTGACGCCCGCATCGAGCAACTCGGGGACGCGCGTCATGCCGCGACGCTTCGGGTAGGTGTCGTGCCGGCCCTGCAGGGTGATGTTGATGAGCGGATTGGCGATGGCATGCACGCCCGCCTCGGCGATCAGCGGCACCAGCTTGGACACGTAGTAGTTGTCCATCGAATGCATCGAGGTGAGATGCGATCCGGTGACGCGATCCTGCAGGCCCGTGCGCACCGTTTCCGCCGCAAGCGTCTCGATATGCCGTGACAGCGGGTCGTCGGATTCGTCGCAATGCATATCCACCCGCAGGCCACGCTCGGCGGCGAGTTCGCACAGCCAGCGGACGGATGCCGCGCCGTCGGCCATCGTGCGTTCGAAGTGCGGAATGCCGCCGACCACGTCCACACCCATGTCGAGGGCGCGGACCAGGTTGGCCTTCGCGGTCGGTGAACGGAGCACCCCGTCCTGTGGGAAAGCGACCAGTTCGAGATGCAGGTAGGGCGCGACGCGGCGCTTCACCTCCAGCAGGGCCTCGGTCGCCAGCAGGCGGTCGTCACAGATATCGACGTGGCTGCGGATGGCGAGCAGGCCCTGGGCCACCGCCATGTCGCAGTAGGCCATGGCGCGGTCGACCAGCGCCTGCTGCGTGAGGTCGGGCTTGAGTTCGCCCCACAGTGCGATGCCTTCGAGCAGGGTGCCGGAGGCGTTGAGGCGCGGCAGGCCCAGCGACAGCGTCGCATCCATGTGGAAATGCGCGTCGACGAACGGCGGGCTGACCAGACGGCCCTGCGCGTCGATCTCTTCGACGCCTTTTGCCGGAAGCGCCGGCTGGATCGCTGCGAATCGTCCGCCCTCGATGCCGATGTCGACGTCCTTGCGGCCGTCGGGAAGCGTGGCGTGACGGATGATGAGGTCCATGGTGGGTGCCGGTGTTTAAAGCAGGGATGATAACGGGCGGGTCGCTGGCGGGGTAATCGCTCGATCGGCGGCCTTCACGCAGGCCCGGCCCGGTTTTGGCACCATCACTTCCCCCATGAAGCTTTCCGACAAACTCGCCATCCTCGCCGACGCCGCGAAGTACGACGCGTCCTGCTCATCCAGCGGTGGCAAAGGCCGCAACTCGCTGAAAAGCGGGGGCATCGGCTCGACCGAAGGTATGGGCATCTGTCATGCGTACGCGCCGGACGGCCGCTGTATATCGCTGCTGAAGATCCTGCTCACCAATTTCTGCGTCTACGACTGCGTGTACTGCGTCAACCGGCGCAGCAGCAATGTGCCCCGAGCGCGCTTCACGGCCGAGGAAGTGGTCAATCTCACCCTCGAGTTCTACCGGCGCAATTACATCGAAGGCCTGTTTCTCTCGTCAGGCATCATCCAGTCGCCCGACTACACGATGGAGCAGCTGGTCCGCGTGGCACGTACGCTGCGCACCGAGCACAAGTTCGGCGGCTACATCCACCTCAAGACCATTCCCGACGCGTCACCTGAACTCATCGACGCCGCCGGTCGCTGGGCGGATCGCCTGAGCATCAACGTCGAGATGCCGACCGAAGGCGGCTTGAAGTCGCTGGCGCCGGAGAAACACCTGGGTGACATCCGCAGCGCGATGGGTCGCCTGCGCCTGTCCATCGACGAAGCCAAGGCGGAGAAGAAGGCGCCTCGCTTCGCGCCTGCCGGTCAGAGCACGCAGATGATCGTCGGTGCCGACGATGCCAGCGACCGCGACGTGCTCTCGGCCAGCACCAACCTGTATACGAATTACCGGCTGCGTCGCGTCTACTATTCGGCCTTCAGCCCGATCCCCGACGCGTCGAAGATCCTGCCGCTGAAGCCACCGCCGCTGGTACGCGAGCATCGCCTCTACCAGGCGGACTGGCTGATGCGCTTCTACGGCTTCGGCGCCGATGAGATCGCGCCGCCGGGCGACGACGGCATGCTGTCGCTCGACGTCGATCCGAAGCTGGCCTGGGCGCTTCGCCACCGCGATCAGTTCCCCGTCGATGTGAACCGCGCGCCACGCGAGACCTTGCTGCGCGTGCCTGGCCTTGGCGTCAAGACGGTCGACAAGATGATCGCGATGCGCGGGCACCGGCGTATCCGCTACGACGATCTCATTCGCCTGCGCGTGCCGGTGAAGAAAGTGGCACCCTTCGTCGAGACGGTCGATCACCGCCCGCGCGGGGATCACGAGAGCGTCGCGCTTCGCCGCGATCTGCGCGAGCCCTCGCAGCCGGATCTTTTCGGCTGATCATGCGCGTCGTTACGCTGGACGATCCGTCGGACTTCGACGAGTGGCGTGGCAAGGCCCGGGCACTGTTACTGGCCGACATCGAACCGTCCGAAGTGGACTGGGAGGGCGGCGGCACCGGCGGGTTGTTCGCCGGCGACAACGCGATTCCTCCGCCTGTGCGCACCAGCGTTCCCGCCGTCCCCCGCGACTTTCTGAATGTCGCCAGCGCCGTGCTGGCGCATACCGACAGGCGTCGCCACGCGACGCTCTACCGCATGCTGTGGCGGCTGGCGCACGGTGAGAAAGCCTTGCTGCGCATCGCTACCGACGACGATGTCGCCTGGGCGCACACCTGCGTCAAGCAGGTCAGCCGCGACATGCACAAGATGAAGGCGTTCGTGCGCTTTCGTGAAGTCCGGCATGGGGAGGACACGGTCTACGTCGCCTGGTTCGAGCCGTCGTACGACATCGTCAAACGCGTCGCGCCATTTTTCGTGCGCCGCTTCACCGGCATGCACTGGTCCCTGCTGACGCCGTCACGCACGGCGCACTGGAATGGCGAGACGCTGTCGTTCGGGCCGGGTGCGAGCAGGGCGGATGCACCCACCGACGATGCGCTCGAAGATCTCTGGCGTACGTACTACGCGAGCATCTTCAATCCGGCCCGCTTGAAAGTGGATGCGATGCGTCGCGAGATGCCGGTGAAGTACTGGAAGAACCTGCCGGAAGCGAAGCTCATTCCGGGCCTGGTCCGCGACGCGTTACCGAGGATGCAGGCGATGGTCGACAAACAGCCGACGATTCCGAAGAAGAAAATCACGCCGCTTCAGAAAGCGGTCGCGGCGGCGCCCGAAGGCAGTATCACGGCGTTGCGCGCGCAGGCCCGTGAATGCCGCGCCTGCGACCTGTGGAAGCCTGCGACGCAGACGGTCTTCGGCGAAGGCCCGGTGCACGCGAAGGTGGTGGTGATCGGCGAGCAGCCGGGCGATCAGGAAGATCTGGCCGGAAAGCCGTTCGTCGGGCCAGCCGGCAAACTGTTCGACCGCGCGCTGGAAGAGGCGGGGATCGAGCGCGACCTGCTGTATGTCACCAATACGGTGAAGCACTTCAAGTTCGAGCCGCGCGGGAAGGTGCGGCTGCACAAGCGCGCCAACGCGGAGGAGCAGGCCGCGTGCCGGCCCTGGCTCGCGGCCGAGATTGATCGTGTCCAGCCCGAGGCCCTGGTCTGCCTAGGCGCCATGGCGGCTCAGGCGGTGTTCGGTTCGTCGTTCCGCCTGATGGCGCAACGTGGCGAGTGGATCGACCTGCCCGATGGACGGAAGGCGATGGCCACGGTGCACCCGTCGTATCTGCTGCGCTTGCCGGATGCCGAGGCGAGAGAGGCGGGGTATGCGGAGTTCGTGCGGGATCTGGGGTTGATGCGGGGGGTGTTGGGCTGATGTCCGAGCATCGCGCGCAGGCGCGCTCCTACATGTGCACGGTGACCCACATGCCCGCGGTGACCTGCATGCCCGCGGTCGGAGCATCGCGCGCAGGCGCGCT
This sequence comes from Dyella sp. 333MFSha, assembly GCF_900102405.1. NCBI lineage: Bacteria > Pseudomonadati > Pseudomonadota > Gammaproteobacteria > Lysobacterales > Rhodanobacteraceae > Dyella > Dyella sp. 333MFSha. The sequence goes on along the minus strand of NZ_FNBR01000004.1, from coordinate 12,474 downwards.
CCTACATGTGCACGGTGATCTTGTAGGAGCGCGCCTGCGCGCGACCCACACCGCGACGACCGCCGGCGCGCCCCGCGCGCCGCCGGCCCGACGCGACACGTCACCCAGGCTTGAACTTCCTCAGCTTCTTCGGCACCGAAGCATTCTTCAGCGTCACATACATCGGCAGCCCATCGTCGCCATAGGGCGGGGGCACCTCGCCCACGATCAGCGGCGCCAGATACCGTCGCGCCGCCGCGGTGATTCCAAAGCCATCCTTCGACATGAAGTTCTTCGGCATCTTCTTCTCGTGATTGGCGATCTTGTCCAGCGGTGCCGCTTCGATCTTCCACTTATACGGCTCATCGGACACACGCACGATCACCGGCATGATCGCGTTGAGCCCCTCGGCGGCGTACTCCACCGCCTTCTTGCCCACCGCGTACGCCTGATCGACGTCCGTCTTGGATGCGACATGCCGTGCCGAGCGCTGCAGGTAGTCGGGCAACGCCCAGTGATACTTGTAGCCCAGCTTCTCGCGAACGAGAGCCGCCAGCACCGGTGCCGCACCGCCGAGCTGCGCATGGCCGAACGCATCGCGCGCGCCGGACTCGGCCAGGAACGTGCCCTCCTTGTTCTTCACCCCCTCGGATACCACGACGGTGCAGTAGCCGACCTTCTCGACCGTGGCCTGCACCCTGGCCAGGAAGGCCTCGGGGTCGAACACGTTCTCCGGGAACAGGATGACGTGCGGTGCATCGTTGGGTCCCGAGCCCGCCAGCCCGGCGGCCGCGGCGATCCAGCCCGCGTGGCGGCCCATGACCTCGATGATGAACACCTTGGTCGAGGTGTCGGCCATGGAGGCGACGTCCAGGCTCGCTTCGCGGACGGCGATGGCGGTGTACTTGGCCACGGAGCCGAAGCCCGGGCAGGTGTCGGTCACCACCAGGTCGTTGTCGATGGTTTTCGGCACGCCGATGCAGTTGACCTCGTAGCCGAGTGCCTGGCCGATCCTGGAGACCTTGTTGGCCGTGTCCGCCGAGTCGTTGCCGCCGTTGTAAAGGAAGGTACGGATGTCGTGCGCCTTGAAGACCTCGATCAGGCGCTCGTATTCGGCGCGGTTCTCTTCGAGCGACTTGAGTTTGTAGCGGCAGGAGCCGAAGGCGCCGCCCGGGGTGTGCTTCAGCGCGGCGATGTTCGCCTTGGCTTCCCTGGTCGTGTCGATCAGCTCCTCGCGCAGTGCGCCGAGGATCCCGTTGCGCGCGGCATAGACGGGGATGCCCTTGTCCCGGGCGGTCTCGATGACGCCGGCGGCGGTGGCGTTGATGACGGCGGAGACGCCGCCCGACTGGGCGTAGAGGATTTTGCCGGCGGCCATGCTTCGGGTCCTTCTGCGGGAGCGGAGCAGGCAGGGTAACGCGACCCACGTCAAACCGCCCTACACCTGCGACATGTCGCCTGTTTGACGGCGTGGCGCCCCGCCCGTTACCTTGAGACCCATTTTCTTGTGTCCGGCGGCGGGGTTACCCCGCATGTCCGACGAACGGAGCATCAATGCGACTCGTGCTATTCGGCGCCCCCGGCTCCGGTAAAGGTACTCAGGCCACCCGCCTCAAGGAGCGCCTCGGCGTGCCGCACATCTCCACCGGCGATCTTCTGCGCGGTGAGATTAAGGCAGGCACCGAGCTCGGCCTCAAGGCCAAGGGCCTGATGGACGCCGGTCAGCTGCTGCCCGACGACATCATGCTCGGCATCATCGAGCACCGTCTGGGCGAGCCGGACGCCGGGCCGGGCTTCATCCTCGACGGCTACCCTCGCAATCTGGCCCAGGCCGACGCGCTGGACACCGTGCTGGCCCGTATCGGCCAGCCGCTGGACGTGGTGGTCAAGCTCGAGGTGCCCGACGCGGCCATCATCGGTCGCTGCGAAGTCCGTTTCGAGAAGGAAGGCCGTCCCGACGACAACCCGGACACGGTCAAGAAGCGTCTCGGCATCTATGCCGACCAGACCGCTCCGGTAGCCGACTTCTACAAGCAGCGCGGCAAGCTGCAGGTCGTCGACGGCGTCGGCGAACTCGACGAGGTCACCCAGCGCGTGCTGGATGTGCTGCCCGGTGGCGTCAAGGCCGCCAGCGCCTGACCCCCGTGCGCGTCCATATCCTCGGTATCTGCGGCACCTTCATGGGAGGAGTCGCCGCGCTGGCGCGTGAGCTCGGCCTGACGGTCGAGGGTTCGGACGCCAACGTCTACCCGCCCATGAGCACCCAGCTCGAGCAGCTCGGCATCGGTCTGATGCAGGGGTACAAGGCGGCGTACCTGCAGCCCGCGCCCGATCTGGTGGTGGTGGGCAACGCGATGACGCGCGGCAACCCGGCCGTCGAGTACATGCTCGACGCGGGCCTGCGTTATATCTCCGGCCCGCAATGGCTGGGCGAGACGCTGCTGGGCGGACGCGAGGTGCTGGCTGTCGCCGGCACCCACGGCAAGACCACGACCACCAGCTTGCTGGCGCATCTGCTCGAAGCCGCGGGGCAGTCGCCCGGGTTCCTGATCGGAGGTGTCCCGGGCAACTTCGACGTGTCCGCGCGGCGTGGCACCGGTAAGCCCTTCGTCATCGAAGCGGACGAGTACGACTCGGCGTTCTTCGACAAGCGCTCCAAGTTCGTCCATTACCGCCCGCGCATCGCCATTCTCAACAACCTCGAATACGACCACGCGGATATCTTCCCGGACGTGGCCGCCATCCAGCGCCAGTTCCACCATCTCGTGCGGACGGTGCCCGGCAATGGCCGGCTGATCGTCAACGCCGAGGATCCGTATCTGGCCGAGGTGCTGGCCATGGGTGCGTGGACGCCGGTGGAGACCTTCGGCATCGACGCGGGCGACTGGCGTGCCGAGCTGATCGCCGCCGACGGTTCGCACTTCCGTGTGCGCCGTGGTGACACCGTGCTCGGCGAGATTCGCTGGGGTTCGCTCGGGCGTCACAACGTGATGAACGCGCTGGCCGCGCTGGCGGCAGCCACCGCCGCCGGTGCCGATCCCGTGGCGTTGCTGCCGGCCTTCGCCGATTTCGCCAGTGCCCGGCGGCGGATGGAGCTGATCGGCCAGGCAAAGGGCGTCACCGTTTACGACGACTTCGCCCATCACCCGACCGCCATCGCCACGACGCTGGCCGGCCTTCGCGCCAAAGTCGGTAAGGGTCGCATCGTCGTGGCACTCGAACCGCGCTCCAATTCGATGCGTCTCGGCGCGCATGCCGATGCGCTGGCGCCTTCGCTCGCCGATGCGGACCGTGTGGTGTTCCTGCATCGTCCCGAGCTGGCCTGGGACGCGGGCAAGGTGACCGGCGCACTCGGTGGCCGCGGAACCACCGCCTCCACCGTGGATGCCCTGATAGACGCACTGGTGGCCGAAGCGGCGGACGGCGACCAGGTCGTCTTCATGTCCAACGGTGGTTTCGAAGGAGCGCCCCGGCGCTTCTTCAACGCGCTGGACGCAGGTTAGACTCAGGGGCATGGCTGCCACCACGCCCGCACCCGATCTGCCGTTGTTTCCCCTGTCGAACGTCCTCTTTCCGGGCGGTCACCTGCAGCTGCGCATCTTCGAACCGCGCTACATCGACCTCGTACGCGAATGCTCGCGGACCGGTCGCGCGTTCGGCGTCTGCATGATTCTCGAGGGCCGTGAGGCGGGACAGCCCGCGGTGCCCGCCGCCGTCGGCACGCTGGCCACCATCACCGACTTTCATACCAGTGAGGACGGCCTGCTCGGCATCGTCGCACAGGGCGGTCAGCGCTTTCGCGTCACCCGCACGCGCGTGCGTTCGGATGGCCAGGTGCGCGGGGACATCGCCCCGTGGGTCGACGAACCGAAGATGGAACTGCCGGCGGAATTCGGCTTGCTCGCGACGATCCTGGAGCGACTCGCCGATCAGATGATGCCGCCGTGGCGTCATGACATGGCCGAGCGCGCCGACGATGCGAGCTGGGTCGGTTTTCGCCTTTCCGAACTGTTGCCGCTGGATCCGAACGAATGCCAGCACATGCTCGAACTCGACGATCCGCTGCAACGCCTGGCCGAATTGCGTGACATCCTCCCGCGCTTCCAGCGCGCCTAAGGGTTACCACCATGACATCGCTGAAGGGCAAGACGCTGTTCATCACCGGCGCGTCGCGCGGTATTGGCCTGGCGATCGCGAAGCGCGCGGCCCGTGACGGCGCCAACATCGTCATCGCGGCCAAGAGCAGCGTGGCCAATCCGAAGCTGCCGGGTACCATCCACAGCGCAGCCGCCGAGATCGAAGCGGAAGGTGGCGTGGCGCTGCCGCTGAAAGTGGACATCCGTGAGGAAGCCGAGGTGCGCATGGCGGCGGCTACGGCGGCCGAGCGCTTCGGCGGCATCGACATCGTGGTGAACAACGCCAGCGCGATCTGGCTCAAGGGTGTCGAAGACACGCCGATGAAACGCTTCGACCTGATGCACGAGGTGAACACCCGCGGCACGTTCCTGGTGACGCAGGCCTGCCTGCCGTACCTGAAAGAAGCCGCGAATCCGCACGTGCTGATGCTGTCGCCTCCGCCTAGCATCGACCCGACGTGGTACGCGCCGCATGTGGCCTACACGATCGCCAAGTTCGGCATGAGCCTTTGTGTCCTGGGTATGGCGCCCGAGTTCGCGCCGATGGGTATCGCCGTCAATGCCTTGTGGCCCCGGACGGTGATCGCCACGGCGGCCATCGCCATGATCGATGGCGTCCGCCCGCAGAACTGCCGCACGCCCGCGATCGTGGCAGATGCGGCGCATGCCATCCTGACGCAGCCTTCCCGTGATTACACCGGGCACTTCGTCATCGATGAAGACATCCTTCGCGAGCAGGGTGTCACCGACTTCGACCGCTACGCCGTGGTGCCCGGCGAACCGCTGCTGCCCGATTTGTTTCTGTAGCTACCGCGACAGCTATTCCGCGGCGTCACGAGAGCTAGCCCGTTTGGCGTATGGCCGCTTCCGGCAGGCAGCGGTACCGTCTCTCCCTGTCGCCGCCGGCTGACAACCGAGTGGCGATGTGGGGCTTGTCGGCCAGCAGGGGGTGCCGGCGGCGGGTCCGGTCATGAATCCGCGAGAGCCGGCAGCAGGCCACGTATCGTGTGAGGAGCAGGCATGTCGCGCGGGGAAATGACGGGTCGCTGTGTCGTCTGGGTGGGCAGGCCGAGCGTCGAGGAACACTTTGGTCTGATCCGGGCGGGATGGCGTACGTTGGTGGCCGATCCCGGTCGTGTGGGCGGCGACCTGCCCGAATGCGGCGAGACGGCCGTCGCCGTGGTCGACCTGCGTTCGGCGGCTCCTGAAGCCCTGAAACTCCTGCGCGAACTGCAGCGGTCGCATCCCGGCATGCCCTGGATCGGGCTCACCGGTCCACACACGCCCTCCAGCGACCCTGCCGTCCGGCTCGCCTTGCCCTGCGCGCTCGAACTCATCGACGGTGCGTCGTCGTTCGCCGCCCTGCGCCAGGCGCTGCTCAGGGTGCCGTATGAGGGTGGTCTCGATCCGCCGGACGAGCGCCCCACCGTAATGACCGGCGACAGCCCGGCCATTCGCGCACTGTCACAGAACATTCGAAAATTCGCGCCGGTCGAACTCCCGCTCCTCATTACGGGCGAGACAGGCACCGGCAAGGAAATGGCCGCCCGCGCCCTGCATCAACTCTCCGGCCGTCACGGAAAGCCGTTCGCCGCGATCAATTGCGGTGCGCTGCCGGCCAACCTGGTCCAGTCGGAATTGTTCGGGCACGAGCGCGGTGCCTTCACCGGCGCGACGGCACGGCGTATCGGCCATTTCGAGGCGGCGGACGGCGGCACCGTATTTCTCGATGAGATCGGCGACCTTCCGCTGGATGCCCAGACCAATCTGCTGCGTGTGCTTCAGGAAGGAACGATCGATCGCGTCGGCAGCTGTCAGTCCGTGCATGTCGACGTCCGTGTGCTGGCCGCCACTCATGTGGACCTGGAAAAGGCCGTCGCCCAGGGCCGTTTCCGCGAGGACCTGTTCTACCGGCTCAACGTGCTCCGGCTGCGAATGCCGCCCCTGCGGGAGCGCGCCGGCGATATCGAGCTGCTCGCCCAGCATTTCCTCGACGCGTTCCGCGAAACCTATGGCACGCGCGCACGCGCCTTCAGTACCGCCGCGCGCAAGGCGATGAACGGCTTCCCGTGGCCGGGCAATGTCCGTGAGCTGATGAACCGCGTGCAGCGCGCCGCCGTCATCGCCGACGACGCCCTCATTACGCCCGAGGATCTCGAGCTGACGCCGGACGCGCCCGGCGGCGACCGGGACAGCCTCGGCAGCGCCCGGACCTCGGCCGAGCGCGAGGCGATCGTCGATTGTCTGCGTGCCAGCGCGTTCAACATCAGCGAATGCGCACGCCGTCTGCGTGTCTCCCGCGTCACCGTCTATCGCCTGTGCAAGAAGCACCAGCTGGCGCTCGACCAGCTGCGTTGATCCGTCAGCGGAGTGAAGAAAACTCCCGGTCCTCTGGGGGACCGGGAGTTCCCATTCGTCGCTCGGCTTGGCAGGGTCGTCGGGCGAACGAACATCGCGGGCTTCACAGGGCCTTGTCCCACAGGCAGCAAACGCCGTGCCACGTGGCAGGTGCTTTGATTCGCAAGGACTTTCCCATCGAGCTGCGGCGCGTGGCCGTTCAGCTGCTGAAGCGCCGTGTCACAGAGTCGTTGCACGCGCGGTACAGCCGATCATACGATGCGGGTTCGATGTCGGACCGCAGAGCGTACCGTGCGATTCCATCCGTATCTGTAAGGGTTCCGGCGCTGCGGCCGGGCCCGGGAGTTCGTTCCATGTCCTCGCATCCTGTCGATTCCTCCGATCTCATCGGCCTCGGCAAGCGCTACTGGCTGTCCGTTTATCGTCCACGCGACGTCGTCCTCGACCATGGCAAGGGCTCCCGCGTCTGGGATACCGAAGGCCGCGATTACCTCGATTTCGGTGCGGGCATCGCCGTCAATGCGCTGGGTCATCAGGACCCGGACCTCGTCGCCGCGCTGACTACGCAGGCCGGCAAGCTCTGGCACGCCAGCAATGTCTTCTGGACCGAGCCGCCGCTGCGCCTGGCCGAAGAACTGATCGAGCACGCCCCGTTCGCCGAGCGGGTCTTTCTCTGCAACTCCGGTACGGAGGCCAACGAGGCCGCCATCAAGCTGGTGCGCAAGTGGGCCACGTCGAAGGGCCGCCCGCCGGAAGAGCGCGTCATCATCACCTTCAAGGGCTCGTTTCACGGGCGCACGCTCGCGTCGGTGACGGCTACGGCGCAGCCGAAATACCAGGAAGGTTACGAGCCGTTGCCCGGTGGTTTCCGCTATGTGGCCTTCAACGACGTGCCCGCACTGGAAGAAGCGTTTGCGCAGGGTGGCGTGTCGGCGGTGATGCTGGAGCCGATTCAGGGCGAGGGCGGTGTCATGCCGGCCGAACCCGGTTTCCTCAAGGCCGTACGCGAGCTCTGCGACAAGCACGACGCCTTGCTGGTGCTGGATGAAATCCAGTCCGGCATGGGTCGGACGGGCACGCTGTTCGCCCACGCGCACGACCATGTCACGCCCGACATCGTCACGCTGGCCAAGGCGCTGGGCGCGGGCTTCCCGATCGGTGCGATGCTGGTCGGCCCCAAGGTCGCCGACATCATGCAGTTCGGTGCGCATGGCACCACGTTCGGCGGCAATCCGATGGCCGCCGCGGTGGCCCGCGTCGCGCTGAAGAAGATCTCGTCGCCCGCCGTGCTGCTCAACGTCGAACGCCAGGCCAACGACATCCGCGCCGGACTCAACAAGCTCAACCACGACCTGCACCTCTTCTCGGAAGTCCGTGGGCGTGGCCTGATGATCGGTGCGGTGCTCGGTGATGCCTATAAGGGCCGGGCGGGTGAAATCCTCGACCTTGCCGCCGCGCATGGTTTGCTGATTCTGCAAGCCGGCCCGGATGTGCTGCGCATCGTCCCGCCGTTGACCATCACCGACGAAGAAACCGCGGAAGGCCTCGAACGCCTCAGCGCGGCACTGCACGCCTTCACCAAGGAAGCACAGGTCGCGTGAGCGATCCTGTCGATCCGGCCGGCCTTGCCGCCCGGATCGACGATGCTCTGCTCCGGCAGGAGCCAGCCCGCTGGCGAACCCTCACCCCGGCAAAAAACGAGTGAAGGCGTGCCCCGCATTTAACGCCAGACACGGCCTCTTCATGCGTTGCTCCGCAAACATCACAGCGAAGCAAACACCTCACCTGCCACCGCCACCGTCCCCGCGATGACATCATCATCGTGCGCGCTGGACACAAACCCCGCCTCGAACGCCGACGGCGCCAGATACACCCCACGCTCCAGCATCCCGTGGAAGAAGCGGTTGAATGCGTCGACATCCGCCTTGGTCGCCTGCGCATAGCTCTCGACGGTTTCGTCCGTAAAGAACAACCCGAACATCCCACCCACGCGATTGACGCTGAAAGGCACACCGGCACGTTTCGCCGCGCCCAGGATGCCGTCGGTCAGCTTCACGGTGCGCGCCGCCAGATCGTCATGGAAGCCCGGCGCCTGGATCAGTTCAAGCATCGCCAGGCCGGCAGCCATCGCCACCGGATTACCCGACAAGGTGCCCGCCTGATAGATCGGGCCTGCAGGAGCGATCTGCTCCATCAGGTCGCGGCGGCCACCATAGGCACCGACCGGCATGCCGCCCCCGATGATCTTGCCGAAGCAGGTCAGGTCCGGCGTGATGCCGTAGTGCGCCTGCGCGCCGCCGAGAGCCACGCGAAAGCCGGTCATGACTTCGTCGAAAATCAGCAGCACGCCATGCTCGGTGCACAGGTCGCGCAAGGCCTGAAGGTAGCCTTCCTTCGGCGGAATGCAATTCATGTTGCCGGCGACCGGCTCGATGATTAGGGCGGCGATTTCCTTGCCTTCCTGTGTAAAGAGCAGGCGGGCGGCATCGATGTCGTTATAGGGGAGGGTGAGCGTAAGGTCGGCCGACGCCTTGGGCACGCCCGGCGAGGTCGGCACGCCGAAGGTCAGCGCGCCCGAACCGGCCTTCACCAGAAAGCTGTCGCCGTGGCCGTGGTAGCAGCCTTCGAACTTGACGATCTTCGAGCGGCCAGTCGCACCACGCGCCAGGCGGATCGCGGACATCGTGGCTTCCGTACCCGAGTTGACCATGCGCACCATGTCGATCGACGGCACCAGGCCGACGATGGTCTCGGCCATCGTGACCTCGGCGGGGCAGGGCGTGCCGAACGACAGGCCGTTCTTCACGGCGCGCTCGACGGCCTCGCGCACGGCCGGATGGTTGTGGCCGACGACCATGGGACCCCAGGAGCCGACGTAATCGATGTAGCGCTTGCCCTCGACGTCCCAGAGGAAGGGACCGTCAGCCCGGGCGGTGAAGAACGGCTCGCCCCCGACTGACCGGAAGGCGCGCACGGGCGAATTGACGCCGCCGGGCAGCAGTTTGCGGGCGCGGGCGAAGAGTTCCTGGTTGCTGGTCATTGAATGATTCCGGGACGTGAGTCGAAAAGATCGGCGAAGCGGCGCGTCGCGGCCTGGATATCGGGCGCGGCGAAAACGGCGGAGACCACGGCAAGGTAGTCGGCACCCGCTTCGATAAGGACCCGTCCATTGTCGGGGGTGATCCCGCCAATCGCCACGACCGGCAGGCCCAGGAGGGCGACCTGCGTCAAAAGGTCGTGCGGGGCGACCGGGGCATGCGGCTTGGTGGTCGACGGGTACATGGCGCCGAAAGCCAGGTAGTCCGCCCCCTCTCCCGCCAGTTGCTTCGCCCGCTCGAGGGATCCGTAACAGGAGACACCGATGATGGCGTCCGGGCCCAGTTCCGCGCGGGCTTCGGCGATCGACACATCCTCGCGGCCCAGATGCACCCCGCCGCCGGTGGCCAGGGCGAGCGGGACGTCGTCATTCACGATAAAGGGCACGTCGTGGAGGGCGCACAG